>CAZGAV010000007.1:0-73422 GCA_964523575.1 uncultured Ignavibacteriales bacterium
GAAAAAGTCAATCAGGGCATCTGACCGCCTCATGACCGTTAATGCCCCCTGGTTTTGATTCGCGAAGAACCGATGCCGCCGGGCCTAAACCCCAGACCTTTTTATGCTATGCTAAAATTGACCTCCAATCAACAATTTTTTCGTTCGCCTCGGTCGATTTAAGAACCGGCGCCGTACCGGAATCAATCGGGGCGAACCATCCGAAACCTGACCCCGCCTCCCTCATGCATGACGATCTGGCCGTCGTTGATCCTGACCCCGCGGCTGAATTCGCCGATGTACAGCCGGGTGTTCAAAGCCGGTGTGCCATTAAGGCGAAGATAGCCGGAAGTACAGGTCATCCGCATATAGGGCATGAACTGAATCAGTTGGCCGGCTTCAAAATTGGCCGAACTGGCCGAGCAGTCGCGGTCAACGAAGCGATAAGGGAAGGAAGGATTGGCGGGCATATTGCCGACAACCAACGGCCCCATAGACCCCAGGGGATAGATTTCATGAATCATTCCTTCGTAGGCCGGCGTGCCTTCGGGATCCGGCTGATAGAGATTATCGACGGCATACCAGTCGTCACTATTGCCTCCCCAGCCGTAATTCATATGGTACATAGGCATATCGATCACCCAATATCCGTCGCACACGATGGCATGCTTTTTGATGATGTAATACATTATCCGGTTCTGGTTCAGGTTGGATTTAATCATGTCGTACCATTGATACCATTCGTACTGGTAGCGCCATACGACGGGGCTGGCCGGATTGTAGAGGGTTGCGTCGAAATAATTGGCCATCTCCTGGATACCGGCGCTGGAGGCGCAATCTTCGGAGCAGTAGATCATCAAAACTCCGAGCCCGACGGCATAACTCAATTCCGAAACCGCCGTGATTTCCGCCGTCGTCGGGCTGATATTCATGGCATCTGGCATATCCAGCCACGGCCTGCCCGGCGGCCAGCTCCAGTACCTCATAATCTGCGCCCCGGCGGTGGCCGTACAGCCTACCGTGCAATTGGCCTCCTGGCAGCCTGATTCCGCCGGAGGAGCCGGGCAGAGGATATTATAAGGAGAGTACTGATGCCAGCTCGAGGTGAGGAGAATCTGCCCCTCGACATAATCGTTCGAGGGCTCATCGGGGTTGAGTTTATCGGCCGATGACAGCGGCCCGGTCAGAAGTTTTTCCCAGACATCGCGATGGTTGATCTCCAGAAGTTGGTCGAGTTCAGCGGCCTTCACCTCGGCGAGAGGCCCCAACTGCTTTTCGATGACATCCAGCCGCCGTTCCAACTGAAACTTGAGGAGGTCGGCCGGACCTTCATCCAATGTCGGATCGAGAGATGATATTTCGGAAAAGGCCTTGACCGGAGCCAGACCTTCCATCAGCGATACCGCAATATGGCCGCTTGGCTCGACCCGGCAGAAATAGCCGAGTACCCGGTCGCCACGCTTGATCTCCGTCACTTCCGCGACTTTGGGTGAGGACGAATTCCCCCAGTGGCCCTTGATGCCGATAATCGTGGCAATCCAGTTTTGAGCCACCGTTTCCGCCTGGTCGATACTGACTATCCGTGCCGATGCGGTCTGGCCTAAAAAGAGTATCGCCATCAACAGGACGGAGATATTTATCTTCAGACGATTCATATTCATCTCCATCCTATTGAAGGGTTACGAGCACCAGAATCCGGCCGGTCTGGCCCTTTTCCATTTTCTGCATCGCTTTGCCGAGTATCGCTCCCTGCGCTTTTGCATAATCCACGGCTTTCATGGCAAAACCGGGCCTCGATGAGGTCGTCAAGAGATCGCCCGGCTCGATGGCTGCCTCGGTGGTCTCGACATTGCAGTACACCCGCCCGGCCAGAGCGATATCACGATCGAATCCCCCCGCGCCCAGCCTTACGCCCGAACCAAGGCCGTTGGCTCCGGCTACAATCCCAGCCACCCGAGTATCATAGGCCGTATTCGATATCATCAATCGGCCGGGGTTATCGGGGTCGATGGCCACGACTGTACCCGGCTTGGCCTTGGTGGGGTCGGAAAGATCGAAACCCTCGGCATAATCCAGGCCTTCGCCCAGTTCCATAACCAGACCATCATCGGCGCGGCTGTAGATCGCGACATTCCCGAAAAACTTGGCGGCCTTGCCGCTGATCCCGCCGCGCGCTTCAATTCCGGTACCGAAGTTGACATCGGCATTGGCCGAAATCGCAGTTCTGGCCTCGCCCGATACTTCGGCGTACAGCGCGACTCCTAATGCGCCCGTGGCTTCGGCATAAAGCGCCACCCCCGATGTCCCCGAGGCTTCGGCCAGCACCCCATAACCGGTATTGCCCTGGGCCAGTCCCCAGACGCCTTTTCCGTTCGAGGCGACAGCAAAACCCTTAACGCCCTGCCCCAGCGGATTATTGGATTTACCCGAAACGGCGGCGCCTCCGGTCGATCCCTCGTTTTCGGCGTGAATCGGCGTTCCATTGTCCTTGACGTAAAGCCGGGGATATGATGGAACCGTGCCGATTCCCACATTACCCCCGGAGACGATGACGGAATTATCGTACGACACCCCGTCCTGCTTGGTCCCCAGCACCAGTTGGTTGTTATCGTTTTTCCAGACAATCCAGCCCCGGTTGTCGGTGTCCTCGCCGGTCGTTACTCCCGAATAACTCCCGGAGGCCGAATTGCCGATGACCACCATTTCGCCGCTATATGCGCCCATATCTTCACCCACCACGAGCCGTTCGCTGGGAGCAGTATTTCCAAGACCGACATTGCCGCCGTTGAAAGTGCTGTTGCCGCCTCCCCGGATGTAAACCGTGGTGGCACCCGAAGCGTCGGATACCTGGGCCTGGCACGACCCATCCGAATTTTCCCGCACCCTGAACAACTGATCGCCGTCGCTACTGGTCACTCTCAGGCCGTCACCGGTGGCCGATGATTTGACTTCGAGTTTGAACGTCGGTTCCAGGGTCCCGATGCCGACCATGTCAGCGGGATTTTCAGGATAGATTATCCCCGGACCCTGTACCCAGCCGCCTCCGGAGGGAACATTGTCGGCAAACAACGCTCGATAGGCAAACGGCGCTGACGTCAACTGCACGCGGGGAGTCATCTCGGATGCGTCTTCTCCGGCTATGGTTATCCCCAGCCAGAGCGACGGATCATTGAAAATCTCCGGTGGCAGCGGCGCCGCCGCCCCCAGGGAATAGGTGAACATCCCGCCGGTGACTTCAACCGGTTGACCGGCCTTGACCACATCATTCGACCAGACCGGCTCACCTCCGGAGGGATCGGCGTAAAGGGCAAAGATGAGATTATAGTTGCCGTCGGGGACGGGATGGCCGAGGCTGTCGGTCAGGCATCCCTGATAAGTGATGATTCGCGGCACATCGGCCGAAGCGGTCATGACGACTGCCGCCAAAATGCCGATTGCAATAACCAGCGCCGCCCGCCCGCGAATATGAAAATCATGCATGATTACACTCCTGCAAGAGTTGATTGTCATAGAAATGGAGCAAGATCAAGGGAAATGAAAACAGCTTCTATAAAAAAGATAATTTATTTAACCTGATCGTCAATAACTAAATTAACCCGCTTCCAATGACGAAGCGCTGTCCGACCGCACCCTCTCCAAGGATAGGGCTGAATAACATCCGCAGATATTCGACCCGGCCAATGATATCCTCCGAAAATACGTACCTATCTATGATATGGCGCGGGACTGCTTATCGCCCGCTACGTTGTATTTGAAATTGAAGCAATTGTCGAACGCCGGCCGAAGCCTGTGCCGGCACTGGCGAAAATTATAAAACCGGGGGAATTATCCCATGAACACTGTCCACGCCTTTGCAGCTCCGGCGGCCGGAAAACCGCTGGAACCGTTCGAATACACCTTCGGACCTCTGGGGCCGGAGGAGGTCGAGATCGATGTTCAATACTGCGGGATCTGCCATTCCGACCTGTCAATGATAGAAAATCAATGGCACATGAGCGCTTATCCTCTGGTGCCGGGCCATGAAGTCGCCGGGCGAGTGCTGGCTGCGGGCGAGCGCGTCAAAGGTCTCAAACTCGGCGACCGGGTCGGACTGGGATGGGCTTCCGGAAGTTGCATGGCTTGCGACGCCTGCATGGCCGGCGATCACAATCTGTGCGCCGCCGGCGAACAAACCATTGTCGGCCGCCACGGCGGTTTTGCCGACCGTGTCCGTTGCCATTGGAGCTGGGCGACGCCGTTGCCGGATGTTCTCGATGAGAAATCGGCCGGGCCCCTTTTCTGCGGTGGAATCACCGTCTTCAACCCCATCGTCCAGTTTGATATCAAACCCACCGACCGGGTCGGCGTCGTTGGCATCGGCGGACTTGGGCATATGGCCGTGCAATTTTTGAATAAGTGGGGATGCCATGTCACCGCCTTTACCTCTTCGGCGGGCAAAGCCGATGAGGCCCGCGCCTTCGGCGCTCACGAAATCGTGAATTCCCGCGATGACAAGGCTTTGGAAGCCGCCGCCGGAAGTCTCGACTTCCTTCTGGTCACCGCCAATGTTCCCCTCAGCTGGGGGTTGTACCTCAATATTCTCCGCCCCAAAGGACGCCTGCACTTTGTTGGCGCCGTGCTCGAGCCATTGTCAATTCCGGTTTTCGGACTCCTCGTGGGCCAGCGTTCCGTTTCGGCTTCGCCGCTGGGCAGTCCGGCGACAACCAGAAAGATGCTCGACTTTTGCGCCCGGCATCATATTGCACCGCAGATCGAGGTTTTTCCGATGTCCAAAGTCAACGATGCCCTGGAGCATCTGAAGTCCGGGAAGGCACGCTATCGCATCGTCCTGCAAAACGATTTCTAAACGAAAGAGGGCAGGCTTGACGCCTGCCCTCTCTTCGGTATTCCATTCGATAACAGCCGTATCGCGCTCGTCAATCAAGAAGTTAGCCGAGCCTCTTCCGACACAGTAATTCGCCTTTTCCGATCGGCACCACCACACAATCCACGCGTGCATCCAATTCGGCCTTATCGACTACGGCGCCGAGGTCTTTGGCGTGGCTGATTATATTATCGGCAACCAGCAAGCCTCCCGGAACGAGACGGGGAACGACAATATCATAGACGGCCGCATAGTCCTTCTTTTCGGAATCGAGAAAACAGAAGGCGATACTCTCCCGCTTCTTCAGGTGCTCCGAGGCACCACCGTGGATAAGATTCACCCGATCATCGACTCCGGCCAGCCGGAAGGTCTCCCGCGCCAACCGAACCTTATTGTCATCGATCTCGAAGGTTGTCACTTTTCTGCCCGATTCCGCGCCGGCCAGCGCCAACCATAAGGTCGAGTAACCGCCGCTGGTACCGATCTCGATGATGTCTCCGTCCGTAACTCCGGCGGCAAGGATGGCCAGGAAACGGCCGGTTTCACGGGGAATCTGCCGGAGCCTATTAATCTGCGGTGTGCCATCCTGTCGATCCTTGGCATCGAGCGTTTCGAGCCATCGCATACGGGCCTGCATTTCAGAATTTATGTCATGAAACATAGAAATCCTCCGATTGACCGCATGGGTTATTCAGGCGATTCCCGGCCCGCTTACAGCGAACTCCGGCAACTCATGTTCCTGGATTACAAAGGTGCTTACTGCCATACGCCATTAAGCTATTTGTTTTCGCGAACCTACTTTATTCCAATAACATCCAGCATAGTGGCGCAGGCATAACCGTTTATCAGTATCCTCTGGCGGATCTGTTCCCCTTCAGTTTTCAATTCCTCATATTGGGGCAGGCCTTTTACCTTAGCGACATCTTTGTCGATATCTTTTAACTCCCGCTCCATCTTGCCGTCCTTTTCGGGATCGCAATCGCGACAGTTATACTCCCCCGCTTCGTATGCCGTCAAACCGAGATTCTCGACGATATCAATAATTTCCTGTTTCTTAAGCGTGGAATTATGGGAGATTCCCAGAAGGCGGTCGATTTTGGCCGACCAGTGATGAAGGTAAACATCGGACAATTGCTTTTCTTTCAGATTATCACAAAACATTTCGCGGATAATTAAAATTCCGCCCGGCTTGAGGACCCGTTTCATTTCCCTGATCACAGCCTGAATATCAGGGAGGTGATGTAAACCGGCGGCGATCGAAACGGTATCAAAGCTGTCATCGTTAAATAAATGCAGATCGGCCGCGTCCGCCTTCATGAAGCTCACCCGGTCTTTTTCAAATTTCTTTTCAGCCTCTTCAAAATTCTTATCGGTGATGTCGACACCGATTGCCTCATCATAGTCTGCAAAGGCATCGATAAGTTTACCGATAAACCCGCCGTCACCGGTGGCGACATCGAGAATTCTGCCTCCCGATAATTTCGCCAGTTTCCTTTCAATCAGAGACTTTGTTTGTTTTTTCTTCATTGAGCATTTTCCTCAATATCTGATCCAGAATTATGGCTCAAACCGCCCGTCGGCGTCGGTGTCGGCGGCCCGTTCCGACCGGCCCTCCAGCCAGCCGATCCGAAATTCCTCGGCGTCGTCAAAATGGGGCACATATGGCTTGATATCCAGAAGCGGCGTGCCGTCGAGGATATCAAGATCCTCGATATATAATGTGACCCCCTCGACTTTCACCAGCCGCACAATCGAAAGACCGATCGGATTGGGGCGGCGCGGTGCCCGCGTGGCAAAAACACCGCGCTCGGTATCGTCCAGATAAGGAATGACTCTCAAATTAAAACCATCCGAACGATGCAGGTGGAAAAGGAGATAGATATGCGAAAATCCGTCCAGGTCGGCCAGGCCGTCGGCATATTGTGGAAAAACCTCGATCGTGCCTTTTACTCCCCGTCCCCGATGGGGCTGAATCGGCGTGCCTTTTTGCTCCGCGAAAGGTGTGTGGATTATACCGATCGGGGTGAATTTGATATCATTCATGCCGGATACCGCCTATTCTTTTTCAATGATGGCGATATAGGGTCCTCGGTTCGTATCGAAAATCCGTACCGCCTTCCATCCGGTGCCCTTCAATATATCCCGCATTTCATCCTGCGACACGATCAGGTAATCGAAATACGGCGTTTTCGATTTATGATATCGAACGCGGAGCCGCAACTGCCCGCTCATCCGTCCCCGCTGACGATTTCGTTTGTGATAAGCCAGATGTTCCGGCATGGTTGTTCCGTAGACATCCAGAGATTCGGCGATGATGCGACCTTTCTTCGAAGTCATTCGGTACATCTTGCGCAATAGCCACCGGGCGCGCCGGTACGATCCGAACAGGCCGAAATTATTCCCATACATAATAATCGTGTCGAATATGCCGAGGTCAGGGCCGATTTGGGTGATGGGGCGCACTGTGGCTTGCTTCACGCCGCGCCCCTTGCAGGTCTTTATCGCCAGCGGCGAATTGTCGATGCCGACGCAGTCGAGGCCCTTGCTTTGCAAATAGAGCAGTATCCGCCCCGCGCCGCAGCCGATATCGAGAACCCGCCCGCGAGCCAGGCGAATCGCCTCTTTTTCGAATTTGGGCCAATCTTTGTATTCGGCAAAATAAGATTTAGGCCCGGAACTGATATCTATATAATGGTCATCGCGTTCGACAATTTCCATTATGCCCCTATGGCCCAGATAATAATCATAAACTTCCCGGCCATAGGCGTCCTGCTTCATGGTCAATCGCGCCATAGCATTTACTCCCTTCCCCGCAAATCAATCCTTTTCCAGAATGGCGACATAGAAAATGTTTTCCGTTTCGATGATACGGCCGATATGCCACCCGGTATTTTGCACAATGTTTTCCAACTCCTTCTCAGAAACCAGCAGGAGATCGAACCAGTCCGAGGACGTCCACAGAAAACGAACCCGGATGCGCGCCTGACCGGCCATCCGGCCCCGGCGGCGGTTGTACCGGTGATATTCCCGGTGTTCGGGGAGAGGACTCCGGTAGGGGTCGAGGCATTCGGCGATGATGCGTCCTCTGGGAGTGGTATGGCGGAGCATTTTCTTCAACCATCGATGCCCCCGCTCCGGCGTTCCCACCAGACCGAAATTATTGCCATACATCACGACGGCGTCAAATTTTCCCAGCGAGGCGTCGATCTTCATCAACGATACCAGCCGGACATCGTTGGCGCCTCTCATCCGGCAGACTTCCAGCGCCAGAGGAGAGGTGTCGATGCCGACCGCCTCCTGTCCCTTGCTCTGCAGGTAAAGCAGGACACGCCCGGCCCCGCAGCCGATATCGAGCACCCGCCCGCTAGCCAGGCGGATCGCTTCCCGTTGATGCTTCGGCCAGTTGCGATACTCGGCGAAATACCCTCCGGTGCAGCTCCCATGCTGGACCATGCCGTCGTCCCGCTCGAAAATGGCCATCGCTTCTTTGTCGCCTTTCCAATAATTCATCAGCAAGCGGCCGTAGGCATCCTTGTCTTTTTCGGAAACAACCATAGGATATCCCCCGAAAGCATTGACTTTCAAATTACACGAATGATATCAAAAGAAATGCAAAGAGAGAGAGGATGCAAGGCAAAATATGGAAAAATGAGCCGCCCCGATTACCAGAGGTCGGCCGGGAAGATGATATCGATATAGGTGCCGCTGGCCGGATTGACGCTCAATTCGTATTCGACCGTATCGCTGTCGGGGATATAGACGACTCGCAGGAGATGATTGCCGACCGGGATACCGGCGAAGGAAAAACTGCCGTTGGGGTCGGGATTAACTGTGGCCATCGCAAGGTTGCCGGATCCGTCGGGATAGAATAGGCTGATTATCAGCGAATCATTGTAAACCGGACCGGGCATGTTGATATCGGCATCGAGCAGATATCCGGAAACGGAATTGCTCAGCAGGGCCGACGAAGATGGAGCCACCGCTCGTTCGATACTCAATCCCGAACCGACTGATCGCAGTAGGGTCCCGGCATAGACATAAACCGCCCCCCAGGCGTCGCGTTTGTAGTCGTCACCTGAGTTGCCGCCGATATAGGGACCATGCCAGGTCGCATAACCGGGATTGACTGCCAGGGCGTCGAGGTTAACCGGCAGAGCGCCGACGTCGCCGACATACCCGAAATCGCCCCGGGCGCCGTCGGATTCCACGGCGGCGTCGCCCGCGATGGCTTTCGCCAGTTGATCGAGCTCCGACCGAGTGGCTTCGAATTTAGCCGTCTCGATCGATGACATCATCTTCATCGTCGCCACCCCGGCCAGGATGCCGATGATGATGATGACCATGACCAGTTCGATCATGGTAAATCCGTCCTCTCGGTCTGTGATGCACCTCAGAGACATAAATCCGCCTGGACGGTTATCGATGAACCGTCGGAGAAATCAAGGGTGAAGGTTGTCCCCGACATGTCCACCGGCGAACCCCCGCCGTTGGAATCGGAATGAAACTGCTCGACATCGATTCGGATCGACTGGCCGTCATTGATAGTCTGGGGACTGCTGAAGTTGACTATATCGCCCGACCCCAGGGCCGGATTGCCGGATCGGACAATGACCCCACCCCAGGTGACGGTTTTGTAATAGGCCGGCGCTGACGACCAGGTCAAGGTCATCGATGAAACCGTGATCGGGTTTCCGGTGTTGTTGATGATCCAGAGCATCAGTTTGAAGCAGTTGGCCGTTGTCAGGGTGTCGGAATTGTTGACGAACTCAATTCCCGTCCCGCCGCCCGTGCCGCCGAGATGCCAGACGTTGGCGGCCAGGAAATACTCGGCATAAACATGGGAATGTGGGAGCACCGAGACAAAACGGCGCAAGGTGTCGTTACCAGGGAGGTAAATCAATTGCAGATCATGGTTGCCGATCGGGACGGAATCGAATCTGAAATATCCTCCGGCATCGACCGCCGTCGCTCTGGTTGTCAGGTTCCCGGCTCCATCGGGAATCGTCAAGCGTACCGAGATCGAGTCCCGGTAATCGTTACCCGGAGGCGTGCCGTCAAGATCGAACAAGTTGCCCGCGACCGTATTCAGGAGAAGATGCGCGGTCGATCCGGCCACATGCCGCACGATACCGCTTCCCGAACCATTGGAGGTAATATCGACTCCGCCGGCATAGGCGTAATTGACCTGCCAGGCATCCTTTTTAAAGTCATCGGGTATCTGCACCAGTTCGTTGGAAATATACGGCCCGTTCCAGGTTGCGTACCCGGGGTTGGCCGTCAGAGCGTCGAGGTTCGGCGGCAGGGCGCCGATATCGCCCACATAACCGAAATCCGAACGGATGCCGTTGTTTTCAAGGTCGGGATTGCCGACGATAGCGGTCGCCAGCCGATCCATCTCGTTTTTGGTCTCTTCGATTTTGATCGTTTCCGCTACCGGCGTGATTTGCCTGATGGCGATAGTCGCCAGAATGCCCATAAGGACGATAACTGCGACCAGTTCGATCAGCGTAAACCCGAAATCTTTGATACGACTCAAAGCCATGATTAATAACTCAACTTCCCATATGATACAGGGCCGCTATTTCACCGGGTATCAAGACCCGGTTATAAATTCTCAAATCGTCGATCTTCCCCTTGAAGGGGATTTCGATCCGTTCGGCTCCGATATGGAGTTTTCCGTTCCCGCTCCCGGGAGCCCGCGTCAGGGAGGTGCTTTCGCTGTGCAAAACGCCGTCAACGAAAAGCTGGACGCGAGCCGGCGAATGGCGGTAAGTGACAATCAGGTGATGCCAGGCGTTCATGCAATCAGAAAGCCGGTAATTGCTGATCCATCGATTGCCCGCCGGATGATAAACCGTAATTTTCTTGTTGGTCCCCGAGGAATTGTCGAACTGGAGAGTCCATTGATTATCATCACCTGAGGGCGTGTTTTTACTGCAAATGCCGGCCCATTCGTTCTGCACTGAATCGGCGAAAATCCAAACGGAAATACTGTAGTCGTCCGTCATCTGCAATTGGGTGGCGTTGGTCGGCGTGCGGAAAAAATCATCGACGCCGTCGAATTCGAAAGCCCCCGCGATCTGCCCGGCTGTCCAGCCGGACCCAATGGAGTCATTTTGGAGGTCGGCGTCACTGCTCAGCATGGAACTGTTATGGGCGACCAGTCCGGAGTCGTCATCCATTGGCCAGTGACCGACGAGGCCTTCGCCAAGAGTACTGCCGCCGTCGCTGATACAGGCGGCGTCGATATTTTCCCCGGTCGTTCCAAACGGTCCGTCACCGTCGAAGAACATGGTGGCGATGCCGCTCGAGGGATCATATTCGACCAGGTCTTCGCTTCCGAAAGTAAGGCTACCGATTGTTTCAGTTGCGTCCTCCGCCGAAAGAACGATGTGGCCGTTGGCCAAAACATGAGCGGCATCGACGTTGGCGTTATCGGCAAAAGCCGCGCTGCCGTCGAAGAAAAGACTGGCGTTGCCCGAGACCGGTTCATAGCGGACCAGGTCTTCGGGGCCGAAATTGAGACTCCCGATGCGGGCGTTGCCGGTGGTGGATAACAGGATGTCGCCGTTATCGAAAATATACACGGCATCGATATTCTCATTGCCGGTGAAAACCGAGCCGCCATCCATATAAAGCGTGGCCGTGCCGCTGGTCGGATTGTATTCGATCAGGTCGTCATCATCGAAATTCAAAGCTCCGATCCGGGCTTGTCCCGTTGTCGACAGGATGGAATGACCATTGCCGAGAATATGGATGGCATCGATATCCTCGTCGTCCGAGAAAATAATGCTGCCGTCGAAAAACATCGCGGAGGTATCGGCAAAGCGATCATAGAACACGGCATCCTCGTTTTGGAAACCGAGGCCGCTGAGACTGGCCGATCCTGTCGTGGAGAGAATAAGGCCGGTGCTGTCGACGGCGGGATTGTCGTCGGTGAAATAGGCGCTTGCGAATTTAAATAGCTTCTGGCTCTTCTGCCGGGGAAGAATCGTCAGGTAACGCGAAAGGGTGTCCACCATCGGCACAAAAATAAATCTCAGCCGATGAGTGCCGACCGGGAGAGAATCGAGAGTAAAGGCCCCGGCCGAATCGGGGGCGTAAATTTTGGTTCGGGTTCCGCCCAGCCCGTCGGGGATGGTGATCTCGATTTCGACCGAATCCCGGTAAGTTACCCCCGGCACCGAATCGGCGGCATCGCGGATATAGCCGTGGAAAACATTGAGCAGATAGTCGGAAGAAGCGTCGGCGATCTTTTTGGTAATGGCGCTACCGCCGCCGTTGGAAGTGATCGTTATGCCGCCGCTATAGGCATAAGGCCGTCCCCAGGCGTCAACTTCGAAACCGTCGACATCCTGCGTAAATCCGGGCGCGATATAGGGACCGTTCCAGGTCGAATAGGCCCCGGGATTCTGGCTCAACGCCTGCAAATCGGGCGGGAAGGCCCCGATGTCGCCGACATAGCCGAAATCGGCCCGTGTACCGGCCATCCGCAGGGACGGGTCACCGACAATCGCCGCCGTCAGCATGTCCATCTCCCGAACGGTTTCGACCTTGCGGACATCATCGACCGAAGCCGTCATCGACTGCATGGCGATTCCGGCCACGATGCCGAGGACCACGATGGCGATGACAACCTCGATCAGGCTGAATCCGGATATGTTTCCGAGTCTGGCGGTCATTATTACCATACATTACCGAAATGTTGAAGATCGGCATAAAAATCCCGGCCGGGATTGACGGCGATTTCGCGTCGGATGGTATCGTTGGCCGGAATATAGATCATTCTCAGGGTATGAATCCCGATCGGGACCGAATTGAAACGGACCAGTCCATCGGTGCCGGGGTAACCGGTCACCGTCGTCGTGGCTCCGGCTCCATCGGGATATGTCAGCAAAATTTTGACGGAATCTCGATATACGGAATCGGGAGGGGTGAAATCGAGATCGGTGATCGATAGCGTGACATTGTTGCTCAGCAAGGCGGCCACCGAATTGGCGATTTTGCGGGTGAGCGTGGCCGGTCCGCCGGTTGAGGAAAAGGTATTCCCGGTCGGCGCGCTGTATTGTCGTCCCCAGGCGTCGAGCTTGAATTCGAAATCGGCCCCAGCGGAGAATTCATCCTTGATATAAGGGCCGTTCCAGGTTGCGTACCCGGGATTGGTGATCAGGGCGTCCCAATTCGGGGGCAGGGTGCCGACGTCACCGACATAGCCATAATCGGTGCGGGTTCCGCCCGATATGAGGCCGGGGTTCCCGGCGATAGCCCAGGCCAATTGCTCCATTTCCTGCATGGTCTCCTCGGTTCGGGAAACGTCCAGAGTGCGGTCCATCGATTTGAAGGCCACGGCCGCCAGGATTCCGATGACGACCACGACAATGACCATCTCGATCAGGGTATAACCGTCCTGTTTTGAAAACTCAACTTTGGAGCGAAATTCGGGCATAATTATCCATTCGGGCCAAATATGGCTATTCTGTTCATATATCGGCAGTTGAGTGTGGATGTTTATGGCCAAGAGGCGTCGAAAAATAAGTTATCGGAGAAACATCGGATCAGTATAATATCCGCGACTTTGATTCCATAGCGCCGGTCAAACCGGATTCTATGCATCGCGGGCGGCTGAGTTCGGTCCGAATCGTGCGCCATAATAGAGGTTGACTTGCGTACTTAATTTGGTGATAATATATGGTTTAGGATGGACCCGGTTTGAGACGGGATCGGGGAAGATGGAATAAATCCCCGAAGCGGTGAAACCGTTCGCAATTTGGTCCGGCTTTCGCCTGAAGGAGTGAAAATGCCTGATTTATATATAGTTGAGTTCAAGGGGCATCGGCGCGGCTATTATTATAATACTTATTACCACACCCTTGATCCCGGCGATAAAATCATCGTTGAGGCTGAACGCGGCGAAGACCTGGGAATGGTTTCCAAACGAATTCCCGATGACAGCCGGATGGACCTGGACGAAAAGCCGCCGTCGATTCTGCGCCATGTTACCGAGGAAGATATCATCCGCCGGGCGGATAACGAGCGAGCCGAGAAGGACGCTCTGGTCAAATGCGAAAAACTGGTGGAAAAACACGGCCTGCCGATGAAGCTGATCGGATCGGAATATCAGCATGATCGAAACAAGCTGACGTTCTATTTCACTGCTGACCAACGGGTCGATTTCCGTTCGCTGGTCCGTGATCTGGCGGCTATTTACAAGACCCGGATCGAACTGAGGCAAATCGGCGTTCGTGACGCCGCGCGACGTCTGGGCGGATTCGGTGTCTGTGGGCTGGATCAATGCTGTTGTACCTTCCTGCAGAAATTCGAACCGATTTCGACGCAGTTTGCCCGGGAGCAAAATCTGTCGCTCAATCCTTCCAAAATTTCCGGAAATTGCGGGCGGTTGCTTTGTTGCCTGACCTATGAAAAAGACCACTATCTGCAGGAATTGGCCCGTTTTCCGCGACAAGGCGAAAATTACAGCACCGACAAGGGCGAGGGCATTATAGAGGAAATCAACATTTTCAAGAAATACATGGTCGTCAAACATACCAACGGCGAGTACGAAAAAGTTACCCTGACCGATATCAGGAAAAGGGAACGACAGAAAAAATCGTTCTTCAAGGATTGGCATATCAAACGCAAAGAATCGAGGGAAAGCAGTGCTGAATAACTTCTACGTCACGACACCCATTTACTACGTCAATGACAGGCCGCATATCGGTCACGCCTACACCTCCATCGCCGCCGATTTCTTTGCCCGCTTCAACCGTCTGGCGGGGCGAGAAACGTTTTTCCTGACCGGCACCGATGAACATGGAACCAAGGTGGCCGATGCCGCGGCGGCCGCGGGCCAGACGGCGCAGGAATTCTGCGATAATATCGTGACTCATTTCGTCGATTCCTGGGAAGTGCTGGGGCTGGCCAACGATTATTTTGTCCGCACCACCGACGCCCGGCATATCGAGGCCATCACCAAGTTTCTGACCGTCCTGAAGAACGCCAAAACCCCCGACGGTCGGGAGGCGGTCTATTCCGGCATTTACAAAGGTCTCTATTGCACCGGTTGCGAAAAATTTCTGACCGATTCAGAAATGACCGACGGCATGTGCTCCATCCACAGGAAACCGGCCCAGGCTCTCGAGGAGAAGAACTACTTTTTCCGTCTCGAACCCTACCTTCCGATCCTGAAGGAGAGGGTCGAGAACAACGAAATCGTGATCATGCCCGAAGAACGGCGCAAGGAAGTTCTGGGATTGCTTACTCATGGAATGCCCGATTTTTCGATTTCGCGCGAATCGGTCAAATGGGGTATCCCGCTTCCTTTCGATCCTTCGCAGGTCGCCTATGTCTGGGTCGATGCTTTGCCCAACTATATTTCCGCGATCGGTTACGGGGATGACCCCGAGCAATTCGCCAAATGGTGGGATAATGCCGAAATCGTGCATCTGATGGCCAAAGATATTCTCAAATTCCATACCGTTTACTGGCCGGCCATGCTGATGGCGGCCGGCCTCAAATGTCCCGATAAGATTTTTATCCACGGTTATTTTACGATCAACGGCGAAAAGATGGGGAAATCGGCTGGCAATATGATCGATCCCAAGAAAGTTGTCGACATCTACGGCACCGACGCCACGCGTTACCTGTTGTTGAACCAGTATCCTTTCGGAGCGGACGGCGACATCAAAGAAAAGGAATTCGCCGCGAGGTACAATTCCGATCTGGCTAATGACCTCGGCAACCTGGTTTCGCGCGTCGCCAAGATGATGATTCAATATTGCGACGGCCGGGTGCCGGAGCCGAAATCGGATGTGCCGGGACAGAAGGAGATGATGGATCTGGCCGAAGATATACCGGATGCCGTGTACGGCCATGTCCGCAATTTCCGCATCACCGACGCCGTCAACAAAACGCTGGAGTTGGTGCGGGCCACCAACCGTTTTATCGAAAATGCGGCGCCCTGGAAACTGGCCAAAGAGGGTCAAAACGATATCGTCGGCGGGGTGTTATACACCGCCGCGGAGTTGATTCGAATCGCGACGATTCTGCTGTTTCCCCTGATGCCGACCAAAATGCGCGAAATACGGGCCGTGTTCGGTCTTGACGATGAAAATCTTAATCTCGATTCGGCCCGGACCTGGTTCGAACTGCCCTACGGCAATAAAATACAGCTTAAGGAGGCGATCTTTCCGCGTCTTGATCCCCGGGATATTCCGACTCTGGTGGCCCCGCCCAAATCCGCAGGTGACACCGCCGCAATCGGGGAAGACGGCCTTGTGACCTTTGATGATTTCGAGCGTCTGGATTTGCGCGTCGCGCTGGTCGAACAGGCCGAGCGGGTCGAAAAGGCCGACCGCCTGCTGAAATTACAGATCGATATCGGAACCGAAAAACGGCAGATCATAGCCGGGATCGCATCTCAATACACTCCTGAGGAAATCATCGGGAAGAAAATAATCGTGGTCGCCAACCTTCAGCCGGCCAAAATTCGCGGTATCCTCTCCAAGGGTATGTTGCTGGCCGCCAAGCATGGCTCGGAATTAAAATTGGTGACAGTTGACGGCGATATCGCTCCGGGCGCGTCAGTCGGATAAATCCGGGACGGACCGGTCATATGATTGACACCCATTGTCACATCGATTTCAAGGATTTCGACCGCGACCGCGAGGAGGTCATCGTTCAAGCGGCCGAATACGGCGTCGGACGTCTGATTGATATCGGAGTCGATATCCAATCGTCGCGGCGCGCTTTTTCTCTGGCGAACGAATACGAAAATATCTACTGCACCGTCGGGGTCCATCCGCATGACAGCAAGTTATTGAAACCGGAATTTTTGAGTGAGATGGAAACAATGGCCGAGAATGCCAAAGTGGTCGGTATCGGTGAAATCGGACTTGATTATTACCGCGACCTGTCACCGCGCGATATCCAGAAGAGGGCCTTCGTTACCCAGCTTGATCTGGCGGTCAAACTCGATTTGCCGGTGGTCATTCATGTGCGCGAGGCCATGGATGACGCTTTATCCATCGTCAAAGATTATGCCGGCAAATTGCAGGGGGTCTTTCATTGTTTCCCGGGAACGGTCGAGCAGGCTTATCAAGTGATTGATCTGGGATTTCACGTTTCGGTCAACGGCGTTATGACATATAAAAACTCCAAAATGCAGAATCTGGGCCGCGAGGTCGATCTGGACAATATTCTGATCGAAACCGACTGCCCCTATCTGACCCCCGTACCGTATCGGGGCAAACGTAATGTCCCGGCCCATGTCAAACTGGTGGCCGTCAAATTGGCCGAATTGCGGGGGATGAGCCTGGCTGAAGTCGACAAAATCACAACTCGCAATGCCGAGAAGATCTTTCGGCTGGTGGAGACTTTCGGCTGATGGTTAAAGCCAAAAAATCCCTCGGCCAGCATTTTCTGATCGACCCGCTGATCGTCGCCCATATAATAGAGGCCCTGGCCCCCAAAGTCGGGGAGACGGTACTCGAAATCGGCCCCGGCGAAGGCGTCCTGACTTTGCCTCTGGTAAATTCCGGCGCTGACGTGGTCGCGGTGGAACTCGACCGGCGTCTGGCCCCGATGCTGGAAAAGGGATTTCATGATCGATCCA
Organism: uncultured Ignavibacteriales bacterium; assembly: GCA_964523575.1. Classification (GTDB taxonomy): domain Bacteria; phylum Zixibacteria; class MSB-5A5; order GN15; family JAAZOE01; genus DAOUTW01. Next base: position 17,454 of record CAZGAV010000007.1, read on the forward strand.
ACTTCCGGGTGATCGAGGCCGATATTCTGTCCATCGATCCGGCCGATGTCGGACTGGAGATATTCGCTCTCGCGGGCAATCTGCCATATAATATCACGACCCCGGTTATCGACTGGCTGATGCGCTATCATGAGGCTATCGACCGTGCGGTCTTCATGATGCAGAAGGAAGTCGGGGAAAGGATGGCCTCGCCGCCGGGAAGACGCGCCCGATCGACGATCTCGGTGTTGATTTCGGTGTTTTATGATTGTGAGACGATATGCGATGTGCCGCCGAATTCGTTTCGCCCTCCGCCCCGAGTCGATTCCGTAGTAGTGCGTTTCCGGCGCCACGGTCGCCGCTACGATTTCGATAATTATGACCGCTTCGTGAAATTCGTCCGCTTCAGTTTTACAGGGAAACGAAAAAGCCTGCTCAATAATCTGAATGTCGCCTATCCCATCCGGCGTGATGAATTGGAACGGATTATCGTCGATATTTGCGGTTCGCCCAAAATTCGGGCCGAACAGCTCGATCTGGATACCTTCATCAAATTGTCCAGCGCCGTTTTCGAACATCTGTAAACGTCCGCCGTATAATAAATCATCTTGTATTTGAACGGAGAGCCGCATAGTTTGGTTTCGAAGGAGACGTTATGGCCTATTTATCGATGAAGCTGGATCATTTCGCAGTCCTGCGGCAGGCCCGCCGGGGCAAAAATCCCCTGCCGGCCCAGGCGGCCACCTTGGCCGAACTGGCCGGAGTGGACGGGATAACAATCCACATGAGAAACGACCGGCGGCATATCAGGGAAAAAGATTTGTTTGTCCTCAAGGAAACGGTGAGTACGCGCCTGACGGTCGAAATTATGCCAACCGAAGAAAATCTGTCTCGGGTACTCGAGGCCAAACCGTACATGGTGACCTTTATCCCTGAAGTTGACCGGGAGATAACGACCCAGTCGGGGTTGGCTTTGCCGGAAGTCGAGTTTGATCTGATTGGGGAGATGGCGTATCGTCTGCAGGAACTGGGCATCAAAACCGCCCTGCATATCGAACCGGAGACCGATGTAATCAAGAAAGCCTCTAAGATGGGCGTCGACGCCGTCAAGCTCCATACCGGCTTTTACGCCGGGGCTCGGACCGAAGAGGAAGGGCTGGCCGAATTGGAAAAAATCAGCCGGGCGGCCGGCGCCGCCTCCAAAGCCAATCTGGTGGTCATGGCCGGGCAGGGGTTGGATTATCAGAATCTGACACCTTTGGCCCGGATGGGCGTGATCGATGAGTTTGTCATCGGTCAGGCGATTGTGGCGCGAGCGGCGCTGGTCGGAATCGAGCGGGCGGTTAAAGATCTAATCGATGTCCTCGGCCGCGAGACGGCCGGAGCGCATGCCTGAGATGCCGATGGGTGGGGGAGATCAAAAGGAATCGCTGACCGTTCCGGAAGGGATCGAACCGCTGCGGCTCGACAAATACCTAGCTTCGCTGAAAAGTCTTAATCTGTCACGCGCTTTCATCCAAAATATGGCCAGTGAAGGCCGAATTTCAATTAACAATACAGCAGTCGGAAAAAACCATCGGCTCAAAGGCGGTGAAATTATCGAGTTGACCATCCCGCCGCCGGTCGAATCTGAACTGACCCCCGAAGATATCCCGCTCGATATCCTTTATGACGATCCCTATCTGGCCGTGATTAACAAACAGGCGGGTCTGGTGGTGCATCCCGCCCCCGGAAATCCCAATCATACTCTGGTCAATGCTCTTCTCCATCATTTTGAGCAACTGGCTCCCGATGCCGGAGGTTTACGTCCCGGGATTATTCATCGTCTGGATAAAAATACTTCGGGACTGCTGTTGATCGCCAAGAGCGATACGGTGGCGCGTCAACTGCGCCGCCAACTGGCTGAACGCCAAATAGTGAAAATCTATAATGCCGTAACCTGCGGGCATATGGCCGAGGAAACAGGGACGATTGATCTGCCGATCGGGCGATCGATCAGGGACCGTAAGAAAATGATTGTGACCAATCTCAAGTCGCGCGAGGCCGTTACTCAATATAAAGTTCTCGAACGCTTTCGTCTCAATGACCTGATCGAAATTAACCTCGTCACCGGGCGCACGCATCAAATACGCGTTCATCTGGCGCATCTTAATCGTCCGGTTCTCGGCGATCCCGAATATGGCGGCCGCCAGTCATGGCTTCGGGGGATCGGGCCGACTGAGAGAAATATCGGAAAGGCACTGCTGGAGATTATCGATCGACAGGCTCTTCATGCCCGGTCGCTGAATTTCACACATCCGGTGACCGAGCAGCCGATGACGGTCACCAGCGACTGGCCGGAAGACATGGCGCAATTGATTGAACTCCTGAGAAGTAAATTTCGATGATTATCTGATCTTACGCAGAATGGGAATAAAACGCCAGCAGGCCCGGTCATTGGTCAATTTCAGTTTCGAATCAAAATCTCCATACATGTCGACGATTTCGAAACGACCGGAAACTTGAATCAAGGCCTGGAAGGTCATCATCGAACAGCGCCGATACCGGTCGGGGAATTCGTAACGCGTCGTACCATCGGGAGTGGTGACGGTAAACGAAACGAGGATATCGTCTACCTCCGTAAGGGGATCGAATTGTTGATTATTCCCGCCCCAATCCGTCTCGACGGTAATATCTCCTCGCGTCATCGACCATGAGGTTTTGGCCGACGGCTCGTCGTCGCCGTAAAAATCCCGCGGATGGGCAGTCGAGATAATATAGATTCCACCGTCATTGAGCATGTTGGCGGCGCACTCGAAATTATCCAGCATATCCTGATTCGTTTGAAGTTGCGCGAAGGAAGCCATCAGGATATAAACCAGATCGTATTTCCGTGGCGGGCGATAAGAGCGCATATCGCCCTCGAAGATGTGGCACGATAATCCCTCGCATCGCACCAAATCCCGCGTATAGGCAGCCATCTCCGGGGCCAGATCGAGGCCGCCGGAGGTAATTCCGCGACGAGCCATCTCCCGCGCATGATACCCGGGGCCGCAGGCCATTTCCAGGGCCGACTTGATTTCCCGTCCGGCGTATTGCCGGGCGATATCCAGCAGAAAATTGACCTGTCCCGGTACGTCTCGAAAATCGAAAGCGATGTCGTATATTTCCGGGAGGGTATAAGTTTTTCCGACATCGGGGGCTTTGACTATTTTTCTCTCGTTATCCATATTTCTGAGTTCGCCCAATTAAATTCCGTCCCAATCAATGCCTTATGGTCAATGATGGTAAAGAAACTGGTGTCACCGACGCAAGCGATAAAAAAGGAGTCGGCCCCTGTTCAGGCCGACTCCTTATAATCTCTTTAAGTTCTGCCTGCCATCAATTCAAATCCGGAGGCTGCAGTGTGATGTCGGTCACCTTGCCGAATTCATCCAACGGTTTGTCGAATTTTTCCGGATTGCCGACGACGACATAGGTGATATTTTCGGGGATCAGATACTTTTGGGCGACTCGTAAAACATCCTCTTTGGTGACTTTGCGGACGTTTTCTATATAGGTCTGCAATTCGTTGCTCGGACGGCCTTCGAATTCCAGTTCCATCAAACGATCGACGATGCGATCGGGAGTGGTGAAGTTGAAGACATAGCGATTGATATAGCTGTCCTTGGCTGATTTCAGTTCTTCGTCGGTAACCAATCCCTGGCGGATGCGTTCCACTTCATCGAGCATCAGCCGCATGGCTTTATAGGTTGTCGATAATTTGGTCTGGCAAAAGGCATACCAGACACCCAGATCGCGAGTATCGGTTTCATAGCGGGTCCCGACCGAGTATGACAGCCCCTCGTCGGAACGGACTTTGCTGGTCATGCGGGAAGTAAACGATCCGCCGCCGAGAATATAATTCATGACCGAGACCGCAAAGCGATCGGGATTATCGCGGTCGATGCCCAGTTCGCCGAAACGGATACTGGCCTGGTTAACGTCCTTATAGATCATGTACACGCCCGGCTTGGGGGTATCGACCACCGCCGGGATCGACGGCAGGTCGACGTCTTTCTTCTGCCAGTCGCCGAAATATTTATTAAGCAGGTTTTTTATTTCGACGGGATCGAAGTCGCCGGTGATGCCCATCATGATATTGTTGGGCGCAAAATATTTATCGTGATAGTTGATCAGGTCCTGGCGAGTGACCGGCTCGACATAAGCCCATTCGAGTATCCTGCCTTCCGGGTGATCGCCGTAGATGATGTGGTTGAATTCCCGTGAGACAATCCCTCCGGGACTGTCATTCCGGCGTTTGATGTTGGTTTTCATCTGCGACTTGACCAGTTCGATCTTGTCTTCCGGAAAAGCCGGATTCCGAAGAACGTCGGCCAGCAGGCTGATGCCCAACTCGGTGTCCTTGGACAGAATGTCGAGAGAGGCGTCGCCGCTCTCGTAATTGACGGCAGTCTCCAGCCGCCCGCCGATCATTTCGAGGAGGGCGTTGAGGGAATCAGCGTCGATATGAGTCGTGCCGCCCGCCCGCATGACGTCGCCGGTTATTTCCGGGACGGCCATCCGATCCAACGGGCTGTAGACGTCGCCGCAATGGATCATGACGGAAACGTTGATCAGCGGCAGGCGATGATCTTGCATCATGTAGAGAATGATGCCGTTATCGAGCACTTCCCTCTGGACCTCTTTGCCGACCTCCGGAACCGACCATTTCAACTGCGGATATTTAAAACCGGCGATGATCTTTGAACCCTCGGATTGCTGCTGCTGGGCCATAACCGGGAGGGAAACGGCCGCTGTCAGCAGGGCCGCCAGCAAATAAATGCACAATTTCTTCATTTTCTTTTCCTCCCTCATGAGCCGGCTTCGGTGTCAGTGGTTTCCGATGATGGCTGGGTCAGCGTGACAATGGTCATGTTGTTTTTGGTCAGATATTTTTTGGCGACACGCATAATATCATCGGGGGTGACTTTTTTGTATTCATTGCGGTAATCAAGCAAATAATGCCAGTCTCCGGCGATGGCCTGATAATTGGCCAGGCGGAAAGCCAGACCCATATTGGAATTGAGGGACCTGATGAAATCGGCGTCGGACTGACTGCGAACTTTTTCGATTTCCCATTGTTCGACCGGAGCCGTTTTGAGTTTATTGATTTCAACCAGCGCCGAATCAACAACTTCCTCGACCGGGTGATCGCCCATGGGGGTGACCCGGCAAATGAACAGATCGGGATAGCGGGCGAAAGAGATACCCGCTGAAACCCGGCCCAGTTTTGTTTCCACGAGGCTTTTATAAAAACGGCCGGTCCGGCCCCGGGACAGGATATCCGAGAGCACGTCCAAGGCGGCCATATCGGGATCGCCGACTTCGGGCATATGCCAGCCGATCATGGCAATCGGGCTGGCGTCGAACTCGACATCGATCTGGCGTTCTCCCTTCTGCGGAGTATCGTCGGTGAAGACCGGCGGCGGAGTGGGGCCGGCCGGGATCGCCCCGAAATACTTTTCGCACAGTTTGAAGACTTCCTCGGGATTGACGTCGCCGACGATACAGGCGATGGCGTTGGACGGGTGATAATAAGTATGGAAATATTTGGCCATATCGGCCCGCCGATAATTCTCGATATCGGAGCCCCATCCGATGGCATCCCAGCGATAGGGGGAAATCCAGTGCGCCGAGGCGCTCATGGCCTCGCCGACCACTCCCCAGGGACGGTTTTCGGTACTCTGCCGGCGTTCTTCGCGGATTACGTCGCGCTCGGAATAGAATTCGCGCAGTTGGAGGTTGGCCATCCGGTCGGATTCCATGAAGGCCCACAACTGCAGCCGGTTCGACGGTAAAGAAACATAATACTGGGTGCCGTCGGTGCCGGTCGAGGCGTTCAGGCCGCTACCGCCGTTTTTGAGATATGTTTCCCAGAGTTCGTCCTTGATTATATACTTGGCCTCCTCGGCCTGCAAATCGGCGATCTGCTGGCGGAGTTCCTTGACTCGCTCTTCGGAGCCATGAAACAGGGGATGGCGCAATTTGCCTTTTTCCTGCTCCAGAAGATACGAAATCGAATCCATCTTGGCCATGAGCGACACTTCGGCTTCATAATTGGAAGTGCCCATTATTTTGGTGCCTTTGAACATCATATGTTCGGTGAAGTGCGAAATTCCGGTGATACGAGTGTGTTCGTCGACGGCCCCGACCTTGAACCGGATTATGGTCGAAACCACGGGAGCGATATGATTCTCAACGACCAGGATCTTCATGCCGTTGGAAAGGTCATGCTCTTTGACGTCGAGTTTGATCTCATCCGAGGCGGGGCTTATTTGGAACAGACCCAGCAGACCCAGAAGAAATATCAGGCTGATCTTTTTCACCATCTCCTCCTTATATATGCGAAATGGCAGGGTTTGTTAATCGTGAGTACTAAATATATTATTCCGGTCGCAAAAACAAGGGGGGGAGAGGATATTTCCCCCGGCGCGGAAAATTCAGTCCCATAAAACATATAGATATTACGCCACAAAGCCCAAAAAGTCGTTTCCGAATATCATAATTCTGATTTTTGGGGCCGGTTCGCATACCGCTTGACTTTTGGCTTTGTGCCCGATAATTTGGCCGGTACTATGGAAAACAAAAAGAAAATAGACTACGCTTCCGCCGGCGTCAACCTGGCCGCCGGCGACGCTGCCGTGGCCGGGATCAAAAAACTGGCCCGCGGGACGTTCAATGCCAATGTCCTCTCCGATATCGGCAGTTTCGGTGGCCTGTTCCGGCTTCAACTGGACGGTTATGACGAGCCAGTGCTGGTCTCCTCAACCGACAGCGTCGGCACCAAGCTGAAACTGGCCTTTATTTCCGGCATCCACAACACTGTTGGCGAAGATATCGTCGGCCATTGCGTCAACGATATTCTGGTGCAGGGCGCCCGGCCCCTGTTTTTCATGGACTATATCGCCGTCAGCCGTCTCGAGCCCGATGTGATCACCGGGATCGTTGAAGGACTGGCCAGCGGCTGTCGCGCCAACGATATGCCCCTCCTCGGCGGCGAGACCGCGGAACTACCCGGCTTTTATAATGAGGGCGAATACGATCTGGTCGGGACTATTGTCGGTCTGGTGGATCGCAAAAATATAGTTGACGGTTCCGGTATTGCAGAAGGCGATATCATCCTCGGTTTGCCGTCGGTCGGCCTGCATACCAATGGCTATTCACTGGCCCGCAAAATCTGCTTCGAACTGACCGGGTTGAAAATAAACGATCGAGTTGATTCGCTGGAAAATGAAATCGGCGCCGAATTGATGAAGGTCCATCGCAGTTACCTCCACCCGGTTATGGCTCTGCTCGACAAGGTTCGCCCCGGAGGGATGGCTCATATCACCGGCGGCGGCATCCCCGGTAATCTTATCCGCATTATTCCGGATAATCTCAGGGCCGTAATCGACCGCGCGACCTGGCCGAATTTACCGATTTTCGAATTTCTTCAGGACGCCGGCGGCGTCTCGGATAAAGATATGCTTGACGCCTTCAATATGGGGATTGGCTATATCATCGTCGTCCGCGAGTCCGACGCCTATAAAGCGGAGTCGATTCTGGCGGAAAATAATCAGCCGTCATTCCGGATCGGTCAGATCGAAAAAGGGGAAAAGGCGGTCATAATCAATTGATAAGTTGTCTTTTTTATCAAGGAAGAGAGTTGGCCGCGTATAACATCCTATGATATTACTATGCATACTTGACGGGTTCGGTTGCCGGCCGGCGGCAGAGGATAACGCCGTTATTGCGGCCCGAAAACCGAACATTTTGAAATTATTTCGCGCCTGGCCCAACCATGTTATCCATACGTCCGGACTGGCCGTCGGTCTGCCCGAAGGTCAGATGGGCAACTCCGAAGTCGGTCACCTTAATCTGGGTGCCGGCCGGGTCGTCTATCAGGATATCACCCGCATCGATAAATCCATCGAGGATGGCTCGTTTTTTAAGAACGAAGTTCTGGTTTCGTCCATGAAGAAGGCCATCGACGCCGGAAAGGCCATCCATCTGCTGGGGCTGGTTTCCGATGGCTGTGTCCATAGTTCCATGGTGCATCTGAAAGCCCTGATTAAAATGGCCGCCGACCTCAAGGCCCCGCGGCTGTTTTTGCATGCTTTTCTTGACGGCCGCGACACCTCGCCGACTTCCGGGGCCGGCTATATAGAACAAACGCAGGCGATGTTCAAGGGATATGGACTGGGATCGATTGCCACGGTTATGGGCCGTTATTGGGCCATGGACCGCGATAAACGCTGGGAACGAGTGGAGCGAGCTTATAGCGCCATCGTTTACGGCAAGGGCAAAATCGGTTCCGATCCGGTTTCGGCCATCAAAGAATCGTACCAGGCCGGAGTGACCGATGAATTTGTGGAACCGGTGGCTTTCAATGACGGCGATAAAGACGGCAAACTGAATTCGGGCGATCTGGCCCTGTTTTTCAACTTCCGGGCCGACCGCGTGCGGCAATTGAATTATCTTTTCGAGGGCAGTCAACCCTTGACGACCATAGAAAACGAAAACGGCCCCGACGGATTGAAGGTTGATCTGGTCAACATGACCCTGTACGACGAAAAGTTGAAAACGCCGCGCATCGCCTTCCCTCAACATCTCATGAAACGCCTCCTGGGTGAAATCATCTCGGAAAAAGGGATGAAACAATTGCGTATCGCCGAAACGGAAAAATACGCCCACGTCACCTATTTCTTCAATGGCGGCGAGGAAACACCGTTTGCCGGGGAAGACCGGATGATGGTGCCGTCGCCCAAGGTTGCCACCTATGATTTGCAGCCGGAGATGTCGGCGCCGGAGGTGGCTGATAAGGTCGTTAAGGCGATCAATTCCGAGTTGTACGAGCTGATTATCCTGAATTTCGCCAATTGCGATATGGTCGGCCATACCGGCTTTTTCGACGCTGCCGTCAAGGCCGTCGAGACTGTCGATACCTGCGTCGGTCGGGTTTTTGGCGCGCTGGTGGAGAAGAATGGAATCGGCATCATGACTGCCGACCATGGCAACGTGGAAATGATGGTCGATCCCGAAACGGGCGGGCCGCATACGGCTCACACCACCAATCCCGTGCCCTGCCTGCTGGTCAACGGCCCTGCCGGAGTAAAATTGAGACCGGGAGGCAAATTGGCCGATATCGCGCCGACTATTTTGGAGCTGTTAAAGATAGAAAAACCAGTTGAAATGACCGGTGAGTCCCTGTTACATTGGTAGGTGCCGCAAATTTTCCGATATATTGGTCAAGCGCTCTGGCCTGACGACCCCCTCGTCCGCCATGAACGATTTTACCTGAGCCTCTCCGGTGTCCTGCTGGCCGCGGCCTGGCCGCCCCTGCCCCTGGGATTTCTGGCCTTTCTTGCATTAATCCTGCCGCTTGATATCATTTCCGGGAAATCATTCGGGAAAGCCTTCAAAAGCGGATACCTTTTTTCCTTCGTCTATTTTCTTTTTGCCCTTTATTGGATCGGGTGGGTGACGATCCCGGGAACGCTGGCCGCCATGGCCATTATTTCGTTTTATTCCGCTTTTATCCTTGCCCTCTATGCCGGTGTATATCGATATAGCCGCCTTTTCGCCATGATATTATTGCCCTTTCTTTGGGTCGGGATGGAGTATTTTAGAACCCTTTTCGAAATCGCCTTTCCCTGGTCCAATATTTCATATACTCAGGGAAGTTATCTTCCCTTCCTGCAAATTTGCGAATACGTCGGCGACCTGGGCCTGTCATTTATCATTGTTGTCGTCAATATCCTCCTGTGGCGGATATGGCGCGACCACCGGCGAAGGCGCCGGGGGATTATGGCCCTTGCGGCCGGATTGTTGATTGTGATCCCGACCATTTATGGCGCGATAGTCTTATCCCATGCCGGCCCGGTTAATCGCGGTTCCATTGACGTCGCCCTTTTGCAGGGCGATATCGATATCGAAACCAAATGGGACCCAAGCAAAAAAGAATACAATTTCGCCGTCTATGATTCTATGGCCGTCGCGGCCATGCCGGCTGATCTGATAGTCTGGCCGGAGACGGCCGCTCCGGCCTACCTGCTGGCCGACCGTTACCTGACTCAAAAAGTGGCCAATACGGCCCGCAAGGTGGGACGCCCGATGCTGGTCGGGACTCTCGATTATCAATATGCCGATGATACCACCATTGAAACCTTCAATGCCGCGGTCCAATTCGACGCCGACGGCAGTCATCAGGTAGTGTATCATAAAACCAAACTGGTTCCTTTCGCCGAGACGGTCCCGTATGGCAAATATATTCCCTTTCTGGCCAACCTGTCGATGGGGTGGTCCGATTTCGTTCATGGGCGGGAATTGGTGATTTATGACAACAAATTCGGCGATTATGGCACCCTGATATGTTATGAAATCATATTTCCCGAGGTGATTAACCGCTATGTACGTCAGGGGGCCGACTTTCTGGTCAATATTACCAATGACACCTGGTATGGGCGCTCCTCGGGTCCTTATCAGCATGCCGGAATGGCGCCCTTCCGGGCCATCGAAAACCGGATCGGGATCGCGCGAGCGGCCAACAGCGGGTTCTCTTATTTCGTCGATAAATATGGAAGGATGTATAACAAAAGCAGACTTTATGAGAGGACGATTCTACACGGTATGATTGCGCCGGTGGAAGGACGGACAGTGTTTAATCGAACGGGCCCGATCCTGGGACGGATCGGTCTCTTGTTAATCGGCCTGGTTTCTTGTATATTGATATTCTTATGGATAAAAAGCAAAGTCTCCTGACATCTTTGGCCGCATTGGCGCTGGTCCTGAGCGCGGTTCTGGCAACACCCGCCGACGCCGTAATACGGCATTGGGAAAGTTTCACTTCTTTTAATGAAGTCAAGGAGATGACGCTTTATAACGGCAATATCTGGGTGGCGACTATGGGGGGGTTGGTGCGGATCAACCCCGATTCCATGACCAGTGAAACCTATACAAATGTTGACGGCCTGGACATGAATCAGCTGTATTCTCTTTATGTCGATAACCAGAATCGCCTTTGGGTCGGCGGGCGCGGCCGTCTGGTCGATTTTTCCGATCCCGGTCATCCGGATGTGTATTTATTTACCGACCGCGACGGAAGCTTGGTTGAAATATATGATATAGCGGGTACGCCCGGCGGCGATTCCCTGTGGCTGGCCAATCGAATCGGAGTCACGATCTTCCTTGCCTCCGAAGAAAAAGGTTCGGGCCTGATTCTGGATACCTACAGCCGGCTGGGTGAAATCGATCGGGATACGCCGGCCCGCCGGGTGATGCTTGACGCCGACAGCCTCTGGGTCGGCACGGAATCGGGACTGGCCGTCGGCGCTCGCGATGACATCCGCCTTCTTAAGGGCCCGGATGGCTGGGTGACTTACTTTCCTTCCCAGATATCCTCTATGGCGGACGATTATGTACGAGGTCTGGTCAGTTATCACGATACGACCTATATCGGAGCCATCAACGGCGTCTACCGTTTTGACCGGAGCGGAGCCCCGACGCTGACACCGATCGGCCCCGATGGTCTCCCTGTGGTTTACAATATGTCGGTCGTCGGCGATTCTCTTCTGATTAACGATTCCCGTGGAAGCGTTTTCTATTACAACTCCGGATTTTATTATCTCCCGACCGATGGCATGCCAATCCCGAATACCTCGGGCGGAGCAGTCGATAACAATGGCGGCTATTGGGACGGTAACCTGTTCTATGGCATTTATTATCCGCAGGCGGATTCGATGGTCTTATTCGACGCCGGCGGCACTCCGACCAACGAATGTCGAGCTATCGTCTCGGCGCAGGGAAAAATCTGGGGGGCTTTCGGCAATCTGGTTTTGGCTTATTATGAAAACGGTCACTGGAACCCGGTTCCGGGCGTTTCCGGATTGTACCGGGCCCTGACGGTCGGTCCACTGGGAGAATTATGGGTCGGCACACACGGCAATGGCGTATATCGAGTTCTGGGCGACAGCATCGCCCATTTCACCAACTCCAACTCAGGATTATCCGATATCATCGGTGATTCCAATACAGTGGTCGTACCCGGCATTTATAATTCCGGCGATGCCGTCTGGTTTGCCAACTGGCGCGGTGAAAAAGGCGAATTGGTGGCGGTTAATCCCTACAATCTCGAACAATGGCAGATTTATACGCTGGTGGGAGGCGTCCATGCCGATCAAGTGGTCGCAGTGGCCGCCGGCCTGGGGGTGATATATGCCGGCTCGGAACAGTCCGGCATCTACGCCATCGCTTACAATGACAGCCCCTTTTATACGGCCGACGATTATCGTTGGACTTTCAACTCCTCCAACTCAGGCATCGGTTCCGATTTCGTCAACCGGCTGGCCATCGACGGTTATGATACTCTCTGGGTCGGCACCTCTTACGGTATATCATTTCAATCGCTGGGAGAGACATATTTTACCAATATTGCCCTGCCGTCCGGTTTCGGTCCCTCGGTGACCGGAATCGCCTTCGACGGGCAGGGTTGTCTATACGCCGGTTCCGGAAAAGGGCTGGTAATTCGCGATATCGGCACTGGTTCGATCGAATATCTGACGACCATGAATTCCGATCTGGTCGATGATAATATCCTGAGCTTATATTACGATACCGCCACCGATGCTCTCTGGATCTCGACCTCCGGCGGCGTCTCGCGGCTGGAGATGCCGTATCGGCTGGGCACTCAGAATCTGGATGACATTCTGGCCTATCCCAATCCTTTCGTTATTCGCTATGGCAATGAAACGGTAAGGTTCAATTATTCCGGCCTGGCCGAGGTCAGGATTTTCACGACGGCCGGGGAACTGGTCCGTGAAATTCCGGTCAACGGGGAGTGGGATGGCCGTAACGCCAATGGGAAAATCGTCGCTTCGGGCGTGTATTTTTTTACTCTGACAAACATCGACAAAGAAGTCGGCCGGGGCAAAATTCTTCTAATCCGGGAATAAATGGAATTTCGGGTTGTCGAGCGAGACGAGCTTGATACCGCCGCCTGGGAGAAGCTGGCGGCTGGCGGCTCTTTCTTTCAGACCGTCGCGTGGGCCGATATCGGCGTCGGGGCTTTGCCTCATCATCCACGATCGGTTTTCCTGTGCGGTTATGATGGGAGCCGGCTGATGGCCGGCATGCCGGCCGTGATCACCCGCCGTTTCGGACTGAAAGCATTTTATTCCATGCCCGACGGCACCTATGGCGGGCCGGTTATCGGCCCGGATTGCCCCGACAAGATGCGGTCGGCCTTTTTGAACACTCTGGCCGGGTATTTGCGCCAGCATGATTTTTCCCGCATCGCCATTGCCGATTTCGGGGGAACCCTGAAAGACTGGCACGGCCACGGCCTTCAGCGCACACAGAGCTTTACCCATATCGTCAGGCTTGACCGTCCCGAAAATTTTCAGCCCCACAAAAAAATCGAATACGATATTCGAGCCGGCCAAAAAGTCGATTCGGAAATAATAATGATCGATAAATTATCACTGGTCGATGATTTCTACCGGTTGTACTTGTTGACCAAGAAGCGGCATGAAGGGGGGGGGCCTCTCCGGGAAGGAAAATTCTTCGAAATCATTTTTCGGCATCTGGAAAAAACCGGGAAATTATATTGGACGGGGTTGATGGCCGAAGGTGAGATGGTTGGGTCACAGATTCACTTTATCCACGGGGAAACTCTGTTCAACTGGCAAACGGTCTCGGATTATGATAAACGGCAGTTCAAACCCAGCCAGCTTCTGATGAACGATGCCATCGCCCAAGCCGCTGCTCTTAATTTGAAAACAGTCAACCTCGGCGCTTCGCCGCCCGATGCTGAAGGACTGATTCGCTACAAGGAACGGTGGCAGGGAATCCGGGTGGAGTATGATATTCTGACATCGCGCTCCCTGCTGAGAAGACTGGTGGGGCGATAAAATGGCGCGGCTTTTGATTCTGGGGGATGCCCGGTCGGTGCATATCGAACGCTGGGGCCGATACTTCGCCGAAGAGGGTTTCGAGGTCGCTCTGTTTTCGCTGGAACCGAAAACCATTGTATGGCCGCGTCGCTTTTACGCCTCCCGCCATCGCACACCGGTCAGCGCTCTGAATTATCTCATGGCCCGAAAAGACCTGTCAAAAGCAATTGAAGATTTCCGCCCTGATCTGATTAATGCCCACTATGTCGTATCGTATGGCTGGATGGCGTCGTATTATACATTATTACCGACGGTCCTTACGGCCTGGGGCAGTGATCTGCTGGTGTTGCCGCAGAAATCGATAATTCATCGGCGGCGTGTCTCACGCGCCTTGAAACGGGCCGCCTATTGTACCGTCGATAATCAAAATCTACATCGGGCGGCGCAAAAGTATATGCCCGCGGAAAAAATAATTCGGATCTTGATGGGCATCGACCGGGACTTTTTTGAATCGGCACAAGAGGTACAGTTACCGACCGAAGGACCAATTCGCCTCATTGCGCCTCGTGGATTACAAAAAGTATATGATCCCAGCACCATTATTGACGCCGCGGCCATGCTCCGCGGCCGGATCGATTTCAAAATCGATATGCTTGGCGAAGGGCCGGAAGTCGAGGCGGTGGGAAATGAAATCAGGGGCCGATCCCTGACCGATTTAATAACGCTACAGCCGTTCCTTCCGCATGAAGAGTTTGCGTTATCGTTAAAAAATTATCATATTTACCTGTCGGCCTCATTGTCGGATTCGACTTCGGTGGCCTTGCTGGAGGCGATGACGGTCGGACTTTTCCCGATAGTAAGTGATATTGAAGGCAATCGGGAATGGATCGAGGATGGAATCAACGGTGTCACCTTCGAGCCGGGATCGGCCTCCTCTTTGGCCGAGGCGATGATCCGGGCCGAGAAAATGCGAAGCCGGTTCGGGAGGGTGGCCGAGATCAACCGGGCTCGAATCGAACGCGACGCAATCTGGCAGGATAATATGCAACGCGTCAAAAATATTTTTCAGGAATTAATCCATGAATAAGATGGCGCTATTAATCGCCTATTATTTCCCGCCGTTAGGGATGGGGGGGGTTCAGCGGATGGCCAAGCTGGCCAAATACCTGCCGCACTGCGGCTATGACGTCAAAATTCTGACCGTCAAGCCGATCCGATATCCGGCCCACGATAAATCACTGCTCGAGGAACTTCCGGCCGAGGTCAGCATCCATCGTTCCGGCTCGAGCGATCCCGCCCGCATCGGCAAATTGATACCTATCCCTTTTGAAGCCGGGCGGCGCGTCAAGACTATCGCCAAGGAAAAGACGGTCCATTTCTGGCCCGACTCCAAAATCGGCTGGAAACGCCCGGCGCTCAAACTGGCCGCCAGAATCATCGGCGAGAGCGATATTAGCGTCATCCTGTCATCATCGCCGCCGATTACCTCGCACCTGGTGGCGATGGATCTCAAAAATCGTTTCGGCCTGCCCTGGGTAGCTGATTTCCGAGATCCCTGGGAATCGCGGCCGCCTGAAGAAGTTTACCGACAGGCATCTATGGTGGAGAAATCTCAATTATTGTTGCGCGAGATCGTCGATACGGCCGACGCCGTGACCGCCATAAATGATTCCATCGCACAACAGTTGTCCCTGTCGGCCTCGGCGATTATGGGCGGTTATGATCCCGATGATTTCAACACTGTCAGCGATATCCCACGAGATGATAATTTCGTGATGTGCTATATGGGAACCGTCGGCCCCCTTCATCCTCTGGAACCGTTTTTGGAAGCCGGCAAAATATCCCTCGGCATGGACCCCGATTTGAAAAAAAGTCTGCGCTTCCGTGTGATTGGAGCCAACGACCGGGCTGAACTCAACACGATGGCCGCCAAGTACGGGATGGAAAGGCGTCTGGATATTGTCGATTATCTGCCCCATCGGGAAGCGATTATGCGAGCGGCCTCGGCAGCCGTCACTCTTATAAGCGTTCCCGGCCGATATCCGGGGATATTGACCGGCAAGATATTCGATTATCTGCCGTTGCCGGCGCCCGTACTGGCCTCAGTCCCGGTCGGCGGTGAAATCGATCATCTCATCAAGTCAACTCGAAGCGGCGTCTGTGTCGAACCCGGAAAGCCGCGCGCCCTGGCCGAGGCTATACTGCAATTATTCCGCAATCACCAGAGCGCTCTGCCCTGGGAAAAAGGCGACGCTTCCGGATATTCGCGTATGGAAGTGGCCCGACATTTTGCCTCCGTTTTTAACAGGATTTCCCTTGGCTGAACAGGCACGTATTTCCGCGGTGGTGGTCGCCTACAACGGGATCGACTTCATCGCCGACTGCCTGAAAACCGTCAAGGCCGATCTGGACGAATATACCAGTGAGATAATCGTTATCGATAATCATTCCACCGACGGGACAAGGGAATTCATCAGGGAGAATCATCCTGATATCCGCCTGATTCAGAATGATTCCAATCTCGGTTTCGCGCGGGCCATGAATCAGGGTATTGAGGCGGCGCGATACGAGTTCCTTTGGCTTCTGAATCAGGATATCCGCGTCAGGCGGGGATGCATGAAGGCCCTGCTGGATTGCTACCATCGGCTCGAACGTCCCGGCATGATCGGTCCGCGGTTGGTCGGTTTCGACGGTCGTCTCCAGAAGTTCTGCCGCCGTTTTCCCCGTTATCATCACCTGCTCTTCGAATTAACCGGATTGG
This sequence comes from uncultured Ignavibacteriales bacterium, assembly GCA_964523575.1. GTDB lineage: Bacteria > Zixibacteria > MSB-5A5 > GN15 > JAAZOE01 > DAOUTW01. Next base: position 34,083 of record CAZGAV010000007.1, read on the forward strand.
CCTATTTGTTCCCCAGGTCAGGATTTTTCAACGGCTGGAAAATGGGCGATTTTGATCACACCCAATCATGCCAGGCGGAACAACCGATGGGGGCGGCGATGCTTGTCAGCCGTGAAGTCATCGACAAAATCGGAAACCTCGATGAATCGTTCGGCATTTTTTTCAACGATGTCGATTTCTGTTATCGCCTCCATCAAGCCGGAGATATCAATTATTATTGCTATGAAGCGGTGGTCGAACATTATGGGGGAGGGTCGGTTTCGAGGCATAAACCGAAAATGGTCTGGCTGTCGCATTACAGCATGTTTAAATATTATTTGAAGCGGGAAAAAACACGTCAGGGGGCTCCTGCAATAAAGATAATTCGCCGGTCATTGCCATATCTGGCCGGGGTCGGGTTGATGCTGGCCGCCGTTCCTCGATCACTGTATCATTGGGTAAGAAAAATTATCTGACCAGAGCCATCTTCCGGACGGCAACACCCTCTTCGGACGTTATCCTATAAAAATATATGCCGCTGGCCGTTTCGCGTCCGTCAAAGTCGGTGCCGTCCCAGACCACCTGATAAGCGCCAGCCGAAAGATTTTCATCAATAAGACTGGTCACCTTCCGCCCCAGGATATCGTAAATATCGAGCGAGACCGGTTGATGCCGCGTCAGCGTGAATTCGATAGTTGTGGTTGGGTTGAAGGGATTGGGATAATTCTGGCGAAGTTCGAATTCATCCGGAATGATCGGATCGTCATCGTCGGCGTCGGCGGCAATCGAGGGATAGACAATGCTTGAAGCGGATACCAGGCCGGGAATATAAGCGGTGATTTCGACGTTTTCGGCGCATTCAAGAGCCATTCCCACCGAAGCATAACCGTCGCCATCGGTCACGATCGACTGATATTGGTCATCACCGATTTTGAAGGTTACTGTCCGACCGGCCAGGGCCTCTCCATTTAAGGTCAGGCGGCAGTAAAGCGGTTGCCCCGGAGTGTAATAATCGGGAACCGTCAGATGGATTTCATCGGGGATATTTCGGTAGAGACGGAGGGATGGATCGCCGTTGTAATTCTGGCCGTATATTTGATCGAGATAATAGGGGTAATCGAGATAGGTGCGATACATCGCCTCTATCGGATACCCGTCGGCATCACCGAAAAGATGTTCATAGAATGAGGCCATCAGGCGATAACTGGAACCGACCCACCCCCAGCGGGAAAAGCCGATGACGCCGACAGCCCCGGCGGAATCGAGATCAAGGAGTTTTTCCACCACCGAGGGCACCTGCATATCATAAACGGATTCAAGATCGATGGATCCCTGATTGCAGGCGATAGTGTAATAGAAACCGATTTTCTGATTGGCCGCCAGATCATCGAACGCCCCATGACCGATAAATTCCTCACCAGTCAGCAGATATGACTTGGGAAAAAGATTGTACTCATTGGAACTGAGGACGAACCCATCGGGCCGGCCATGAGCCAGAATACTTACCATTCCGTATCCGTTGTCAAGTCCGGCGATGGCGTCGGATTGAAACGGTCCGGTCGGGTTGGGAGCAAAACCGGCCGGCGATTCGGCCAGATCATCGCAATCGACGTCCATATCGGCGGGGAAATATTGAGCGACATAGTCCTGCTGACCCTGATCCTCAAAATAATCGAGCATCTGGTCCGAGGTAAAAAAGACGGCGCGTTTGAGATATTCGCGATCGCCGCCGCCGGGATTGAATAAATAATTGCGCAGTTTTTCGGTATAAGTGGCGACTTGCGACGGTTCCGAAAAGGGCAGACGGCCAAGAGCGACTTCGGCCCCCAGATCGGGGCTATCGGCGGTCGGTTCACCCCAGACGCCATCATGATCGGCGTCCCAGTCGCCGTTCAGGTCGGAAAAATACAAATCGCAAATCATCAGGGCCTCGGGCCCCGGAATGCTGTCGGTGTTGTAATAAAAGGCGTAGCGGATCGGAACATGGTTCTCATCGCCTCCCAGCAATACATATGTACCGCCGGCATTGTGAAAGTCCTTCAGGTAATTACGCAAAGCTTCGGCCTCATCGATCCCGCTGTAATAAGCAAAAATGGAATCGGTGATAGCTATCGCAGCATCAAAGCCGGTCTGCCTCTTCAGGTCGATAAATTCTTCGAAGGCCGCGGCCATTTCAGGCGAAGTGACGACAATGTATTGATGACCCAGCGGGCACCCGTTCTCGTCCGGGGGGGATGAAACCCGGGCGTATGCCTCCCTTTGTATATTTTCAAAAAGGTCGTCATCGAGACCGCACGATATGGCGAGATCATCATTATCCTCGGTGGCGAACTCAATCAGGCGATTAAATATGATTCGGCCGTCATCGAGATATTGGACCGGGAATACTTGAACCGACCAGACGACCCGGTCATTGATGGTTTGCAATGAAATCCTGACCGGCTGTGACGGGTAACAATGATCATCGGCATCAAGGATGACCGGCTGGACAACCGGATAATCGATATCGGCGGTAATTCGGTCGGAGTCGGACAAGGCCGGCGCAAAATCGATCGCGACCGTATCGGATAAAATGACTACAGGACTTATTTTAATGGCCTTATAACTATTGGCGGCCGTGAAATACAACTGCTGAAAAGGAACACCGGGGTGGCCGGGGTCCTCAATCCTCTCCAGTGAATCATAACTGACCGTTTTATGGGCCGGGTCAAGCTCGATTCGGTCGGTGTCAAACTCGATTTTCTGTATCACTCCGGCAGTAACCGGGACAGAAAGCGCCAGAATCAGTATCAGCGGCTTCAGCCAGCAGGCTTTCATGTTATCCCCCGTGCATTTCAACTCCAGTCACCAGCCTCCGATGCAAGACCGGTGCCCTACGAATCGAAATCGAGCCGCTTTTTTCTGCTTTTATTTTATTGGCTTACAAGAGCTTATATGGGCATAAGAGGACTTATAAGGAGACTTTTAAGGAGAACGCGGCAAAACTATGGCGGCAGCGCCTCAGTCTATTGGAAGGATTGGTCAACAAAAAGGCCAAAAATTAATGTCACATATGTTGAAATTGGCTAATGACTGCCATTCAGGCAGGTACGGGAAAAATTAATAATTCGCTATGTTATTTATTGATTGATAGACGATTACGTCAATAATTTTTTAGTTTTTTCCCTTGACTTTTATTCCCGAAAATCGCTTAATAGTAACATCAGTGGGATAAAATGGGATAATGTGGGAGAAAGGCGCGGAGTGTTAGGTTTTTGTGGCTCATTTACCTGTACCATCGACGACAAAGGTCGCCTCTCGATTCCCGCCAAAATCAGACCCGGAGATCCTGACTCGTCCCAGCGAAAGGGGATTCCAGCCGGGGAAGAGCTGGTTTTGACGGAGGGTTTGGACGGTTGCCTGATGTTGTACACGATGAAGGGCTGGGAAGATTATAAAGCCCTGATCGGCAACATGGCGTCGACCCAGAAAAGAACTCGATATTTTAACCGCCGCCTTTATCAGAATACCTCCCTGGTAAGAATTGACCGGTCGGGTCGGATTAATATCCCTGAAAAGTTACGACTTTTAGTCGGTTTGAGCAAGTCTGTTCTGGTTATCGGGGTCGATCAGACTATAGAAATTTGGGCGCCGGAACGTTATCAGGCCTATCTCGATAATTTCGGGCAGACCTATGAAGAAGTAGCCGAGGAGTTGCGCGGGGATGAGTAAGGCCGACGGCTATCATCGGCCGGTTATGGCTGATGAGGCAGTCGGTTTCATGGTGACACGCCGGGACGGCGTTTACATCGACGCTACCGCCGGCGGGGGATCGCACACATTACTAATCGTTTCGAGGTTACAAGCTCCAGGCAGGGTTTTAGCCGTTGACCGCGATGATGAAGCGGTGGCTCGAACCATACGAAGGGCGCAAGAATATTCCTCGCAGGTAAGGGTAGTGCGGGGTGATTTCGCAAATCTAAAGGAAATAGCACACGAGGCAGGGATTGCATCGGTGAACGGAATTTTATTCGATCTTGGGGTTTCAAGCCATCAGTTGGACAGCGCCGATCGCGGGTTTTCCTATCGCGAATCGGGGCCGCTTGATTTCCGCATGGATCGCCGGACCGAGATGACCGCGGCCGACGTGGTCAATAACTACTCGGCCGAGAAACTGGCCCGGATATTTTTCGAATTGGGAGAAGAGAAGAATTCCCGTAAAATCGCCGCAGCCATCGTGGCCGCCCGCCGCCGGCCATTGACGACCACCGCCGAACTGGCTTCGGTCATCGGTTCGGTGACCAATCCCCGGTGGATCAATAAAACGCTTTCGCGGGTTTTTCAGGCGATTCGGCTGGTAGTCAATGACGAAATGGGGCAACTTCAGCGGGGTTTGGCGGCGTCGGTGGATTTACTCGAGACCGGAGGCCGTCTGGTTGTCATCGCCTATCACTCTCTTGAAGATCGCATAGTAAAGAATTATTTCCGGGAGCGGTCGGTTAGCATCGCCGCGACCCCCGGAGAGCCGGGCAGGGGTCAATCTCCGGCCCTTCGTCTCATAACCAAGAAGCCCTTAATTGCCGCCGCATCCGAAATCAGGGAAAATCCCCGGGCCCGTTCCGCCCGAATGCGGGTAGCGGAGAAGATTTGATATGACCCGTAGTCGCCGCCATCACCACAATCGATCAATTCGCCCCTCGCGAATCGGGGAAAATCGATATCTCCGTATCGTCGGTGTCATTGTCGTGATCGTAGTCGTGGCGTCCTTTTATATCTACCAACGGGTTTGGGTGCGCAACCTGGTGGATGAAATCGGCCAACTCCAGCAACGCAACGATCAGGCCCGGGAGAACCTGGCCATGGTCAGGTCTGAGTGGATGGCCGCCTCATCTATCGCCAATGTTGAAACCCTTGTCGGCGAGATGAAACTCGGCTTGAAGCCGACCCGGCCGTCGCAAAATTTCACCCTGAGTCCCGACCGGGAGCAAAACCTGAATCGTTATACCGGGCTGGTACGAGCCTTTGAAAAATTGACCAATAATATCCCGCTGGTATCGTCCAACGAGGCCGATGCCGGGGAGTTGTTTGAAGATAAATGAAAACGCCTTACTCAAAAGTCCGGATTGGGCTGGTCAGCCTGATATTCGCCCTGGCCTTTGTCTTTTTCTTTGCCCGGCTGGTTTATGTCCAGGTCGTCAGGGGGGAAGAACTCCGGGACCGGGCCGAAAGGCAATATCTGCGGTCGATTGAATTGCCGGCCAAACGGGGCGAAATTTACGATATCAAAGGCAATAAAGTTGCCGTCAATACCAGTTTCAAATCGCTTTTCGCCTACCCTTTGACGAAAAAGGATGTGGAAGCGTCTTACGACCTTTTAAGCCATGTCCTGGGCGAAAATCGCAAAACCGTCCGGCGGCAAAATCAACTTGAGACAAAGAAATTCCGCTGGATTAGAAGAGGCCTGCTCCCCAAGGAATTCACGCGTTTCAAGGCTCGTGACAATCAATGTGGCTTATTCCTGAGGGAAGAGCCCAGCCGTCTTTATCCCTATGGCAATGTTGGGCGGGCGATTCTGGGTTTCGTCGATCTCGATAATCGCGGCAAGGCCGGGATTGAACTGGTCATGGACGAGGCTCTGGCCGGTACCCCGGGGCGGTCGATGATTCAGACCAACGGTATCGGCGAAGAGTATCGTATCAGCGAAATTCCCTTGAAAGAAGCCCAGCCGGGTCAATCGGTGGTGTTGACGGTTGACTGGGATAAACAACAAATCGTCGAAGAGGAACTGGCCAAGGCGGTCAAGGACCATCACGCCAAAGGCGGAATGGCGGTTTTTCTTGATCCTTATACCGGGGCCATTATTGCCGCCGCCGATTGCAATGCCGACGGCGAACCCAGCGACAAACCGGTTAAATTGAACGCCGTCACCAGCACCTTCGAGCCCGGTTCGGCTTTTAAACTGATTACAGCGGCCACCGCATTGGAAGACGGGCGTGTTAAACCCCAGGATATCTTCTTCGCCGAAAACGGCTCATGGAAATTAGGGCGGCGCACATTGCGCGACGATCACAAATACGGCGATTTGACATTTCGAGAGGGGTTCGAATTTTCCTCCAATATCGTCATGGGCAAGATCGCCTATGAAATCGGCGGCGACAAGGTTTTCGCCATGGCCCAGAAATTCGGGTTTGGACAGAAGGTCAGGTGCGGCCTCAACGGTGAAAGCGGCGGCATATTACAAAAGCCGAATCGCTGGTCGGAATTTACCACCTCGACTTTTGCCATCGGTCACGGAGTCTCGGTCACGGCCCTGCAGATGGCTCAGGCTTTTGCCGTGGTCGCCTCGGGCGGCTATTTGTGTCAACCGCATTTCATCGCCGGGTGTATAAACGACGAAGGACATATCGTCGAAAGACATACCAGCCGGCCGATCAAGATTCTGGACGACGGTACCGTGACCATGCTCGACTCGTTCATGCGTGGGGTTGTCGAGCGCGGCACCGGCCAGCCGATCGGCGATGCGCCATTTGCCATCGCCGGCAAAACCGGGACGGCCGAAAAACCGGATCTGGAAACTGGCGGCTATCATAAAAACCGCTACATGGCTTCTTTTGCGGGCTATTTTCCGGCCGACTCACCGCAGGTGGCCGGGATAGTCGTGCTTGACGAACCGGAGCCGATCCATTACGGCGGCTACACCGCCGGGCCAACTTTCAAAAACATCGCCGTCAAATTCGCCGCCATCGATAATTACCAACCGGCGACGCCGTACGCCGCGCGGGACGGTTCGAAGGCGGATTACCCCAATGCCGTGAATGACTCCCCGGAGTTGATTGAGGTTCCGGATATGATCGGCGATTCCAAAGGACGGGCCGAATACCGCCTTCGGAAGCTCGGTTTGAAAGCCGTATTCTCCCAACCCGGCGAGGAAGTCATAGCCACCCGCCCGGCACCGAATTCACGTCTGTCGGCGGGTGAGGAAGTTTATTGCTATATGTCATGCGATAAGCAGGAAAAAATGGAAACGCCGGATTTGGCCGGCCTGACCATCAGGGAAGCGATTGCCATATTGGAACGTTACGGCATCGCTTTCGCCTGTAAGGGAACCGGGCGAGTTATCCGGCAGGTGCCTCAGGCCGGGACGCCGCTTTCGGCCGGAGAAATCGTAAATCTGGAATGCAAACGAAACAAGGGAGCGTGAATTATTCTTCTCAGGGACGCAGCCCGGGCCATACCGGGCGCCGTGGTCATCGGCGATGATGAAGTCGAAATCCGGGGATTGGAATATCATTCCAAGATGATCAAGCCGGATTCGCTATTTGTCGCCATCACCGGTTTCGCCCAGGACGGCAACAACTGGATCGACGAGGCTGTCAGCCGAGGCGCCGTGGCGGTGTTGACCGAAAAGCAATCCTCACGCTCGGTTCCGCAAATAATTGTCAAAGATGCCCGTGCCGCGCTGGCCGATCTGGCCGCCAAGTTTTACGCATACAGCGGCGCGGGCATCGAAATTTACGCCGTCACCGGGACTAACGGTAAAACCACCTCCTGCTTCCTGATCAGGAATATCCTGCAGGCCGCCGGAAAAACGACCGGCCTGATCACTTCACTGGTTTATGATACCGGGCGCGACCAGATCCCGGCCGGCCGGACGACGCCGGAATCGCTGGATGTTTACCGCCTGCTCTATATGATGCGCAAGAACCAGTGCGCCCACACCGTGATAGAGGTCTCTTCCCATGCGCTGATTTTACAGCGAGTCAGAAATCTGAAAGTCCATGTCGCGCTGTTCACCAACATCACCCGCGATCATCTCGACTTCCATACCGATATGAATGATTATCTCAATGCCAAGGCGCGCCTTCTGGATCTGGCCGCCGGGGATGATAACCGGGCTGTCATCAATTATGATTGCCCTGAGTTCCGGCAATTATTCGATAAAGCCCGATGTGAGACTTTGAGCTATTCGCTCGATAACAGCGCCGCCGATGTCTATTTGAAGAATTTCCGCCTGGAGCCGGCCGGTTCCACTTTTGAGCTTTGCACCCCGCAGGGTTCGCATCAGGTCTCATTCAGCTTGACCGGACGCTATAATTTATATAATGCCGTGGCCGCCGGCGCCGCGGCTGTCGCCGGGGGAATCCCCCTGGAGACCATTGCCGCCGGACTTGAACACTCCTCAGTCGTCCCGGGACGGCTGGAACGCATCGCCAGCGACGCCCCCTTCACGATCTTCATCGATTTTGCCCATACCCCGGACGCTCTCAGGCGTACGATTGAAACACTGAAAGAAATCGGCCATGGGCGGGTGCTGACCCTGTTCGGATGTGGCGGGGATCGCGACCGTGGCAAACGGCCCCTGATGGGCGAAGCGGTCAGTTCCATCTCCGACGTGGCGGTTTTGACATCCGATAACCCCCGGACCGAAGATTCCCAGAAAATCCTCGATGATGTCAAACCGGGAATTGTCGAGGGCGCCAAAGTGGAAATTATCGAAGACCGCCGGGAGGCGATTGCACGAATTCTCGATTTGGCACAACCCGGAGATATGATTCTCCTGGCCGGGAAAGGCGCCGAAAATTACCAGGAAATCGACGGCGTCCGTCATCCTTTTTCGGATCGTGATATCGCGGTCGAAAACCTGAATAGACTTGGTTATGGAGCATAATTGAAGCACTTGAACCCGGAAATATTGAAAATCGCGCTGGAGCCGCAAGTGGTAACCGGATCAGCTGAAACGGTGCAATTATTCAGCGGTCTGTCGATCGACACCCGGACGATCAAACCGGGTGAAATCTTCTTTGCCATCGTCGGCCATAAAAACGACGGCCATAAATTTATCTTCAAGGCCTTCGAGCAGGGAGCGGCGGCGGTGGTAATCAACCGCTCGCGCCTTGATGAGTATGCCGCCACGCCCCCGGGATTGATCTATGCGGTCGATGATACGCATGAAGCGTTGCTGAATCTGGCGGCCTATATAAGGCGGCGCACCGACGCCAGTTTTGCGGCTGTCACCGGGTCCAACGGCAAGACGACCACCAAGGAAATGTTCTATGCCATAGCCAGCATCTGCCACAAGGCTTTCCGGTCACCCGGTAACTTGAATAATCTCTACGGCCTGCCGATTTCTCTGGGCCGGATGCCGGACGATATCGAATACGCCATCTTTGAACTGGGCATCTCGGTCCCCGGTGAGATGACCCGTCTGGCGGCGGTCATCAAACCGGAACTGGCGGTGATTACCAATATCGGGCCGGCTCATCTGGAAACCCTCAAGACCATCGAAAACGTCGTCAAAGCCAAATTCGAGTTGATCGATAACTTGCCGGTTGGCGCGGTGGTCGTCCTCAACACCGATGACCCCCTGAGCATGGCCGAGGCGGCTCGCCGCCGGCTCGATTTTGTCGGTTTCGGTATCGAGCATGCCGCCGATTTCATGGCCGAAGAAATCCAGATGAACAAAGATTTGGGATTGTCTTTCACTGTCAAGGGGCGGAAAATCGCTATCCCGGTTTATGGCCGGGTCAATGTCTATAACGCCCTGGCGGCTATTGCCGCCTCTTCCATCTGGGGATGCGGGCCGGATGAATGGGCCAGGGGGCTGGCCGGCTTTCGGCCGATCGATATGCGACTGGAACTTGAAAATTTCCACGGCCTCCATCTGATGATCGACTGTTACAACGCCAACCCCGGATCGGTGACCAGCGCCCTGAATTCGCTCCGGGCCTTCGATACTTCCGGAAAAAAGACTGCTGTGTTAGGCGATATGCTTGAACTGGGGCCGGAGGCGCCGGATTTTCATTTTCGCGCCGGTCAGGAAGCGGCTCGGGCGGGCGTCGATTATCTGTTCTGTTTCGGCCCTGTATCGGCGCATATCGCGAAAGGAGCCCTGGCGGCCGGCATGGATGAGAAAACAGTATTTCATTTTACCGATCATCAGGAACTTCTCCATAAGCTCCTGGACGTGATCGCCAAAGGGGACCTGATACTGTGTAAGGGATCGCGCGGCATGGAACTGGAAAAAGTCGTAATCGGAATAAAAGGATCGGCTTTCAAGAATAACTGATATGCTGTATTACCTGTTTCAATATTTGACGAAGTATATATCGGGACTCAACCTGTTCCGATATATCACGACCCGCGCGGCCGCGGCGGCCCTTACCGCTCTGGTTATCTCCCTGATTTTCGGCCCCATGTTTCTGCGGATACTCCATCGTTTTCAGGTCAAGGAAAAGATTCGGGAAGAGGGACCTCAAACTCATAAAGCCAAAGAAGGCACCCCGACTATGGGCGGTATCATGATTCTATTTTCCGTCCTCCTGCCGACCATCTTGTGGGCCGATCTGGCTAACCGTTTCATCCTCCTGATCCTGATGGTCACGATCTGGATGGGCACTATCGGTTTCATGGATGATTTCCTGAAAGCCAAAAAGCGTCAACCGCGCGGACTGGTCGGGCGCAAGAAACTGGCCGGGCAGATATTGTGCGGCCTTTTATTCGGGTTGGTGTTGTATTATTTCCCGCCCGGCGGCGCCTTCTCGAGCGACACCAGTATCCCATTCTTCAAAAATTATGTCCTCAAATTGGGGATTCTCTATATTCCGTTTATCATTTTCGTCATCACCGGCACCTCCAATGCCGTCAATCTCACCGACGGTCTCGACGGACTGGCTATAGGCCTTTCCGCCTTCTGCTTTATCGCTTTCGCCGGCCTGACTTATATCTCCGGACGCGCCGACTTCTCCTCATATCTGGCCATCGAGTACATGCCGGGTTCGAGCGAACTGGCCGTCTATTGCGCCGCCGTAATCGGCGCCTCGCTGGGCTTTCTATGGTTCAATGCGCCTCCGGCACAGGTCTTTATGGGTGATACCGGAGCTTTGGCTCTGGGGGGTGCCTTGGGTGCCATCGCTATTCTGATCAAAAAGGAATTGTTACTGGTAATCGTGGGCGGCGTATTTGTGGCCGAGGCTTTGTCGGTCATCCTGCAGGTGGCCTCCTATCGTCTCCGGACCAAACGGATATTCAAAATGGCGCCGCTTCACCATCACTTTGAACTTTTGGGGTGGAAAGAATCGAAAGTCGTCGTCCGTTTCTGGATCGTCGGCGCTATTTTCGCCCTGTTAACCCTGAGCACGTTGAAAATACGATGAACCGAATCGATCGCATAAAAGGCCGCAACATCGGCATTATCGGCATGGCCCGGTCGGGCGTGGCCGCCGCCCTGCTGGTATCGGAACTGGAAGGTATACCTTTTGTCTCCGATGTTCTGCCGTCCGAGGAATTGCAGGAAGTCCTGCCCCGACTGGAGGAACGGAAGATCGCTTATGAATGCGGTGGTCACAGCGACCGCCTGCTTCAATGCGATTTCCTGATTGTGTCTCCGGGGGTGATCGATACGCTTGACATTGTGCAAAAAGCGGCCATGGCCGGAATTCCGATCTTTTCGGAAATCGAACTGGCCTATTGGGTCTGTCAGGGCCGAATCCTGGCCGTCACCGGGTCGAACGGCAAGACCACGACCACCGCGCTCCTGGGCGAGATATGCAAAGCTTCCGGGAGACCGACGGTTGTCGGAGGCAACATCGGGACGCCGTTTTCCAAAGTGGCCCGCCGGGTTCACGAAGATGGTTTGGCCGTTATCGAGGTTTCGTCTTTCCAACTGGAACGGATCGAGCAATTCGCTCCCTATGTCGGCATCCTGCTGAACCTGACCCCGGATCATCTTGACCGATATAAATCATTTGACCGGTACTGCAATGCCAAGTATCGGATGTTCGAGAATCAGACGGCCGATCATTATGCTGTTCTCAACGCCGACGACCCGGTCACCCAGACCCGCTCCTTTGACTATCGCAGTCATCAATTGGTTTTTTCCATAGATGAGAATAAATATTCTGACCAGACGGCGGAAGGCGTCCTGCAGAGGGGAGAGAGGCTTGTCGCCCGTTTGGCCGGGAAGGACATCGACATCATTGATATCAATCGCATACGCATTCCCGGACCGCATAACCGGGCCAATGCCGCCGCGGCGTCGGCGGCGGCCCTGGTATGCGGCATCGAACCCGATACCATCGCGGCCGTTCTGGAACGTTTTGCCGGTGTTGAACATCGTCTGGAAGACGTCGCCGTGATCGGGGGAGTGCGTTTTGTCAACGATTCCAAGGGAACCAACGTCGATGCCGTCATCGTGGCCCTCAAATCCATGACCGGCCGGGTCAACCTGATTGCCGGCGGGCGCGACAAAGAAGGCGATTTCACCAGACTTCTCCCGGAAGCCAAAGGCAAAGTGGAAAACCTGATTCTTCTGGGCGAGGCCAAAGATAAAATATTCGAACAGATGGGTCGGCATATCCCGGTCGTCATGGCGACCACCATGCTCGATGCCGTAACCAAGGCTTTTGAACTGTCGCATTCCGGTGATACCGTTCTGCTTTCGCCGGGTTGCGCCAGTTTCGATATGTACCGGAATTTCGAGGAGCGGGGAAAAGATTTCAAGAGTATCGTGGCCAAACTGAAAAATGGAAAAGGAAGCGGGACAACCGTTGAGGCGTAAAGACCAAAATATCGATTTTCTGTTGTTTCTGATGGTTGCGGCGCTGATCCTGATCGGCACCGTCATGGTCTATTCGTCGTCGAGCGCTATCGCCGACGGCAGTGAAAAATTTTCCAGTCACGCCTTCTTTCTCAAGCGGCAACTGATCTGGCTTTGTCTGGCTTTTGTAACCATGCTGATCACCGCCAGTATCAATCTTGATCACATCCGCCGCCTGATCGTGCCCGCCATGCTGGCCAGCTTCCTCCTGCTGGTGGTCGTCTTCTTGACGCCCCAGATTCGTGACACTCATCGCTGGCTGTCAGTGGGACCGATTACCCTGCAACCCTCGGAACTGTTTAAATTCATGCTGGTCTTTTATCTGGCTCATTCTCTCTCCCAAAAGGGCCGCCATCTGGACGACGTCCGTTCCTATCTCTGGCCTTATGGCCCGATCATAGGCCTCGGCGCCCTCCTGATTATTCTCGAACCCGATCTCGGATCGGTGCTCGTTCTGGGAGCCACGGCTATTCTGATCCTGTTTCTGGCCGGAGCCCGCCTGACCCATATGGTCCTGGCTATTGGCAGTTCGTCGCTGGCCGTCTATCTTCTGGTCTTTGTCCTCGGCTATAAAAAATCCCGGGTGGACAGTTATCTGGCCTCGCTGGCCGATCCCATGCAAGCTCCCCATCAGGTCAAACAGGCGATTCTGTCGCTGGCCAACGGCGGCATTTTTGGAGTCGGTTTGGGAAACGGCGTGTTCAAACAATTTTTCCTGCCCGAGCCTCATACCGATTTCATCTTCGCCTCGATCGGCGAAGAACTGGGTTTGCTGGGTCTGACAATTACGCTGGCCCTGTTGCTGGGCGTTATCTGGCGCGGCCTTAAAATCGCATCGCGGCAGGATGACCGTTATCGCTTCCTGCTGGCGACCGGCCTCACGGTCTGTCTGGCGGTCAATATCATCATCAATATCGCCGTCGTTCTGGGCATGATTCCGACGACCGGGCTGACCCTTCCTTTCTTAAGTTATGGTGGTTCCTCGCTGGTCATGTCATCGGCTGCCATCGGCGTCCTCCTCAATCTCTCGCGGGGGAAAGCGAGGCCGGTATGGTGAGGGCTTTGTTTGCAGGAGGCGGCACCGGCGGACATCTGTTCCCGGCCATCGCCATCGCGCAGGAGATGACGGCTCAGGATCCCCGATGCCGGATCGAATTTATCGGCACCCGTTATGGGATCGAATATCGGATGCAGGATACTCTTGGTTATCCCCTGAATACCATCGCCATCCGTGGACTTTCCCGGAAACTGTCTCTGTCCCTGCTGGCTTTCCCCTTCCGGCTGATAATCTCGATTTTCCAGTCGTTGCGACTGTGCGCCCGCTTCAAACCGGATGTGGTTATCGGCACCGGCGGCTATGTGGCCGGACCGGCCATTATCGCGGCGGCCATCAAGGGCATCCCCCGGGTATTGCAGGAACAAAACAGTTTTCCCGGATTGGTGACTCGCAAAATGGCGACCCGCACCAATATGATTTTCACCGCCTACAAGAAAGCCGAAGAATATCTGCCCTCGGGCGTGACCTGCAAACGGCTGGGTAATCCGATCCGTCGTTCGGTGATCTCGGGTGATCGGGCCGAGGCTATCAGGAAACTGGGCCTCGAAAACGACCGCAAAACGATTCTGATTCTGGGCGGCTCCCAGGGCGCGTCCCGAATAAATCAGGCGGTTTTGAAAAGCTTGCCGCATCTTGATGACAAGATGCAGTTAATCTGGCAATGCGGGAAAAGGGATTACAAGGATGTGGCCGCACGGCTAAACAAAAAGGAATTTGTAATTTCCCTTTTCCCGTTTTCAAATGAAATGCAGGCTGTCTATGCCGCGGCTGATCTGGCCATAGCTCGGGCCGGCGCTTTGACCATCGCCGAGCTGACCGCCTGCGGCATTCCCTCGATTCTGATACCATACCCTTATGCCACGGTCGACCATCAGACACATAACGCCGCCGAGGTTCTGGCGGCCGGCGCTGCCGAAGTGGTTCGCGACGCCGACCTGGACGGAATCGAAATTTTAAAAATGGCGGTAGATATTATGCGCTCCGACCGCCTTGAAACCATGCGAAAAGCCGCGCGTTCTCTGGGACGCCCTGAGGCGGCGGCCGATATCGCCCGTGAAATTTTGCATCTTGCCGGATATGAAAGGACTCAAATTGATTCAAACCATCAAGACGGCGCCGATTGAGCAATTTGGAAGATCGAATATGATATTTGCAAAATATAAAAATCTGCATTTCGTCGGCATAGGCGGAGCCGGGATGTCGGGGATGGCCAAAATCCTCCATAACCTGGGCTACAATATCTCCGGTTCGGACAACACGCCCACGGAAGTGACTGAGCATCTGGAATCTCTTGGCATTCGAGTCTATTCCGGACACAGCGCTCAGCAGGTGGCCGGGGCCGATCTGGTGGTTATCTCGTCGGCCGTCAACGAATCCAACCCGGAAGTGGCCGAGGCCCTTGAGCGGGGCATACCGGTCATTAAGCGGGCCGAGATGCTCGGTGAACTGATGCGTCTAAAATTTTCTGTCGGTATCGCCGGTTCGCACGGCAAAACGACGACCACGGCCATGCTGGGGAAAATCCTTTCTAAGACGGCTCTCGATCCGACCGTCCTCATCGGCGGACGGGCGGTGGAGTCCGATTCCGGCGGTCTTCTCGGCAAGGGCGATATCATGGTCGCCGAGGCCGATGAATTCGATCGTTCCTTTCTTAAAATGTTTCCGACCATTGCGGTCATAACTAATATTGAGGAAGACCATCTCGACTGCTACGATGACCTCGATGATCTGCTGGCGACCTTCGCCCAGTATATCAGCCGGGTACCGTTCTATGGCTCGGTCGTGATTCCCGATTTCGACCGCAATGTCGCCCGCATCCGCGACGGTATCAAGCGCCCGGTCGTCACTTTCGGTTTCGATCCCACAGCCGATATCCGGGCCGAAAACATTGTTTTCACCGGCTATGGATCGCGCTTCGATCTGATCGTCCGGGGCCAATCACGGGGCACCTTGTCCCTGCGTATTCCGGGCCGTTTCAATATCGCCAACGCCCTGGCGGCGGCTGCGGCGGCGCTGGAGATAGACGTTCCGATGACCGCTATCGAAGAAGGCTTGCGGGAATTCCGCGGCGTCGGACGACGTTTCGAAATCGTCGGCCAGGCTCGGGGAGTCACTGTCGTCGACGACTACGCCCATCACCCCAGCGAAGTGGCCGCGACCCTCGATGGCATTCACGAGACCAAACCGGATAATGCCGGAAAGATAATCGCCGTTTTTCAACCGCATCTTTTCAGCCGCACCCGGGATTTCTACCGGCAGTTTGCTGAGGCTTTACATCACGCCGATCTGGCTCTGGTCGTGGATATTTACCCGGCGCGGGAAAAACCGATTCCAGGAATCACGGCGGCTATGATCGCCGATTACGCCGAATCGATTGGATATAAAAATGTCAGATATATCGGACTCAAGGAAAACGCCATAGAGGAAGCGGCCGGTGTGGCCCATGAGGGCGATCTGATTATCACTATGGGTGCGGGCGATATCTTTCGCATTAACGGCAAACTTATCAAGAAACTCAGCGAGTGATTGTTGTGGGTATCAGAAAAAAATACTGGTGGTATCTGGCGGCGACGGTGATGATGACCGGGCTGATGGCTTTCGTCCAACTGTCGCCGGTTTTTGCGGTTCGCCGGACCGAGATCCGGGGACCCTTCGCCGAAAAACTGGATAAATATTCCAATGAATGCCTGCGGTCGGGCGAAAACCTCTTTCGACTCGACCGCAAAGCTCTGGCCGGTCAGATGCTCACCTCCGACAAGGTCGAAAAAGTGTATTTGTCGTATTCCCTGCCCCATGGTCTTTGCGCCGAGGTCAATCGCTTCGATCCGGCCGCGCTGGTTTTGATTGACGGCCTCTATGGCCTCGATTGTCATTGCCGGCTTCTACCCTTCGATTCGGCCTGGAAAAACATCGACCTGCCGATTTTGACAGGATTAAAAAATTGCCGACTGTTCAAGACCCCGCCCGATTTCAGGCTGGCGGGAGTGATGTCGGGGCTCCTCGAAATCAAGGATAATATGCCTGAATTGTACCGGCAGATCGCGGAAATAGATTTTTCGGATAACGTGTATGTCAGCATCTATCTCACGACCGGGACCGACCGTTACCTGGCTACCACCCGGGATTTCACGGCTCAACTGATAAAACTGGACATCGCCCGACGGACGGTGACCCGGTCGGATAATGGATGCTACAATTTGTCATATGACGGGTTGGTTATCAGGCAGAGGTAATAAAGGAGAGGCATGTCGCAAACACGAATAATAACCGGCCTCGATATCGGGACCACCAAGACGGCCGCCATCATCGCCGAAATCGAACCGGGCGAAGAAACGCCCCGGCTGGTCGGCCTGGGCATGGTGCCTTCGGAAGGCATTCGCCGCGGCGTCGTGGTCGATCTCGAAAAGACTGTCCGTTCCATTTCCAAGGCAATTTCCGACGCCGAGTTGATGGCCGGGGTTGACGTGGAGCATGTCATCGCCGGCATGGCCGGCGACCATATTCGCTCCATCAACTCGCATGGAGTGATTGCCGTATCGCGGAGCGACAATGAAATTACCGAAACCGATGTCGAACGTGTCATCGCCGCCGCCCGCGCCGTCGCCATCCCTGCCGACCGCGAGATTATCCATGTTTTGCCTCAGGAATTTATCATCGATGAGCAGACCGGCATCAAGGTTCCGGTCGGGATGTCGGGCGTCCGCCTCGAAGCCGAAGTGCATATCGTCACCGCCGCCGCCACCGCCGTCCGCAATATATATCGGGCCATCAATCGTTGCGAACTGGAGGTTGAGGCCCTGGTGCTCGAATCGCTGGCTTCGAGTTATGCCCTGTTAACCGACGAGGAGCAGGAACTGGGCGTGGCCGTTGTCGACATCGGCGGCGGTACCGCCGACGTCGCCGTCTATTTCGACAGTTCCATCCGCTATACCTCGACCGTTCCTCTGGGCGGCAAAAACGTCACCAATGACATCGCCATCGGTCTGCGGACGCCGATCGATCAGGCGGAAGATATAAAAATCAAGTATGGGGCGGCCATACCGTCGCTGGTGGACGCCGACGAGATGATTTCCGTACCGGGGGTCGGCACCCGTTCGACCCGCGATATTTCGCGCAACGTCCTGGCCTCGATTATCGGCCCGCGCATGGAAGAAATCCTGACGATGGCCCAGCGGGAGATCAAGAAAGCCAATTATCCCGAAACCCTGGCCGCCGGCGTGGTTCTGACCGGCGGCGGGTCTCTGATGCCCGGAACCATAGAGATGGCCGAACAAATTTTCGACATGCCGGTCAAGATCGGTATCCCCCGGGGCTTCGACGGACTGACCGATATGGCCGATTCACCTATCCACGCCACCGGAATCGGACTGATACAGTACGGCGTCCGGCACGGTGAGGAAGTGGCGCGCAAAAGCAAAACCAGGGGAATCCTGAGAAAAATTGAAAAATGGTTTAACGAACATTTTTAATAGAGCTTTATGAGGAGGATGCTATGCCGGATGAAAGGATTATACCGTTCGAGTTTGATGACGAAACGACCAACACCGCCGACATCAAAGTGATCGGAGTGGGCGGCGCGGGCGGCAACGCCATCGACCGGATGATCGACGCCGGGTTGTCGGGCGTCGATTTTATCGCCATCAATACCGATGCTCAGGTATTGGAGCAGAACAAAGCGGGTATCAAAGTCCAGATCGGCAAAAGGGTAACCAAAGGTCTGGGCGCCGGCGCCAATCCTGAAGTCGGCCGCAAGTCGATTGAGGAAGACGCCGACGAAGTAGCTTCCCATCTGGCCGGAGCCGACATGGTTTTCGTGACGGCCGGGATGGGCGGGGGCACCGGTACCGGAGCGGCTCCGATTGTGGCCAAGCTGGCCAAATCCCAGGGGGCGCTGACGGTGGCTATCGTCACCCGTCCGTTCGATTTCGAAGGGAAGAAAAGAATCAGCCGGGCCGATGACGGCCTGGGCGAACTGCGTAAGCACGTCGATACCCTCATAACCATTCCCAACCAGCGTCTGCTGGCCGTCGCCGATCGCAATACTCTTCTAACCGACGCCTTCCTCATGGCCGATGATGTCCTTTATCAGGCTACCAAGGGGATCTCCGATCTGATTACCGTGGCTGGCCTGATCAACTGCGATTTTGCCGACGTCAGAACCGTGATGCTCGAAATGGGCGATGCTTTGATGGGCACCGGGGAGGCCAAGGGAGAAGATCGCGCGGCGGCGGCGGCCCATATGGCCATCTCCTCGCCTCTGCTGGAAAATGTTTCGATTGCCGGGGCCCGGGGAGTGCTGATCAATGTCACCGGCGGCGCCGATATGACCCTCTTTGACGTCAATGACGCTACGTCCAAGATCTACGATGCGGCCGGGGCTGAGGCCAATATCATCGTCGGGGCCGTAATCGATCCACGCCTCGAGGATACCGTCCGCGTCACCGTCATCGCCACCGGTTTCGGTAACGGCACTTCTCAGAGGGCGGAAATCGAGGAGCCTCGTCGGGAAGCAGTGGCCAATGATCTCTTCGGCGGCACGCTCAAAAGCGAGCCGGTCGTGCGGAAAGCTCCAAGCAACGGCGGCAATGGCGGCAAGAAGCGTGAACTGGTCTATACCAGTGACAACAATCTCGAAGTGCCGACCTATATCAGGCGGCAGATGCAGGAATTAGAAGGAGGCTTTGCGGAGTCGCCGTCCGCCAGGCGATTCGAATTTTAGTGGACTGATTTGTAGCCCGTTTTGACCTGATAATATCCGGCGGATTTAGCATCCGTAAGTCGGGTTTCGATTCGGCAATGGGAATCGAAACCCGACAAAAATTGCTCGACCGGCAGACTACTTCCACGCCGTCGGCCCGGAAACGCCGGCCAATTATACCGGGATTAAATCCGGTCAAGTACCAACGCTCTTTTACACCGAAAAACATGTGCCTGAAAACCGGGCGCACGAACAATACCTTTCTCATTCTTTTTACAGGACCCGCCGGTATGGCTTCCCCCCTTGCCGGCGGGATTTTTTATGGTTTCCCAAGTCCTCCTCGACATGCTGTATGGAACTCTATCCGGCGGCATTGCGAACCGACGAGAAAAGGAGAGAACAATTGTATGGTATAAAGCAAAAAAGATAGATTTTAGGGGTCTTTGGGGTTGACGAATTTTAATATCAAATCTATATTGCTTCTGGTAAACAGGAGGAGTGTGTTCTGATGCGGTGGCTCATTCGACGCCAGCGTTCGGTAACGCCGGTTTCTCATACTGTCCTACCTGATGGACGCCTTTCGCGCAGTTTCCTTGCATTAATAATTTCAAAATTGGCGGAGTTTTGTCATGCGATGGTAAGCGACGCCCGTAAGCCGATTTTCGATTCCATCGAAGGTCGTGGTTTGCGGATATTTGTGAATTATTTCACATGCTATCTGCGACCGATGCGGCTGCTTTCTTACGCCTATATCTGCGACAAAGCCTGCTACTTGCGACGCGTCCCTCATCGCACCATCCGGCGGGTCCACGTCATGCCGTCGAGCACCTCGATGTTTCGAATCGGTTACGCCCGATTATTTTCCTCGGGCGGTGAGGACAACGATATCACCGGCGACGTCGGACGCCGGTAGTTCCTGACCTTTGTCAAGACCTTCCGGTTCGACCGCAGTCAATTGCGCCGCCGCATCATGGGTTCTCCGACAATCGGACGCATTCGATGAACTCCTGTTCCTCTCGAACTTAACGGTTGCCTTAGAGGAGGAACCTATGAATAAGTGGCAAGGGTGGCGCAAAATACGGTACGAATCGGAGCTCAATCCCCATTTCTCATCGGAAATCTCGTCGATCCCCGGGGGCGACAAGCTCTTCAGTTGCATTCAATGCGGCACCTGCAGCGGTATGTGTCCTTTAAGTCAGTATATGGATTATACGCCGCGGCAGATCATCGCCATGATCCGGGCCGGAATGAAAGGCGAGGTGCTGGCCAGCTATACCACCTGGCTGTGCGCCTCGTGTTATTCCTGCACGGTCGAATGCCCCAAAGAAATTCGAATCACCGATTTCATGTATGCCGCCAAGCGATTGGCCATCAGGGAGGGGATTTCGCCCAAGCGTTTTCCGATCACGGTTTTGGCCGGAGAATTTTTCAAAGCCGTGGAGAAGTCGGGGCGCAGTAGCGAAACCTGGTTACTGGTCAAACTGTATCTCAAGACCAACCCCCTGGCGATGCTCAAGCAGGCCGTTTTAGGCGCCCGGTTGATGATGAAAGGGCGGCTGAGTCTCAAACGCGAATCGATCGAACGAAAAGACGAATTGCATCGCATGCTCAAAGTACTCGAAAAAGAACATATGGTCAAAAGCCCGGCCATCGTGCCTTTGCCGGAGGAGGTGACAGGATGAGCTACCTTTATTTCCCCGGATGTTCGCTCAAAAGCACCGGACGAGCCTATGAAGAATCGATGCTTTCGACCTTTGCGGCCCTCGACGCTCCTCTTGAGGAACTCGAAGATTGGAATTGTTGCGGTGCGACAGCCTATATGGCGATCAGCGAATTGAAAGCCTTCGCCTTGTCGGCCCGGAACATGGCTCTGGCCGAAAGACAGGGGAACGGATCGGGGCCGTCCGATCTGGTCGTGCCCTGCGCGGCCTGCTATCTTGGATTGAACAAAGCCCAGCATTATCTGGCAGACAATCCCGACATCCGACGCACTATCGGACAGGCGCTGGATGCCGCCGGTCTTGAATACTCCGGCCGGGTTCGAGTCCGCCATCCGCTGGATATCCTGGTCAATGATATCGGGCTCGATAAAATCAAAGCGCGCGTCAAAAGGCCGCTGGAGGGGATGACCGTCGCCTGCTACTATGGATGTCAACTGGTCCGGCCGTATGCTGAATTCGACGATCAGCACCAGCCGACAACGATGGACGTAATCATGAAAGCCCTGGGCGCCAAAGTGATCGAATGGCCCCTCAAAACTCGTTGTTGCGGCGGGTCGCTGACCGGCACCGTTCCGGAAGTCGGACAGCGTCTCAGTTATATACTTCTCAAGGAAGCTCAAAAGCGCGGATGTAACGTCATCGCGACCGCCTGTCCGCTGTGTCAGTTCAATCTCGAATGTTATCAGGCGCAGATCGGCCGTCGTTATGGCAGTTCGATCAACGTGCCGGTAGCATATTTCACGCAGATAATGGGCGTTGCTTTCGGCATCAAGCAGAGCCGACTGGGTTTGCGGCGTCTGTTTGTTTCGTTGCGGATGCCTCCGCCCAAAGTTGCCGCCGCGGGAGGTGCTCATGTCACAGGTTAATATGGAAACCAACGGTGCGCCCCGAGTCGGCGTCTATGTCTGTCATTGCGGTATTAACATTGCCCACACGGTCGATATCGCCGCCACCGTCGAGTTTGCGGTGCGGCTGCCTTATGTGACCGTATCCACCGAATATAAATTTATGTGTTCCGATCCCGGCCAGGATTTGATCGGCCAGGATATTCGCAGCGGAAAAATAGACCGGGTTGTCGTCGCCTCCTGCTCACCCCTAATGCATGAGCCCACATTTCGGCGAGCCATCGCTGAAGCCGGCGGCAACCCGTTTTTATTTCAAATGGCGAATATCCGCGAACATGTCAGCTGGGTGACCAAAGATCATGATGCCGCCACCGGGAAGGCCAAGGCATTGATCGCGGCGGCCGTCGAACGGGTTGCCCTTCATCAGCCCCTCGAGAGTACCAGCGTACCGGTTCACCCGGATGTCCTCGTTGTCGGCGGCGGCATTGCCGGAATCCATGCTGCTCTGACAGCGGCCAATGCCGGCAAGAAAGTCTATCTGGTGGAAAGGGAGCCGACCATCGGCGGGCACATGGCCAAGTTCGATAAGACCTTTCCTACGCTCGATTGTTCGGCCTGTATCCTGACGCCGAAAATGTCAGCCGTTCGGGCCCATCCCAATATCACCCTCTGGACCTATTCGGAGGTGGCCGAGGTGGAGGGATTTGTGGGCAATTTTAAGGTCAAGGTCAAAAGAAAACCACGTTATATCGACGAAGAAGCCTGCGTCGGCTGTCTCGAATGCATTGAGGCTTGCATTTTCAAAAAGGGCAAAATCAGCGATGAGTTTAATGTTGGACTAAGCAAACGCAAACCGATTTACATCCCCTTCCCGCAGGCGACACCGCTGGTGGCCGTTATCGATCCCGAAAGTTGCGCCCATTTCCTCACCGGCAAATGCAAGGAACCCTGCGTCGATTCCTGCGAGCGGCAGGCGATTGATTTCAACCAGACCGAGGAGATCAAGGAAATCGAAGTCGGGGCCATAATCCTGGCCACCGGTTTCAAGACCTTTGATGCTGCCCGGGTTTCACGCTACGGTTACGGCCGGTATCCCAATATCTATTCCAGTCTTGAAATCGAACGAATGGTCAACGCCGCCGGGCCGACGGCCGGCGAGGTTATGCTTGAAAACGGTGAGAAACCCAAAGCGGTCGGGATCGTCCATTGTGTCGGCTCCCGCGATAATAACACCAATAAATGGTGCTCGCGGGTATGCTGTATGTATTCGCTCAAGCTGGCCCACCTGCTGAAAGAAAGGACCGGGGCGGAAATTTACAATTTCTATATCGACATGCGAACGCCCGGTAAAGGCTATGAGGAATTCTACGAACGACTCAACCGGGAAAAGGTGCACTTCATCCGCGGCCGGGTCGCCGAAATTTCCGACTGGGCCATGGCTCCGGAAGAAGAGGGCAAGTTGATTATCCGGGCCGAGGATACTCTGGTAGGCATGGTGCGCCGTATTCCGGTCGATATGGTTGTCCTCTCGGTCGGTCTGGAACCGCAGGCCGACGCCGACGCCGTCCGCCGGATGTTCAATATCAGTTGCAGTCAGGAAGGCTGGTTCCTGGAGCGGCATCCCAAGCTGGCCCCGGTGTCGACCTTTACTGACGGCGTTTTCCTCGCAGGGGCCTGTCAGGGTCCCAAGGATATCCCCGACAGCGTGGCGCAGGCGGGAGCGGCAACGGCGGAGGCCCTGGCCTTGATCGATGCCGGAAAGGTGCAACTGGAGCCGAATACCGCTTATGTTATGGAGGAATTCTGTTCGGGGTGCAAGACCTGCGTCGGGCTTTGTCCCTACAGTGCCATCGGATTTGACGAGGAAAAACAGGTCGCAGCGGTCAATGGGGCCATATGCAAAGGCTGCGGCACCTGCGTGGCGGCCTGCCCGTCGGGTTCGCTCCAGCAGAATCTTTTCACCGATGAACAGATTTTCCGCGAAATAAAGGGAGTGGTCAATTATGTCTGATAATACAACAGCCCAGCCATCATTCGAGCCGAAGATCGTCGCCTTCTTCTGCAACTGGTGCACATATACGGCCGCCGATCTGGCCGGCACGGCCCGGATGCAGTATGCCCCCAACGTCAGGGTGGTGCGCCTCATGTGTTCCGGGCGGCTCGATCCCCAGTTTGTCATGACAGCATTCCGAGAAGGCGCCGACGGCGTCCTGATTGGCGGCTGTCATCCCGGCGATTGCCATTATCAGGAGGGCAATTACAAGGCCCTGCGCCGTTTCATCCTGCTCCAGCGTCTGTTGGCGGCGATGGGAATCGAGGAGGAACGTATCCGCCTCGAATGGATAGCCGCCTCCGAGGGAGACAAGGTTCAGCGGGTTATCAATGAAATGACCGAAGCCGTCCGCAGTCTGGGGCCCCTGCGGATGGAGCCCCGACCGATGCCGATGATGCCTCATGAGGCCGCGGCTTCGACCCCCGAGATAATATTGTCACAAGGAGAGACCTCATGAGCAAGCCGAAAGTGAGTTTTTACTGGTGCGCCTCCTGCGGCGGATGCGAAGAGGCCGTCGTCGATCTCAATGAAGATATCCTCGGCGTGGTCGAGGCCGTCGATATCATGTTCTGGCCGGTGGCCCTCGATTTCAAGAAATCCGACGTTGAGGCGCTGGCCGAGGGTGAATTGGCGGTCAGCTTTATCAACGGAGCCATCCGCAGTTCCGAACAGCATGAGATGGTAGAGTTGTTGCGGCGCAAATCGCAAATGGTCGTGGCCTTCGGCAGTTGCGCTCATATGGGCGGCATCCCCGGCCTGGCCAATATGTTTCATCGCCAGGATATGATCGATGAAGTATATTTCAAGTCTCCCAGTGTCACCAACGGTGTTGGAATCACTCCCCAATTGGAGTATGATGCCCCCGAAGGCCGATTGACTCTTCCCGAATTGTGGGATACGGTCAAAACTCTCGACCAGGTGATCGACGTCGATTACTATTTGCCCGGATGTCCGCCGCCGGTGAAACTGATCAAAGACGCCATCGGCGCCATTCTCAGCGGTCAGCTTCCGGCCAAAGGTTCCGTACTGGCCCCGGATGAGGCCTTATGCGAAGAATGTCCCCGGGCCGAGACCAAACCGGAAAAGATAAGTATCCGGGAATTCAAACGTCCCCATCAGGTAATGATTGATCCCCATGAATGTCTGCTGGCTCAGGGACTTCTGTGTCTCGGACCGGTCACCCGAAAGGGATGCGAAGGCGCCTGCACTAAAGCTAATATGCCCTGCACCGGATGCATGGGGCCGACCAGCCGGGTGGTCGATTTCGGCGGCAAAGCCATCTCGGCCATGGCCTCGCTGGCTGACGCCCGGGAAGATGATGATATCGTTGCTATCCTCAATAAAATCGTCGATCCGGTCGGGACTTTCTATCGTTACAGTCTGCCGGCGTCGCTTCTGCATCGCCACTATCAACCACCCGTTCGAGAGGGGAAAGAATCATGAGTCGGAAAATTACCATCGATCCCATAACCCGGCTGGAAGGCCACGGGAAAATCGATATTTTCCTCAACGACGACGGCGACGTCGATCGGGCCTACCTTCAGGTCCCCGAATTGCGCGGCTTTGAACGTTTCGCTCAGGGGCGTCCGGCCGAGGATATGCCGCAGATCACGCCTCGTATCTGCGGGGTTTGTCCCACCGCCCATCATATGGCGGCGACCAAGGCGCTCGATGCTCTGTATCAGGTCGATCCCCCGGCGGCGGCCAAAAAAGTCCGGGAATTGCTCTATAACATTTTCTTCATCGAGGACCATGCCCTCCATTTCTTCTTTTTGGCCGGCCCGGACTTCGTGGTTGGGCCCAAGGCACCCAAGGCCGAAAGAAATATCCTCGGCGTCCTCGGAATAGTCGGTCTCGATATCGGCCGGGAAGTCATCGGCATGCGCCGGGATTTGCGTGATCTGATGACACTGGTGATGGGCAAGGCGATTCATCCGGTCTTCGGTTTACCGGGCGGAATCTCCAATGGCATCACCTCTGAAAATCGACAGCGGTTTATCGACGTCGCCGATCACGCCGTCGATTTCGCCAAATTCACCCTCGGATTGTTTGGCGATGTCGTCCTGCAGAACAAGGACTATGTCAACCTCATCACATCCGATATGTACACCCATCGAACCTACTACATGGGCATGGTGGATGAGAATGACAAGGTCAATTTCTATGACGGGCAACTCCGCGTGGTGGGGCCCGACGGCAACGAATTGACCAAATTCTCCGGTAACCGGTATCTGGATCATATCGGCGAACATGTCGAACCGTGGAGCTATGTCCGCTTCAGCTATCTCAAGGACATCGGCTGGAAAGGTTTTGAGGACGGTCCCGAAAGCGGAATATTTTCGGTAGCGCCGCTGGCCCGTCTCAATGCCGCCGACGGTATGGCGACGCCCCTGGCCGAGAAGGAGTACCAGAAGTATTTTGAAATCCTGGGGGGTAAACCGGTACACTACACGCTGGCCAATAGCTGGGCCCGGCTTATCGAGCTTCTATATGCCGCCGAACGCATGCAGGAACTGGCCAACGATCCCGAGATTGTCAGCTCCAACCTGCGCGTCCTTCCGACCAAAACTCCGAAAGAGGGGATTGGCGTCGTCGAGGCGCCGCGCGGTACCCTGATACATCATTATAAAACCGATGACAATGGGATAATCACTGCGGCCAACCTGATTGTGGCGACCCAGAATAATTCGGCCCGGATCGCACTGTCAGTGGACAAGGCCGCCCGCGGAGCTATTTCGAAGGGGCAGGTCGATGACGGGGTGCTCAACCTGATCGAAATGTCCTTCCGGGCCTACGATCCCTGTCACGGTTGCGCCACTCATGCCCTGCCGGGCGAGATGCCGTTGGTCGTCCGGATTCTGGACAAGACCGGGCGGGTCACCCGGGAAATCAGGAGAGCATGAATAATGAAACCGCTGGTTCTGGGACTGGGCAACGAGCTTCTCAGCGACGATGGGGTCGGGATTCTGACCGTCCGTCGTCTGTCGGAAGAATGGCCCGATCGGGCTGATTATGTCGAAAGCGCTCTCCACGGAATTGCTCTGATAGATACACTTGCAGGATATGAAAAGGCCATTGTCGTGGATGCCATTCATACCGGCGCCGCCAAACCCGGAACCATAATTGAACTTGTCCCCGGTGACCTGCGGGCAGTCTATAGTCCTTCTCCTCATTACGCCGGCCTCCCCGAGATGATCCGACTGGCGCAAGAGCTGGGAATTGACTTCCCGGATGATATCAGGATTATTGCTGTGGAAATTGTCGATCCCCTGACGCTGGGCGGAGGATTGAGTCCTGCAGTGGCGTCAGCGATGGAGGAACTGGGCCGTCGCATAAAACACCGACTGGATCGATGGCAAAAGGAAATTCCGGCTGGACGAAAGGCCGATTCGGTCTTAACTTGGCCTCAAACCAGATCTGGCCGAAATAAGGCCGACGGAGAAACATCGTGCATGAACTGAGTATTGCCAGAGAGATTATCGAGATCGTCGAAGCTGAGGTGGCCCGGTTGAACCTGACCAGAGTCGAAACCGTCAATATTCGTCTGGGTGCGTTAACCGGGGTCAACCCCGATGCCCTGGCTTTCAGTTTTGAGGCTTCGGTCGTGGATACCTCTCTGGACGGCGCCCGACTTGTTATTGAAAAGGTGCCTATCAAGGGTCGGTGCCGGACCTGCCAGGCCGGGTTTGAAGTAGAGGAGTTTGTTTTCCTCTGCCCGAAATGTGCTTCCGGCGATCTTGAAATCACATCGGGCGAGGAACTGGATATCAATCATCTGGTGGTGGAATAGAAGCATGAAGCCGTTTTACAAATAGACAACCTGAAAGAGAGCCATAGGATGACACCATGAATGAGAAAATCGAAATAAAGAAGAAAGTTCTTTCCAAAAACGATGAAATCGCGGCCGAAATCAGGCGGCGCCTGGCGGATAAGAAAATCGTGGCCCTGAATATGGTCAGTTCGCCCGGATCGGGGAAAACCAGCCTTCTGGAAAAGACCCTGACGGCGATGAACGACCGGTTGAATATCGCCCTGATCGCCGGTGACGTCCAGACCGAGAATGACGCTCAGCGTCTTTTACGAGCCGGAGGGAAACAGGTCCGCTCGATCGTAACCGGCGGAGCCTGCCACCTGGATGCCAATATGGTTAACAAGGCCCTGGAGGAAATCGACCTCACCGGGGTCGAGGTGCTCTTTATCGAAAATGTCGGCAACCTTGTCTGCCCCTCGGGGTTCGACCTCGGAGAAGACAAGAAAGTGGTTTTGATCAGCACGACTGAGGGTGATGACAAACCGCTCAAATACCCGTCCATGTTCCGGCGGTCGTCAGCCCTTATCATAAATAAAACCGATCTGCTCGAATATTCCGATTTCAGCATCGAGCGGGTGCGGGAGAATGCCCGGAGTATCAACGCCGATCTGGAGACTTTCGAAATGTCCTGTCGCACCGGCGCCGGACTCGATCCCTGGTATGACTGGCTGGAGGCGAAAGTGGCTGAGAAAAAAGGCTCCTGAGTTAAAAAATTATTCCGCGAGCGGCGCAGATGCTCAACCGGCCGCCCGGGGAAGGAAACAAGGAGGCCGTGATGAACAGTCTGAAAGTCAACGACAAAACCTATCAGCTCGACGCCGATGAATTCCTGATGGACTTCAGTCAATGGGACAAAGACTTTGCCAATGAGATGGCCGTTCGAGTAAAAATACCCGACGGGCTTACCGGGGAACACTGGGATGTCATCGATTATATCCGCCGAATCTTCGAAGAAGAAAAACGATGCCCCCTTATCTATGAAACCTGCCGTGTCAACCGGCTGAGTCTGAAAGATTTTGAAGACCTGTTCCCGTCCGGTTATCTGCGCGGCGCCTGCAAGCTGGCCGGAATCACCTATAAGGAAGGATTTATCGGCCATTCCTTCGCCGGCCGAAAAGTCGAATATGCCTCGGCCAAGGCGATGGATAAATACTATCAGGTAAACGGCCTGGGTTTTTTGGTCAATCCCTATGATTGGGATGAACATTTTGCCGAATTGAAGGCCTTCGAGTTGAAGATGCCCGAACACCTGACCGACAACCACTGGCAAATCATCTATTATTTGCGCGACTACTACAAGACCAATTTCGTCGTGCCGACGATTTTTGTCACCTGTCGGGAAAACAATCTCAGCCTGGACGAACTGGAGCGGTTATTCCCCGACGGTTATCATCGTGGTGCGATCAAGATTGCCGGTTTGAGGGTCAGATAATCGGAATCGGCAGAAAGCGAGCCGGATATATAAAGACCGGCATGATGGATAACATCGTCCGGTCGCGATAATCCAACCTTTCGAGGGGGAGGAGGTCAGCATGGCGACCTTTAGTTTCAAAGGCAAGTCTTTTCAGGTGGACGAACATGACTTCTTGCTGAAATTCGCCGACTGGGATACTGATTTTGCGGAAGGCATGGCCCGGAAACTGAACCTGCCCGGCGATTTGACCGCCGAGCACTGGGACGTTATTTATTTTATTCGCAACACTTTTCAGGAAACCGGCGTCTGCCCTCTGGTGTACGCCACCTGCCGATCGAATGGTCTACTGATCAAGGAGTTGAAAACGCTCTTTCCCACCGGATATTTGAGGGGCGCCTGCAAACTGGCCGGGATTACCTACCGCGAAGGATATATCGGTCAATCCCAACTGCCCAAAACCGCCGATGATCTTAATATCATAACCGTAAAAAAAGTTTATCGGGTAGATGTTCGCGGTTTCCTTGTCGACCCCGAGGACTGGGACGAATACTATGCCGCCCATCGGGCCTATGATATGAAGATTCCCGGCGGCGAATTGACCGACCGACACTGGAAAATTATCCGTTTTCTTCGCGAATGGTTCGAGAAAAATCATGAGGTCCCGACCGTATATCAGGTCTGCGAGAATAATCGGATAGAACTGGAAGAACTGGAAATGCTGTTCCCCGATGGCTATCACCGGGGGGCCATCAAAATTGCCGGATTGCGAGTCAGGTAAATACCCGGTAACAAATTCTGGAGCCTCCTTTGGATCGGTCGTAAACTTGTCCATGCGACCCGAGCACCAATAAGAAAGGGGTCAAACCAGATTTGACCCCTTCCTATTTTATGGTTCACGGGTTACTGGTGGCAATCCGGCTTCGGGCCATCCAGAATAACGTAATTTATCAGGAAGCGGACATCGCCGACATCGATCCGTCCGTCGCAATTGACGTCGCCGATTTCATACGGGTCGGGGCCGAGGCCTTCTCTGAAAATGAAATTAACCAGAAAGACCGGGTCTCCGACATTGACGACGCCGTCGCGATTGACATCACCCGAAATATGAGCATAAAATATCACTTCGCCGGTGGCATCGAAAATAGTCTGATCGGTGAACAGGCCCGATACCGTGAACTCCTGTACGGTAGTGTCATACAGGACGCCATAGCTGAGGATAAAGGGCCGGGCCCCCACCACCAACTCCATGACTTCGCCGTCGAAATCGGGATGGGAACCGAGGATGGACCATGAGAGAACCGGGACCGATCCGTTGACAACCATCGTCGCCGGATCGATATCGCCCACTCCGTAAGAACCAAAATCGCCGATATAAATCTTGTCCATTATGGGATCGACGGCGTAGGCCCGGACGATATGCTGGGCTGAAGGATAAATCGTTGCCCCGCCGTAGGCAAAATCGGAAATAGTCAACGTGACGCCGACCGCTTGCGGCGAATTGGCTGCCGCGGGATCGACGACGAGAATAGTATCGACATAAGTTCCCTGGGTCAACCCGGCGATATCGACCGAAATGTCGACAGCACCGTCGCCCGTGCCGGACATCGGGTCAACCATCAGCCAGTCTTCATTTTTCTGCAGGGTCCAGTTGAGTTCGCCGCCGCCCAGGTTTGAGACCGTCAGCATCTGCGCCGGGGGATTGCTACCGCCCCCGGTGGCGTTGAAGGCGAAGAAGGTCGCGGAAAGACCGATTTCAGGGGCCGCCTCGGCCTCGACATTCAACTGCACGATGGCTATTTGCGGACTATTGGCGGCATTTTCATCGGTGACGACGACGGTGTCCATATAAGTGTCGGGGGCAAGCCCGGTGAGGTCGAAATCAAGAGTGATGATTCCATCGCCGCTGCCGCTGGTCGGGCTGATACTCAACCAGCCCATCATATTGAAGGCGGTCCATTCCAGCGTGCCGCCGCCGGTATTAGTCACCGTAATCTGCTTCGAGGCCGGGGTGGTGTTTTCGAAAGCGGTGACTTCTATGAAGGTTGGATCGAGCTGGATCATAGCCGGCGCGGCCTCAACGGTCAGAGTCACTGCCGCATATTGCGGGCTGTTGGTGGCGGCCGGATCGGATACGAAAACGGTATCGTAATAGACGCCCGGGGTCAGACCGGTCAGGTCGAAATCGACCGTGATCGCGCCGTCGCCGGAACCGCCGGTTGGGGATATCATGAGCCATCCGGCGGCATGAGCGGCCGACCAATTCAATGCGCCGCCGCCGATGTTGGTGACCATAATTTCCTCAGACGGCAGGGTGGAACCCTCATCGGCGGTTACGTCGATACTTGTCGGATCGAGTTGAATGGTCGGTGGGGGAGGAGTGACCGTCAGCGTTACGACTGTAAATTGAGGGCTATTACTGGCGTTGCCGTCCGTGACCGTTACGGTATCCACGTAGACACCGGCAGTCAAACCCGAAAGGTCGAAATCGGCTGTAATAATGCCGTCCCCTGTTCCGGAGGTCGGATTGATTGAAAGCCAGCCGGAAATGTTCATTGCCGACCAGTTCAATGTTCCGCCGCCGACGTTGGTTACCGCGATTTCTTCGGGCGGTAAGGATGATCCTTGCTGCGCGGTCACGTCAATGCTGGTCGGGTCGAGATGGATGGCCGGCGGAGGTTCGGCGACAACCAGCATCACGGCCGCCGTCTGGGGGCTGTTGTCGGCGTTGCCGGTGACGACAATGGTGTCAAAATAGGTGCCGGCCATTAATCCCGTAAGATCCACGGCGACGTCCACTGCTCCGGTATTGGTTCCCGACATGGGATCGAGACCCAGCCAGCTCTGGCTGTTCGACAACGACCATTCCAGGGTTCCGGTTCCGCTGTTGGAGACATTCAGTGTCTGAGACGGGGGATCAGCCTCGCCCTGGACGCCATTAAAGGTAAAATTCATCGGATCGAGAGCGATCTCCGGGTTGGCCGGCGTTCCCATCTGAACCGATCCCGGTACCACCTGCGGGACAATATTGAAGCCGTTGGCCAGGGTTAAAGCAAAATTTCCGCCCGGAGGATAAAAGGTCGAATCCAGGCCGATCGTTTGATCGGGGGCGCCGCCGGCGACCGTGAAGTAGGCCGTGTAAACCGTGCCGTAGCCGGGCTGAAGGAATTGTTCGAAAAAGATGATCATCCCGGCCTGAAGGCGCTGATTGACATTATCAATCGAAAAGAGCTTGGTATTGACATATTCGATCCGGGAACCGACAAAGGAAACCGAATCACACGATATGTCGGGTGAATCCCAGGTTATCGGCAGATTGAAACCGCCGATCTCCTCGTCATTATAAAGGAAAACGCGTAAACTGAATTCGGTCGTTCCGGAGGGTATTGATTTGGTTTCAATAGTGATAGTGTCGGGAACTCCGGGATCGGGCTCCATGGGAGCCATGAATGGTCCCTGTTCGGAATAAATCTCATCGACGCTGGGGACTTGAGCCAATGTCAAAGAACCTATGGCAATCGCCAGGGTCAGAATAAAAAAGATTGTGATTTTCCCGCGCATTTTTTCCTCCCGCTTATCTGCCTCCGATTATCAATTCCATGATTGCAACCGGAGATTGAACGCAAAGAAACCGGACGTCGATTTCATCCGCGTACGGTAAATGTTTTCATTTAGGCAAGCAATTCAAATCTCGCAAGACCAGTTGCGATACCTCGCAAAAGGCATCGGTCGATTGGTAAATCGAGCGTATCGGGCTCAAATTCAATACGAAAAGATATGAGCTTAATTTAATATACGGCCACATTAAAATTGAGTCAACGCTAATTTCCAGGGCGTTTTTCCGGGTTAAATTTGTCCTGCATTTGGTCTGCTGCTATGCCGAAACGTGCTATCTCTCCCCGGAAAAAGTCACCACCGTGAAACCGGTATGCCAGATGGTGTTATAGCCCACCGCCTCCTCGGCGCCAATTTTCGTGATTTTATAAGCTGAATAAACCAGGCCCATTCTCAGGCAAGTCTCATCCATCCAATAACCGCTGGCCCGGTATAGGATTGCGTCCCAGAGAGTGCTGTCATTATCGATGGAACGGAGGAGAGGCTGATCGGCGATGGTCCAGTTTTGACCCTGGTCGACGCTTTGGGCCAGCCAGAGGGCCGAACGGCTGACAGTTTGCACGATGGCAATTAATTCACCCGAAGGTCGAGGTAGAACGTCCAGATGCCAGGCGGTTCCATAATGCCGGGGTTTGTTATTGAAATTACATTGCCCCTGATATTCCCAGATAGATTCGGGTCGATTGGTTGAAAACTTGTATATCTGTCGATTATCGGAGATTCCCGAGACGTCATCGGGCTGGGCGGTGCAAAACATGGTATAGTCTTGAAGACTGTCAAAGATAACGGCCGGGCTCATGAAACGTCCCAGATGGGTGATTGGAAACGCCTTCGTCCAATTGCGGCCGTCGCCTGAATGGGCGGCATAGATGGCGCTCATATCGATTCCCGAGACTGACCATGAGACTCGGAAAGCAATCCACAAATCGCTGTCGTCTCCCAAAAACAGGTCGGGATCGGATAGATGATGCGCGCGATGCCCGACCGTGACCGAATCATGGCGGCCGTCGGTCGTAGAATAGAAGACAGTGTCGGTGGCACAACTATACCAGTACGCGGTATCGAGAATAAAACCATCTTTCCGGAAAATCGGATTGACAATCGAATCGGCCGAGTCCCTTCCAATTATATAGGTCCAGGCTCCGTCGAAATCGTCGCGGACGAAAAGATGGGGATTTTCCTCGACCTCGGTCGAGACCATCGGTGTCACCGCCAGCCATAATTTTCGGGGTCGGACGCGATTATTGTCAACCGGCCAGCCGCCCGGGATGCTGATTATCGATGGATGCATCTGGCGTGAACTGCCCTCGTAAGACGGGTCGGAAAGACCGCGAGCCGGTATTTCCATATAAGTCGGGGCTCGATCAACCCGGGCGCAGTTGATATCCAGGATATTTTCCGACCGGGCCATGGGGGATTTATTCAGAGATAAATTGCCGGCCGAAGAAATCGCATGGAAAATTAAAAGAAGGGCGATTCCGAAGATAAATTTATACGAAAGATGATATCGCCTGCATAAGGCGATTGACATCGACGAAATCACTGAAATAGAAAAATTCAAATCGGCCATCCCCATATTACGGCATTTTTGCACCGAATTGTCAATTGCCAACTTTGGCGCATATTCCTATTGTCCGCGGAGCAAGTATCGTATACCTTACCTGAGCCCGGTTTATTGGATATCCCGGCATTTGGAAATGGCTGGGGTATAATTGAGAACAAGACACGGATGGAGATCGATGGCGCACCAGCACAGTCACCATATCGAC
This sequence comes from uncultured Ignavibacteriales bacterium, assembly GCA_964523575.1. GTDB lineage: Bacteria > Zixibacteria > MSB-5A5 > GN15 > JAAZOE01 > DAOUTW01. The sequence continues at coordinate 68,616 of CAZGAV010000007.1, forward strand.
GCCAATAAACTCGGCTGGACCATTGTCCTCAATATCGGCATTACCGCCGCCGAGGTCGTCGGCGGTTTGCTTTCGGGGTCGCTGGCCCTGATTTCCGACGCCGGTCATAATCTGTCCGACGTCATAGCCCTGACGCTGGCCTATTTCGGCGCCCGGGGAGCGGCCTTGAAACCGACCAAACGATCCACCTATGGATTCAAGCGTTTGGAGGTGGTGACGGCGCTGATCAATGCCCTCTCGCTGGTCGGCATTTCCATTTTCATTACTATCGAGGCCTTTCGCCGCTATACCGATCCGCAAGTCATCGACGGTACGGTGATGCTGTCGGTGGCCACCCTGGGTCTGGCGGGGAATCTTATCTCCGTCTGGATTCTCCACCGCGACCGCAAAAAGACCATCAACAACCGCGCCGCCTTTCTGCATATGCTCTACGACGCCGTCTCTTCCGTGGCCGTGATCATCGGCGGCATTATCATAATTTTATCCGGCTGGTACCTGCTCGATTTGATCCTCTCGGTGCTGATCGCCATGATTATTCTCTGGTCAAGCCTCGATATACTCAAGGAAGCCACCGGCATCTTCATGGAGGCGGTTCCGCGCGGCATCGATATCGATGCCGTCCATGAATCCATCAGCGCCGTGGACGGCGTTATAGAGGCGCATCATCTGCATATATGGTCGATTTCCAGCCATCAAATCGCCCTGTCGTGCCATATCCGGGTGGACGAGGATCGGGCCGCCGAAATCCCGGCGATTGTCGCCGCAGTCAATGCCGTACTTCTGAAGGAGCACGGTATAGATCATGCCACTATCCAGCCGGAGACGGAACATTGCCCGGCCCTGCCCATACAATCCACCCTGCCTCATAAGAACGGCGGCGATAAATGAAACGAATGGTGGAATTGGAAATTAACGATCTGGCTTTCAACGGCAAATCGGTCGGCTATCTTGACGGTAAGGTAACTTTTGTCAACGGCGGTTTGCCGGGCGAACGGGTGTCGGCCCGCATCACCAAATCCAAACGAAGTTATAATCAGGCCAAATTGATCCGGGTCCTGAGCCGTTCGCCGGAACGTATCGAACCGGTTTGCCGTCATTATGACATTTGCGGCGGTTGCACCTGGCAGGATCTCGATTATGAACGCCAGCTTTTTTACAAGCGCAATCAGGTTGTCGCTTCGCTGGAACATATCGGGGGCTTTGAACAGGTCGAGGTGGCGCCGATAAATCCGTCGCCGACTCAATTTTTCTACCGCAATAAAATGGAATTTTCCTTTCATGTCTGCCAGCCTGAAGTGTCACCGGATGGATTTGTCCTGGGTCTTCACGAGCGGGGTTGTTTCGATCGTATTTTCAATATCGTCGAATGCCATCTGGAATCGCATTTATCAAATCGGGTCGTCAATTTCGTCCGGGAGAAAGTGCCCGAACTGGGCATTCCGGTTTATGATCTGGTGGCGCACCGCGGTTTCCTTCGTTTCCTGATTTTCCGCGAAGGGAAAAACACCGGCCAGCATATGTTGACGCTGGTCACCGGCAAGGGCGAATTCGTCGGCAAATCAGAACTGGTTGAGGCGTTGGTGAGTTCCTTTCCCGAATTAACGACCATCGTTTGGGTCGTCAACTCCACCATCACTAATATCGCCCGGGGAGAAGTCCACGAAATTCTTCACGGGCCGGGGTTTATCGAGGAAGATATTCTGGGGCTGAGATTCCGGATCAGTCCCCTGTCGTTTTTCCAGACCAATAGCCTCCAGACCGAGAACCTCTATCGCACGGCCATTGAACTCGCCGAAATCAGGCCGGATGACGCCGTCCTTGACCTTTATTGCGGCGCCGGGACGATTGGGATGTGCCTGGCCCCGCGAGCCCGGGAAGTCATCGGCATCGATATCGAGGAGGAGGCCATTGAATCGGCACGAGATAACGCGCGCCTTAACGGCCTCGATAATTGTCAATTTCATTCCGGGCCGGTGCGAAAACTGCTGGTCAGTGAGCCTTTGCGCGACCGGGCTTTCGATCCGGTGATAATCGATCCGCCCCGGATGGGGATGCATCCTCAGGCCCTGCAACGGGTGCTGGAGATAAATCCGAAAAGGCTGATTTACATCTCCTGTAACCCCGCGACTTTTGCCCGCGACGCCAAAGAACTGGTCGGGGCCGGCTACGAGTTGCGGAAAATCATACCCTTTGATATGTTTCCCCATACAATGCATATCGAACTGGTATCCCGCTTTGAAAAAATTTGTTGATGAACCGAACGGGCAGTTATATACTGGTTTTTAGTCATCGACAAGGAGGTCTTATGGTTCGGGCGCATATCGCCTGGGTTTTGATTGCCTTATTGGCCTGTGCGGCCGGGGGGGCGGCGGCAAGCAAAACCGAACAGAATTTTCAAAGTCTGTCACGGGAAATTCTTGATAATCTCCAGCAATTCTGGCCCGTTCATTCCACCATGATGGGGATTCATGAATACGACGGCCGTTTTACCGATTATTCGCCAAAAAGCGTCGAAAAGGAACGCAAGAAACTGCGGACGTTTCTGGCCCGTCTTTACAAATACAAGGGAATACGACTCCCCGTGGATATGGATATCGACAGTCGCCTGCTGAGCGGTAATTGCGAAATCGCCATGTTGCGGCTTTCCGAAGTCGGTTATCATAATATCAATCCCAATCTCTATATCAATGCCGCCAGCGACGGCATATATTACATCTTGATTAATGACTACAAACCACTGGCCTCGCGACTCGACGATATCATCGCCCGGATGCAGGCTTTGCCTCAATTCCTGCAACAGGGTGAGGCGGATTTAAAGGCCCCGCCGCCCTTATGGCTCGATTATGCCAAAACGAATGTCGCCAACGTTATTGAATTGTTCCGAACCACCACCGATCAATTATTGGCTCAATTTCCCGACCGTGCTTCCGAATTGAAAGCGGCCTCGTCCGGAGCCGTGGCAGGCCTTGAGCATTTCCAGAATTTCCTTGAAACTCTGAGCCCCGGCGAACCGGGTTCCTTTGCCATTGGCAAAGAATATTTCGATTACATCCTGGCGCATGAGTATTTCTTCGATTTCGACGCCGATTCTCTCCTGAAAATAGGAGAAAGACTTCTGGCCGTTTCGGATTCCGCCGTTAAAGCCTATCGGGCGGAGATGGAATCCGAAGGATTTCTAAAGAGGGATTCGGTATTTGTCCCGCCGTCGATCACAAAACAGGATGTTCTCGACTACTACAACTGGGAAATCAACACCGTCAAGAATTTCGTCATCGACCATGACCTGATTACCGTTCCCGCTAATATCGGGCTTTGTGAAGCGGTCGAAACGCCGGTTTTTCTCAGGGGTATCATCGGGGGCCTGGCCTATGAGCCGCCGGGGCCGTTCGACGCCGCGACCACCGGCTATTTCTACGTCCCGCCGATCCCCGATGAATTGACTGAAGCACAAAGACGCCACTATTACCTGCAGATGGATAACCGGGATTTCAGGGGTTCGGTTGTACATGAGGCCTATCCCGGACATCATCTCCAATTGCAACTGGCGGCGCGTGTCGGTTCCGATGTTCGAAAATGGCAGATGAACAATGCCCTGATCGAGGGATGGGCGCTCTATTGCGAGGAGATGGCTTATGACGCGGGATTATACGATGATAATCCGGCGGCCTATCTCAGGGTTCTGGGCGGAATCCGTTTTCGGGCGGCCCGGATCGTCGTCGATGTCAAATTGCAGACGGGACAATTCAGCTATGATCAGGCCGTGGCATGGATGAGCCAGACCCTGGACTCCGACACCAATTATATCAAGACCGAAGTTTTGCGCTATACCGGAGACCCGGGACAGCCGATGAGTTATTTGATGGGTAAACGGGCTATCATGAAATTGCGCAATGAGGTCATGGCCCGTGAGGGTGACAGTTTCACGCTGAAATCATTCCATGACCGCCTCCTGTCCGAGGGTTCCATTCCGGTCTCTTTGATCCGGAAGAAAATGTTGAAATAAATGTCCCTGGTTTTTATCCATGCCGCCGATTTTCATCTCGGGGCCGATTTGCGCCGTTTTGGCGATGCGCGAGAGAAGTTGGAGCAGGCTCAATTCGCTGCCCTCGAAAAAACTCTGAATGAGGCCGTCGCAAATCGCGCGGCCTTTGTCATTATCTGTGGCGACCTTTTTGATCGTCGCAACCCGCGCCCGAGCGTGATTCGGAAAACAACCGACATTTTTTCCGCTAATCCCAGGATACCAGTTTATATCCTGCCCGGAACTCATGATTTCCTGAGCGATAATTCGATCTATTCTCCCGGACGCCCTGGATGGACAGGTGAAAATATTACGATTCTCAATGATTCGGTCTCTTCGCCGCTCCAGCTCCCCGGGACCGGTTGCACGCTGTATTTTCAACCCAATCGCTCCAACCGCTCGGCTCAGTCTCCAATCGCCGGGATGAAGCGACAATCGGACGACGGTTTTCATATCGGCCTCGCTCACGGTTCCTTAAAAATTATGGGACTTGAGGCCGATCTGGATTTTCCTCTCGATCCCAAAGAGATCGAAAAAACCCAATTGGATTATCTGGCTCTGGGCCATTGGCACAAACCGCGCATGGAGAAATACGGCCGAACGATGTCCGTCTATCCCGGAATCCCGCAACCGATTTCCTGGTCGGACCCCGGTTCGGGGTCGGTATCACTTGTCCGGCTTGAAGATACGGGAGAGGTGACGATAGCCGCCCGCCCCATAAACTTGATTTCTTTCCATGAAATCAGAAGCAAAATATTCCACCCAATGGAGTTGAACCAGTTGCTG
>CAZGAV010000008.1:0-72625 GCA_964523575.1 uncultured Ignavibacteriales bacterium
AAATCAGGGCGATGACCACCATCGAGGTGATCGACGGCATAAAATAAGCCGCCCGGAAAAAGGTCCGTCCCCGGAAACGCTCATTGAGCATCAGGGCCAGCGCCAGTGCGATAAGGGTCGTAAAGGGAATCGTGCCGACCACAAAAATGAAGCTGTTTTTCAGGGCTATGATAAAATCGGGATCGGAGAAAAGACGGATATAATTATCCAGACCGATCCAGCCTCGCCCCGATGATAAAAGGCGGTAATCGGTGAGACTTAACCAGAAAGAATAAATCAGGGGGAAGAGCCAGAACACCAGAAATGTCGCAATCCAGGGCGAGAAAAGCAGCCAGCCCTTGAGACGAAAACGACCATTCATTGGGTCAGCAATTCCTCGATTTCACGTTTGGCGTCGTTCAGAGCCTGTTCCGGGGTTTTGGCTCCGTACAAAGCCGACTCAACTGCCCGCTCCAGCCGGTCCTCGATATAAACCCATTGAGTATTTACCGGCGGCATCCGACTGGTTTCCATCTGCTTGATAAAAGTATCGAAATGGGGCTGAGCCATAAATACCGAATCGTTTGCGGCGGCTTTCGAAGACGGGTTGGCCGTTCGGTTTTTCATACAGAACAGCAATTGATTAGCCGGCGAACAGATATGACGAATAAATTCATATGCCGCCTCCTTATGTTGCGATTGCGAGCCGATAGCCAGGTATTCGCCGCCGGCGAATGAGACGGATACCGGCCCCGGCCGGGGCACCGGTATCAGGTAAGTCGCGAAATTGAAATCCGGCTTTTCGCGGTCAATTCGTTTAAGGAGCCAGTCACCCGAAATCACGAAACCGACCTTGCCATCGAGAAAAGCATCTTCCAACCGCCGTTGAGTATCGGTCAGGCCGGTGGCGCACAACTTCAAGTAATACTTTAAGGCCGCCACCGCCTGAGGTGCGTCGAGCAGACATTGCCGGCCGTCGTCGGAGAGAATAGCCCCGCCGTTGGACCATAGAAACGGCAGGAATTTCTTATACAGCCGGTGCCGCTCGGCCGCATTCGACCCGAAACCATAGGCCCCGTCGATCTTGTCGGTTATGGATTTAGAGGCCCGGTAAAGATCGTCCCACGTCGCCGGGTTATAATCTGCGCCCAGCCCGGCCTGCTCCATTAATTGCCGATTGCCGAATAAGACCCGCGTACCCAATATCCACGGGAAAGCATAGATGCGGCCGTCGTAGAGAGCCGGTTCCCACATCATATATTGATCGCGCACCGAATCGACCCGGTCGGTCATATCCCAGAGATGCCCCGTCGAGGAAAATTCCGGCACCCAATCCGAACCCAGTTCGACGATATCCGGACCGGACCCGGACGAGAAGGCGATGGCGATTTTATCATGTCCGTCGGCCCAGGTCAGGTCGACCAGTTCGATCTCGATATCGGGATGGTCTCGCTCGAAATCGGCGACCATCTGTTCCACCACCGGCTTGATATTGGCGTCGGTCCAGAAATTCCACCAGCTTATGGTCGTTTTCGACGTCCGGCCGCCGCTGCAGGATAAGAGCAAAAGTGATAGCAGTCCGATGAGAATCATGTATCTTTTCATGAAATGACGTTAGGCTCGACGGCGATTGATGTCAACCTAAACTTTTACTTGGCTTATCGCGCCCTGGGCCGTAAATAATGATGATGACCTGCCGTCGATGCAAAATAAAGATGAAGGAAGAGAAACGCTCGTTTCACAAACAGCGCAAATGGATCTGCCCCAGATGCGGCGCCGTGCGGATGGAACCGGTCAAGCCCAAAAAGTGAAACCGGCTCCGGGGTTCAATCGTAGAGGTGATTAAATATGGAAATCCGAATCGGCACCTCCGGTTACAGTTTTGAAGACTGGCGCGGGAATTTCTACCCGGCGCAAATTGAAAAAGGCAAAATGCTCGACCATTACCAGGCCTATTTCAACACCGTCGAAATAAATTCCACCTATTATCGCATCCCGCATCAGGCAGTCATCTTCAATATGGTCAAAAAGACAAGACCGGAATTCGAATTCCTGATCAAGGCCAATCAAAGCCTCACCCACCAGCGAAAAGAAATAGAAGAGCCGACGCAGGAGTTTATGGAAGTCATCCGGCCGATGGTCGACCGGGGGCAGTTAAAAGGTATCTTGGCGCAGTTTCCCTGGTCCTTCAAATGCTCCCGCGCCAATCTGGATTACCTCGGAATTTGCCGTGAATTGACCCGGCCCCATCCGCTTTTTGTCGAATTCCGCAATGACAGCTGGATGAGCAAGCTGACCTATGAATTCATGAAAGAAAAGGGCATCGGCTATGTTTCGGTGGACGGCCCGCGCCTGCGCGGCCTTTTGCCGCCGGAACTGATCACCATCGGAGACACCGCCTATATCCGGCTTCATGGCCGCAACGCCGAACAATGGTGGGGGGGAGGTAACCTGCGATACGATTACCTGTATAATGAAACGGAACTGCAGGAATGGAAGGAAAAACTCGACCGCCTCAAAGGCGATGCCAAAAAGGCCTTCATTTTCTTCAACAACTGTCATCTGGGGCAGGCGGTCAAAAACGCCCGACAGATGATGCGGATGCTTGCCCTGTAGTTTTAGTTGACTTGAAATTGACCGACCGATAGATTTGCGGCATATGACTGGATACTTACAACTTCAGGGAATTACCAAGCAGTACGGCAAGATCATTGCCGTCGATCATCTTGACCTCAGCGTCCCCAAAGGATGCATTTACGGTATGATCGGCCCCAACGGGGCCGGCAAAACCACCACCATACGAATGATCATGAACATCATCGCGCCCGATTCCGGTGAGGTTCTTCTCGATGGCCGTCCGGTCGGGGCCGACTTCAAAAATATCGTTGGTTATTTGCCCGAGGAACGGGGCCTGTATAAGAAGATGACGGTGCGGGAAGTCGTCCTTTACCTGGGCCAATTGAAACAGGCCTCCCGGAAAGATATGGCCGGCCGCCTCGATTCCTGGCTGGAGAGGATGAATCTCCTCGATTACAAGAACAAAAACGTCGAGGCGCTGTCCAAGGGGATGCAACAGAAACTGCAGTTTATCACGACCCTGATCCACGACCCGGAGATCATTATCCTCGACGAACTTTTCTCCGGGCTCGACCCTCTCAATATCGAATTGATCAAAAACGTCCTCCTTGACCTCAAAAAACAGGGCCGCACCATCCTGTTCTCGACCCATGTTATGGAACAGGCCGAAAAGCTCTGCGACTATATCTGTATGATCAACCGCGGCAAAAAAGTTCTCGACGGCCACCTAAACGATATCAAAGGTGATTACGGTAAAAACAGTATTCATCTCGAAATTGACGGCGACGGTTCCTTCCTCGACTCTCTGCCGGGGATCGACCGGGTTTCCAGGTTCACCAATTATTTCGAGTTGACCCTGACCGACATTTCACATTCCAATGGTGTCCTCCGAGCTATCGCTGATAAGGTTGACGTCACCCGCTTCGAGCGGATCACGCCCTCCCTTTACAATATTTTCATCCAGGTGGCCGGGGCCGAAGCCGCCCGCGAACTTCATCCGGGGGGCGGTCATGCGTAAATTTTGGACCATACTCAAAGCCGAATACGCCCAGGTCGTCAGGAAGAAATCTTTTCTGGTCGGCATTATCCTGACGCCGTTGTTTGTCATCATCATCTCAGTCCTGCCCGCCATGCTGGCCAATAAGGGTATCTCGACTCCGGAAAAATATGCCGTCATCGATACCGACGGCCGGGGGATAGGTGAGCAGTTTGTCGAAGCTCTGCGGCGTTATAAACTCGACGACGACAGCACCACCCAGGCTTATAAGCTGACCCAGCTTTACGATCTTCCGGCCGACGCCGCAACCCGCCTCGATTCCCTGAGGACCGTTCTTGACAGCGCTATTCTCCAGAAACAGCTCAAATACTATTTCATTATCTATCCCAATATCGAAAAGACCGATTCGGCGTTGATGGTGTCCAAGGCGCTCAGTTTCAAAACTTCGGCCCGTTTCGAACGCCGGATTTCCGATATTCTGGCTTCCATGCGCCTCGAGGATTCGAACATCAATCTCCCGGTCGATTCGGTCCTGACCATGACTCGAAGTATCGACCTGATTATGGCCTCGCCGGGAGGCAAATCGCGCGATTTCATGACTATCTATTTCGGCGCCTTCATCTTCATCATGATCGTCTTTATTTCCGTCATAAGTTTCGGACAGGTGCTCATGCGGTCGGTCATCGAAGAGAAAAATTCGCGCGTGATGGAGGTTCTGGTGTCGTCGGTCTCGCCTTTCCAGTTGATGATGGGCAAGGTCATCGGGCTGGGCATGGCCAACCTGACCCAGATCGGCATCTGGGTCGCCATCGGCCTGTTGCTGTTTTTCTTCCGGGGAGCGGTCGAGATTCCATCCCAAATCGCCGGAGTGGTTTTTAATCCCATTCTGATCGCCTATTTCGTGATTTTCCTGATTATTGCCTATATAATCTACTCCAGCATGTTCGCCTTCATCGGCTCCATCTGCAATACCGATAAAGAGGCCCAGAATTTCATCTTTCCCATCGTCATGTCGTTGATGTTGCCGGTCTTTTTGCTGATGTATATCGTTCAGGAACCGGATTCGACCCTCTCGGTTGTCCTGTCGCTGATCCCCATCTTCACTCCGACCATGATGGTGGCGCGCCTCAATATCATCGGCCCCGACGTCTTCAGTTTTGCCGATCCCATTATATTGGAGGCGACTATCGGGGTTGTCATATCGGCCCTGTTTGCGCTTTTCATGATCTGGGTGACCGGCCGGGTTTTCCGGGTCGGTATCCTGATGTACGGTAAACGGCCGACCTTGCCGGAAATCATCAAATGGGTGAGATACAAATGATTCAAAGACGATTAGCCGTCTATGGCTTTTTGATTATGATCCTGACGCTGGTGTATATCATCGCCGGCGGCGCCGGCTCCGAGGAGGCGGCCATAATCGTTTATAACAACCCCTCACCGGATGAAATCTCCCATGACTTCGACCCGGGCTCGCCGCGTCGAATAGCGGTCAATGCCAGAGCGGCCCTGATTGTCGATAACATCAGCGACACCTGGCTCTATAGCAAGAACGCCCAGCAACGGCGGCCGATCGCCTCCCTTACCAAGTTGCTGACCGCCATGGTTTACCTCGACATGGCCCCGACCCTCGATACTGTTGTTTATATCTCCAACCGCGATTGCTACAAGTCGGCCAAGTCCAATCTTCGCCAGGGGGAGGCCTACAAGGCCCGCGATCTGCTTTACGCCACCCTCATGGCCTCCGATAACCGGGCGGCGCGAGCCATCGCCACCGCCTCGGGTCTGCCCCGGCCGGTTTTCATCGAACGAATGAACGAAAAAGCCCGCTGGCTGGGGATGATGAACACCGAAGTGGTCGAAGTCACCGGACTGGACGAACACAATATCTCGACCGCCGCCGATATCTCCATCCTTATTCGGGAGGCGATGACCTATCCCATGATCAGCAAAATCACCTCCACCTATCGCCATCGGATGCCGCTGCAAAACAGGAAACGTTTCAAAAACCTCGTCAATACCAATCGTCTGGTGCTCTCGAAATGGAAAGTGCTGGTGGGGAAGACCGGGTTCATCCTCGAATCCGACTACTGCCTCGCCACCATAATGAAAGACCAGCAGAACCGGGAAATCACGGTTGTCGTCCTCGGTTCGCCGACCAACAGCACCCGGTTCCAGGTGGCCCGGAAACTGGCCATGCATGGCTTCAAATATGCGGGGAGGAATAGTGATGGGACGAAGCAAATCGCCGGTCGATGAACTGGTCGATGGCATCGATGCCATCGGTTCGATCCTCGATGAAAATCTGCCGCAAATAAAGTCACGGATCGAACAAATCAACGAGCGCCAGCGTGATAATAACAATGATATCAATGAAATACGGCGCTCAGTTAAAGAAATGGATGAAATATCGGCCGAGCTTAAAAAAGCCGTCACCAACCTCGATATTCGAATCGAGGAAGTCCTCGGAACCATCGGCGCCCTGGGCCGGCGTATGGACCAACTCCAGAAATCGGTCCTCGATCTGACCGTTCAATTCGAGCACGGCGGGGGAGACAGCGAATTGGCCGACGCCGTCAAAGTCCTCGAAGACCGCCTTAAGCGCCTCGAAAGTCAAAAAACCGGCTTTAGCGACCTTTCCGGACGATTTTAGCCGGAAAATTACTTTCGGTTATATCCAATTATCTTAGTATTTTATTATTGACATTTTCGTAATTATTGCGTCTTTTATATATAGCGGGAGGTGATTATGTTTTCAAAATTTATTTTTCAGGTCATTTTTCTTCTGGTTTTTTGGGCCTGCCTAGGTCTGGCGAACTCAATTGAATTCAGAGAAATCCAATCCATGACCGTACCGGGACTGCAGACCATCAGGAGAGTCCAATTCGGCGATGCCGATCTTGACGGCCATCTTGACGTTCTGGCGACCGATCGAAATACCGTCGTCCTTTATTCGCCGTACAAAGATCAGGTACTTTTCCAATACGATATTCACGCGCTGGGGACGCCGACGTATGAAGATCAATATAATATGCTCCTGGCCGACATCAATCATGATTATATACCCGATATCGCCATAGGCGTATCTAATCCATCAGTGGAGTCACCCGGTACACTCAAAATCTTCTTTTACAACGGCACCGGTTTTCTGGGCATGATCGACACTACCACTGTTGTCATTCCCACCGAGATGCAGACAATCTCGTACGGGCTGGGTCTTTTCGAGGCCGTCGATTTCGACGCCGACGGCTACAAGGAGTTTATCTTTTCCTGCGACTCGCTCGTCGAAGACTGGGATTCTTATAATGAATCATCCGCATTATATGGCATTACCCGAATCTATCGGTCATTTCCGGACTCTCTAATATATGAAGACGACAATTATTATATCGGAGCCGAACCGCTTCCGCCGCCGAACGACCATTCAGTCATACTGCAACAACACACCGATACTTATTTTCATATGATGGGGTCCACCCACGCCAATTCGACAATCAGCTTCAGGGTTTTAAGTGACTATACGCTTTCTCCGACCGCGGTCATGCCGGATTTGCTGGAAACGGCCTACTCACCCTTCACCTGCGATAATATCCATGATTATGACGCCGCAAGAATCAAATGCCTGGGCAATATCGAGACCCATACCAGTAGTCCGGAAGTTGTCGTAGCCATGCATATGATAAGTTGCTGTAACGACACACCCGATATAGAATGCGTATCGGGGGCGTCTCTCAAGCTTTATTCGCTCCAGAATCTGTCCTCGATTGCCGAAATCCGAGAGTTGAATTTTACCGACAGTCTTTCGAATTTCATTTGTTTGCCCGGCTATCCCGGCTATTATTTCGCCTTCCGCAACGAATCTTTTTATCAGTTTGATGGCGCCGACGGCTCCGAATTCCAATCCACCGATTACGTGCCCTACGGGTCCCGATTCTGGGCTTACCCCTTCGATGACGGCCAGCCGTATCTGGTTGCATTCAATTCCCGTACGGTTTCGATTTTTCAGCCGTCAGTTATCACCGACGCCGACGGGGGTGAGGATCTGCCGTTACCGACGACGCTCAGCCTTGGCCACCCCTATCCGAATCCCTTCAATGCCTCACAGACCATCCCGGTCACAGTCAGGCCGGGGGAGAGGCTGACGATAGAAGTGTATAACCTCCTGGGCCAGAAAGTGGATGAGATATATTCCGGGGTTTCCTATGCGCACGAAATGAATCTGACCTGGCAGGCCGATCACTTTGCTTCGGGAATATACTTGATTCGAGCCCAATCCGGCGCCCAGACGGCCATCGTCAAATCAATTTTGATGAAATAAACATGGGGCCAAATGAAAATATTTTTTTTATCTGCTGTGATTGTCGCTATCCTGATTTTTCATAATCAGCCGCTATCCGCGGCTGGTATAGAACTTCAGGAGACTCTGTCGGTCACCGTGCCTGGAGTTTCCAATATCTCTGAATGCCATTTCTGTGATATCGATTACGATGGAGCGTTCGAGATTCTGGTCAGAGATGGAAATATCGTCCTGTTATATTCAGTCAATAATGACTCGGTTCTATTTGAAACTGAAATCGATAACGCGACTTATCGGATGATTGAATTCGCCGACATTAACAGGGATTCGATTGCCGATATTGCGGTTATCTGTTTTCGCGACTATTCGAGTCATTCCGACAGCGCCATAACCATAGATATTTACGATGGCGCTAATTCCTATGATTTAACACGTCAATATTATCCTAACGCCGAACCGAGCAACGATTTTGCCTACGTGGTTTACAGTGCTTCGTTAGCCTCATTCAAGGCCCTTGATGTCAATAGGGACGGATATACTGAGCTTTTTGTATCATACTGCAATTGGATATGGGATGGCGGCGTCGGCGGTCCGTCTGCCCAGCTTTGGACTGAATATCAATATGCCACCGGTCAACTATATTATTCCTACCCTGATTCACTGATATGGATGAACCACGGCAGGATGGCCGATCCACAAATGGTAAACGACTCCGATGTCCCATTTATGATGGCAAACGGCCTGTTGTACGAGGCCTATGATTACGGGTCCGAGAAATACTTTAACCGAGCCTCGGTCCTCCGTCTCGATACCAATAGCGAGGATTTTTATTCCTTCTCAGATGATGCTCTGGCATTTTTGCCGGATAAGCAGTACTGCGAAAAGACATATAGTAATCAGTGCCTGACAATGCTATGTGCCGGTGATCTCGTGCGCGATAATAATGCTATAGAATTTATTTCCATTTTCTCATATCTTTATGATTGCTGGAATCCAATGGAATTGCCGGTCGTTGACTCCCAGGGGAGTGAAATCCGATTGTATCAAATGCAGGCTCCGGATTCGGCAGAGATGGTTTGGGTGAGGGAATACAATATTTATCGTAATTATGTTTTTCTGCCGGATTATCCCGGGTATTATTTCGCCTTTTCTAACGATCGTTTCATTCAATTTAATGGCGCCGATGGATCGGAATTCCAATCTACAAGTAATATCCCCGATGGGACCAGAAAATGGGCCTACCCCTTCGATGACGGCCAGCCGTATTTGGTCGCGTTCTATTCCAGTACGGTTTCGATTTTCAAGCCGTCGGTTATCACCGACGCCGACGGGGGAGAGGATGTGCCGATACCGGACGTTTTCGGGCTGGGCGCCCCGTACCCCAACCCATTTAACGCCTCACAGACCATCCCGGTCACGATCAGGCCGGGGGAGAGGCTGACCGTCGACATTTACAACCTTCTGGGCCAGAAAATAGATGAACTATACTCCGGCGTTTCCTATTCCAGGGAAATAAAATTGAACTGGCATGCGGGCGATTTAGCCTCGGGTGTATATCTTATTCGCGCTCAATCCGGCGGTCAGACGGCCATCGTCCGATCCGTCTTGCTGAAATAGGCAATGCAGGGAAATTTGCGGGATGACACAATGAAACTATTGACTATTGCAGTTATGGCGGCTATGTTTATTAGTGCCTTGTCTTTTCAGGCCCATTCAGCCTCAATAGCATTGGTTGAAGATCAGACATTTATAATCCCGGGTTTTTCTTCCGTCGATGATTTTCGCTTCGCCGATATTAATTCGGATGGCAAGTTTGAAATTTTGGTACGTCAAAAGGCCTATGTGGCATTTTATGCATCCGAATTCGATTCCATCCTCTGGGAATACGACCTCGATCCGGCCCAGTTTTATGGAATTTTGGCGGCCGATATAACTCGAGACTCGATAGTCGATATTATCGTGGGGCGTTACATTCAGAATAGTGAATATTCGGATAGCTCCGTAACCATCGACATTTTCGATGGCGCAACCAAATGGGCTGATATGACTCGTTATTACAGCCCAACAGTGAGTTATTCCGGTTACTGGGGCCCATATTTCCATTACCAATCGTACGGCGGTTTTACTATTTTCAATACCTGCGATATCAACGGTGACGGCTATAATGAATTCCTCGTTTCTTATGGCAATAAGGTGTTTGAAACCAACAGCCTTGAATACCGGGAAACGGTTAACGGCCGCACCTGGATGTATTATCATTATCCCGATTCCCTCATATGGCAATTTGGCATGCTGTGCGAAAATGCTCGACCAGTCAATCCCGGATATTCGAATTTGTTGACGGCCAATAGCCGATATTATCTTTCCCATACCGGCCACGGTCCCGATTATTATGAGTCGCGTCTAAACCTTCGTCTGCTAAGTGAAAGCGGAACCTCATTACTCCTTTCTCATCCGCTGGAAACAGTTGCTTACGAAAAGGTTCAGATTTACGACTACGGCGTTGAATCCGCAGTTCAGGTGGAGGCTTCCGGATTCATTGATTGGAATAATGACCACCCAGATCTGCTGATTAGATATTACTGGTCAGGATTCAACAATTTGGGAGGTACCTCCGAATCGCACCTTGACAAACGTCTGTATAATCTGCTAGAGTCCGATTCTTGCGAATTGAACTGGATAACAGATTATGGCTACCTTAATAAGCACACCAGCCTTCCGGATTTTACCGGAGTCTATTTCGCTTTCGGCAACGACTCCATAAATATGTTTTCGGGGAACAACGGAGGGTTTCTCGACGGCGCTCCGGCAACGCCTGCCAGTTCTTCCAAATGGTTGATCATGCCCGACAACAGCGTTCGCCTCGTTTCAGTCAGCGGAAATACCATTCATACGCAACGAGTGGATAAGGTCACGGACGTCGGCGATAATCCCGCAACGCCGATCCCGGACCAATTCAGCCTTGGCCACCCCTATCCGAATCCTTTCAACGCCGAACAGACCATCCCGGTCACGATCAATCCGGGGGAGAGGCTGACCGTGGATATCTACAACCTCCTGGGCCAGAAAATAGATGAACTTTTCTCGGGCGTCTCCTATTCCAAAGAGATGAAATTGAACTGGCATGCGGGCGACTTGGCCTCGGGTGTATATCTTATCCGCGCTCAATCCGGCGGTCAGACGGCCATCGTCCGATCCGTTCTGCTGAAATAATTTCCGACTTTAGGTAAAGAGGCAGATCACGCATTGCACCGCGAAATGGCTTAAACCATTACTTGAATCAGACCCACTAATTTCTAAATAGGGGGTGGTGGTCAATCCCCATCAGTTGAAATCTGAATAAATTCTAATTCTAAATACAGTGTCCCATAAGATATATTATGTCTACTAATACAAGTGATTCCAATACCAATAAATAAAAAACCCAGAGGCGATCTATAAAAGGTCAATCCTCCGGGCCTTTGGGGCGCTTTTGTTATGAGGCTATTTCACGACCAGATTAACCAGTCGGCCACTGACATATATCTCTTTTAGGACAGTTTTACCCATCAGATGAGCCTGGACTTTACTGTTGGCCTTGGCCTCGGCTTTGATCGTAGTCTCATCGGCGTCCGCCGCCACCTCGATCTCGCCGCGTAATTTGCCGTTAACCTGCACTGCAATAGTCATGGTATCGGCCACGATCGCGTTCGGGTCGTGTTGTGGCCAGTCTGAATTGAATATCGAATACGGCCGGCCCGCCAATTCCCACATTTCCTCGGCCAGACACGGCGCGAGCGGTGACATTACTTGCACCAGCTTGAGAACCGAATAATTGACCAAATTCTGGCTTAGTTTTTCCGGCTCGAAGTCGTTGATGAACTTCATAATGGCCGCAATGATCGTATGAAACTGGATCTGCTCGTAATCGTAATTGATCGATTTGATCGTCTGATTCAACCGCACGTATGACCGAAATTCATCGAGCGTCAACTCGTTATTATTAAAGTAATACTTTAAGTCAACCGGGCTGTCGTCGATCAGATTAATCAGTGGAAAAAACCGCCGCGCCACAAACCGGCCCATATTTTCGACCATATCGTGCGACCAGTCAAGGGATACATTAGATGGTCCCTTGAAGAACATGGCCAGCCGCGAGATATCGCCGCCGTCGTTTTCGATCAAGCCCATCGGGCTGGTGACATTGCCGCGCCGTTTTGACATCTTAAGGCCGAACTCATCATTGACCATGCCATGGTTGAAAAGTCTGGCCGCTGGTTCCTCGACCCCGAGCATGCCGATGTCCTTGAGGAATTTGGTAAAAAACCGGAAGTAGATCAGATGCCCGACGGCATGTTCGGCGCCGCCGATGTACAGATCTACCGGCAACCAGGTGTCGGCCGCTTTTCGGCTGAACGGTTCCTTGTCGTTATGCGGATCGAGATAGCGCAGGAAATACCATGATGAACAAATGAAAGTGTCCATGGTATCGGCGTCGCGTTGAGCCTCTCCCCCGCACTCGGGGCATTTGACATTGATAAATTCCGGCACATCGGCCAGAGGCGACCGCCCTTGGGGTAGATAATTAGTCACCTCGGGCAAAACCACCGGCAAATCTTCGTCCGGCACCGCCACTACTCCGCAATGGGGACAATGGATAATCGGGATCGGCGTTCCCCAGTACCTTTGCCGTGAAATCAGCCAGTCCCGCAGGCGGTAATTAATCTGCGACCGACCGATTCCTTTCTCCACTGCGAATTTGGTCGTTGCCGCAATCGCCTGACTTCCGGGAGTGCCGTCAAACGGCCCGGAATTGACCATTTCACCGTATTCGGTGTAGGCCTCGGTCATCTCATTCGGCTTCAGCTCTTCCCCGCCGGCGGTTTTGATTACGACCTTAATCGGGACGTCGTATTTCTTGGCAAACTCGAAATCGCGCTGGTCATGAGCCGGAACGGCCATCACCGCCCCGGTGCCGTACCCCGCCAACACATAATCGGCGACCCAGAGTTGAATTTTCTCGCCGTTGAAGGGGTTGATGGCATAACAACCGGTAAAAACGCCATCCTTGTCTTCGGCCGCGGCTCGTTCCACTTCGGTTTTTTTCCGGGCTTTTTCGATATATTCATCGACCGCCGCTTGCCGCTCGGCTGGAATATGCAGACTTTTCAGAATCTCGGCCTCCGGAGCGATGGCCATAAAGGTCACTCCGTAGACGGTATCAGGCCGCGTCGTGAAAATCGGCAGTTTCTCGCCGCCGTCTTCAATAATAAAATCGATCTCGCACCCGCAACTGCGCCCGATCCACTCGCGCTGGATGGCCTTGATCGAATCGGGCCAGTCCGGCAGATTATCGAGCGAATCGACCAGTCGGTCGGCATAATCGGTGATTTTCAGGAACCATTGCTCCAGGTCGCGAATTTCGACCGGCGTATCGTCCCGTTCGCATCGACCGTCAATAACCTGTTCATTGGCCAATACCGTATTGCATTGATTGCACCAGTTGACCTTGGATTTCTTGCGGTAAGCCAGTCCCCGTTTGAACATCTGCAAGAATATCCACTGCGACCAGCGATAATATTCGGGAAGGCACGACGTCACTTCCCGGCTCCAGTCGAATGAGATACCGACTTTCTTTAAAGTATCTCTTGATATCTCGATGTTCTTGAGGGTCCACTCGCGGGGATGCCGCCCGTGGCTGATGGCGGCATTCTCCGCCGGCAGGCCGAAGGCGTCCCAGCCGAACGGGTGCAGAATCTGATGCCCGTTCATCATTTTGTAGCGGGCCATGGCGTCGCCGATGGTGTAATTGCGAAAATGGCCCATGTGGATGTCGCCCGACGGGTAGGCGAACATCACCAGTAAATAAAACTTTTTTTGGGGATTATCCGGCGCTCGGAAAATCTCGGATTCTTCCCATTTCCGGCGCCACTTGTTCTCTATTTGCTTGAAATCGTAAACGATTTCTTCTTTGTCCTTGCTTTTGTCCATGACGAACCTCCGATCAGGGATACAGTCTTGTCATCATTCTCGGGAACGGGATCGCCTCCCGGAGGTGGTGGATACCACAAATCCAGGTGACGGTCCGCTCGATTCCAAGACCGAAGCCGGAATGAGGCACGGAACCGTATTTTCTCAGATCGAGATACCATGCATATGCCTCTTCCGGCAATTGTTCCTCCCTGATACGGGCCAACAACTTATCATGATCGTCTTCGCGTTGCGAGCCCCCGATAATTTCGCCATATCCTTCTGACGCCAGCAGGTCGGCGCACAGGACGGTTTCGGGATTATCCGGATTTTCTTTCATATAAAACGCCTTGGCATGTTTGGGGTAATTGACGATGAACACCGGGCGGTCGTAACGTTCCGATAGAATCGTCTCGTCCTCAGCCCCCAGATCGTCACCCCATTTTGCCTCAGATCCGTTCTCCTGCAAGATCTTTATCGCCTCGCCATAATCCAGCCGGGGAAACGGCGCTTTGATCGCTTCCAGTTTGGATATGTCGCGCTCCAGTTTCTCCAGATGCGGGCGGCATTTCTCAAGCACCTTCTGAACCACATAGGCGAGCATATCTTCTTGTATTTTCAGATTGCACTCGTTGTCGCAATAGGCCATCTCGCCTTCGATCATCCAGAATTCGGTCAGATGCCGCCGCGTCAGCGACTTCTCGGCCCGGAAGGTCGGTCCGAAACAGAAGACATTCCTCAATGACATGCAGGCCGCTTCCAGATACAACTGACCGGTCTGGGCCAGATAAGCTTTGCCCAGCTTGAAATACTCGGTCGCGAACAATGTCCCCGCTTCTTCCCCGATCGACCCGGTCAAAATCGGTGAATCGATGAGGACAAATCCCCGGTCGTAAAAAAACTCGCGGATCGCCCAGATTACCTCATTGCGGATATGCATGATGGCGAACTGCCGCGATGACCTCAGCCAGAGATGGCGATTATTGTGCAAAAATTCGACGCCATGATCTTTTTTACTTATCGGATACGGCTCCGCGATCTGGACGATCTCGATATCGCTCAGGCCCAGTTCGTAACCGCCCGGCGAGCGCGGTTCCTCCCTGACCATGCCGGTAATTTTCAGCGAACTTTCCTGAGTCAGCTGGTCGAACCGATCAAACACATCGTCCGGCGCTTCGCCTTTGACCAGTACCGACTGCACCACGCCGGTGCCGTCGCGGACCAGCATGAATTTGATCTTGCCGCTGGAGCGTTTATTATAAAGCCACCCTGAAATCCGGACTTCCTGTCCGACAAAATCTTTCAATTGGGCTATGGTCGTGTCCGTCATCGTTTACTCCCATGCGAATTTCAAAACATGAAAAATAGCGAAATATTGAGTTTATATCAAGAGTTTTCGGAATTCGGCCGCTTTATTTGAGCTTCCGAGAGACAATAATCGTCCCGGCCGAGAGGTCTCCGATTATGCGCCGTTTGAGAAATTCCAGGCGTCCCCTTTTAAGCAAAAGCGACCGCATCGAATAATAATCGTCGATTCCGTAAACCGGCAGGCGCCGCCGCAGAAATTCATCGCCACCCGCGGTCTCGGGCGAATCCGAGAGCACGAAACCTTGGCTATAACCGCAATCGCGCGCCTGATTATCGATTGCGGGGCTGGTTCGCCCGAAGGGAAAACTGATCAGGGTCACCGGTTCCCCGGTAATGTCCTCTATTATCTCTTTTGACTGCTTCAATTCCTGCCCGGCTTTTTCCGGACTCATGGCCGTCAGGGACCGATGCGACGTTCCATGCGTACCGAAGATAACCCCTGCCCCGGCCAATTCCCGAATTTGATGGGCGTTCAAGTGCCGGGCAGGGAAAATCCGCGACGAGTATTCCCAGCTATTTTCCCGCCCGATATAATCGGTCGGGATAAAGACGAGCGGCCGGACACCCTCCTTTCGCAGGCGGAGAAATAAGTCGAATTGATCTTCGTAGCCATCGTCGAAAGTCAGCGTCACTAATGTGTCGGCGGAACGCGATGAGACGGTCTCCCCGCTCCATATTTCGAAGCCCCAGCTTCGGAGCAAATCAAGCGTAGCCCAAAAGCGCTGCGGACGGACATTGTTTATTCCGGGAAAGAAACGATGGGAGGTTTGATGAAAGGCCAGAAATGTACCGTGCCCGCTCATGACTACGTCACAGCGCCGACCAGCGGATATTGTCCAGTTCTTTGCGTTTGATCGGTCCCAGGGAGCAGTAAGTCAGCTTGTCGGCGTCGAATATACGGTTGGCCACATCCCGGATCTGAGAAGCCGTTACCCGGTCGATGATGCGGCAGTTTTTATCGAGATCGATATAAGTCCCGAGAACCAGTTCCTGCTGGGCGATCCGGTTCATGCGGTTGTACATCGATTCCTGGGACAGGATCAGACTTCCCTTGAGCTGTTCCTTGACTTTGGCCACGTCGGCCCGGCCCAGGAGTTTGTCCTTGAGAAGATTCAATTCCTTGAGGACGATATTGGAAGCCCGGATAACAAATTTTTTGTCGGCCGCGAAATAAACGCAGAACAGGCCCCCGTCGCGGAAATATTCCTGATAGCTGTAAATATTGTAGCAGTAACCGTATTGTTCGCGCACCCGCTGGAATAAACGAGCCGACATGCCGCTGGACAAATAAGCGTTCAGGGCCGAGAGGGCAAAACGATTCTTGTCGGAATAACTGAAGCTGGGGAACCCGAAACAGACATGAGTCTGCTTGGTTCCATTGCGATACGCCTTAACGGAAAACCGCGAACCTACCGGTGGAACATCGTGATTCTCGTTTTCGACGCTTTTCCAGTTGAAATACTTGCGGGTCAGATTAACCAGTTCCTGATGATCGACGGCCCCGGTGGCCGCGATCATCAAATTGGGACTGGAATAATGCCTGGCCATATAATCGAGAACGGCCGGTCGCCGAAGCGATTTGACCGATTCCGCCTTGCCCATGATCGGCCGGCCCAGAGGATGCGAATCGAACATCTGCTCGACGAACAGGTCGTTGACATATTCACCGGGAGCGTCGGCCACGTCCTTGATTTCCTCCAGGATCACCTGCCGTTCCTTGCGCAGGTCGACCGGAGCGAAAAGGGAATTGTTCAGGATATCCCCCAGGATTTCCATGGCTCGCGGCAGATGAGAGCCGAGGATACGAATATAGTAGCAGGTATTTTCGCGCGAGGTGAAGGCGTTCATGGAGCCGCCGAGCAACTCGACGGCTTTGGCAATCTGCAACGGGGACCGGCGACGGGTCCCCTTAAACAGCATATGCTCGATAAAATGCGAGACGCCGTTCATGCTTTCCGGCTCGTCCCGGGATCCGACATTGGCCCAGACGCCGACCGACACCGATCCGATTGAGGGGACGCCTTCGGATATTACCCGCATGCCGTTAGGCAGAACGGTTTTATGAAATCCCTTTTTCAAGGCCTATCGCCTCGGCCTCCGGCTGTTGCCTCCGCGACTCGGTCCGCCCCGCGACGGTCGCGGACCGGAATGGGCTCGCGGCGGAGGCGGAACATAACCTTCCGGCACCGGAAGCACCGCCTTGCGTGACAGCCGCACCTTGCCGTCGGAATCGACATTGATGCACTTGACCTTAATGCTGTCGCCCACGGAAAGCACATCCTCGACCCTTTCGACCCGTTCATAGGCTAATTCGGAAATATGAACCAGGCCGTCGGTGCCCGGGATTATCTCCACGAAAGCGCCGAAATCGGTAATCCGTCGGACTGTGCCCACATACTCTTTGCCGATCTCCGGCTCTTCGACGATTGCCAGAACGCGTTCGCGCGCGGCTTCGCCCGCGGCGGCTTCAACCGAGGCGATCAGGACCGTGCCGTCATCACTGATGTCGATCTTGGCGCCGGTTTCCTCGACGATAGCCCGAATGATTTTGCCGCCGGGTCCGATAACGTCGCCGATTCTCTCGGGATTGATCTTGATGGTGATAATTCGCGGCGCATACTGAGAAATCTCGCTGCGAGGCTGGTCGATGGCCTTGGCCATTTCACCCAGGATATGAAGCCGGGCGGCCTTGGCCTTTTCCATCGCCATACGAATGGTCGCGGTATCCAGACCCTTGATCTTGATATCCATCTGCAGGGCCGTCAGTCCCTCACCGGTACCGGTGACCTTGAAATCCATATCGCCGAAATGATCTTCGTCGCCCAGGATATCGGTCAGGACGATAACCTTGTCCGATTCCTTGATCAGGCCCATGGCGATTCCGGCCACGGGCGCCTTGATCGGCACGCCGCAGTCCATCAGCGCCAGCGACCCGCCGCAAACGGAGGCCATCGAAGAGGAACCGTTCGATTCCATAATATCGGAAACGATACGGATAGTATAGGGGAACAGATCGCCGACGGGAATGACCGGGTTGAGAGCCCGTTCGGCCAGCGCTCCATGACCCACTTCACGACGGCCGACGCCGCGGATGGGGCGCACCTCGCCCACCGAAAACGGAGGGAAATTGTAATGGAGCATATATGACTTGGTTGACTCGCCTTCGAGTTCATCGAGGCGCTGTTCGTCGATTTTGGTGCCCAGCGTTACCGTCGCCAGCGCCTGAGTCTGGCCGCGTGTGAACAGGGCCGATCCATGCGTCCGCGGCAAAACCGAGACGTCGCAGGAAATCGGACGCACCTCATCGAATCCCCGGCCGTCCAGACGTTTACTCTCCTCGACGATGCGCCGCCGCATTTCGGCGTTGTCGCGATCATGAATATGAGCGCCGATCTCGGACGAGGCATCGGGAAATTCTTCCTTGAGAGCCTCGACGATTTCCTTTTTCAAATCGTGCTTGGCGATACTGCGCGCTTCCTTGTCGGCGATATCGTTGACGGTCTTGGTCCGGTCGCCCATCAGTTCGTCGACCCGGGCCAGCAGGGCTTCGTTTTTCTCCGGAGGAGCGAAAGCTCTTTTCTCTTTGCCGCACTTGGCGCGCAACTCATCGATGATGGCCGTGATCTGTTTGATATAACCGTGGCCGAACTCAATGGCCGCCAGCATGTCGTCTTCGGAGACTTCATAGGCGCCGCCTTCGACCATAGTGATGGAATCGGCCGTCCCGGCCAGGACGATATTGATGTCCGATTCCTCGATCTGCTCGATCGTCGGGTTGATAACCAGTTCGTTCTCGATACGACCCACCCTCACGGCGGCCAGGGATTCCGGAAAAGGAATATCGGATATGGCCAGAGAAGCTCCGGCGCCGATTATCCCCAGGATATCCGGATCGTTTTCCCGATCATGTGACAGGATGAGGTTTATGATCTGCGTATCATAGTGATATCCCTCGGGAAACATGGGACGTATCGGCCGGTCGATGATGCGGCAGGCGAGAATTTCCTTTTCCGACGGCCGTCCTTCGCGTTTGAAAAAGCCGCCGGGAATTTTACCCGCGGCATAGGACCGTTCGCGATATTCCACCGACAGGGGCAGAAAATCCTGCTTTTCGAAGGGGTCCCTTGAGGCGCAGACGGTCGTCAGGATCATCGTATCTCCATAACGCACCGTCACGGCGCCGTTGGCCTGCTTGCCTATTTTTCCGTTCTCGATTATCAGCTTCCGTCCGCCGATTTCCAATTCTACCGAATTAATCATTAAATCGTCCTTCCTTCCAACTAACGCCTCAGCCCGAGTTCCGCGATCAACTGCCGGTAGCTCTCAATATCCGTAGCCATGAGATAATCGAGAAGACGACGGCGCTGGCCGACCATCTTCAACAGACCCCGACGCGAATGAAAGTCTTTCTTGTGAACTTTCAGGTGATTGGTCAAGTGATTGATCCGCTCGCTCAGCAGAGAAACTTGCACCTCCGGTGAGCCGGTATCGGTTTCATGCAACCGATGTTTTTCGATAATTTCCTGTTTCTTCTCTTTACTCGTAGACACTTCTCCCACTCCTCTTTATTTGAGTAATTTCAATATCTTCGTCTTGTCGCGGGCGATCTGTTCCGATAATGCCTCGGCCGATTCAAAACGAGCATTGGAACGCACGAAATGTCTCGGGAACAAGGTCACCTCCGAACCGTAAATATCGCGGTCAAAATCGAAGAGATTGGCCTCGACCGAAACGCTTTTCTCGGGATTGAACATGTTGATCCCGAGAAACATCATCCCGCGGTAATCGTCGCCGTTGACCGAAGCGGTGCACGAATACACGCCCTCCGGCGGCAACAGCTTGCGCGCCGCCCAATCGAGATTGATGGTGGGCCAGCCCAGTTTCTTCCCGCGGCCGAGCCCCCGGATAACCGTTCCGTGGATGGCATAGGCATGGCCCAGCATGGCCACCGCCTCGTCCCATTGCCCGGCCCGAATCGCCCGGCGGATACGGCTCGATGATATCGGTGCTCCTTCGTAGGTGACCGGTTCGACGACTTCGACTTCGAAGCCCTCCCGGTCGCCGATAAGTTTCAACTGCTCGATATTACCGGACCGTTTGTGGCCGAAACTGTGATCGTACCCGACCACCAGCGCCTTGATGCCGAAACGTTCCACCAGGACTTCCTTGGCGAAATGATCGGCCGTGGTATGGCGCAGTTTTTCGTCGAACCGGAGAATAACCAGCGAACCCTCGAACCGTTTTTCGAGGATGTTGATTTTTTCCTCCGGCGTCGTCAACAGCAAAGGCGGATCGTCGGGCGTGACCAGAACCCGTGGATGAGGATGAAAGGTAATCGCTACCGGTGGCAATCCCAGCGATTGCGCTTTCGACTCCAGCCGTCGGAAGATCGAGGCGTGCCCGAGATGGAAACCGTCGAAGGTTCCCAGGGTCGCCACGCAGGGGCCGCCCTGTTTCTCGGCGAAGGCGTCGGCTGATTTGTAAACCTGCAATGTCAGATCAATACCCTAACATATGAAAAAAAATCCGCTCTTGTGTTCCGTTTCATTGTACCGGTATCGCAATTCGATTTCCCAATGGCCATTATTTCGCCCCGCTCATCGGCCATGCTGATCAGGTCGCCCGTTACAAACTCACCTTGACATCCGACGATGTCCTGCGGGGCTGGAATACCGCCGTTTTTGATCAAACTCCGGGCGCTGTTCCTGATATTAATAACCGGAAAATCCAATATCTGTTCTATGGGGTGGATATATTTCTCCAGATTCCCGCTCGAGTGGGCCACCTCGGTTTCGGTCAGGCTGAGAGCCTCCAAAATATCGAAAGGCCCCACGCTTTGCCGCTCAAGGGCCGAAAGATGGGCCCCGCAGCCGATTGCCCGGCCGATGTCGTCGGCCAGGACTCGGATATAAGTGCCCTTCGAACACCGCACCCGCACCACAAAGCTGGGCGACACATGGCCTTCAAGGGTTAATTCCTTGATTTCCACCTCACGGGTCGGGGTGTCAACTTCCTGTCCCCGGCGCGCATATTTATATAATTCCCGACCATCGACCTTAACGGCCGAAAAAGCCGGCACCTTTTGCGGGATGATACCCGTAAACTGTTTCAGCACCTTCTCCAAATCGGATTCGGTCAGATCCGGCGCCTCGCCGGAATACGTCAGCGTTCCCTCGCTGTCAAGCGTATCCGACGTCTGCCCCAGGGTAATTTCGGCCTGATAACTTTTATCCCATTCCGTCAAAAACTGCGTCAGCTTGGTGGCCCGGCCCAGACAGATCAGCAGAAGACCCGACGCCATCGGATCCAGAGTCCCGGTATGGCCGACTTTCTTGGCCTCGGTGATCCGCCGCAGACGGTAAATCACGTCGTGACTGGTCATGCCGGACTCTTTATGAACCGGCAAAATGCCGTTATACCGATCCATTCAATCTGTCCTTGATATATTTCACGATTGTTTCGCGGGCCTTTTCCAACGGCAATTCGACGACACATCCGGAGGCATTGATATGGCCGCCGCCGCCGAAATGGGCGGCGATATCGGCCACGTCGACATCTTTCTGTGACCGGAAAGACACTTTGGTCTGATGGTTGTCAACCTCGGTAAACAGCACGCCCAGTTCGACGCCGTTGGGGTACATCGAATAATTGACCAACCCCTCGGTGTCGCCCTGGCCCGCTTCCGCCGCCTGCATCATTTTCCGGTCAACCGTCAACAGGCACAAACGCCCGTTCATCTGGTACTGCATCTCAGATATGGCCAGTCCGGTCAGGCGAACGACCTGCGGTCTGAGATTGTAGTAAACATTGTCGGTGATCTCGGCCGCGTTGGCGCCCAGCTCCATCAAATGAGCCGCCGCCATGAGACAGGCCGGCGTCGTACTGCTGTAATGAAAACGTCCGGTGTCGGTCAGGATCGCCGTGTACAGATTGGTCGCCATATCACGGGAGATAGGATACGATCCCTGTTGAAGGATATCGTAGATCATCTCCCCGGCCGCCGCCGCCTCGATTATCTTCAGGTTGACGGCCCCGAATTCGACGTTGTCCTGATGATGGTCGATATTGATGACGACCGTTTCCGGCCCGATCAGCCGCTGAACCCGCCCGATTCGTTCCAGATTCGAGCATTCGATTACCACGGCGGTGTCGAACGGCCCGACTTCGCCGCTGAGCTTTTCGATATCCAGCACGGCCTCGATGCCGGGCATGAATCGATATTTATCCGGGATGACCCCTTCGTTGACGAGCGTATGCTCGATATTATTGTCTTCCAGAAAGCCGGCCAGGCCCAGTTGCGATCCGAGGGAATCGCCGTCGGGGCTTTTATGCGCCGTGACCAGAACTTTCTTCGATTTGAGCAGAGTGTCGATTATTTTTTGTCTGATCAACGTATCCTTCTTCTCTTCCGTTTCGGACATGACCTCTTCGATCAGGTTCACCATCCGCATCCCCTCCACCAGCGAGGTGTCATAGTGGAGCGAAACTTCCGGCATCCGGCGCAGTCTCATTCGATGAGCCAGCTCGGCCTGAATATATCCGGCGGCGTGATCGAAAATTTCCTGGACTCTCTCCCGTTTATCTTCATCGCCCAGCACGGTATAAAAAATTCTGGCGTAACGAAGGTCGTCGCTGACTTTGACGCCGCTGACCGTCACCAGCAATTCCGAACGGTCCTGCATCATGGCCGAAATCACCTCCGAGGCGTCACGGCGCATCTGGTCGGCCACCCGCTGAGATCTTTTAAACGACTTCATTACATCAACTCGATATCGTAATTGACCAGGAATATTTCCGCTTCCCGTTCCACCATATTCACAATGGACGTCAACTGACTCTGGGCATGAGCGCTTTGATTGGATACGACGGCGGCGCCCAGTCGGCAGATTTGCCATTTGTCGTTTTCGCCGACTTCCGCTACCGCGGCGTTATGATGATTGCGTATACGCGCTATCAGCGACTTGACCACCCGGCGCTTGTCCTTCAGCGATCTCGCCGCCGGGATATTAATCGTCAACTCCAATCTACCGACAACCACCTTTACAATTTCCGCGACGTCTCAATCAGGGTATAACCCTCGATCAGATCGCCGACTTTCAAATCGTCGAATTTTTCCAGTCCGATACCGCATTCAAGCCCCGCGCTCACTTCTTTAACGTCGTCCTTGAAACGTCTCAGGGACGATATGGCCCCTTCATAGATGACGACGCCGTCGCGGCTGAGGCGAATCCGGTCGCCTCGATGGAGTCTGCCCTGCTGAACATAGGAACCGGAGATCATGCCGATTTTGGGAACCTTGAAAGTCTGCCGCACTTCGGCCGTGCCGACCCACTTCTCGACCACCTCGGGCTTCAAAAGACCCTCGATAGCCTTGGTGATATCTTCCTGAACCTCGTAAATAATCGAGTAGGTGCGGATATCGACCTTCTCCCGCAGGGCCATCTCACGAGCGCGCAAATCAGCCGTGACATGAAAACCGACGATGATGGCATTCGAGGCCGCGGCCAGCAGGACGTCCGATTCGGTGATGGCGCCGACCCCTGAACGGATGATATCCACCCGGACTTCTTCGTTGCCGATACCGCTCAACGTCTCGGACAAAGCCTCGACCGATCCGGCGACGTCGCCCTTGATAATAATCTCCAGGGCCGTGATCTGGCCGTCCTTGATTTTCTCATAAACCGATTCCAGCGTCGTCGGAGTCCCGACCCGCCGGATATCATATTCCCGCTTGATCTGCTGACGTTTGAGCGCTATAAACCGCGCCTCGGCTTCGTTGTCGGTCGCCGTGAAGGGATCGCCGGCCAGCGGCACCCCCGAAATACCGGTCACCTGAACCGGGGTCGAGGGTCCGGCTTCAGTCAGTTCTTCGCCGTGGTCATCGACCATAGCCCGGACACGGCCGTTAAAACTCCCCGCCACAAAGGGGTTGCCGACTCGCAGAGTTCCCTTTTGGACCAGCACGGTGGTGACTGTGCCCCGGCCTTTTTCGAGACGAGCTTCGATAACCGTACCCAGAGCCTTGATGCTGGGATCGGCCTTCAATTCCATCATCTCCGCCTGCAGGAGAACCATCTCGAGCAGTTTATCCACGCCTGTCCCCTGCTTAGCCGAAATTTCGACCATAATGGTCTTTCCGCCCCAGGCCTCATCCATGACGTTGTACTTGGACAATTGCTGGCGGACGGAATCGGGATTGGCGGCGGGCAGGTCCATCTTATTGATGGCCACGATAATCGGCACGCCGGCGGCTCGCGCATGGTCGATGGCTTCGACCGTCTGAGGCATCACCGCCTCGGTGGCCGATACCACCAGAATCACGATATCGGTCACCTGCGCCCCGCGGGCCCGCATCGCTGAAAAGGCCTCATGACCGGGCGTATCCAGAAAAGTGATCATGCCCCGATCGGTGCGAACGGAATAGGCGCCGATATGCTGGGTGATTTTGCCCGCTTCCCCGGAAACGATATTCGATTCGCGGATGTAGTCCAGCAGGGTCGTTTTGCCATGATCAACATGACCCATGATGGTCACCACCGGAAAACGAGGTTCCAGGTTGACTTCTTCTTCCTGATCTATAATCAGTTCCGCCGGTTCCTCGACCTCTTTGATATTGAAGCCGAATTCCAGCGCCAGAGTTTCGATAGTATCCAAATCCAGGCGTTGATTGATCGAGGCCAGCATACCCAGCTCCATACACTTCCCGATCAATTCCGCCGGCTTCTTGTCGAGGAGCTTGGCCAGTTCGGAGAGGGTCATGAATTCGGTAACTTCGATTGTAGGCACGCCGTCCTCGACGGCGATATCATCCTGGCCGCCGCGCCTCCGATACCGTTTGGTCTTCTTGGGTCCTTCGATATTGGCCATCGTCTTTTTGAATGACAGTTTGACTGCCGCCGTGTCCACTTTGTGCGCCGCCCGGCCTTTTTTGCTTCGATCTCGTTTTTTTCGTTTTTTATCCGCTTTGGCAGTGGCCGCGCTTTGCTGAAGCTTCTTTTCGATTTTCTTGACCGCTTCGGGCGAAACCGTCACGCCCCCGGCCGGAGCCGGGGTTCTCTTCGGCTTGCCTTTGGGCCTGGGTGGCCTCCTTTCGGTACTGACCGCCGCCGCCGCCTTGGCCCGGGCCGCAGGAGTGCTCGGCGGCTTGGCCGTCGGCCTCGATCCCCTTTCCACCGGCCGCCGCACCGGGGATTCCACCGGTTTGGCTTTGGGAACCGGCTGAGGTGCCGGCTTGGGCTTGGGCTTGGGTTCTTCGACCGGTGCCGTTTTCCGGATAGTCACTTTGTCGGCCGCCGCCTGCCGCGCCTTCTCTTCAGCTTTCTCCAATTCCTTGGCGGCGCGGACCCGGGCCTTCTTGTCGGACAGAGCTTTTTTCTTTTTCGCCAGAGCTTCGGCTCGCCGCCTCAGGGCCGCTTTTTCAGCCTCCTCGCGCCGCTTTTGGGCTTCCACTTCCAGCCGCCGTTTCTGCCGGGCCTCGTCTTCCTTTTTGACAACCTCAATCTCGCGTTTGAACTTGTCCTTGATCGCTTCCAGCATATCATCGCTGGCCACCGACATGTGCGACTTGATGGTAAAACCCAGACCCCGCAATACTTTCAACAAAGCATCACTGGAAATGTTATATTCCTTGGCTATGTCGTAAATACGCGTCTTGGTCTTTTTATTATCCAAAGCACTCCTCCAAATAGCGACGACAATGAAACTTCACGCCACTCGATCCATGAGTCCAATACTACCGGGTCAGGACGATTTCTCCTCGTCCTCCGGGGCGCTTTCGTCGCCCTTGTCTCCTTCAGGTTGCTCCATACTGGCATCCTGTATTTCTTCATCGACGGCCTCAACCTCGTCGTCCGCCTCTTCTTCCTCTTCTTCTTCCTCGGCCTCGGCCTCCAGCGCTTCCTCGGCTTCGGCCTCTTCCGCTTCTTCCTTCAAACGCCGGGCTTCTTCCATCTCCTCCATATATTCTTTGGCGCGGCTGATGAGACGTTCGGCCGTCTTTTCGCCGATGCCCTCGATCTTGATTATATCTTCCAGATCACTGTCGGCCAGTGTCTGAACGGTGTTGATGTCAGCCCCGACCAGCCTCTCTTCCAGCACGTCGCCGACGCCGCTGAGCTTTCCGATCGGCACCATCATCTCAGCCTCGCGCCGCTTCATCTCGTTGTAATCCGTCTCCGACATGATGTTGATCTTCCAGCCGGTCAATCGCGACGCCAACCGCGCATTCTGGCCGTTCTTGCCGATCGCCAGAGATAACTTGTCGTCCTCCACCGCTACCGTCATACCCCTCTCATCGTGGAAAACGTCGATGGTAACGACTTTGGCCGGAGCCAGCGAGCGGGTTACGAAAACTTCCGAATTGGACGAAAAGGCGACAATGTCGATGCGCTCGTTATTCAATTCGCGGACGATGGACTGGACCCGCACGCCCTTGATCCCGACGCAGGCTCCCACCGGATCGATCCGCTCGTCGGCCGAATAGACGGCCAGCTTGGTGCGGTCGCCGGGTTCGCGGGCGATAGCCTTGATCTCGATAATTCTTTCGAAAATTTCCGGGACTTCCAGTTCGAACAGGCGCAGAATAAAGTCGGTGCTGACCCGTGAAAGTACTATCTGCGGACCTTTGAGCGTCTTTTCGACATTGAGGATGATAGCCCGGACGCGATCTCCCTGACGATATTTCTCACGCGATATCTGTTCGCGCGACGGCAGAATCGCCTCGGCCCGGCCGAGGTTGACGATGACATTACCCTTGTCGATCTGCTGTACCGACCCGGACACAAGTTGCCCGACCCGATTGATGAATTCATCGTAAATGCGGTCGCGCTCGGCCTCCCGTATCCGCTGGATCAAAATCTGCTTGGCCGAGGCGATGGCGTTCCGGCCGAATTCCTCGACCGGATCGATATAAATCTCCATCTGGTCGTCCAACTCGGCTTCGGGATCCAGTTCCCGGGCCTCATCGAGGGTTATCTCGGTGTAGGGATCGACGACCTTGTCGACCACCGTCCGAAGCGAGATCATGGTCAGTTCGCCCTCATTGGAATCGAACTTGAATGACAGGTTATCGATATAACCGTATTTTTTTCTGGCCGCCGCCAGCAGGCCGGCCTCAACCGTCTCGATAACAAGACTGATATCGATATTTTTCTCACGCGCTATAAGCGTCATGGCTTCCAGAGTATCAAAGCCCATTGGTTTTTCTCCGCCTAAATTATTATCTTACCCTGCCGCACCGCGGCCAGGGAAATTGTTTTCTCGCCCTCATCACCCGACAAATGAAGAACCTCGCCCTCGATACCGGTCAAGGTCCCGGTGACGGTCTTTTCCTGCCCATCGTCGGTAAGGGAAATCACCATCTTCTCCCCGATTCTTCGCCTGAAATCGCGGCCGGTTTGCAACGGCCGGTCCAGACCGGGAGAAGACACCTCAAGGATATACTTATTATCTATAACATCATCTGTATCCATTGCAGTTCCCACTAATCTCGATAAATGGACACATTCGTCAAGCGTCACGCCGTGATCGGAATCGACGAAAATCTGCAGGCGAAAATTCTTCTTGTAGCGGGAGAGCTTGATTTCCACCAGCTCAAACCCCTCCTGCGTCAGGATCGGTTCCACCAGTTGTTCGATGTCAGTCTTGATATCCTTTATCATTGTCGCCGCCGATACGGTCCCGGATTCAAATCGGGACCAAAACTCCATACCGAACCCTCTTGAGTCGGCTTTTAGGATATACTTACCTTTTAAGCAAAATTCTGCCCAGTCGGCAGATTTGCCCAGTAAAACCTAAAAAAATAACAATTTTTCGGGAAAATGCAAGAAAAAAATGCTAAATCGCTCGACCCAGCATGGCCGCCGCTTTTGAGGCTACCTCAGAAATATCGACCGCCTCAAAGTCTTTTTCGCACCGTAATTTCAATTCCACCTGGCCTTTGGCCAGCGATTTGTCCCCGATAGCCAGACGCAGAGGAATACCGATCAGGTCGGCGTCGTTAAGCTTGACTCCGGCCCGTTCGCCGCGATCGTCATATAAGACCGAATACCCGGCCGCTGTTAATTCCGCATACAATTTTTCGGCCAGCGCCTGCTGTTCCTCCCGGCTGATATTCAGCGGACTGATGATTATTTGATACGGCGCAATCGCTTTGGGCCAGATTATACCTTTGTCGTCATGATATTTCTCAATCGCCGCCTGTGCCGTACGGGTTATACCGATCCCGTAGGAACCCATAATATACGGCTTCTCCTGGCCGTTGGCATCCAGGAACTTGCCTCCCAGCGAGGATGAATATTTAGTCCCCAACATAAAAGTATTGCCGACCTCGATCCCTTGCGACTGCACCAGCCGGCCGGACTCGCAGTTGGGACACCCCTCCCCTGCCGGAGCGTTCTTGATATCGACAATCGCCGTCGCCTTGAAATCGCGCACCAGATTGACATTCAGAACATGGGTGTCGGCCTTGTTGGCCCCGGTGACGAAATTGGTCATTTGGGCCACTTCCGGATCGACTATTATCGGGATGTCCAATCCCACCGGACCGGCGAATCCCACCGGCGCCTTGGTCAGCTTCGCCACCGTTTCATTGTCGGCCATCATCGGCTCCAGACAATCGAGATGATTGCCCAGCTTGATTTCATTGATCTGCCGGTCGCCCCGAATCATCGCCGCAACTGGTTTGCCGTTGGCCATATAAAGCAAAGTCTTGGCCAGCCTGTTGGCTGGCAGTTTAAGAAAAGCCGTAACTTCTTCGATTGTCGTCACCTGCGGCGTGGCTACCTCTTTCAGAGGCAACATTTCTTTATCCTGAACCGGCGGGTCGACTTCCCGAAACGTCGCTTTTTCGATATTAGCGGCATAGTCGCAGTTATCGCATGACAGAATGGTGCACTCGCCGCCGTCGGTGTCGATCAGGACCATGAATTCGTGAGCGCCCCGGCCTCCCATAGCGCCGGTGTCGGATTCGACTTTCTTGGTCGGCAGACCGCAACGGTCGAAAATGCGGTAATAGGCATCGACCATTTTCTGATAGGCGATCTTGTGCGCCTCTTCGTCGATATCGAACGAATAAGCGTCCTTCATGATAAACTCGCGGCCTCTCATCAATCCGAATCGGGGCCTGATCTCGTCGCGGAACTTGGTTTGAATCTGGTACATATTCAGAGGCATCTGCTTGTAGCTTTTAAGCTCGCCGGCCACCAGACTGGTGATGACTTCCTCATGAGTCGGCCCCAGGGCCAAATCGTGCTGATGGCGATCCTTGAGACGCATCAATTCCTTGCCGACCGTTTCCCACCGTCCCGATTTCTGCCAGAGTTCGGCCGGGTGGAGCACCGGCATCAATATTTCGACCGCCCCGGCGGCATCCATTTCTTCCCGCACGATAGTCGATATTTTATTTATTACGCGTTGCATCAGGGGCAGGTAATTGTAAACCCCGGCGGCCAGACGTCGCATATAGCCGGCTCGCAATAAATACTGATGGGAAATCAATTCCGCTTCGGCCGGAATCTCCCTCAGAGTGGGAATATATGTCTTTGTCCAACGCATAATCCGGGCCTCTCATCGGCTGTGAATACATTTCCTGACGAATTTTCAAAATAAGCATAAGCGACTGTTTGTCAATCTTTTAATTTCATTTACCGTCCGGCCCGCTTGTCAAAATAGTTGACAATCGACCGGCGGTTGTTTACTATGGGACTCGGTTCTTTGATCGGGCCGCACCGGCCCTATAACGAATTTGCCCCCGTGGCGTAATGGATAGCGCAACAGCCTCCGGAGCTGTTGGTCCAGGTTCAATTCCTGGCGGGGGTATTTTTTATTGTCCCGGCTGGTCTATATTTGCAAAAAGAGTGGCAAAAAATTTATTAGATACTATATTATAAATAGATTTGTCAGTCCATCATGCGACTGGGCTTGGAGGACTGGATAGTTCTTTAATATTTGCTTCGGGAGGGTATCATGGCACGGAAATTTATAAGCCGTTTCCTCCTCTCCTCAATAGGTCTTATTTTCCTCACCGCCTCAATAATAAACGCCGCATCCGAACCGTTGCGGCCTCTAAATCAACAAGTCAATCTGCCGGCCCGAATGGCGGCGGCCTTTTCTTTCCCTGCGGCCGACCCCCGCCCGAATATCGGGACGGGCCCGAATTCGTCAAAAATCATTCTCAATTCGTACTCTCTCAGCTCGAATTTGGACATCCTCGGTTACACCACCTATGACCTCCAACATATTACTACGATGGCCAGACAACTGGAACACCGCGGCTCAGGAATTCTCCATTTCGGATGGACGGCTCAGGATACGGATATTTATGGTCTGAACCGCGGTATCGGCTATCAAGCCTATGATTTCAATGCCTGCGATTTTGTCTTCACCTTTGGCGGCATCCGCATTGATCTTTCTACGGCCGACAATGCCGGGTATGTTGGGGCTGATGCCGGCTCGGCCGGTTGTGCGATCGTCTCGGCTCATCAGCTATCCGAAGCCTCCGATTATTTGTCTGTTTGTTATTGGGATTATTGCGCGGCTGGCCCGGCCTATGGCGTCTTTACCCCCGATAACCCATCGGATTTTTATGGCTGGGGTTCTAATAGCGGCACCGGCCCCGACAATTACAACATCTGGCCCAAGGCTGAATGGCAGGTCGGGACCGAATCGGTTCTACATATGGTGGCCTGCGAATCCAATTCCGAAAACAATTTTCAGAGTATTTCCTATTATCGTCGAGTCGGTCCCTATGGCGCCTATTCCGGAATCTGGTCCGGGCAACGGGTCATCGACTCGGTCACAAGCGTCAATCCGACAATCGTGGCCTCACCCATAAGCGACCGTGTCGCCGTCGTTTGGGCCGCCCCCGCCGAATATAGGCGCGATCAGCCGGGAGAATTCAACAATCAGTACGGAAACGACATCTGGTACGCCGTATCCGATAATCAGGGCGCCGATTGGGCGGCCGATACCGTCAGTACTTCCTTGGGGGCCGCATCTATCGCTCATGGCGTCGATCTCGGAATTTATGAAGGCGGTAATATTACCAGCTATGATTCTCTGGATGACTTCAAGGCCTATTGCGAGATTTCGGCCCTTTTTTCGAGCGAAGACGAATTGCATATTGCCTGGAGCGGCCGCCGTTGGGACGGTAATCGTAGTATTTTCCGTCGCCAGGGCGCCATTTTTCATTGGGCGGAAAACACGCCCGATATCATCCGCGCCGTGGTTATGGCCGATTGGGACACCGGTGGAGAATGCTATGGCCAGACCTGGGCGACGGACGTCGGCAAAATGAGCCTGTCGGAATGCGATGGGAAATTTTACCTTCTTTTCACCCAGTTCGGCACTCTCAATAATCCCTGCGGTGATGTCGATCTCGAAACCCATCGCCTTAACGGTTATCTCTATATGTCCGCCTATGATCCGGCGGTCACCCTCAGATGGGATCGCCCGCAACGGATTACAGCGACTCCCGAAACTCCCGACGGATGCACCGCCGGCAATATGTCCGGACCCGGCACCTGCAACAGCGAATATTGGGCCTCCATGGCCCGCTATGGCCGCATCGATAGTTGTCAATATGCGGGTCAGCACGTTCTCGACATTCTTTATATCAACGACTATGCGCCGGGAAGCTCGGTTATGGATTCACCCGGTACCTGGACCATCAATCCCGTGGTTTGGAAACAGGTCCCCTGCCGCGATGTCGTGGGTGAAATTGTTTACCACGATGACGCTGGTTGGGGCCTGGGCCTGTGTTACAGCGGTGAAATCCTGTTTCTCAATCCCAGCGACGTTGACAGCTTTCAAGTCACCCTGA
This sequence comes from uncultured Ignavibacteriales bacterium, assembly GCA_964523575.1. Taxonomy (GTDB): domain Bacteria; phylum Zixibacteria; class MSB-5A5; order GN15; family JAAZOE01; genus DAOUTW01. The sequence goes on from CAZGAV010000008.1 coordinate 31,984, forward strand.
TCAATATGGGTACGATTGCCAACAATTTTACTGCCGCCGCCTTCATCGACAGTAGCAACAGCACTACCAACGGCGCCCAGACGACGGTCTCGATCAATCCCGCCAGCGGCGTGATTCCGCCTGAAGGCTACTACTTTGGCTGGGGGGCAATTTCCCTTACCGTCACCCTCACCACCGATCAGGAAACCGCCTTCAGCACCGTTTACGGGCATCTGGTCATTACCCATGAAGGCGCGGGAAGCCCTCGTATTATCCCCTTCTGCATCAATATCGGCGAAGGGCCGTGGCCGCCCATGACCTATACTCTCGAAACCGACTGCAAACGACTTCGTGTCTCTGCCGATGGTAATTTGAGCGGCAATACCGCCAACGCATCATTCGATTTTATCGCCGATCCCGATGACTGCGCTAATCTTTACCTCTACGATGGTTCGCCGATTATCTGCTATGAATCGGCCGGCGAACGGCGATGCTTCTTCACCGGATTCGGGAATGACTATGTTTCCGACCGGGCCTTGCGGCCCACCGAAGCCATGATAATCGATTCGACCACATCCGAGGCTTACACCCATGCCACGGCCTTGACGATGACCGCCGATTCGGCCATCGGATTGCAATCTGAATTTTATGTCCCGAAGGCCGCCGAATATTGCGGATTTGTCGTCCAGAGGCTGATCTTCTGGAACCGCACTGAAGCATCTCTTCCCGGCGTCGCGGTCGGCGAAGTCCTTGATTGGGATATCCCCGCCTATAATAAACCCATGGTCAACGGATCGGGCTTCGATGTGGTGCGGGGACTGATTTATCAATACGCCTGCGGCCAGGACCCATGCGATACGACCGTGCTTTCCGAACGATTCGGCGGCGTGTCGGCCATCACCGACTATATGCCTTTTAAAAACCTCCAAACCATTGAAAACGACCGCTACTTATATAGTACCGGGCCTTTCGGCACGCCCCTGCCTTCAGATACTATCTATGGACTCATGACGGGTGTCAATGGCTTCGATCTGGCCGATATCGATACTTGTGAAGATTTGTCAACTCTGGTGACCACCGGCGTCTATGATCTCGATCCCGGCGATACCTTGTGCGCTTTCCTGATACTTTTCTCTTCCCGAAGCGGTTTGAGCGGAATGCTGGGCGATTATGACCTTGCCCTTGAATTTCTGATGCAACATGATGAAATCGGCCAATGTCCCTGGTCGCCGCCCTGCAGTTGTCGCCCGGGCGACGCCAATGGCGACAGCGTCATCAATGTCGGTGACGCCGTTTATCTGATTAACTATGTCTTCAAGGAAGGGCCGCCGCCGACTCCCTATGCGATCTGCAGCGGCGATGCCAACGGCGATTGCACCTGCAATATTGGCGATGCTGTCTTTTTAATTAACCTGATCTTCAAGGACGGCCCGCCGCCGCCATCGTGCATGGAATGGCTCGGCCAATGCTACACCATCGAATGACCTTGCTTTAGTGAATTTCCGGGAATAAATCTCCGCCGGTGACCGTCGCCGGCGGAGTTTTTTTATGAAGAATAGTACACGCTCGATCAACCTGAAACTGCGACGTACTTACCATCCATAAGAATCCATCCGGTCGCGATCCCAGATACTTCGGGGCCGGCCGCGCAGGAAATCCTTGATCCCGTCGATTATCCCCCGCGATATTTTCTTGCGGAATTTATCGGTTTTGAGCATCGCTTCCTGCTCCGGGATCATCATGAAAGCGCATTCCACCAAAATCGCCGGATACTGGGTCGGACGGTCCACCGCCAGATTACCGTAATACCAGCCAAAATCATTCAATTTGATTTTGCGCGACAGGGCCCTTTGCACCGCCCGGGCCAGCGCCGCCGAATGAGGATTGTAATAAAAAGTCGAAACGCCATTATTGGCAAAAGGGTTGGACCCGTCAGGCAGGGCGTTGTTATGAATGGAAATGAAAATATCGGCCTTGTCCCGCACCGCGATTTTGGGCCGCTCGTATAAGGGCAAAGTGGTATCGGATGATCTGGTCAGGATCACCTCCGCGCCTTCATGTTCCAGGTCTCTTTTCAACCGCAGGGCGATCTTGAGATTGGCCTCTTTTTCGGTCAGGCCGGTCGGGCCGACCGCCCCCGGATCGGGACCATGACCGGGATCGATCACGAATCGAAAATCGGATATATCGTTTTTCTTCTTCGGAAATTTCTTAAGGTCGAAATGAAATTCCTTCTCGACATAATAAGCGTCATAACCCCAAATGCGCGCTTCGGTCAAAAATATCTCCAATCCATAAACGCCCGGTTCCGGCTGGAACCAGACAATATGATCGATCAGCGCGTCAGAGTTATCATAGCGAATCCAGTCGGTGTCGGAATCGGCACCGTAAAGGAACAAGGTGATCGAATGCTCATCGATATCTTCCACAACCCGGAAAGGATGTCGCGCCGACGTCGCAACGATCACCGCCACCTTATCGGGATAATTCACCGTCGTCAGGCGGCTGATATAGGAATTATCCGGCGGCGTCCCCTCCGGCAGGATCACAGCCGCCGTATCCGGTATCCAGCCGTATTGATAATCCGATAATTTCAGCTTAATCCATTTATCTGCCAGTCCGGCAATTTCGGCCCTGATTCCGGCCGGTTGAAAAATGCACAGATAACCCTTACCCGGCCCGGTCCGGATAACCGTCAGGCTGTCGATCAATTCCGCCATCATCGGCGGGTTCTGATTCAGGATTCGAATCGGTGTCTTCGAGGTGTCAATTTTGAGCGCCGGCAAAGAACCGAGGTCATGAATCGCCAGCGGTGTTGTTTTCAGTTCGGAGGCGTACCGAATCAGCCAGGTCATCTGCATAAACGACGGCGGATAAATGCCATAAATCAATCGCAGGCTATCGTCCTTGATATCGGGAACAATCAGCGACCCGCGATAAATTCCCCTGATCAGCAACGAGTCCGGGGTGGGCGAAATAGCTTCGTCACCTCTTTCGAAGACCGATTCGCCGCGATAATAATTCTGCGGCGGCATTTCAATCATGGGAATCGTATCTCCGGTGTTGGCGATGACACAGAAGGCGTTGCAGTAAGGTGTCGCGGCAAACGATATTTCGACCGCATCCCCCGACCTGACCCAGAGCGGTCCGGCCGGTTTGAACGATCCGGGAACGAAATACAGACTGTCATAGGAATATCGAGGCAGGACTGGCAGATTGACCGTCACTGTCAGCGTATCAGTAAGACCGCCCTTTTCGGCCTGCAAAAAGAAATCGAACGGCCCCGGATTCACCGGCAAAAATGCCAGCCAGCCGCCGTCCTTGTGAACCTTGACCAACTGGCCGTTAATGACCAGGTTCGAACCGGGCGTCACCGAACCGAAAATAAAATTGGAATCGACCGCCGCAATATTCTGATTCGGCTTGGGATAGACCACCTTCAGGTTCAACGGCCCCGCCGGAGCCATAGAACTCAGGAGAAGAATCAAAGCTATGCTGTAGGCGACTCTACGCAAAGACCACCCCGTGTCCGAATTCATTGGCAATCCTGATCTTCCCCTTGTCATAGGTCAATCCCGAAAAGGGGTCGTTTTCGACCAGGAGCCGCCCGTCGAGATCGAGATAATCGGCCAGAGCCGACAGGTGCCAGGCGGCGGCGATCCCGACCGATGATTCGATCATGCATCCCAGCATGACTTTCAATCCCAAAGAGCGGGCTGTCCGGATCGCTTCGATGGCCGTTTCCAGACGGCCCGATTTCTGTATCTTTATATTGACTCCGTCGACATATTCGGCCACTCTCTTGACGTCCTCCGCAGAAACCACCGACTCATCCATAAAAAGCGGTATCCCCGTTTTTTCGCGCAGACGCTTCCAGCTATCGACCGCTTCCGGCGCGAAAGGCTGTTCGATCAACTCGACCCGGTGCCGGTCCACCGCCGACACGACCCGCATAGCGTCATCATAATTCCAACTGCCGTTGGCGTCGATCCGGAAATGAGCTTCGGCGCTGGCATTCATGATGGCAATCATGGCCCGATTGCGGCTGTCGCCATGATCCATCTTGACCTTGATATGGCTGAAACCAAGTTCCAGTTGTTCGGCCAACGATTCCCGGTCACCGACCGAAATCGTGATCGAAGTCGGCATTGTTTGGGGGACGTCGAGGCCCAGATTTTTATAAAGCGGCAGGCCTTTCCGTTTTGAATCCAGATCATGCCAGGCGGTCGAAAGGGCGCACATCGCCGGCGCGCATAAGGTGTTTCCCAATGATTCGATCGCGCCCGTGATTTCAGGGGCGTCGAATTTCGATAAAAGTCCTACGGCCATACCGAGATGTTGATCGATTTCATCCGGCGTCACCCCATAATGAATCGAGCCCGAGGCTTCCCCCAGTCCCAGCCCGTCCATGACCAGGACAAAATTCCGTTTGCGGCTTTCATGGCCGCCGGCGATGATGAAATCGCGTTTGAGCCGAAGCTCTATGGCCCGCACCTCGGCCCGCATCACAGCACCCGTCGAGCCAGAAGGTAATTGCGGTCGAGATCGGCGCGATAGTTGACGGCTTTGGGATTCAGGGAATCGAATGAAACCATGCCCCGGCCGGCCGAGGCGTGCAGGATTTCAGTTCCGCCGCAAGAAATCGCCACATGCCCCGGAAAGAATAGCAGATCGCCGGGGCGAAGATCGGCGCGCGCCACCTCCAAGCCGACCTCGCGTTGTTTCTTGCTGTCCCGGGGCAATTTTATTCCATGGAAGCCATAAACGATCTGCACCAGCCCGCTGCAATCATACCCGTTGGGAGTGAGTCCGCCCCAAAGGTAGTGCACGCCCAGAAAACGGGCCGCCGTCAACACCAGTCTCTTTCCGGTTACGATGGATTTATTTTTGCCGGCTATAGGTTGCAGATTATTCTTGCCGATCGGCGCCCGGACATGGCCCGGCGGCAGTTCAAAATGAATCCGGCCCCGATGCTTTCTGATAACCAGCTCGGTTCCGAAAAACAGCCGAAACGGGTAGGCCGGGACCCCGAGACCACTCTTGATCAAAACCGTTTCGGCCTTGACTTTTCGCTTCGGCCGGCTAATATATTTGTCCCAGATATCTTTGGGCACCTGATAAATATGTCCGGTTCGGCACCAGCCGGAATACTTGTCGGTCAGGGTCACGCGCGAGAATTTATTGCGCTTTCCGCCTATTTCGACCGCCATTCCGAAAAGTAATTGACTGCGCCGTTCCGAAGTCGATTCCGGCTCTGCCCGGAGATCGGTGACGGGAACATTGATTATTCCATACTGCACATTTAATCAATATCGATTCGCGTCCCGGGCCGCAATTAAAAACTGAACGATGAAGGATGGGTCAAAAAAAAAGGGCGCCTCGATGAGACGCCCTCAATGCATTCATATCGCGAATTACTTGACCCCTTCTTTGATCAAAGCCGGCATCGCCTTCTTCATGCGGTCGATGGCCATCCCGATATTTTCGATGGAATTGGCGTACGAAAACCTCAGGTAACCCTGGCCATAATCGCCGAAAGCCGTCCCTGACAATCCGGCCACGCCCAGTTCGGTCAGGAGGTAATCGGCCAATTCGCGCGAATCCCAGCCGGTGCCGGTGATATTGGGCCAGACATAAAAGGCTCCCGGCGGTTTCAGGCAGGTAAAGCCCTCGATCGAATTCATACCATCCACGATGAATTCCCGCCGTCTCTTGAATTCCGCGATCATTTTCGCCGGCGCTTCCTGAGGCCCCAGAAGCGCTTCGGGCAGGGCTTTTTGGGCGAAGGAAGTTGCGCAGGAAGTGATATTAGTCTGCATTCGCACTACCCCGGCGGCGACTTCTTTGGGCAGTAACCCCCACCCCAGCCGCCAGCCGCACATGGCGTACACTTTCGACATCCCGTCTAAAACCATCACCCGATCCATTTTCTTGTCGAGCTGAGCAACTGACATATATTCGGTGTCATAGATGATCCGGGAGTAGATTTCATCGGTCATAATCATGAAATCATGGTCGCAGGCCAGCTTGTAAATCCGCTCCAGATCATCGGGCGTCAGCACCGAACAGGTCGGATTCTGCGGCGAATTGATAATTAAAAGCCGGGTACGGGAAGTTATCAGGCTTTCCAGTTCGTCCACGTCGAGACGGAATTCGTTCTCTTCGCGAAGAGGAATCGGCACCTTGGCGGCCCCGCTGAAATCGATCACCGATTTATAAATCGGATAACCGGGATCGGGATAAATGACCTCATCCCCGCTCTGGGCCAGCATCATGATCACCGCATACATGACTTCTTTACTGCCGGGCGTGATGACCACCTGATCGGGATCATACCGCACCCCGCGAAGCCGGTAAAAATATTCGGACACCGCCTCGCGGGCTTCAAGCATCCCGATCGGAGCTGTATAATGCGTATATCCGTCATTGATGGCCTTGATGGCGGCGTCGCTGATATTGCGGGGCGTATCGAAATCAGGCTCGCCGATTTGCAAATGAATGACCTTGATCCCTTTTTCCCGCTCCAGCTTTTCAGCCCGGGCCAGCGTCTCGAAAGCCGATTCCGTACCCAGGCGCGACATTCGTTTGGCGAATTTCATATCCTCTACCCCTTGCAGGAGGTTATTTATTCTTGAGAAGTTTCACGGCCCGCTCGGCGATATGTTCCGCCGACAGACCGAATTCCTTAATCAATTGCCACGGCTTGCCCGATTCGCCGAAACGATCGTCAACACCGAGCATATCGAACAAAATCTTCTTTCCGGCCAGTTCCGGACGGCCCAGTATCGTCGAGGCGATCCAATTGCCGAATCCGCCGACCTGGTGTTCCTCGCAAGTCAGCACCGCGCCGGTTTCACTCGCCGCCCTGACAACCGCCTCGCGATCCAGCGGCTTGACGGTATGAACATTGACCACTCGGGTTTCGATACCGTAATCCTGTTTTAATATCCACGCCGCCCGACAGGCCTCGGCCGTTTCCGGTCCGCAGGCGATCAGGGCGATATCCTCGTTCTCATTCTTATAATCCGGGGCCAGAGCGATATCGAAGGCGTCGATGAATTTCTCTTTCTCTCCGCGAAAACGATACACGTTGGCCACGCCAAATTTGAAAGGCGAATCGTCACGGGTGATGATCGGCGTCGCCTCGCGCGCGAAACGGATATACTTGGGTCCGACGATTTCGAAAAGCATGGCCCTGGTCATTTTCTTGACCTCCAGCGAATCGCAGGGCGCGGCCACATGCATATTAGGCAGGCCGCAAATCTGAAATAATGATTCCAACTCCTGATGCGTCGCCCCATCCGGACCGACCGAAACGCCGCCATGAGCGCCGACGATGAGGACATTGAAATCGCCATAGCAGACAGAAACCCGCAACTGATCCAAGTTGCGTGCCGATGCAAAGACGCCATAGGTACCGAAAACCGGGATCTTCCCTTCCTTGGCCAGCCCCGCCGCCACAGTCGTCCCGCCCTGCTCGGCCACGCCGACAGAGAACCAGCGGTTTAGCCGTTCCGGATGCTTCTTGTAAAATTGCGATATGGTAATCGAATCCGAAATATCGGCCCCGATGCAGACGATGCGTTCATCGTCGCCGTATTCCTCCAGCGCCCGGCCCAGCCCCTTCCGGGTCGGGTCCATATCGACCTTCATCGTCTCGCCGAGGTTCCACCAATAATCGCGCTTGAATCGAGGCATCTTGGCTGTCAGTTTTGTCTCCACCTCGGCCTGATAATCCGACACGATTTTCATAAATTTGCCGACATCGAATGTCTCCGTCAGCCCCAGTTCAGCTAATGCCTTATCCAGTTCATCCCGTTTGGGCGGCTTGCCGTGCCAGCCGACGACGTCCTCCATAAAACTAACGCCCTTGCCCTTGACTGTACGGGCCATGATGCAGGTCGGCTGATCGGTGTCGTTGTTATAAGCCTGCTCCAGCGCCGGGACAATCTCTTCCATCCGATGACCGTCAATCTCGATAACCCGCCAACCGAAGGCTTTATATTTATCCACCAGCGGTTCGAGACGCATCACGTCTTCGGTTTTGCCGTCGATCTGAAGCCGGTTGCGGTCGATGATCAGGATCAGGTTATTCAGCTTGAAATTCGAGGCCGCCATGGCCGCCTCCCACATGGAACCTTCCTGTTGTTCGCCGTCCGACGAGATGACAAAAGTGCGATAATCTTTCTTATTCAAACGCGCCGCCAAAGCGACGCCGACGGCTACGGAAAATCCCTGCCCCAACGATCCCGACGATATCTCCACTCCGGGCAACTCGCGCCAGTGGGGATGACCCTGAAACGGCGCCCACAGGGCCCGCAATTTGGCCAGTTCCTCTTCCGGAAAATATCCCGACATCGCCAGCGATACATACAAGGCCGGGGCTTTATGGCCCGCCGACCAGACGATGCGGTCTCGGTCTTCCCATTGCGGATCCTGAGGATTGTGCTTGGCTATTTTCAGATAAAGCGCCGCCAGTATATCCATCATCGACAAGGTGCCGCCTGAATGACCCGATCCGGCACAGCACAGCGAAACAAGATTCAAACCGCGCATATAATTGGCGCGCTCTTTCAGCTGTTCGATGGTAAAATTGGCGTCAATCCTCGCCGAATTGAATTCCACGGACCCCATGCATCCTCCGGTTTGGAAAAGTAGGTAACGATTTTTAGAAAAAGGTGTGGAATTTTCCCGGAGAAGTCAACCGATTTCTGTCACGATAAGCTTCCGATACAGCGTTTTCGCCTTTATTCGGAGACTGGTAAGGTCTTCATTGTTGGTAATGACGAAATCCGAACCCCGGCGCATTTGAGATAGCGGTAACTGCGACTGCATTCTTTGCCGAATTTCCTCCCGACTCAGGCCCGCGGCCAGAAGTCTCCGGATGCGGATTTGAGTATGGGCCGAGACCAGGACGGTATAATCCATATGGCTCTGATAATTCCAGTATATCAGCAAAGCGGCATCGACGACCGCATGCTGTCCGCTTCGGCGAGCCGCCTCCAGACGTCGATCCAACTCGGCCAGAAGAGGCGGATGAACGATGGCATTCAACATCTCCGTGTTTTGTTTGGTGGAGAAAGCCACCCGCCCCAGATAACGGCGATCGAGTTTGCCCTGCGGTGTAAGTATCGTCTTTCCGAATTCGAGCGTCAACCGATGCAAGACCGCGGCGTCGTTTTCGACCACTTCCCTGCCGATCCGGTCACAGTCGATCAACTCCGCCCCCAATTGCGCAAAAACGGCCGCCGCTTCCGATTTGCCCGAACCGATCAAACCGGTGACGCCGATAATCATTACTTGGCCTCCAGCCAGTTGGGGCCAACCCCCATATCCACGACCAGAGGCACGGCCATCTTGATCGCCTGAGACATCTGCTTCTCGACCAATCGCCTCAGTTTTTCCAGTTCGTCCTTGTGGGCGTCGAAGACCAGTTCGTCATGTACCTGCAAAACCATTTTCGATTTCATCGAGGCCATTTCTTTGTCGATGGCGATCATGGCGATTTTGATCAAATCGGCGGCCGTCCCCTGAATGGGTGTATTGATAGCCGTCCGCTCCGCAAACTGACGCACCTGATAATTTTTGCTGTTGATTTCCGGAAGATACCGCCGCCGCCCGATCAAAGTCGTCACATAACCGTTTTCCCGCGCCGATGCGATAGTCTCGTCCATATAGTTCCGGATATTGGGATAACGCTCGAAATAAGTATCGATAAACCCCTTCGATTCGGTCAAATTCAATTCCGTCTGTTGCGACAGCCCATAAGCCGAAACACCGTAAATGACAGCGAAATTGGCCGTCTTGGCCGCCCGCCGCTGTTCCGGGGTGACCTTGTCGATGGCCACGCCGTACACTTCGGCCGCCGTCCGCGCATGGATATCCTCTCCCTCATTAAAGGCCTTGATCAGGCCCTTGTCGCCCGAATAATGGGCCAGAATGCGCAGTTCGATTTGGGAATAATCGGCCACCATCAATGAATAATCGTCATCGGTGGGAATAAAGGCCTTGCGTATTTCGCGGCCGCTTTCGGTTCGCACGGGGATATTCTGCAGATTGGGGTCGGACGACGACAACCGTCCCGTGGCCGCCACCGCCTGATTATACGAGGTATGCACCCGCCCCGTTTCCGGATTAACCAGATCCGGCAAGGCATCGACATAAGTCGATTTCAATTTACTCAATTGCCGATATTCCAGCACGGCCCGCGGCAATGGATGCACCGCCGACAATTCTTCCAACACCCGCACATCGGTGGAATACCCGGTCTTCTTGGCCGTCTTGCGTTTGGTCGGCAATTTTAAATCTTCAAACAGAACTTTGGACAATTGCTGGGTGGAATTGATATTGAATTCATACCCGGCCAGTTCGTAGATTCCGCCCTCGATCTCTTTCATCTCTTTCTGCATTTCCCGCGAGAGCTTTTTCAAGAAGGCGCTATCGATCTTAATCCCGGCGGTTTCCATGCGCGAAAGCACCGGTACCAAGGGCAACTCCACATCATAAAAAAGACGGGCGAGCTTCAGCTCTTCGATTTTCGGCGCGAAAACGCCTCTCAGCCGATAAGTGAAATCGGCGTCCTCGGCCCCATAATAAGCCGCCGTCACGGGATCGACCTGGGCAAACGAAATCTGCTTCTTGCCGGTCCCGATCAGATCGGTAATCGGAATCATCCGATGATTAAAATGCTCCAAAGCGAGGTCATCGAGATTATGCCCCCGTCCCGAGGGGTTGACAACATACGACGCCAGCATCGTATCAAACGAAACTGGCTCAATCGTATATCCCGCTCGTTCCATTACTTGCAGGTCATACTTAAAGTTCTGCGCTATCTTCTGGACGCCCTTATCCTCAAGCAGTGGCCCCAGAATGCGGCGCACCTCGTCCACCGGAAGGTTCAATTCCGGCTTGGAGGTATGCCCCACGGGAATATAATAGGCCTCACCGGCTTTGGCCGACAAAGCGATCCCGACCAGGTTGGCCCTATGTGCCGTCAGTGAATCGGTTTCGGTGTCAAAGGCGAACTCTTTCTTTTTGGCCAATTGCCGGGCAATGGCATCAAGTTCCTTGAGCGATTCTACCCGTTTGTAATTGGATTTGATCTCAGCCGGCGGCACGGTCGCGGTCGTTTGCCCAAAAAGCTCCTTGAGCAGATTAAAAAATTCCAGCTCGGTAAAAATCTCTTTGCATTTATCGAGATCAGGGTCCTCACGGGCCAGATCTTCAAGCTCATACTTAATCGGCACATCGCAATCGATGGTCACCAGTTTCAGCGAAAGCCGGGCCTTGTCCTTGTTTTCGAGCACTTTCGATCGGACGCCTTTGGCGCTGATTTCCTCGGCCCGGTCGAGGATGGCTTCGAAGTCACCGAACTGCTCCAGCAATGACAGGGCCGTCTTGGGGCCGATCCCGGGAATGCCCGGCACATTATCCGAACTGTCGCCGGTCAGGGCCATATATTCGATTACTTTTTCAGGATAAACCCCTATTTTCTTTTTAACCGCTTCGCGGTCCATGATCACCGGCGGTTCCGATCCCTTTTGAGGCACGTACATCCGCACCCGCTCATCGACCAGCTGAAACAAATCCTTATCGCTGGACACCAGACTGACATTAAAACCCTGCGCCGCGGCCCTTCTGGCGATCGTGGCGATGACGTCGTCGGCTTCGTAGCCGTCGATGGCGAATTCGGGAAGATTGAGCGCGGCCACCACCTGATGAATACGCGGTAACTGGGCGATCATATCGTCCGGCATTTTGGCCCGGGTCGCCTTGTATTCGTCGTACATCTCATGGCGGAAGGTCGGCTCTTTGGTATCGAACACGACGGCGATATAATCCGGCTTTTCGTCGCGGATTATCTTTATCAGTGAATTGACGAATCCGAAGGCCGCCGAGGTATTTTCGCCTTTGGAATTAATCAGGGGATTGCGGATAAAGGCAAAATAGGCCCGGTATATGAGAGCCGATCCGTCGATCAGAAACAGGCTTTTCTCTCCCGCTTTTTTATCCGCCATAAAGCCCCTTGTCGTAGATAAACCGCTCTACGGCCTCCGGCACCATATAAGTGATCGATTGATGCCGTTCGACTCTTTTTCGGATATCGCTTGATGATATGTCGTATTGAGGAATCATGATCCACTCCGCGCCGCCCAGGATATTATCGCTTCTTCTTCTAATACGAAATCCGGGCCGGGCCGCGATAACAATCCTGATCCTCTGCTCGATTTCCTCGAATTTCCGCCAGCCGTGAAATTCATCGATGATATCCGAACCGACGGCGAGGAAAAGTTTGGCCTGAGAGTATTTATTTTGCAGGTAATCGACCAGGTCGATAGTGTAGGCGGAATTTTCAGGCGGCATTTCAAGCAGGAAGCGGCGGTTGTCCTCGATGGCCATCCGGGTCATGGCCACCCGGTCGGAAAAATCGGATAATTGAGCGTTCGACTTGAAAGGATGGGTGGCGGCGGGGACGAACAGCATCCCGTCGGCCTGGACCGAATGCATCACCGATTCGGCCATGATGAGGTGTCCGCAATGGATGGGATCGAAGGTCCCCCCCATGATCCCCCAGACGCCTCCGCGCGACGGTTCAATTGTTTTCTGCGGTTTGGGCAAGATTCTGATCGATTTTGGCCAGCATTTTTCTGGCCTTTCCGGCCAATTTGTGGTCGGGGTAGATCACCAGGAAATTGTTGAAGCGCGATTTGGCCTCTTCATACTGCTTCTTCTTGTAATCGATCTCCCCCAGATAAAACAGGGCTTGCGCCGTCCATTCGCTGTCGGTAAATTCGTCAATGACGCTTTGAAAATATATCACAGCCGAGTTGTAATATCCCAATCGATAATACATCCGGCCGCTCTCGTATCGTTTTTTGGCCAGCCGGTTGCGGGCCTCGGTGATGAGCGCCCGGGCATCGCCGGCCAACTCCGACTCCGGGTTGTCGGTTACGAAATCCTCAAGCTCCTGAATCGCCTTGATCGATTCCTCCTGGTCCAGGCCATAATTCTTGGGCGACGATTTATAATAGCACAAACCGGCCATATATTGTCCGTCATCGACGAACGGCGAACCGGGATAATGGTTGACCAGCCTTTCGAATTCGGCGGCGGCCAGAAAGAAATCCTTCTGCTGAAAGTAGGACATGGCCAGAAAATACTGCGCCGAATCGACCATGGAGGCGCCGCTGAAATTGTAAATAACCTTCTGAAAACCGTCGATGGCTTTCAGGTAATGCTCGCCCTGGTATTCATGAATAGCGGCGCGAAACTGCTCTTCGGCGTTCGGATAATTCTTCATGGTGATCCCGCCGCAACCGCTTACCACGGCGGCAATAATAACCGATATCACAAATCCCTTCAATAAACCGGTTCGATCATGAGTCATATTTTTCTTTCAACATGTTGTAGTTTTCCAAAATCCTTCGATAATACTGTCCCGGAACCGGTTTGTGTTCTCTCAGCCGACCCCGCAAACGGGTTTCCCCAAGATTATATGCAATAATTCCCTTTTTGACATCTTTAAATTTGATTATCTGCTCAAACAGATGCAGAGTTCCCAGCCGGATATTGGTCACGGGATCGAATAATTGGTCCTTACCTTCCCATCCCAGTCCGCTCCGCGTGGCCAGATCGCGTCCGATATTTGGCAGAACCTGCATCACCCCCCGGGCGCCGGCCTGCGATACCTGCCCTTTTTTGAACGACGATTCCGTCAGAATGACGGCCATGATCAGCAGGGGATCGTATTTATAGCGGTTGCTCTCATGAAATATGACGCTGGCCAGCTCGATTTTTTCGTCATTGGAGAAGCCGATCTGGAAATCCTCGATAATCTGGAATATTTTGAGCTGTTCCTCCATTTCCGTCAGGCGGTCGCGTTGATAATCGATGATTTTGTGCAGTTCGTACTTGTCTTTGATCAGGAAGATCAACAGCGTCGATTGCAGAAGATAAATCAAAACCAGCACGAAAGATATCGGCTTGGAAAGAAAGATGCCCGTTTTCTCGAAATGTACTCCGGGACTCATACTTCCTCCCTTTCTCCCAAAAGATCATAGCCGTCGCAACCGGTGATGGTCACCGTGACAATCTCTCCAGCCCCGGCTCCGCCCGGTTCAAACCGGATATTCTGGTCTATTTCAGGGGCGTCATATCGGCCGCGACCGACGGCCTGGCCGCCGCTCTCGATCTCGTCGATGATGACTTCCATGTGCTTTCCGATCTCATCGTCGTTGTTCTCAAATGCAATTTGTTGCTGTAGCTCCATCAACCGATGATACCGTTCTTCCTTGACTTCATCGTCCACCTGTCCCGGAAACGCCGCCGCCGGCGTATCTTCTTCGGCCGAATACTGGAAGGCTCCCAAACGCTCAAAACGCCGGGCCGCCGCGAATTCATACAAATCTTCGAAATGCGCCTCGGTTTCTCCGGGGAAACCGACGATAAAATTGGTCCGTACCGCCGCTCGCCCGCGGCCGGAATGAATTTTATCAAGCAATCGCTCAATCTCGAGCCGGGTCACCCGGCGGCCCATCGCCTGCAATATATCGTCGTTGATATGTTGCAACGGTAAATCAAAGTAGCTACATATTCGGGGATTGTCAATCATATAGTCGATAAGTTCGTCGCTCAACCGCGCCGGATGCAAATACATTATCCGAATCCAAAATTCTCCGTCCAGCGCCGACATCCGGTCCAGAAGCGAAATCAATTGCGGCGCTCCGTAAAGATCGCGTCCATAGGCGGTCGACTCCTGCGACACCAGGATCAACTCCCTCTTCCCCTTATCCAGCAAAAATTCCGCTTCCCGCAGAATACTTTCGATTGAGCGACTCCGAAAATGGCCGCGAATATCGGGAATGGCGCAATAACTGCATCGATTGTCGCAACCATCCGAAATTTTTAAATAGGCGAACGCCTCCTTCGACCGCGGCGCCCGCGGGAAATCCGGATCGGGATAGACCATGGGATTTTCGCGCTGGGCGACAATCGGTCCCGCCTTCCCTTTCAACAAATCCTCGATATGGGTGAAATCGTTAAGCCCTAATATGCCGTCCAGCTCCGGGATGGACCCGGCCAGTTCGGTCGCATAGCGTTGCGATAAACATCCGGTCACGACCAGTTTCCGGCCCGAGGCTGTATTCTTAAAACGGGCCAGCGATAAGACGGCATTGATCGACTCCTCCTTAGCCGGCTGAATAAAACCGCAGGAGTTGACGATCAGCAAATCGGCGTCTTCGGGATTTTCTGTTTCGGTGAGATTATGAGCTATCAGAAAGCCGGCGATGTACTCGGCGTCCACGTCATTCTTGGGACATCCCAGCCTGTGAATATAAAAGCTCTTCATGGCATTTCAATGACTTCCACCCCGGGAGGCGCCTGAAAAATAAACAGGCTGTCCGGCAGTTCGGCCGGACGCGAAAAGCCATCAATTATTACTTCGATCCTGGAGTCGTTGTCATCAAGATATGATATTTTTCGCGGGACGTACCCCTGTTTGGCGACCTCCAAAACGAACCGTTGAGGCAGGGTCAGGGAATCAAGAGCCGTCATTTCGAATTCGAGCGTCTCCCCCGCCGCTTTCTGGTTTTGACAGGAGTAAACCTGCTCGGGGTCATAAAGCAGGGTCAACGGATTCCAGTCGCCCAGCTTGGCCACCGAATCGACCAGGGCCTGCTCGTTTTCAACCGAATAGCTCCAGTACAGGACGCCGTTCGACACCAGTTCCTGATCCGGCATTGTCAGTCGAAAACGGCCCTGCTGTCCGGCCCATAATTGGCCCTCCAGCGTATCCACCGATTCAAAAATATCGGAATGGGTCAATTGATGAAATTTCAATTCGATATACGGTTTTTCCCGGTAGAACTCCCTCAATTTTTGGATTTCGGGACATTCCCCGGCCACCGTCAGCGACCACCCTATCGCCAACACCAGCCCCACCAGCCATATCCGTCTCGTTAGAATCATACTGATTATACTGGAAAAAGGGCTTTAGAGTTTGCCTATCTTTCCGCTTTTTATATTCTCCAGGAACGACTTATCCACCAGCACATCGCGGGCTTTCGACTCGTTATAGGGCCCGACGATTTTCATCCCCTCGAGATCGTCGATAATCCGGGCCGCCCGCTGGTATCCGACACCCAGTTTACGCTGCAAAAGGGAAACCGAAGCCTGTCCCTGCTGGACGACCGTTTCGATCGCTTCCAGAAGCACCGGGTCGTTCATTTGACGCATCTGCGATTTTTCCTCGGCTTCCGCCTCCGACTCTTCGACTACCTGCTGGCTGTACGATTGATTCCTCAGAAATTCGACCAGGGCCTCGGTCTCTTCCGATGAAATAAAAGCCCCGTGCAGCCGTATCGGTTCGGGCGACCCCGACGGCAGATAGAGCATATCTCCTTTTCCCAGTAGTCTTTCGGCCCCGTTTCCGTCAAGAATCGTCCGGGAATCGGTTTTTGTCGCCACCTGAAAGGCAATCCGGGACGGGAAATTAGCCTTGATCAATCCGGTGATAACATCGACCGAGGGCCGTTGCGTCGCCAAAATAAGATGAATCCCGACTGCCCGGGCCATCTGGGCCAGCCGTGTAATCAGCAATTCGACCCGGCTGGAATGGGTTGACATCATCAGGTCGGCCAGCTCATCGATAATAATTACTATATACGGCAGGCGCTTATCGGCCGTTTTCATCTTGTTGTTATAATCGACGATACTCCGCACCGAGGCCCCCGCCAGCAGGCGATAACGTTGCTCCATTTCGAGAACGATTTCCTGAAGGACCCGCTCCGCCTGCTTGGGATTGGTCACCACTTTTTCGAGAAGATACGGGATACCTTTGTAAACCGACAGCTCCAGCATTTTGGGATCGACAAAGACGAATCTCAATTCTTCCGGATGGAGCGAATAAATCAACGAGGTGATCACCATATTGATGCACACCGATTTGCCGGACCCGGTTGTCCCGGCGATCAGCAAATGCGGCATCGCCGCCAGGTCGGCCACGAACGGCTGACCGGAAATATCCTTGCCGAAAGCCAGCGGTAAATGATACCCGTTTTTCTCGAATTTTTCCGAAGCCAGTATTTCACGGGCAAAAACCAGCTGGGGATTGCGGTTGGGGATTTCGATTCCGACCGCCGCCTTGCCCGGAATCGGGGCCACGATTCGGATACTTTTGGCCCGAAGATTAAGGGCCAGGTCTTCGGATAGATTGGCGATCTGATTGACCTTGATCCCGGCGGCCGGCTTGATCTCGAATCGCGTGATCACCGGCCCCGGATACATCTCGATATTCCCGGCCAGCTTGACGCCGAATGTCTCCAGCGTATCCCGCAGGGAACGGGCCGTCTCGGGAAGCTCTTTCTCGTCATAGGCCGGCCCGGAATGTACGGCCTCCTTTAATAGATCGAGACCGGGCCGGATAAATGTCCCCGGATCGCTTCCCTCTTCACTCGTCGGCGCTGAATTGCGCGCAGCTGCCCCGTTTTCGCTTTTGCCCGAAAGGACGACTTTTCGACGCGGCCGTCCGGAATCGGCCCCGCCCGACGTCTTATCGACGATGACTTCATCCTCTATTTCTTCGGCATCTTCCTCGTCGATCTCCTCGACGCCGACAGCCTTCTTCCGTTCTTTCCGGGCTCGTTTGAGTTCTTTTTTGAAGTCGCCGGCGCGCTTGATAACATCGCGGTTTTTGAAATCAAGTTTCGCTCGAAGCTGGGCCAGATATGGTTTGGCTTGCTCAAAGGCAGCCGTCATCAAACTCACCGCCCAGGCCTCGATTTTCTGCATCAAATGGCGAAAGCGGTGGGAAATGGAAGCGTAAAAGACCAGGGCCGAGATAACGGCCGCGATCAGGACGATAAACGACCCCACCGAACCGACCAGTTTGAGCATCAATTCAACGATAGTCTGCCCCAGAATACCGGAGCCGTCCGGGACGTCAAAGGCCAGATACCCCCGGGCCACCCGGGCAATGTCGAAAATCATCAAAACCAGCATGACCAGCGCCCAGGCCATGGAGGCATGTTTCAACAAACGCCGCCCGATATCCAGCCCGGATAATTTCAACCCCAGAATGCAGAGAAAAATGGCCGAAAATATCGCGCCCCACCCGAGGAAAGAGTAGCTGACATAAGCCAGGTAGGCGCCCATCATCCCGCCGGGATTGGATAGCGAAATGGCGAAGGGATTACCGTACACCGCCTCGTCGGAAATAATAAGGCGGTCGTCGGAAGTGACGTGCCCCGCCAGGCTGACCAAAAACATCAGCCCGAAAGCCACGGTCAAAATTCCCAGAATCTGTATTTTTCTTTTTTTGTCCATCAACTAATCAAGATATCGACGATGACCGGCGGCGGTCAACTAAAAAAGGCAGAGCCTCCGGCCCTGCCTTTTTCAATCAATTCCGGATTGATTACTTCTTGACGGCGTCGCGGAGCATTTTGCCGGGGCGGAATTTCGGAATACGCGCCGCGGGAATCTTGATGCTGGCGCCCGTCTGCGGATTGCGGCCGGTGCGAGCTTTCCGCTTGCTGGTCGTGAAGGTGCCGAAGCCGACAAAACTGACTTTCTGGCCCTTCTTGAGAGTTGTCGTGACGGTGTCGATGAATGTCTTCATCGCGTCATTGGCCGCTCTTTTGCTTATGCCGGCGTCCTTCGCCATCTTGGTAACCAGTTCGTCCTTGGTCATAGCATAGCCTCCATAGGTTGATGGATGAATGAACTCCTTATCAAACGCCACGAATGTACCCGGTTTTTAAATTCTTTGTCAAACTAAAAAAAATAAAAAAGGCCCTCATATGGCGCAAGAATAGGCTTTTGGAGGCCTATACCCCGGTTATCGCCGAAAAATACTGCCTTTCAGGGGCCATCCGGCCGTCAATTACCGATTAAAAAGGGCTCCGCGCAGGCCTGATTCCGATTTTTCGAATTTAATATCGGGTATGCTGATGACATTGATTTTAAAATAATACCCCTGCCGGGAGCCGGTCGGGATCCAATAAAAATGAGCCTCCCAGCAATGCATCTTGCGATACAGATCGACGATTTTATCAATCGACTGGTGGCGGATAAAATCGTATTTCTGAGAGTATTTCATGCTCCAGCTTTTGGTCAGGTTCATGTTAAACGTGTACTGCACCCAATGGGTCCGGCTGGTGGTGACCCCGAATGATTTCAGCTCCGAGTAATAATAAGAAAGGTTCAGGTTCCAGTTGGTTCCCTCGCCTCCCGCGCCGCCGGTTCCCAGATCGCTGGGCCCCGCCCCTTGCGTCAACATGCTCAACGTATCGAAAACATTATCGGGATTCAACGCCTCCCGGACATAATCGTCGGCTACCGAGCCCCGGGCCTGGAAGGAACCCGATACCGAAAACGAATTCAGGCTGGGCGAAAAGAAATGCAGGTTATTGTCGCGGTCATAAAGGTCATGGCTGAGGTTGCCCCGGACATTAATATTGTTGAGAAGCGTCGAAGACAGCGAGGTTGACAGGTTGGAAAACTTGCGTTCGGTCGCCTCAAAATTATAACTCAGGCTGGAACTAACCTGCAGAAGGTCTATCTTTTTTTCCGTTTCCCCCTTCTTGACTTTGGCCTGAAATAAATTCTGAAGGCCGAAGGACACCCGCTTCTGGGCGCCGCCGCCGCCGCCCCGCCCCGTATAATTGCGAACCAGATTATTCTTGGTGATAGCGGGACTCCATCCGAAACTGACCGACGGCGACATGACATGCCGCAGGGCCATCAGGCCCATAAGATTTACCGGAAAGGTACCGTAGAGATTGGTGTTCGACGATACCCCGGCCGAAATTGATCCCCGGCGATAAGGCTGGTCGGCGGGAATCCCGGCCGCCTCGGCTTGATCCGATTTCAGAATATAATACCAGGTCTCCCCCAGGGAAACGCTGGGTGAGACGCTGACATACTTGAGAATTCTCTGCGCCGCCGTCACCGACATGCTATGATCGACATAGCCGTAATCCTTCCAGGTCCGGCTGTCATAGACGATGATGGTCGAGTCAGCCAGAGTATCGGCGGTCGTTTTGCGCCCCTGGCTATCCAAGAAACCGAAATTGTTCCGGTAGCCGACATAAAAATTTTGATACCATTTCTGAACCGTCTTACCGTCCACTTCGGTGCCGCTTCCGAACGGATGAAACGACGGCATCGTAAAACTCCCCGTCGGAACACTGCTGTTGCGCGTGTTGGCGTCGAGATTATTGGTATGGCTGAACGAAAGCGACAGGGACGAACCGCCGAAACGCTTATTGAAATTGGCCTTGGAAATGATATTCCGGTTGCGCCGTTCTTCGGGATCGGTCAGAAAATCGGTATTGTAATTCTTGTCCGAAACAAATTCCCCGGAAGCCTTGAAATCAATCTCATACGGCAGGGTCTGGGCATGATTGCCATAGATGCGCCAGCGGTCGCGGCGGTATTCGCTGTAGGCGTACTCCTTGCGGTCGCGGGAATAGGACGCATAGAGATTACCGGCAAAGTCATAACGCTTGTTGTAGCGGAAAATATTGTTAATAGTGATGCCGGTGTTTTCCTGAAAATCAAGCGAGGACTGAATATCCCAGTAATCGGACGCCGCCCAATAATATCCCAGGTTGCCGATAAAGCGATTTCCTTTCTCGAAATTACCCAGTTTGATCGGCAGAATGCCCGAATGCCGGCCGCGCTTAAGCGGGAAGATATAATATGGAATCGTCAGAATCGGAATCGTCTCGATATATAACGTCACCGGCCGGGCGATCACCCGGTCGTTTTGAATCAGTTTCATCCGTTTCGAACTGAAATGAAAATGCGGTTCCTCCAGGTCACAGGAGGTTAAAAGACCGTTCTCGACATAAAATACTTTCTCATTTTCCTTGAACAGGTCATGCCCACGATAATAAGAGCTCTCAAACTGGGTCGTGGCGCCTTCGATCTTTCCCTTTTTGGTATCGACATTGAACACCAGCTTGGACCCGAATATCTCCTCGGAACCGTCCTTAAGAGCCAACGGCGTGATATTCACATTGGTATCGACCGTATCGACTCGCGCCTGCGCCAGTACCACTCGGCCCGGCACGTCATAATCGACCTTGTCGGCCGTCAACGATACCTGCCCCTGTCGCACTGCGGCGTTGCCGGTGATTCGAATCATACGATTGGATGCGAAAAATTCCAGATAATCGCCTCGATAATGAATTGTGTCCTCTGCCGGACCGGCCGGCGCCAGCGAATCCGCCGTTAGGCTCGAATCGGTCAGCGCTATCAGCGAACTGTCTTCGGGCGCCGTCTCGGTCAATTCCGTCTTTATGGAATCCGTCAAAACGGTATCGGCCGGTGCCGCCGGTGGGGGCTCTTTTGAGATTGATTTCGCTTCGTCTTTTTGGGTTATATATTCCCCCTCGGCGCCGCCCTTAATCTCCACTTTATTAATGCGCCGATCCCGGACATAGATGAAAATACTGTCTCCCGATACGAGATTTTTCCCGGCTCCGGTGGTATCCTCCATCGACGGGTAATATTCGGAACGAGCCGCTCCCATGGCCGCAATTTTCCGAATTTGATCGTCCTTAAAGTAAAACTTTATATTGTCTCCGGATAATTTGGAATTGCCGGAATACTCACCCGTGGTCGAATCGGCCGCTTCGACAAAATCCGCCTGGGCATCTTCATAGACGTCGATTTCATTGACGGTGCCGCCGGCAAACTGGATTTTCATCAACGTCCCGGTTATATCGGATGAATCCTGGACGGCATGCGGCTCGTCTTTCAGGGTCAGCATGTTCTCCGACTGCGAAAATTCGGCGCAACCGCAGGTAGCTCGCGTATTTTGCTGGGTAATGACGACATTCCCCTCGGCTTCGGCGTTCCGCCCCTCGGTATAAAAAGTCAGGTGATCGGCCACGATCGCCACCATCCGGGCCGAATCGGGGTAATTGAGATAAAGGTGCGGTTCCCCCTCCAGATATACCACCCCGGCTTTGCGGTTATATTCCGCCGACTGCGACTCGGTTTTGATCGAATCAAGATACTGAATCATGGTCACGTTTTTGCGGGCCATGAAGACCGAATCCTGGTTATAATAACTCAATTGTTCGGCCCAGATATGCTGGGCCGAATCGAAAGCGTCAACCCGCCCGAAGAAATGAATGACGTTCTTGTCCCTCAGCCAGATCATGGAATCCGATGAGATATAGGTGGCCCCCATCCGCAGACGGATATTTCCATAACCGTACCAGACACTGCCGCTGTCGGTCATTTTGCGATTCAGTTGATCGAAATTTTCCAGCACCAGGGAGCGCTTTTCCTCGGCCGCCCCGACCAGGCTGGATAACATCAGGAAAATGAGAACGATTGCCGTGGTTAATGATATTTTGCGTTCTCTGGCCATTTATTGTATATCGAGAATCTTACCCGGAGCGGCAATTAAAACTTTGATATCCTCCGTCTTAAATCCGCCGCCCTGGGCCATTTGCGGCGATCCGCCGCCTCGCCCGCCGAAATGATCGGCCGCTTTTTTGAGTAATTCGGCGGCCGAATGAGGCAAATCCTTGGATACGGCAATAATCAATTTGTCGTCCGATCCGATTACGGCCACCGCCTTATACGTATTAATTATACCCAGAGCCGCTTGCCGGGCCTCCTTAAAATCTTCACCCGAGAAATCTATGGCAATTATTTTTGTCCCGGCGATATCGACGGCTTTCTCATACCATTGAGCCATATGAGTCGGTAATAATTGCCGTCGGAGCTCGGCGCTTTTCTTGCGAAGTTGAGCGTTCTCTTCCATGAGATTTTCGACTGCCGCCAGCGATTCCCGCCCGTGGCGCGTAAAGATATTTGATATCTTTTCAATCTGTTCAAAACGCCAGTCATAATCATCGACCGCCTTCAAACCGGTCAGGAAATGCAATCGCAGACTGTCGCGGATTCTCTCCCGCCCTGTGATCTTGATTATCCCGACCGATCCCGTCGCCCCACAATGCGTCCCGCCGCAGGCCGACCAATCGAAATCCTTGATGATGATAATGCGATAATCGGCTTCCTCACGGTCCGGGATTTTCCTTAGGGGAATCTCCTTAAGGCGATCGTGAGGCACGAATTCGATAGTCACCGGACGATTCTGAAAAATAATCTCATTGGCCAGCGTTTCCGCCTGCCGGAGATCGTCGTCGCCGAGGTTACTCCGGTTGACATCGATTGTCGAATCCTCTTCGCCCAAATGGGCGCTGACCGTCTCGGCGCCGCAGGTTTCGATCAGGCTCCGCGAAAGGATATGCTGTCCGGTATGCTTCTGCATATTATCTCGGCGCCGTTCATAGTCTATTTTACCCGAAACCCGGTCGCCCACGGTGAAATCCGGCTTCTGGTCCAGCCGATGATATACCTCGCCACCCTCTTCCATGACCTCGATCACCGTCGTCCCCGAAAGATTCCCGGTGTCGAATAATTGCCCGCCGGAAGTGGGATAAAAGGCGGTCTGGTCCAACCTCACCCGAAAATGATCCTCGACCCGGTCGATCCCGGTCACTTTGGCCTTAAAGGTCAGAATCGAGGAATCATGGTAGTATAATCGTTCCGTCATGCCAGCCTCTTCCCGGTATGCGCCGTTCGCATTACACGATAGTGTTGATCAACGATCCGATATTTTCGATCCGCACCTCAATCTTATCGCCTTTCTGCATCGGATCGATACCCTGCGGCGTTCCGGTCGAGATAACGTCGCCCGGCATCAGGGTCATCACCTCGGAGATGAACTGAATCAGGTACGGTACCGAAAAAATCATATCCGAGGTGCGGCCGTATTGCTTCCTTTCGCCGTTCAAATACGCCTCCACGGCGATATCGGAGACATCGACGCCGCGCACGATATGCGGCCCCACCGGGCAGAAAGTATCGAATCCCTTCCCCCGTGTCCACTGCCCGTCGGCTTTTTGGATTTTCCGGGCCGTGACATCATTCAGGCAGGTGTAGCCGAAAATATATTGATCGGCCTCAGCCTCACGAATCTTCCGGCCTTCGCGCCCGATGACGACGGCCAGTTCGGCCTCATAATCGACCCGGTCGCAATTATCGGGATAGACGATTTCGCCGCCCGGCTCCAGAAGCGAACTCGGCGGTTTCATGAACAACACCGGATTGGCCGGCGCTTCGGTTGCCGATTGCGAATGCTGGACATGCATATGATAATTCAGTCCGACACAAATTATCTTGGTAGGTCGAACCGGGCACAACAGCTTTACGGCTTTAAATTCAACGCTTTCGCCGGTCGGTTCGCCCGCGAGCCAGCCGGGGCCGTCCAGATACCGGATCATATCGCCATCAACCTGACCATAATAACGATCCCCGGCGACTTCAAATCTTACGAACTTCTCCACTACCGAATCCTTTCTATCGTCAAAGTTCCTCAGCCGGTCTCTATCAGACCCGTCTTTTTCCATCGACCCAGCCAGAACCAATAGGCGATCACCACCGCCTTGACCCAGACCGTAATCGTCAGCGCCCACCAGACGCCGTTTATTCCCCAGTCCAGAGTATAACACAAATAATAGGCCAAAGGCAACCGGGCAATCGACCCCGGAATCGAAACCGCCATCGGCGGGATTGTGTTACCCGCGCCGCTGAAGGCGCCCTCGAGAATAATCTCCACGGCCATGAACATCTGGCACAAGGCAATAATGCGAAGATAATTAACCGCGACCTCCACCACGGCCTCGTCGGGAATAAAGACCAAAGATAACTGCCGCGGTATGACCAGAAAGAGGACGGCTATAAAGGTATTGATCGACACCCCGATCCCAATCGAGGTCCAGGCCGAACGAGCCGCCCGGGCCACCTTGCCCGCCCCCAGGTTTTGCCCCACCAGAGTTGACGCCGCCATCGAAATCCCGAAACTCGATAAATATGATAGCGACTCCATCCGATGCCCGATCATCAAAGCCGCAATCGCCACCGTCCCGAAATCGGAGACAATGCGGTTGATGAAAATATATACCAATGAAAAAACCACTCCGGCGATAGCCGGAGGGAAACCGATCCGGATAATAGTGAAAGCCAGTCGAAATTCCAATTTCTCAAACAGACGAAAATGAAGCGGGTAACCGAGACGACCCCGCAAAATCATAATCACATAAACGAGGGTGCCGCAGGCGGCGGCGATCACGGTCGCAATCGAGGCCCCGGCGGTGCCCCAGCGGGGAAACGGCCCCCAGCCGAAAATCAATAGCGGATCAAGGAAGATATTTATCACCACCGCCACTGACGAACCGATTAACTGCGCCTTGGCGTCGCCGGCGGCTCGGAATATCGCCGAGAAAGTCTCGTTGACGACAAAGAATATCGTCCCCAGAAAAAAGATTCTTAAATATGCCACACCGAGAATCGTTACCATCGCCTCGGTATTCATCAGCCGAAAAACGGGAACGCTAATGCCCAGACCGATGAGGCTGAAGGCGACGCCGATCCAGATCGAAAACAGCAGACTTTGCCGCGCCGTGCGGCTGACCTCGCCGGTAACGCGCGCTCCCACGGCCCGGGAAATAATAGCCAGGACGCCGATCGGCATAATTGTCAGGAGGGAGAAGAAAGTCCAGATCGGGAACATGCTCGAGGTCACCGCCGCCATTTCCACCGCCCCCAGCCGTCCCACCCAGATGGCATCGGTGATCGACAAAAACGTCGAGAACAACATCGACGTCACCGCCGGCCAGCCCAGCTCCCACACCCCTTTCAGGATGGAGCCTTCCGTATATATCCGCTCGTCCGTTTTCATACAAAAAAGGGAGGGCCAACTAAGCCCTCCCGGTGGAATATACACTTTTATGAAGGGCTAATTACAGGGAAAATCGAAGTAATATTGCCCCTTCAGCTTATCGCCGGTGCCCCGCTTAAGGAGCGTCTGCCAGTTGTCGCGGGCCCCGAAACGGAAAAAATTCTGAACCAGAAATTCACGGGTGTGCTGATCGTCCACGACCGCGCCGTATTTGCCCATAAGATAGCAATAGGTCTGGGCCGCGATGCATTCGCCTATCAGCCGATTCTGAATCGTGACCGGCGCTACTATAGATTCCGGCGACGCCGCCCAAACGGGATAATCGCCGCCGAGAGGAAACATCATATATTTTTCGAAAAGATCGGCGTAGATTTTCTGCATGTCGGCGAAGGGGTCGGCATACAATTTCTGCTCGAAGGCAATCGCCAGCAACAGCTTCCTCAGGTTATACAGGCGCTTGAAACTCTGTTGCCCCAGCAATTCCAGCACCAGCGGCTCCGGCATCCCGGCATACTTGCGTTGCCACATCTCGGTTTCGATTAATCCCGAAAAAATCAGCCCCATCCCCTGATCGAAACAGGGCGCTGGTGGCCCGGCCAGCAAATAATCCTGAATATCCACCCGGGCGGCATACAATGCTCGTCCGGTCTGGTCGAACAGACGCCGCAAAGATTCAATGCCGTCAACGACATGAGTCGGGATACGAATATCATCGGGGACATGTACGGCCAGAACCGGATCGCCCTTACCGTCCGCCTCCGCGACCATCGGCTCATAATAAATCGGCCAGGCCTGAAGTTTGAATCCGATCCCCATCAAAGTCGATTTCAGCAGATTCCGCTGTCGGTCGGCGCCATAATAAGCGGCCGCCTCGGTCGCCGTCCGATGAAATGCGAAACCGATGTCCCAGATCCGGAGGTCATTGAGCTTCATCGCTTCCCGGACCGAATCGAGCGCCTGCCGGTATGGCGCCGCCGAAAGCCGATCCAGTTCACCCATGAGATTGACAAAATCCGCCTTGTCGATTCCCCCGGCCGTCAGCATCAGATCATAATATGAATTGTAGCCCAGAAGCGACACGGCATGATTGCGCACCCGGGCCAGGGCTGTCAGCCCGTCGCCCAGTTCCCGCCCGGAGGCGGCATAAGCCTCGAACAGAGCCTGCCGCTGGCTTTGGTCCTTCGTGGATGTCATCAATTTCAAAATGTCATCCGGCGCATACGGCTGTCCCTGATAAATCGGCCTGAAATCGCCATAATATCCGGCCAGTGAATCGGCCATCCACGCAATCTTCGGCTGGGCATCAATGGCGGCCCGCAAACATCGCCGATAGATCAATTCCAGCCTTCGAGCATAAGTTTCATCATTGACTATCGCCCGGTATTTCTCGATAATCGCCAATTGCTGGGGATCCGCAAAGAGCGCCCTTTGAAGATCGCGATAATATCCCAGCGAATCGGCCCGGCCCTGAGTATCATAGGTCCATTCCTGGGCCGACTCCTGCCGGTCGATATACTCCGCCTTTTTCTCGATCTCATCGACGAAGCCGACAATTTCATCCTGCGAAATCTGCCGCGTACTGCACGACAGCATTCCTCCCAGCAGGCACGCCAGAACTATTCCCAAAACGGCCAGATTTTTCATTACGCCCTCACTCGTCCTTAAAATACTCCAGCGCCCTGAGATAGCCTTCGACCCCCAGGCCGCTGATCAAGCCGGAGCAGACTTCCCCCAGCACCGACCGCTTCCGCCATTCTTCCCGCTTCTGGATATTGGACAGATGCACCTCGATAATCGGAATATCGATGCCGGCCAGGCAGTCGCGCAGGGAATACCCGTAATGCGTCAGGGCTCCGGGATTGATGATCATTCCGGCGGCATTCTTATATTCCGCTTGAATAAAATCGATAATCCCCCCCTCATGATTGCTCTGGTACACCTTGATCATGATATCCAACTGCACCGCCCGTTCCACCACCATCGATTCGATCTCCGGCAGTGACGTCCGTCCGTAGATCTCAGGTTCTCGTGTTCCCAGCATATTCAGGTTGGGACCATTGATCAGAAGAATTGTCTTCATACCATACCCCGGATGTTAATGAAATCTATCATAAATTTGACACTTTCAAGAATCCGCCTTTTCGACGACACTTCCCGCACCGCCGGTCGGCCGATGGCATCGAGTAATACGAATATCAGCCGGCCGCCCCGGCCCTTTTTATCGACCGCCATCGGCGCCATATAATCACTCACGCTTTTATTCAATGACCGCAACCGATCCGTAAATGGTCTTAAATATTGTAATCCTTTTCGAAAATCGGAATCGGATAGACGCCCGGCCGCATGAGAAAGATACAGGGCCCCGGCCATCCCGGCCAGCACCGCTTCACCATGATGATAACGCCGGTAGCCCTCAGCCTTTTCGATAGCATGCCCAAAAGTATGTCCGAAATTCAAAATCGCCCGCACGCCGAAATCCTGTGCATCCTGCGATACGATCTTTGCCTTGAACGCCGCCGCCGACCGGATCAAATCTCCGTATCTGTCCCGGTCTCCCGATACATATACTGGTTCCATCGCGGCCGC
The DNA here is from genome assembly GCA_964523575.1 of uncultured Ignavibacteriales bacterium. Lineage (GTDB taxonomy): Bacteria > Zixibacteria > MSB-5A5 > GN15 > JAAZOE01 > DAOUTW01. Next base: position 60,317 of record CAZGAV010000008.1, read on the forward strand.
CTCCATCAGCAACTTCTTCGATGAAATAAAGCCGGTCTTGATGATTTCGGCCAGACCGTCAATCATTTCCCGGCTTCCCAGTGTCGCCAGCCAGATGGGATTGATCAACGTCATGCGCGGCTGATAAAAGGTTCCGATCAGATTTTTCCCCTGGCGGTGATTGACACCGGTCTTGCCGCCAATCGAGGAATCGACCATGCTTAACAGGGTCGTCGGTGCCTGAATCAAGCTGACGCCTCTCTTATAAGTTGCCGCCGCGAATCCGGCCACGTCGCCGACCACACCGCCTCCTAAGGCGACCACCGCATCCCGGCGCTCCAGACCGATATCGAAAAGATGTTCATAAATCAAATTGACCGTCGCCTGGGATTTGTATTTTTCGCCGTCGCCGATCATCAACGGAATAATCTTCTTGTTACCCGGAAGGAATTCGCGGACGAACCTGTCACCGTGCAGGGCATAGACAGTGGCATTGGAGATGACGACGATCTTATCCGCCTCACCCAGATAACGCTTCAATGTCCGCCGAAAATCGCCGAAGATGACCGGATAACTACTCGATCCGGTCCGGACAGATATGGGACTTTTCTTATTCATCGCCCTTCAAAGTCGCCTCTATCTCGGCCGCGACCTCATCCACCGATTTGCCCTCGGTATCGATAACCAGGTCCGATTTCATATAATACTTTTCCCGGTCGTCCAACAGTTTTCTTATCCGGGCCATGACGATTTCCTCCTGGTCGGCTTCCTTCTCGGAAAACTGCTGAAGCATCGGCCGCAAATGGCTCTTCTGAATCCGTTCATAAACCGTCTCGGGCGTCACCCGGAGATAAATTAGAAAACCGTTTTCCCGGATATAGGCCAGCGTGTGCTCATCAGAGATGGTGCCGCCGCCCAGCGCAATAACCTGCGGTTTATGCTTGATCGCCATCCGAAGAACATCCGACTCTGCAAAACGGAATTTGCCTTCGCCATGCTTCAAAAATATCTCAGGAATCGTTTTGCCCAGCGATTCCTCCACGGTGGCGTCGGTGTCGGTGAATCCATATCCCAGCTTCTCCGACAATTGCCGGCCGGTTTCGGTTTTCCCAGAACCGGAAAAGCCGCACAATAAAATCACTTCCGGCAACGCGCTCATTTGGCGCCTCCTTTGGTTTCCACCCCCAATAATCCAGTAATTTCGTCACTCACACCGTCAATGTCAAGCTCGCATCCGGTCCAAACGGCATACGAAAGCGCCGCCTGCCTTATAAGCATGGCCAATCCGCCAATAATATGGCATCCGGCTTTTTCGGCTCGCGCCATCAGGAGCGTTTTCTTCGGACGATAATTCAGATCATAACAAACCGCGCAATTTTCGAAACGGAAATTCTCCGGCAAAGGCGCTGTATTCGCATAATTCGCCCCGCCCAACGGCGTGCCATTGACGATCAAGTCGAATTCCGCTTCATCTACCAGCGATTGATAATTCAATCCCCGGAATTCGCCCGTCATATTTTGACGCCGGGTGACCCTCTCAATGAATCCCCGAACCTTATTCTCGTCGCGCCCGCAGACCGTAATCGCCGCCTCCGGGTATTCCCTGCTCAACGCCCACACCACTGCGGCGGCCGCCCCGCCGTTTCCAAGTACCAAAAATCGCTTTCCCGCAAAAGTAATTTTTCGCAAGGGGGCGATAAACGCCTCGGCGTCGGTATTGTATCCATGAAATTCGCCGCCGGTAACCCGCACCGAATTGACCGCCCCGATTTCATCCGCCTCCGGCGATATTTTCGACAACTCCAACATAATCGTCCGTTTATAAGGCACGGTTACCGAAAAACCGTCCCATTCCCGCATGGTCCGTAATTTATTTTCCAGATCTTCCGGCGGCACATCGGCCACCTCGAACATTGCCTCTTCGCCCCGTATAGCCGTCAGAGCCTCGAAAATCCGCGGTGACAAAGTATAGGAGATATTATGCCCCACCAGCCCGAAATGATAACGCCGCGTCATTTTACCCGGAGACTTTCAAGCATATCGAAAAATTTAGGACAGGACACGGCGACACATTCGCTTCCCTTAATCGTCGTCCGGCCATGACCGGCCAGCCCCGCCACGGCGAAAGTCATGGCAATCCGATGATCGCCGAAGGTTTCAATCTCAGCGCCGTTGATCTCCCCGTTGGCCTCGATGACGAATCCGTCCGGGAATTCTCCCATCTTGACCCCCATGGCGCCCAGATTATCGACCACGGCCCGGATACGATCCGATTCCTTGTGCCGCAATTCCTCAGCGTCGCGAACGATCGTCGTTCCCTCCATCGTCGCCGCCAGCACGGCCAGAATCGGCAATTCGTCGATCAAATTTGGAATCGACTTGCCCGAAATCTTGCGTGGTTTCAACTTTGAATAAGAAACTTCCAGGTCTCCGACCGGCTCGCCCGATACTTCGCGGCGATTTTTGATTATAACATTTGCTCCCATCTGCCGGATAATATTCAGGAAAGCCTTGCGCGTCGGATTTATCCCGACATTCTTCAAGATCACATGACTGCCCGGCACCACCAATGCCGCCGCCATAAAATAGGCCGCAGTCGATACGTCTCCGGCGATATCGATCACGCCGCCGTCCAGTCGGCCTGAAGGTTTTAATGAAATCGTCCGGCTGTATTCTTCGGTCGGCAACACTTTTTTCTTTTTTCGCGGATCATCGGGATCGACCACGATCTCGGCCGTTACATCCTCAACCTCGATCTCTCCCCCCAGAAATCGGATCATTCTTTCCGTATGATCCCGGGTCAATAGCTTCTCCCGAACCGTTGCCCCGCAACCGCCGGCCATTCCGGCCAGAAGCAGACTCGATTTGACCTGCGCCGACGCCACCGGCATAATATAATCGAGGGCAATAAGCGACCCCGGATTGATTGACAGAGGTGCGACCCCGTCTTCTTGAGCCTTTATATCCGCATTCATGAGTCGCAAGGGATCGACAATCCGTTTCATCGGCCGCTTCAGGAGCGATTCGTCGCCGGTTAATTCGGCCGATATGCCCGATCCCGCCAGCAAGCCGGCCAAAAGCCGCATCGTCGTCCCTGAATTCCCGCAATCAATGGGGTTTGCTGTCGATTGCAGACCATTTTCCGGCGGGGTCAGTCTTACCGCATCGCCGTTTTGTTCCACTCCTCCGCCCAAGGCCTGCACCGCCTCCAGCGACCGCCGGCAATCCTCTCCATCGGCGAAATTGCGCGCCTCAATCGGACTACCGCATAAAAGACTCAATAGCGCCGCCCGATGCGATATCGATTTATCTCCGGGGATATTCAATAACCCCTGAAGTTTCCCGGCGCGTTTTATAATCGTTTCAGCCAACCTTCCGCTCCGTCTTATTCACTTATTCGTCTGATATTCGCCGAACTCACATCTCTTCCGGTGCCGACATCCCCATCAATCGCAGACCCTCTTTCAAAACCACCCGCACCGCCGCCACCAAAAGCATACGCGCCCTGGTCTCCGGTTCATCCTCGGAAATAATCTTGACCAGGCGACCGTCGCTGTCTTTGCGCTGATAGAAGGTATTGAACACCGCCGCCAGTTCCAGCAGATATTCGGCAATGAAATTCGGCTCATATCTCTCGGCCGCGACTTCCACGATCTCGCCGAACCGGTAAAGATGCATCAACAACGCTTTCTCTTCGGGCGAATTAAATAGCCCGAAATCGACGTCGGCCGTGATATCCTTCCCGTATTTACGCATCAAAGCCGACAGGCGCGCATGCGTATATTGCAGGTACGGCCCGGTTTCGCCCTCGAAATTGAGAACTTCTTCCCACGAGAAGTTGACGTCCTTATGCCGCCGTACGCCCAGGTCGGCGAAAATAATCGCCCCCAGCCCGATCATGCGCGCCGTCTCTTCAAGATTCGGCAAAGCGGGATTCTTTTCCTTGATGATCGCCGTCGCTTTTTCGGTGGCGGTCTCGATCACATCATCCAGAAATATCACCGTCCCCCGCCGCGTTGACATCGCCTTGTCGGCAAACTTGATCCATCCGAATTCGACGTGCACCAGCCGGTCGGCATAATCCTCACCCAGCAATTCAATGACCTTGAACACCTGCTTGAAATGTTCCTGTTGCGCCGATCCGACCACGTAGAGAGCCTTGTAGAAATCAAAAGTTTCATGCCGGTAAAATATCCCAGCCAGATCGCGCGTCGCATACAACGTCGCGCCATCGGCTTTCTTTAACAGGCAGGGCGTCATACCGTACGGCTCCAGATCGACAATCAAAGCCCCGTCCGAAAGCCGAGTCAATCCGGCTTTTTCCAGCCGCTCGATCACGGCATCCATCTTATCGTTATAAAATGATTCGCCGGTGTAATAATCGAAAGTAATGCCGAGGATGTCGTAGATACGCCTGAATTCCTGCAGGGAATAATCCTTGAAAAGGCCCCATAACGCCACTGCTTCCTCGTCGCCGTCCTCGAGTTTCTTGAACCATTCCCGGGCTTCGTCCGACAGTGACGGCGTCGTTTCTTCCTCGCGATGGAACCTCACATAGAGGTCATAGAGGTGTTTGATCGGCTCCTTTTCCAGTTCCTGTCGATCGCCCCATTTGATATAGGCCAGAATCATCTTCCCGAACTGGGTCCCCCAGTCGCCGAGATGATTGATACCGATACATTCGTATCCGAGCTTCTGATATATGCGGTAAAGAGAATTGCCGATAATGGTCGTGCGCAGATGCCCGACGCCGAACGGTTTGGCGATGTTGGGCGACGAAAAATCGATCACGATCCGCCGGCCATGCCCCGCATTACTGCCGCCGTATTGATCGACCTCTTCATTGACGGCCGGCAAAACCAATGCCGCCACCCGGGAGACCGGTATGGCGCAATTGATATACGGCCCGGCCAACCTGTAATTTTCATTATCGAGCGCCTGCACGATTTTGGCCGCGATCTCCGCCGGTTTGGTCTTCAGACTTTTGGCCAGTATGAAGGTCGGACAGGCATAATCGCCCAGCTTGCGATCCTTGGGAATCTCCAGCCGTCCTGCAACCGCAGCCTCAAAGTCACCCGCCTCGCACCCGAAAGCCTCATAGATTTCGGCCAGCCGATCCGGGTATGCCTTCATTATGGCCCGACTGATATCGGCAGCGATTTCCTCTTTAAAACTCTTCTTCACAACCTTGTTTCCTCTCGGTTCGTCCGCCAATGTAACCAAGCCCCCATGAGAATGCAATCAAATTTCAAATCCGCCGCCAGCTGTGATCACCCCGTCATGCGGTAATCGGGTTTGATAATAACTCCCTCGTCGGTGAACTTCTCAGACTTGTAGAAAAAGATAAAATAGACTACCGCCGAAATCACATAAAGCACCACCGCCACCAGCAGTGATACGGTATAACCGTATTTTTCGATGACCATGCCGCCGATCCGGGTCGAAATCATCCATGACGAAGTCCAGGCGAACATCAACAAAGCGTTCATCAACCCCTGATTCGACTGCGATACCATTTCCATGGCGAAATTGGTCCCGATCGGCTGTCCCATATTCATCAAAGCCCCCCGTATCAGAAAAGCCGCGAACACCAGCGGGAAATTATAACTGTAGGCCAGCACCAGCATAAACGGTATCGAGGCCAGCTCGGTCGTGACAATCGTCCGCACCATGCCGAATTTGCGCACCAGAATCGGCCCCGCCATGACCCCGATAAACATCGTCAAATTGACCAGCCCGTAATAGAAACCGATATTCTCCGGCGACTGTCCGAAACGGTCGCGGAAAAAGAGATTAAGAAAGGGAATAATCATCCCGGCCCCGGTGCCGACGATAAAATACGGCAGGGTCAACCGAAAAGCGACGCCTTTCATTCGCCCCAGCGCCTCCCGGCTCAAATCCAGCCGGTCTTCCCGGGGAATCTCCTTCGGCATCTTCAACATCCAGAAAGGCGCCAGAGCCGCCAGAGAACACAACACCCCCGCCGTCAGCGACAACCGCAGGGCCTGAACCATCTCCAGCCCCAGATAAACCGCAAACAGGTTCACCAGCTTACCGAAGACGAACGAACCGACGACCCCGGCCACAACCGAAATACCGAACGATAGCGAAAACAGGTAGGGCCTTTCGGTCGGCGATGAATTACGCATAAAAAATGGGGCCGCCGCCACTCGGTAAAAAGTCATCATGATCCCGGCGAAGAAATAAGCGATCCAGATAACCTCGCGCGAATCGGTGTAGATGGTAATCAGGCAGCAAAACACATATAATATGATCTATATTAGTAGCACCCCTATCAACCGCACCCGCGACAACAAAACCGCCCCCGGAATCGAAACCAGCGTCATCCCGATTGCCCCGGCCGACAATATCGAACCGATCAGGCTTTCACCATATCCTTTTTCACGCAGATAAAGATTGAGCAGAAGCATGAAAGAGGCAAAAGTCAGCCCGATAAAAAACGCCCCGACCAGGTATTTCCGGGCATTGGGCGTTAATAACCGCAGGTCGCGGATATAAGTGATGATTCCCTTTTTAATCCTGGCTATCATCGGCGATTGCGAAAAGATCCCCCGCCGTCGGCCGTATCGCCCCGACTACCGGCCATGATTGAATTCACCTTCGCTGATATATTCGACCGGACCCTTGATAATCAATTCATCGGATTTATTATCCCAGACCACCTGCAATATTCCCGCCAGCGTATGCACCTTCACCCGCCGGTCGGTAAAACCGCGCATCACCGCAATCGCGGCGGCGGCGGCCGCCCCCGTTCCGGAAGATTTGGTCGGCCCCACGCCCCGCTCCCAATCGCGCACCTCGATGTCGCCCTCTCCCCGCACGACGACAAAGCCGACGTTTATCCGATGCGGAAAAAGCGGATCGGTTTCGAGCAGCGAACCGACTGTCTCCCAATCGAAATCGAGATTCTCGCAAAACAGCACCAGATGAGGATTACCGACCGACACCGCTGACGCCAGAAAAGTCCGGTCGGCGCAAGACACCGGCTGGTTGATGAAGTATTTGAGAGGACTTTTTATCGGAATCCGAGAAGTATCGAATTCGGGCCGCCCCAATGACGCCGATATAGCTCTTTTTCGATCCGTGCCGCCATGAAACGTCACCGTCGAATAACCGGAACCGGTTAAAAGCCTGACCGCCTTCCCCGACACCAGCCCCCGGTTCAGCAAATGCATGGCCCCGATGCGGAGGCCGTTGCCCGATTTCTCGGCCCAACTGCCGTCGGCGTTGTAAATATCGAGCCGCAGATTGTCCGCCGCGCCTGAAATAACCATCATGCCGTCGGCGCCCACGCCCAAAGCCGGGTCGCAGATTTTGACGGCCAGTTTTTCAAACCGGGCCGATTTTCCCCCGGCCTGAATATCATCGAGAACAATAAAGCTGTTGCCCAGCGCTTGATATTTGGCAAACCGTGTCGTCATAGTAAATTGTAAATTAAACCAATGCTCCGGCCATGTAAACCAAAAACCCGCCTCAAAAGGCGGGTTTTTGCTATCCCGAATATATTTAAAGACGCTTGCAGGCGTTCCCGTATTCTCAAATACCTTGTACGAAACTTACATATTCTCCGAGATAATTTTCCCCAGCCGCTTGATCCCCTCGACAATCTGTTCCTCGGAGGCGTTCGAGTAATTCAGGCGCAATGTGTCTTCGCCGCCGCCGTTGGGGTGGAAAGGCGAACCGTACACATAAGCCACCTTGGCCTCGATCGCCTTTGGAAGCAGGGCCCGGCCCGACATGCCGTTGGGCAGGGTCACCCACAGGAACAAACCGCCCTGGGGCCGGGTGAATTTCACCTCCGCCGGGAAATACTCCTCGATCGATTTAATCATCAGATCGCGGCGCGCGCCATAGGTCTGCCGGATTTTCTCGACATGATCGTCGAGTTTGTTCATCCGCATATACTCCAGCAGTACCATTTGACCATAGGTGCTGGTATGCAGATCACCGCATTGCTTGACCTTCTCGAAAATCGGCATCATCTCGGGACGAGCGATCATCCAGGCAATCCGCATGCCGGGCGAGACTATCTTGGAAAACGTCGAAAGCCCGATGACGGTATCCCCGCCCAGAGAACAAAGCGACTCCACCGGCTCGCCGCTGAACCGCAAATCGCCATAGGGATTATCGTCGATCAGGGGCAGGTTATAGCCGTTGGCGATTTCGATAAGCTGCAGACGGCGCTTGAGCGACATGGTGATGCCCGATGGATTCTGAAAATTGGGCACGACATAAATAAACTTGGGGTGATATTTCTCGATAGCCTCTTCGACTTCATCCACGATCATCCCGTTTTCGTCCATCCCCACCGTCGCATACCGTGCCTGGTAGAAATTGAACGCCTGCAACGCCCCGACATACGTCGGCTCCTCGCAAATAACATAATCGCCGGGATCGATAAAAGCCCGCCCGATCAGGTCCAGACCCTGTTGCGAACCGGAGGTCACCAGGACATTTTCGGCCGTGATCCCCTTGGCTCGTCGGCAAGCATATTCGGCGATAGCCTCCCGAAATTCAGGCACCCCCATCGAGAGGGAATACTGAAGGGCTTTGTCGCCGTATTTGTCGAGCGCCCGATTGGCCGCTTCCTTGAGATCTTCGACCGGAAACATCTCCGGCGCCGGCAAACCGCCCGCGAACGAGATTACACCCGGCTTGTTCGACAGCTTGAGAATCTCCCGAATGATCGAGGTTTCAAGCGACAGCACGTGGGAGGTTACTCCCCATTTTTCAGGTATTGTCATGGTATCGATTTCCGATATGTTGGATTCTGTTTTCATGGTCATACTTCCCTTTTGATATTATCCAGTAAAAAAATAACATATGGGGGTCGAAAGTCAAGGAAATAGGAAATTTGCTGGTGAAAAATATCACTAACAAATATCTTGACATCGCGAGTCGTTCTAACGCAGTACCGGCCGCATCCCGGCCGAACCCATCTCCGTCCCTTTCATGGGCATGCATAAATAAGACTCTTCCGGCCGCCTTTGACTAATATCAGTTGCATGAAAATAGGACCTGCTTATCTTTATTACAGGTATATTGGACAATCATCGACCCCAAAACGGGAGGGCATTTATGCGTCAAACGTTATTATTTATCGTAGCCTTAATATGTTCGGCATTGGCGTCCAATGCCGGAGCCTCCAATCGCTTGGAAGTTGGCATAATCTCGCCGGCCGACACCCTTTGGGTCGACAGCTATTGTCAGATGGCTTTTTCCATTGAGAACGATTTCGCCATTACCGGAATGATTATACCTCTCAGAATGTACTCGCCGGACGGCGCCAGCTGGACCTACAACAGCCAGCCCGATGGCTATGGCCTCACGACTCACGCTCTCACCATCGTACCCGGCAGCCGCGCCGACATCAACTGGGACATGGTCTTTACCATGAATGAATACGAAATGGATGGCGTCTCGCCCGATTCCTTTCTTTTCGGCGGCGCCCTGCTGAACACCCAATTACAGGTCGGCCCCCTGGAACATTGCTTTTCCCTGCATTTCTCCCCGAATGATATCGGCGGCGATTTGACCCGGACCATCTGTATCGACACCGGCTTTATCGCCCCCGCCGGCCAATTCGTTTTCCAGGACTTCGTAGGCGCCTCACATATCCCGACTTTCGAGGGCCCGTTCTGCTTCCCGGTCAAGGAATGCAACGTCGATAACGACGCCGACGGCATTTGCGACTACGGCGATAACTGCCCCGCCGAATACAACCCCGGCCAGGAGGACGCCGACGCCGATTATGCGGGAGACATTTGCGATAATTGCCCCGAAATAGCCAATGGTAATCAGGCCGATACTGACGGTGACGGGATCGGCAATGTCTGCGATAATTGTCCGGCTATCTATAACGACGATCAAGCCGATATCGACGGCGATGGTCTGGGCGACGCCTGCGACAATTGCCCGGGGATTTACAACCCTGACCAGGCCGACGCGGACGGTGACGGTGTCGGCAAAGTCTGCGATAATTGCCCCGGTATGGCCAACCCCGATCAGGCGGATTTTGAGCCGACGGGATCGGTAACGCCTGCGACAACTGCCCTTCGGTAGCCAACCCTGATCAGGCCGACACCGACGGCAACGGTATCGGCGATGCCTGCGAAACGGTCTCGCCCTACCAATGCGGCGACGACAATGCCGATGGTTTTATCAACGTCGGGGATGTCGTCTACCTGATCAATTTCATCTTCAACGAAGGACCCCCGCCCTGCGAACCGGAGAAATAAGGGTCCGATTTTTCGGCTCCGATGATATTCGCTGACGAGCAATAATGATAACTGTGGACGGCCTGACGGCCTTCTACCCCATTATTTTCCTACGATATCTCGATAAAGTATTTGACCATTAAACCCTCATTTCCTTAATTGAACTTAAGATTTTTGTTGTAAAAAAGACAAAAATAGTATTTTATTATCAAAAGACGGCTAATTGCAGTCGAATATATAAAAAGATCATCTAACCCGGTCAGGAGAAACTCTCTGTATAAGCGATTTATTGTATCCATAATGGTAATGGGGGCCATTTTCGGCCTGGTCCGGCCTCTGCCGGCGGCTGAATTCAACGGTAGCCTCTCAGGCGACCTTTACAGCTGGAGCGCCGGAAATGAGGATCATCTGAGACCCTACCTTTCGCTTCGCGGCACCCTCATGGCCTGGCGGTCAGCCCAAAATCAGACTCTGTCTTTCCATACTTATTCGCGCTGGATGACCGACTGGCGGGACAAAACGACCCTCGATCCCCAATACTTCGTCTATGATGCTTACCTGAAACTGCGGGGTCTGCCGACCAGATCGACCATCTATGCCGGAAGGCAGTTCGTCTATTCGGCGGTAGGTAGCGCCCTGATCGACGGCCTGCGCCTCAACTATGGTATCGCCGACGACTTTCAGATCGATATATTCGGCGGTAGCCGGGTCAACCAACTCGATCCCGAGAAAGTCGCATCATTGTCCGACTACGCCGTCGCCGGCGCCCAATTCAGCTATCAATTCCGCCCCCGGACACGCTTCGGCCTGAGCTGGATGAGGCGGATGTCGGAGGGTTACGTTTCCTATCATCGACTGGGTCTCGATGTCAGCCAGAGCCTCAACGATACCCGGCTTTATGGCAGGTTGTCGGCTAATCCGGAGAACCGCCGTCTCAGCGAAATTCTATTGCGGGCTTATCATACTCTCCGTCTCTGGTATTTTTCCGGTGAATTTCGGTGGCGTGATCCTTCGGTCGCCTATAATTCTGTCTTCAGCCTCATCGCATTCGACCGTTACCGCGAATCCCGCTTCGAAGTTCGGCGCACCATAAAAAGCGGACTGGCGCTTTTCGGCACTTTCCGCGTCAGCTTCTTCGAGACCGAAAATGCCTGGGCCGGAAATTTCGGCCTCCGCACCCGGTACTTCACCCTGGCCTGGGTGCATCAATCGGGTTATGGCGGCGACAGTGACGGCCTGACCGGCAGCGTCAATTACTTGTTCCGCCAAAACTGGCTGATTTTCGGACGGGCCAATGTCAGCCAATATCGGGTCCAGGAAGAACAGGTCGATCGTAGCGAAGCCTACTCGACCGGGGTCGGCCTGATGCGCCGCTTCGGCCGCGACCTGCAGGTGCGCGGCGAATGGCAATATCTCCGCAATGCCGTCCAGGAATACGATTCCCGGTTCCTGTTCCGGATCACCAAGGGATTCTCTTTTAAATAGGGCTGAGGAAACGCCATGGAAAAGCGTCTAACTATACTTCTTTTTCTCCTTCTCGTAATCGGACTCGCCGGGCTGGCCTGGGCCTATCTGTCGCCCCAATTGACGGCCCCCGAGGGCGATATAAAATTCTCTCATGCCCTGCATGTGGGCGAGCAGGAAGTCGATTGCGAAACCTGCCACGCCTCCGTCGACAACAGCGCCGAATCCTCCGACGACAATCTGCCGGCCATGGATGTCTGCGGCAATTGTCATGACGTCGAAGACGCAACCGGATGCGGCGCTTGTCATAAAAATCCCGATGATCCGGGCGGCTATGGCATCCTTAAAAGGGAATTGATCTTCAGTCACAAAAATCACATCAGCCGCGGCGCCGTCTGCGGCGCCTGTCACAAAGGCGTAAAAACCAGCGTCGGCGCCGACCCGGCCATCCTGCCCCGGATGAAAGATTGTTTCGTCTGTCACAACGACACTCAGGCGATGGCCGATTGCGAAAAATGTCACGGCAATAAACTGACCTTGTCGGATATCCATCCCGCCGACTGGCGGCACGAACACGGCGCCCGGGCCTCATCCGATCCCGCCTGGTGCCGGAGTTGTCATACCGAAC
>CAZGAV010000009.1:0-41821 GCA_964523575.1 uncultured Ignavibacteriales bacterium
CCCTGAGTCCCGACCGGCATGAAAACCGGAGTATCGATTTCGGCATGCGGCGTCGTCAACCGCCCCAAGCGGGCTTGCCCGTCGGTATGCAAAATTTCAAAGGAAAAACCGCCCGGATACTCCAAGACCTTACCCCTTACGGATGATTACCTGATAACCTGCAGGGCCTGATCGACGTTGCCGACCGGAATCACTTCCATCTTCGATGGTGCGATCAAACCGGAGCTGTTGGAAACGGGGATCATGGCTCGTTTCAGGCCCAATTTGGCCGCTTCGGCCAGACGGCGGTCGATATGCGACACTCCGCGAACGTCACCCGACAGGCCCACCTCGCCGACGACCAGCATCCCAGCGTCCACGATAAGATTCAGTTTGGATGAGGCCGCCGCCAGCAGGAAAGCGAGATCGAGGGCGGTGTCGTCGAGATGGATACCGCCGGCAATGTTGACGAAGACGTCGTTGCCGCCCAGCAGGACTCCGCCCCGTTTTTCCAGTACGGCGTTGATGATGGCCAGTCGTTTGGAGTCGATTCCGGAGGCGACCCTTTGCGGTGTTCCATAGGGCGAAGCCGCCACCAGCGCCTCGACTTCCACCAGAAAGGAGCGACTGCCCTCGACGGCCGCCGAAACCACTCGCCCAGGAAGCTGGGCTCCCTGGGTCGAGGTCATAAAAATCTGCGAGGGGTTGCGCATCTCATTCAAACCCTGTCCGGTCATTTCAAAAACGCCGATTTCACCGGCGGGGCCGAAACGATTTTTCTGCGAGCGGAGAATGCGATAGAGATGAAAACGGTCACCCTCGAAATAAAGGACGGTATCGACCATGTGTTCGAGGACTTTGGGGCCGGCGACGGCGCCATCCTTGGTGATATGGCCGACCAGAAAGATGATTTTGCCGGTTCTTTTGGCCAGTTCGATCAAGCGCGCGGCCGACTCCCGCACCTGGCCGACCGTTCCCGGGGGGGAATCGAAAGCCGGCGAGGCGACGGTCTGGATGGAATCGACAATGATAAACTGATAGTCATCCCGGCCCAGCGACAGGATTTCATCGAGATCGGAAACATTGGCGACCGAGATCATCCGGCCGTCGATATTGAAGCGCAGGGCCCGGTCTTTTATCTGCTGAATCGATTCTTCCCCGGAGATGTATAGAATTTTGTGGCCGCGTTCGCCGTATTTCTCGGCGACCTGCAGGAGCAACGAGGATTTACCGATCCCGGGCTCTCCCCCGATCAGCAGAGCCGAGCCATAAACCGCGCCCCCGCCCAGAACACGGTCGAACTCATCCAGACCGGACACGATCCGGTCCTGATACTCGGTCGCTACTTCGGGGAGAGTGACAACCTCCACGCCGCTCTTGCCTTTGACCGGACTTTTGGGCGAGGCCACGATGGCTTCTTCGTGGAGCGAATTCCATTCGCCGCATTCACGGCATTGTCCCTGCCAGCGGTGATGCATGGCGCCGCAGTTGGTGCAGAAAAAGGCCGTCTTTTTCCCGGCTTTGGCTTTCATTATCGGACTTTGATCGGCCCGCTCGAGGAGCCGGTGATAAACTGTTTGACAGTGGGATCGTCGGAGCTTCTGATTTCGGCCGGGGTGCCGTCCCAGACGATTTTGCCCTGATAAAGCATGATGATCCGGTCGGCAATTTTGTAGGCTGAGGCCATATCGTGGGTGACGGCGATGGAGGTCACGCCGAGCTTTTTGTGAACGCTGACGATCAATTCGTTAATCAGGTCGGCTGTGATCGGATCGAGGCCAGTGGTCGGTTCATCGTAGAGGATGATATCGGGCTCGGCGGCGATGGCCCGTGCCAGAGCGACGCGTTTTTTCATACCGCCCGATATTTCCGACGGCATCTTGTCGCCGATATCGGACAGGCCCACCAGCGCCAGCTTTTCGGCGACGACTTCCGCAATCCGATCCCGTTTGAGGCGCAGACTTTCTTTGAGGCAAAAACCGACGTTTTCGCTGACCGTCATGGAGTCGAATAAGGCCCCGGATTGAAACAGGACCCCGACTCGTTTGCGGAAATCCATCAACTCCAGATGCTTGAAGTCATAGATATTCCGGCCATCGATCGACACCCGGCCTTTATCGGGGCGAAGCAGGGCGATAATATGCTTGAGGAGCACCGACTTGCCGCAACCCGACTGCCCGATGACGACCAGCGATTGCCCCTTCTCGATTTCAAGGTCGATGCCGGTCAAGACCTCCAGCCGGCCGAAGCTCCTATGTAAATTCTCAACCTGGATCATATCTGAAACAGCAAAGTCGCCATGACATAATCGGCGATCAATATCAGCACCGCGGCGCTGACCACGGCCCGAGTCGTGGAGGCGCCGACGCCCTGAGCGCCGCCGGTGGTAAAAAATCCATGATAACAGCCCATGATCGAAATGATGGCGCCGAATCCGGCGGCCTTAATGAGTCCCGACAGGAAGTCGGAAAATTTGAAAAACTGCTTGAATCCATTCCAGAAAGTCTCGGTTTCGACTCCGACCAGATTGACAGCCACGATCAAGGCTCCGAAGATGGCGATAAAATCGGCCAGGGCGGTGATGATGGGAAGCATGACGACGCCGGCGGCGAAACGCGGCATAACCAGGTATCGGATGGGATCAACGGCCATCGATTCCATCGCGTCGATCTGTTCGGTCACTTTCATAGAACCCAGTTCGGCGGCGATTCCGGCTCCGACTCGCCCGGCGATCACCAGCGCCGTGAGCACCGGAGCCAGTTCGATGAGGACCGCCTTGCCGACGGCGCCTCCGAGATATCGAATGGGAACATAATTTTTGAACTGGTAAGCCGCCTGCCAGGCCGAAACCCCGCCGGTGAAAATGGAAGTGATGGCGATCAGCCAGATTGATTTGACGCCGATATAGTACATCTGGGCCACGACCAGATGCAGTGATTTGAAGAAATATCGAAAGGCCAGCAGGGCTCGCCCCAGCATGAGCGAGAGACGCCCCAGGCCGCTGATCAGCGTCGAGGGTCGGAGATCAAAAATTGATGAATGTTCGTCCATAGTTCCTTAAAAAGGTGTCGGTGCGCCGTCCGCCTGCGACGGACCGCTCATGCCCGCTGCCAGATTCTCGAAACGTGCGAACTCCTTGAGGAACGACAGGGTGACGGTTCCGGTCGGGCCGTTGCGCTGTTTGGCGATAATGATTTCGGCTTTGCCCCGGGCTTCGAGATATTTGGGGTCTTCCTGGTCCAGATGCGACAGATAATATTCGGGCCGATAAACGAACATGACCAGATCAGCGTCCTGCTCGATGGCGCCCGATTCGCGCAGGTCGGATAATTGCGGCCGCTTGTCGCCGCCGCGTTGTTCCACCATCCGCGAGAGCTGGCTGCAGGCGATGACCGGAACGCCCAGTTCCTTGGCCAAGCCCTTGAGGCCGCGCGAGATCAGGGAGATTTCCTGCTGCCGGTTTTCGGAACGGCGACTGCCCGACATCATCTGTAAATAATCGATTATGACCATACCGAGATCAACCTGCGAGGCCAGCCGCCGGGCTTTGGCCCGCATTTCCAGAACCGTCATCGACGGCGAATCGTCGATATACATTTTGGCTTCGGCCAGCGGCCCGCCATAGCGTCCCAAACGCTCATAGTCGGTCTCGGACAATCGCCCCGTCCGGAGACGATGCGACGATATGCGCGCCCGGCCGCAAATCATCCGCAGAGCCAGTTGCTCCTTGGACATTTCGAGAGAGAAAAAGGCGGCCGCTTTGCCGGTTTCGAGACAAAAATTCTCGGTGATATTGAGGGCCAGGGCCGACTTTCCCATCGACGGTCGTCCGGCGACGACAATCAGGTCGCCCCGGTGAAACCCGGCCGTCAGCGAATCGAGGTCCTTGAACCCGGTGGGGAAGCCGACCAGACCGCCCTTGGTGTCCTTGTACTCCTCGATGGCTTCGAACGATTTCGGCAGGAGGTCTTTGACGCTGGTGAAATCCGACCGCAGGCGATCCTCGGAGATAGCAAAAATTCTCTGCTCGGCGGCGTCCAGAAGATCATCGACTTCCTCTTCCTGCCGGAAACATTTTCCGATAATTTCCGAGGAAGCGCTGATGAGATCGCGCATGGTCGCTTTTTCGAGGACGATCTGAGCGTAATATTCGGCATTGGCGGCCGTGGCAACGCCGCTGGCCAGTTCCGTCAAATATGTCCGACCGCCGCAGGCCTCAAGATCGCCGCCCCGTTCCAACTCTTCGGCCACCGTGGTGATATCGGCCGGCGACGATCTTTCATAGAGACCGATGATGGCGTCGAAAATTTTGCGATGCGACGGATTGTAGAACCGACGACTGTCAGTCAGGGCTTCAATCGCCCGCGCGATAGCGCCCTGATCGATCAGCATCGCCCCCAGCACGGCCTGTTCGGCGTCATTGGAATGGGGGGGCGTGCGGTCGGTCCGTTGCCGGTTATCCGTTTTTATTGATCCTTCCATATTCCGCCATCAAAGTTTGCATGTCTTCCCAGGTCGGGCGTTTATACTGCTGGAATCGAAGCAAAGCCGCCGGATGATAGGTGACGATCAGGGGAATGCCTTCAAAACGATGCCATTGCCCGCGCAATTTTCCCAGCGGCACAGTCGTGTTCAGCAGGCCATGCGCCGCTATGCGGCCGAGAGCGCAGATGAATTTCGGCTTGATCAAACGAATTTGCTCTTTCAGGTAGGGCATGCAGGTATTCATTTCGTCCGGCTGAGGGTCGCGATTGTCGGGTGGCCGGCATTTCAGGATATTGGCGATATACACATCCTGCCGGGTCAGTCCCATCGCGGCCAGAATCTTGTCCAGCAGTTTTCCGGCCCGGCCCACAAACGGCTCGCCCTGGAGGTCTTCATCCCGGCCCGGCGCTTCGCCGACGAACATGATATCGGCGTGAGGATTGCCCACCCCGTAAACGAATTTGGTCCGCGTATGCCCCAGAGGACAGAGGGTGCAATGGCAGATGGCCCGGCAATGGTCATCAAGGCTGTCGAATTCCGAGGGCGTCGTGGAGGGTGTTTCCTCTTCCAGAAGCGATATCTGATCCGGCCGGTCGAACCCGTCGGATTGAGCGGCCATCTCGGCAAAATAATCGGCGGTCGATTTGACTTCCTTACTTTTGGCCAGCGCTACGGGTTGATCGCCGGTATGAGATTCAAATATGATCTCCCGGTGCCCGAGTTCGGCCTGACAGACCAGCGCCCGCCGGGCGAGATCATAGACTTCCCTGAGTTCGTCATCGAATGACATCGGTCTCCGCCACCTCTCTTTATCTAAATCCTAATGACAGCCATTTCCCTGGCGATTTTCCCGGCTTCCCTAAGCTAAACGCCGGCCATCCGGTCGACAAGTACAAAATATTGAATTAACCAGTTATCCAATACTATAAGGGCCGAAAGGCAATAAACCAAACCATTTTTCGCCTACGGACAACCCGTTGATTGATGCTTGATTACCGGCTATTAGAGAATAATAGAGCTTTTATTGCGATTCGAAAGTCAGAACAAAATTCCAGATGCCGGCGGCGATCACGTTTTTATCGGCCTTTTCCAGAGATTTGATTTCGCCTGTTTTGGATAGAATCGTCACCTGATTGGTATCGGTCTCAAACCCGGCCCCGGCCTCGTGGGGATTGTTAATGACAATGAAATCGAGATTTTTATCTTTCAATTTCCTTTCGGAATTGGCCCGTTCATTTTCGGTTTCGAGAGAAAAACCGACCAGCACCTGCTCTTTTCGGCGTTTGGCCGCTAGCGATTTGAGAATATCGACCGTCGGCACCAGTTCAACCATCATGCCGATGTCGCATTTCTTGATCTTCTGGTCGAAGGCGATGGCCGGCTTATAATCGGCCGGCGCCGCCGCCATGACCAGATAATCGGTTTGGGCAAATTCGGCCTCGACCGCCTGAGCCATCTGCTCGGTGGTTTCGACTCGGGTAACTGTTATCCCCGGCGGATTATCCAGCGTCACCGGCCCGGTGATCAATGTAACCTCGCCGCCCAGCCTTTCAGCCTCACGGGCCAGGGCAAAACCCATCTTGCCCGAGGAGCGATTGGATATGAAACGAACCGGATCCAGCGATTCACGGCATCCGCCGGCCGTGACGATGACTTTTTTTCCTTCCAAGGGTCCGCCCCGCCCGATTTCGCCGGCGATCAGTTCGAAGATTTCCTCCGGTTCGGCCATGCGGCCCGCGCCATAACTTTTGCAGGCCATCTCGCCGACCCCCACCTCGGCAATAGTGTGACCCATCTCCCGCAGGGTATCGATGTTATTCTGGACGATAGGATTGGCGTACATGCCCTCATTCATCGAGGGGGCCCATATGACCTTGATTTTCGTGGCGCATATTATCGTCGACAACAACGACGAGCAGAAACCATTGGCCACCTGAGCGATCAGATCGGCCGTCGCCGGCGATATGACAATCAGGTCGGGCCAGGTCGCCAGTGTGATATGATGTGTCCCGGCGAATTTCCCTTCGGGAAACATCTCCACCGGAACTTCCCTGCCGGTCAGGGCTTCGAATGTCAGGGGGGTGATAAATTTGGTGGCGGCTTCGGTCATTACGACCTGGACCTCGGCCCCGGCTTTGACCAGTAAACGCACCAGATAGGCGGATTTATAGGCGGCTATTCCGCCACTGACACCAACCACGATTTTTCGATTGGTCAGTTTCATAGAAAGCGACCGAACTAATTAATCGGTTCACTTTCCGGATCGCCCACCCATACGGAGTAGGGGAATTCCCCCGAACCGGCGTCGAACATCGCCACCGAAGCGAGCATCTTCATCTCGTTGATATCGATCGGCTCGTTGACGAAAAGGGCACAGCGGTCGAGGATCATTTCCATCTGCTCCGTGGTCAGCAAATTGAGATGCCGCAACTGGAGCAGATAACCATACGCCTCGGATGAAATGATCCCTCGTTCGGTATCGGACAGAACCCGCACCGCGCGACTGCTGATATTTGTATCGGAATGAGAAAAGCTATCCGGGTAGTCTTCGAAATGTTTGAGCAACCAGTTGTAGGCCGACGATATTTCCGTATCAGTAAAACCCATAGATCGCAAATCCGCCGACATTTCATCGATGCTGTTCATCGACCCCTGATGTTCAGTCAACTGATTCATCAGGTAGACGACGATTTCAAGTATTTTATCCTGCACTCATACCTCGCGCTCTGTTTTACGTTCGAAATGTAACCAGAGTTGAAGATTATTGCAAGAAATATATTGTTTAGTGCCGGAAATGCCTTATTCCGGTGAAGACCATGCTGACTCCGAAACGGTCGGCGGCGGCAATCACCTCCGGGTCGCCCTTGGAGCCGCCCGGTTGGATAAAGGCCGTAACGCCCTTTTCGGCAACAACTTCCAAACCATCAGGCATGGGGAAAAAGGCGTCCGAGGCGCAGGTTCCGCCCTTGGCCCGATCCCCGGCGCGCTTGACGGCCAGAAAGGATGAATCGACGCGTGAGGTCTGTCCCATGCCGATCCCGACCGCTGCTTTACCCTGACAAATCAATACCGCGTTGGACTTTACATGCTTGACCAGCTTGTACCCGAAGAGCAACGATTCCATTTCGGCCGCGGTCGGCTGTTTTTTGGTCGGGATGGTAATTTTTTCCATATCGACATTGATATTATCGCGATCCTGAACCAGAACACCGCCGCGAACATATTTATAGACCTTCTCGCCGGCCGGGAGGTTTTCGGAAATCGACGGCAGGGACAACAGCCGCCGCTGCTTTTTCTTCTTCAGGAGAGCCAGAGCGTCGTCGGTAAACCCCGGAGCCAGAATACATTCGACAAATTGAGTGCCGTGCAGGAGCTTGGCCGTTTCGAGATCCACCACCCGGTTCAGGCCGATAATCGACCCGAAGGCCGAAAGCGGATCGGTTTCATAGGCCAAACGGTAGGCTTCGGCGATATTATCAGCCGAGGCCGCGCCGCAGGGGTTGGCATGCTTGACCACCGCCGCGAACGGTTCGGAGAAATCGAGAATCATTTCGAGGGTGGCGTCGATATCGGATATGTTGTTATACGACAATTCCTTACCGGCATGCTGAATGGCGTCGGCCAGAGTCACGCCGCGATAACCCTTGAGGCGATAGAAGGCCGCGGCCTGATGGGGATTCTCGCCGTAGCGCATATCCTGGACTTTGGAAAACGACAGGCTGAAACCTTCCTTCTCGGCGGCTTCCCCGGTTGTCCGGCCGGCGAAATAACCGGCGATAGCCTGATCGTACCGCGCCGTCAGGGCGAAGGCCTTGCTGGCCAATTTAAGGCGGCTTTCGGCCGTGACGGCCCCATCGTTTTCATCCAATTCCGCGATTATTTCCGGGTAGTCGTCAGGACTGGTCAGGACGGCCACATGGGCGTTGTTTTTGGCTGCAGCCCGTACCATGGTGGGACCGCCGATATCGATATTTTCGATTTTATCTTTATGCGTCGCGTCCGGCCGAGCCAGCGTCTGCTCGAACGGATAAAGATTGACGACCACCAGGTCGATCGGCTTGTACTCCTGTTGCGACATTTCGGCCTGATGATCCTCGCTGTCTCGTTTGAAAAGAATCCCGGCATGGACTTTGGGATGCAGAGTCTTGACCCGGCCCTCGAGGATTTCTGGTGCGCCGGTGAAAGTCGCGACTGATATAACACGGACACCGGCTTCCTTAAGCACCGCCAGCGTCCCGCCGGTTGAAATAATTTCGATGCCGAGTTCATCCAATTTTTTGGCCAGATCGACCAGCCCCGATTTATCGGATACCGAAATCAAAGCCCGCTTTATCTTAACTAAATCGTCCATTGTCTCCCTCCGTTATTCGGTCAGCCGGGCGACGACCTCCTGGTATCGCTTCAGCGTCTTCTGGACAACCTCATCCGGCAATTGTGGTCCCGGAGCGGTTTTGCCCCAATCGAGCGTGTCAAGATAATCGCGAATGATCTGTTTGTCAAACGATGGTTGCGATTGTCCCGGCTGATAAAGATCGAGCGGCCAGAAACGGGAACTGTCGGGCGTCATGACTTCGTCGATAAGCATCAAGCGTTCGCCGTCGAAACCGAACTCGAATTTGGTATCGGCGATGATAATCCCGCGGCTGAGGGCGTACTCGGCCCCTTTGGTATAAACGGCCAGCGACTTGTCGCGGCATAACTGCGCCGTTTCGGCCCCGACCATCTCGGTCATCTTATCAAATGATATGTTGATATCATGCCCCTCTTCGGCCTTGGTCGAGGGGGTGAAGATCGCCTGTGGCAATTTGTCGGATTCCCTGAGATCGGGTGGAAAATCCATGCCGTGAAGATTGGTTTTCCCCTCGGCGCGCATGGTCTTGTATTCCTTCCACATGGAGCCGGAGATATAGCCCCGCACGATGCATTCGACATCGACCCGGCGGGCTTTCCGGACGATCATCGACCGGCCTTCAAGCACCTCCCGGTATTTTTTCAGATTTTCGGGAAACTCATCGATTTCGGCCGTAATCACATGATTATCGATGACATCGCGGAGGAAATTGAACCAAAATACGGAAATGCCGGTCAGCACCCGCCCCCGTCCGGGCACGCCATTGGGCATGACAACATCGAAAGCCGAAACGCGATCGGTGGCGACGATCAGCAAACGGTCGCCGAGATCATAGACGTCGCGGACTTTTCCGCGCCATGAGAGCGGATATTCCTTTATATCGGTGGATTGAACTTCCTTCATTTTTGTTTCTCCTTCAATAATTTCTCGGCCAGTTCTTTCAGAGCCCGGGAATACAATTCATGTTCGACGGTAAGCACCCGAGCCGCCAGATCCTCAGGCGTATCGCCAGCCTTGACCGGCACCCGGCTCTGAGCCACAACCTCGCCATGATCGTAGATTTCATCGACCATATGGACGCTGGCGCCCGATTCCTTTTCGCCGGCTTCGATAACGGCCTCATGCACGCGGATGCCATACATGCCCTTGCCGCCGAATTTGGGCAGTAGGGCGGGATGGATGTTAACGATACGATTGCGGTAGGCTCTGATTGTGACCGGCGGAAGTTTTCGCAAATACCCGGCCAGGGCAATCATGTCAACTTTGTGTTCATTCAGGATATCCAGGAGATGTTGTCCGGCCGAATCGCTGTCGGGGAAATTATTCCTGATAAAGATATGGTGGTCGATGCCGGCCTTTTCGGCGCGCACCAGCCCATAGGCATCCTCTTTATTCGAAACGACCAGGACGACTTCGGCCGGGATATAGCCACTGGCGCAATTGTCGATAATCGACTGCAGGTTGGTTCCCGAACCCGAAATGAAAACCGCCAGTCGAATCTTCTCAGCCATCCAGTTTCTCCTTCAAAATTTTATTGACCAGTCCGGGATGGGCCTTCCCTCCGGTCGCCTCCATCACCTTACCGACAAAATATCCCAAAAGCGCTTCCTTGCCGTTACGATATTGATCCGTCAATTCCGGTTCCGCCTGCAATATCTTCCCGATAACCTCGGCCAGTTTCTTCTCGCCGGTGATCTGCTTCAGCCCCTGCTCCTCCATTATATCCGACGCTTGCTTACCCGACTCGGCCATTTCATCGAAAACGGCCTTGGCCATTCTGCCCGATAGTATATCTGATTTCAGGCTCCAAAGCAACTCCGCCAGCATATCGGATTTGATTAAAAAATCTTCGATTTCGATCCTTCGATCATTGACGGCATGCAAGACCTCGCCCATAACCCAATTGGCGGCCAACTTTCCGTCGCCGACCCCTTTGGCGACGGCCTCGAAATAATCGGCCCGCGCCCGCGTTTCGGTCAGGACGGTGGCGTCATAGCGTGGAATGGAGTATTCATTACCGATTCTTTCCCGTCGGACATCGGGCAGTTCCGGCAATTCGGATCGGATGCTTTCAATCCATTTATCATCTATCTCAAGCGGCTTCAAATCCGGTTCCGGGAAATAGCGATAATCCTCCGATTCTTCCTTGCCCCGCATCGGTTCCGACATCTGCCGCTTCTCGTCCCAGAGTAATGTCTCCTGTATCACCGCTCCGCCCGACCGGATTACTTCGGTCTGTCTTTCGATTTCGAATGACAGCGCTCGTTCGACCGCTTTGAAGGAATTGAGGTTTTTGAGTTCCGTCCGGACTCCTTCCTTTCCTTCACCATGCGGCCGTATCGAGATATTGGCGTCGCAACGCAACGCTCCCTTCTCCATATCACCGGAACATATATCTAAGTACTGCAGGAGTTGTTTTAATCGGGTGAGGAGGACATGGGCTTCTGCGGGCGAATGGATCACCGGTTCGGTGACGATTTCCAGAAGCGGCGCGCCGCAACGATTGAGATCAACCAGCGAGATTGTTTCATCTTCTTCGGGATGGATCAACTTCCCGGCGTCCTCCTCCAGATGTATCCGGGCCAATGCGATTTCACGAGAATCGCCGTCGATCTCGATACGGATACGGCCGCCGATACCGAGCGGTCGATCATACTGAGATATTTGATAACCCTTGGGCAGGTCGGGGTAAAAATAGTTTTTGCGGGCGAATACGGATCGCTTGTGCGCCTCGCCCCCGACCGCCAGAATAAGCCTGAGGGCGTATTCGACCGCTCTTTTATTCGCCACCGGCAAGGCCCCCGGATGTCCCAGGCAAACCGGGCAGGTCAGGCTGTTGGGGGGGGCGCCATACTCATAGCGGCATCCGCAAAACATTTTGGTTTGCGTCGCCAGTTGGGCATGGATTTCCAGCCCGATAACCGCTTCGTATTCGATGTTCACATCGGCCAAATTCAATTGACTTTTTTCCCGCCTCTACAAACCTGTGACCCGTTCCAGAAACTGCTCCAGCCTGAGATTGAACCGTTCGGGCGCCTCCATATTCAACATATGGCCGACGTCGGGAACAATATCGATTTCCGAATCGGCGATATTCTCATGGAGCTTCTTTGCCAGAGGAATAAAATAGCGGTCTTTTTCGCCGACGAAAATCATGGTCGGGACTTTCAAATTTCCGGACAGGGACAGGTCATCACGATCTTTATATTGGCCGCGCCGGGGATCAAGCCAGAGATGCCCGCAATGCCCGGCGATCATTTCCTTCAGTTCCTTAAGCAGATCCTCGTTGCGGTGGACATAATAAAACAGGGCCATTTTGATCCAGCGTCGCTTGGCCTCTTCCACTCCCTCGGTTCGGGCCACATCGCGCAGATCCTTATATTTCGCCGGCGGGCTGTAACCGCCGGCGGCGGTATCGACCAGGGTCAGAGACAACAGCTTCTCCGGATAATCGATGGCATACCCCAGCGCCGTCGCGCCTCCCATCGACAATCCCACCAGATGGAATTGTCTCAATTTCAATTTTTCGGCGAGGTTATGCAGGTCCAAAACCCGTTCGGCGCGCGAATAACCCGACTCGGGACATCCGGATCGACCATGCCCGCGCGAATCATAGGCAATAACTCGATATTTTTTCGAAAAGTAAGTCATTTGCCGCCGCCACATACGGTGGTCCAGGGTGAAACCGTGCAGAAAAACTATCGGCACGCCCCTCCCCTGCTCTTCATAGAAAAGACTTATCGTCCCGATATCAATTTTTGGCATGATCATATCCTATCAGTTGTTCCGCCTGAGCGGCGGCGGTCAGGAGACCGGCTTCGCCGCCGCAGGGCGCCATAATCTGTAATCCCACCGGCCGACCGTCGGATGTCCGTCCGCAGGGGATGGAGATGGCGGGAATTCCGGCCAGACTGGCCGGTACGGTCAGGATATCGGACAGATACATGGCCAGAGGATCGTCTAATTTCTCGCCTCGTTTAAAGGCCGCTGTCGGGGATGTCGCCGTTATTATCACATCGACCTCATCCCAGGCCTGTTCGAAATCCTTCGTGATTAGTTGGCGGACTTTCATCGCTTTTCCATAATAAGCATCATAGTATCCGGCCGAAAGAGCGAAAGTACCCAGCATAATCCTTCGTTTGACTTCCGTTCCAAAACCCCGGCTCCGCGTTTTGGAATACATTGATGCCAGGCCGCTGTCCCGGCCCTCCGATATTCCATATCGGGCACCGTCGAATCGGGCCAGATTGGCGGAGGCTTCGGCAGCGGCCAGAATATAATAGACGGCAGCGGCGTATTCGGTATGGGGAAGCGAAATATCCTTGATGATATGCCCGTTCATCCGCAGTTTTTCAATGACTTCAAGCACTAAAGTCCTGACCTCGGCCTCAATCTCGCCGGTCATATATTCGCGCGGGATACCGATCCGAAATTTTTTTCGCAGTTGTGACTGCAAGGCAATGAGGTATGGCGGATGATCGAAAGCCGCCGAGGTGGCATCGAGCGGATCACGACCGGCGACAGCTTCATATCCCAGGGCGCAGTCGGTTACATTGCGGGCAATCGGTCCGATTTGATCGGTCGATGATGCAAAAGCGGTCAGGCCGTATCGGGAAACAGCCCCGTAGGAAGGCTTGAGTCCGACCACGCCGCAGAAACCGGCCGGTTGACGAACCGACCCGCCGGTATCCGAACCATAAGCCAGCGGGACAATTCCGGCGGCGACGGCGGCGCAGGAACCGCCGGATGATCCTCCCGGCACCAGATTTTCATTTATGGGATTGACAACCGGACCGAAGGCGCTGGTTTCATTAGATGACCCCATCGCGAATTCATCCATATTGGCCTTGGCGATGATGATCGCGCCGGCCGCTTCGAGTTTTGCAACGCAGGCAGCGTCGTAGGGCGGGATATAATTTTCGAGGATATGACTGCCGCAGGTGGTCGGGTAGCCGGAACAAACGATATTGTCTTTGATAATGACGGGAACCCCGGCCATCGGCGGCGGGCTGTGACCGTCCTTGATCAGGCGGTCGATCTTTTCAGCCTGGCGGCGGGCTTTGTCATGGCAGACGGTGATGACGGCGTTGAGGCGGCGCCCCTCCGTATCGGCCTTTTGCAGGGCCGTTTCCGCCACATCGGCCGCTTTCGTCGCCCCGGTTCCGACCCGCCGGGAAATTTCAAGCGCCGTAAGACTGCCGTATTTTTCTACCATCATACGGACCGGCCCGGGGGTTAAAGCATGGTCATGTATTTTTCTATTTCATATTCGGTCACGGCGACCCGGTATTGATCCCATTCGACGCGCTTGTTGGCCAGAAACTTTTCGAACAACTGATCACCCAGAAGATCGCGCACCAGCTCCGATTTTTCGGTGGCGACAATGGCTTCCTCGAGCGTTCCCGGCAGGGATTGGATGTTCAATTTCTGACGTTCTTCGGGCGTCATATGAAAAATATTCTGCTCGATAGGTTCCGGCAGTTCATACTTCTCCTCGATCCCCTTCAAACCGGCGGCCAGCATCGCCGCAAAAGCCAGATACGGATTGCAGGCCGGATCGGGCGACCGCAATTCGATGCGAGTGGCCTTCTCCTTGCCCACCCGGTATCCGGGCACGCGTATAAGCGAGGAGCGATTGCGCCGTCCCCATGAAATATAAACCGGAGCCTCATAACCGGCCACCAGGCGTTTGTAGGAGTTAACCCATTGGTTGGTGATCAAAGTGATTTCCTGGATATGGCGCAGGACGCCGGCCATGAATTGCCGCCCCAGCTCCGAAAGATGATACGGCTTGTCGGCCTCGAAGAAAAGGTTATGGCCGTTTTCGAAAATCGACATATGCGTATGCATTCCCGAACCGTTCTGGCCGAACAACGGCTTGGGCATAAAAGTGGCGTAATATCCGTTTTCGAGAGCGATTTCCTTGACGATAAATTTATACAACTGCGCAAAATCAGCCATCACCAGAGCGTTGGTATATTTTAAATCGATTTCCTGCTGGGACGGCGCCACCTCATGATGCGAACACTCGACCGTGATCCCGATCGCCTCGAGCGCATGGACCGTCTTTTTTCGGAGAGTCGTCCCGATATCGAGCGTCCCATAGTCGAAATAGCCCCCCTTGTCGATTATTTCCGGGCTCTGGTCATTTTTAAAATAGAAGAATTCGATTTCAGGGCCGGTATAGAAGGTCCAGCGATTGGCCTCGATCTTTTTCAGCACCTTGCGGAGAATATACCGGGGATCGCGATCATATGGTTGACCCTCGGGCGTCTGAATGTCGCAGAACATCATGGCCACTCGTTCGCCGGCGATAAGCCAGGGGAAAATTCTGAACGATCGCAAATCGGGCACGGCCATCAAATCCGATTCCTCGATGCGCACGAAACCCTCGATGGACGAACCGTCAAAACCCTGTCCGCCTTCCAGTGCCTCCTCGATCTCCGGTCGGGTCAGGGCCATTCCCTTGAGGCGTCCCAGAATATCGGTGAAACACAGCCTGATGTAACGAACTCCGGCTTCGTCGATCATTTTGAGGATTTCTTCTTTGGTCTTGGCCATGATTCTTCTCCTTGTGCTGTCCTCGATTAAACTTGGAACTTAGGTCAATCAAAACTCAAAATCAAAATAAAAATCTGTCCGAGAAAATTACCGTATGCCTAAATACGAATCTGCCGGGACGGGCCGCAAAGAAATTATTGCACAATTCTAAGCCTGACGCAGGCCGTTATCATTCAATTAATTAGAGTGGTTCATGAGGGGCCGGGGTTTAGTCAAGGGCCTTGATGGAGCCATCATGATGCACTACCCGGCCGTCGTAAACAGTCGCGGCCACCCGGGTTTTGTACAGTTCCGATGGGGGCTTCGAGTAAATATCGTCATTCAAAATCGCCAGGTCGGCCTGATGACCGGGAGCGATTTTTCCGGAAAACTCTTCTCTGCCGGCGGCGTAGGCGGCTCCGGCAGTGAAACCATAAACCGCTTCGGCCACGGTCAGACTTTCCTCAGGATAGAAACGCCCTCCCCGTTCGCCATACCCGGTCCGATTCACGGCCGCATGGATACCGGCCCAGGGGTCGAGCGGCTCGATGGGGCAATCGGAGCCGAAAGTCAGCGGGATATTATTCCGCAGAAGAGTCCTGAAAATATAGGCGTTGCGACCGCGCCGCCCCCAGTATAGAGCCACCAGTTTGCGGTCAGCGGGACAATGACTGGGTTGCATCGAGGCCACGGCCCCGGTCTTTTTCAATCGCGGGATATCGCTTCGCGAAATAATCTGAAGATGTTCGATACGATGACGCAGATACGGCTTCGGCGCGGCGGCTTCATAGGCCGAGATAACATTGGCCACGGCCCGGTCGCCGATGGCATGAATGGCGCAGGCCAGATCGCCGCCGACAGCCCGGGTCACGAGTGCTCTCAGCGCCGTCTCGGAATTCACCTCGACCCCGACCCCGCCACGCGGTCCCAGATAGGGCTGCTTCATCAGGGCCGTTTGTGCCCCCAATGATCCGTCGGAGAAGATTTTGACGCCGCCGACCCGCAGGTTATCATCGCCCAGACCGGTTTTGATCCCCTTTTCGATCAGTTCGTTGAGCATGGCCGCCGGGAAATAATAGTGCACCCGGAAACCGAGTCTCTTTTTCTCGTTCAAACGGCGGTAATAATCCCAGGCTTCGGGACCGTCCACCGAATGAAAACCGGTCACGCCGCGAGCCCGGACGGTTTCGGCGGCTTTCTTCCATGACCGGTCGATCTGTCCGGCCTCGGGACGGTTGAGGAGCCGGACCACCGGAAAGTAGGCGGGCAATTCCCGAAGGATGCCGGTCGGCCGGCCAGTTTCGGGATGGCGGTCGATCTTGCCTCCATTGGGATCGGGGGAATTTTTATCAATCCCGGCCAATTCCAGCGCCCGGGTATTGACCCAGAGAATATGCTGGTCTTTGCTGAACAAAGCCGCCGGACGTCCGCCGGTGACATGGTCGAGTTCCTCGGCGGTCGGCAGATGATATTCGCGCCAGCGGTCAGCTGACCAGCCGTCGCCGATAATCCATTCGCCCTCGGCCCGCCTGTGCGAGAAATTCTTTATGGCTTTGAGAGCTTCGTCGAAAGTCGGCACACCGTCAAGATGAACCGTGTCCAGGGTGGCCGCCCAAAAATAGAAATGAGTGTGGCTGTCAACTAATCCGGGGATGACCACCCGGCCGTCGAGGTTTATCGGGCGATACTTTTTATAGCGCGATTGAAGTGATTTAAAATCATCACCGACGGCGGCAATGCGGTTGCCACTGACGACGATTACGGTAGGACGACGATGGACGCGAAACTGAGGATAAACGCGGCCGTTATAAAGTATGGCGTTCATCGTAACCGGCTCCTTTGACTCGATAATCGCCTTCACGGCGGGTAATCCCCAGCCGGTCGAAATACTCCAGCACCGGCAGGGCGTATTTGCGGCTGGAACCGAAACGGTCGCGGAATTCGGCCACGGTGACTTGTCCCTGGCTTTCAAGTTTCTGCTCGATAAAAGCCAATATCTCCTTCCAGACCTTGTCGGTTAGAACAAACTGGGTCCCGATACTTTTCAGGCGGCCGTCGTCGCGAAGGAAATTGAGCGTCCGCCGGCTCCCCGGATATTTCGATTCGATGTCGTCGAAAGTCAGATAATTGTGGCCGGCTTTTTCGACGTTGGACATGATTCGCGCCGCCTCGTCTTTCAATTTGTCATCCAGGGCCGGCGTAAAATCGGGCCGATGATAGAACTGCATCGTTCGCCCCAGTTCCTTGATGCTCTCAAAATATTTCAGGGCGAGGACGAACTGCTCCGGCGGGCTGAAACCAAGGCGGCGCGATAGTTCCTCGGCCGTGAGACCCTTGAGATATGATTTGCTTTTATGCGTCTTATCCAGTTCTCGGTTGATCTCCCTGATGATGTCCAAAAGACCCGGCTTCAAGGCGACCGTTTCCTCGAACCGCACCACTTTCTGTCCGGCAATCAATTCATTGAGAGCGGCGGCAATAGCATCGGCGGCATAATGGGAGTACTGTAGAAGACCGGCCGCCGGCGTAAAGAGCCTTTTCTCCAGTTCGGTGATAATGATATCGTCGAGACCGCCGGCTTTGCGCCGCATTAGATTTTCGACCATCGACGGCAGGTCGCGGCGCCGGGGATAATAATCGATGATATCGAGAATCCTTCCGCCCCCGATGGTTATCTGGGGCGTCGGCAGACGGAGGATGAAATTATCGGGGATAAAGGCCGCCAGGGGATCGACGGTTTTTACAATCGCCAGCCCCTCGTGTCCGGGCGGAATCCCCTTGTCGTCAAACGGTCGAAGAATCGCTTCCGTTTCCGTGGTGCCGTGAATGACAAGAACCTTGCGCCCCTCCTTGAGCGCCATCGTCGAATTGGCCAGGTTTTTGATCCAGACCGCGAAAAAAGTCGGCCGAATACCATAGGGAAAACCGGTGATGACATGACCGCGCTTGATTTCTGTCCGATCGACGCCGGTCAGGTTGATAGCCACCCTCGTACCCGCTCCGATCCGTTCCACCTTGCGTTCATGCGACTGTAATGAACGGATACGGATGCGGTCACCGGCCGGAAAATGATAGACGTCGGAATCGGCGGCAAAGCCGCCATCGCGGCTGGTGCCGGTAACGACAACGCCGATGCCGGTCAGGACAAAGGCGCGATCGATGAACAGGCGCGTTTTGCCGATATCCTCCACGGATTGAAGCCGCTGAGAGATTTCGGTGATGGCGCTGATAACCTTGTCGATCCCTTCTCCCGTGACCGACGAGACCGGCACTACCGGAGCGTTTTCGAGGAAGGTCCCCTTCAATTTGGATTTAATATCGGCCAGCACCAGTTCCAGCCAGTCGGACTCGACCAGGTCGATTTTGGTCACGGCTACGAGGCCATGCCTGATTTCGAGCAGATTAAGAATATCGAAATGTTCCTGAGTTTGCGGCATCCATCCGTCATCGGCGGCGATGACCAGCATGGCGGCGTTGATCCCGCCGGCGCCGGCCACCATATTGCGCACGAATCGTTCATGTCCGGGGACGTCAACCAGCCCGATTTCACTGCCGTCGGGAAGAGCCAGCCAGGCGAAACCGAGGTCGATGGTCATGCCCCGTTCTTTTTCCTGAGGCAGACGGTCGGGATCGATGCCGGTGATGGCCTTGACCAGAGACGATTTGCCGTGGTCGATATGTCCGGCCGTTCCCAAAACAAACATGGCTATATGACTATCTTGTCAATGGCTTCGATTAACAGGCGGTCTCTGTCCGGTGGGATCGTCCGCAGGTCAATAAGGAAATCTTCATTTTCGACGCGGCCGATAATCGGCGGCGAGAAAGTGCGGAATTTTTTGGCCAGCGCCGTCGAGCTCAATTTCGAGCGCAAGGACAGGGCCAGCGATGGTATTGTTTGTCCGGGGGTTGATCCCCCGCCGAGATATGCCCGCGTTGCGGTCAAAACGAGGTCTTTCGCCCCGGAGGCCTTCTGAATCGCCTCGCCCCGCTTCTTCAACTCCGTCACCGGGATGTTTATCATGCGCCATATCGGGATATCCTCGAACTGCGTCCCTCGCAAATAAGCCGCCAGAACTTGAGTGGTGATCTCAAATACGAGCTTATCGCATCGGAAAGCCCGGAACAGAGGATTCTTTTTGATTTTGCCGACCAGATCGCCTCGCCCCACGATCAAACCGGCCTGGGCGCCGCCCATAAGTTTATCGCCGGAAAAACAGGTCAGGTCGGCGCCGGAATGCACCGATTCATGAACATCCGGTTCATTGGTAATCTCCACCCCCGGCGGAAAAGAAATCAATCCCGATCCCAGATCGTGAATCAGGGCGATATCGTGTTCACGGCAAAGGGGCGCCAGGTCGGCCAATGAGGCTTCTTCGACGAAACCCTCCTGCGTGAAATTGGAACGATGCACTTTTAAAATCATGGCCGTTTTGCCGGTGACGGCTGACGCATAATCATCGGGCGTGGTTCGATTGGTCGTTCCCACCTCGACCAGACGGGCGCCGGACCTAATCATGATATCGGGAATCCTGAAACCGCCGCCGATCTGAACCAGTTCGCCGCGCGAGATAATCACTTCCTTGCGATTGGCGAGGGTGTTGAGGATGATGACCAGGGCCGCGGCATTGTTATTGACCAGCGTCCCGGCTTCCGTGCCGCATAAGGTGGCCAGCAATTTCTCGACCAGTATCCCCCGCTTACCTCGCTTGCCCGTGGCCAGATTGAATTCCAGATTGCTGTACCCGGAAGCCATTTCGATGGCCCCGTTGAGCATCGCCGCCGAAATTGGCGACCGGCCGAGGTTGGTATGGATAATGATGCCGCTCCCGTTGATAACCGGCGTCAGATGTAAAAGAACCAGTTGGTCGAGTTCACCGGTAAGAGCCGCTACCAGGCTTTTGGCCGAGACGGTTTTGTTATCCTCTTTGAATTCCTCTTTGAGCCGGGCGATGACCGTTTTGATCGTTTCAACCACGACCGGGCGGGTCAGCGACCGGATATATGGTTCCAGGGCCGGATGACCGGCCAGTATTTCCACCGACGGGAAATCGCGCAAAGCGGCATAAGGCTCGTTCGGCTCATTTGCCATAGATGACCTCCAGTATCACGCGCCCGACCGCCGACAGCGAGGCCGGGTCGCATTTATCCGGGGTGTCCGCCTGAGTATGCCAATAGGGGTATTCGAAATCGATGAGATCGACGGTGCTGATGCCGGCGGCGATCAGGGGAATGTGATCATCGAGGACATCGAATTTGACGCTGTCCACAAACTGCGTCACTCCCAGAAGAGCGGCCGCCTGCCAGATGCGGTCATCGATCTTCCTGGCGTAGCGTTCCGACAGGGATTCCCGGTAGATGCGCAGATCGCGGTCGCCGATCATGTCGAGCAGAATTCCGTACTGATAGTGAGTCGTGTTGTGAGCCGCGAAATAAGTGGAACCGATCAGGTACTGGTCGTTGCGGCCGGGCGGGCCGTAATCTTCGCCGTCGAAAAGGACGATATCGACTCCGGTCGGCGGTTGATGCGCGTGAAGCAATTCCGTCAGGTGCATCAACACCGCGACGCCGGAGGCGCCGTCGTTGGCTCCCAGAATCGGTTTGTCCCTCTGGGTCGAATCGGGATCATGTTCGGCGCGCGGCCGGGAATCATAATGGGCCGCCAGAAGGATGCGGTCGGACGCCCCCGGTTTGATATGGATAATCCAGTTGACCAAATGCAGAGTCTCTCCGGTCAGGTAATCGTCGTAATCGAGCGGCTGTGTCTCATAATTGACGCCCAGCGAATCGAGAAAACCGCTCATCATCGTTTGAAATTTATGCCATCCCGCCGAACCGGGATTTCGCGGTCCCAAATCCGTCTGCGCCAGAAGCAGGTTATAGGCTCGCGCGCCGTCGAACGGCGGCGCCGTCAATTTATTCTGGCACGACGCCAAAAGCAACGCCGCTAAAACAATCATCGATAAAGGCAAGCGATTGATTTTCATGATCAGGGATTTTCTTTCGGCCATGTGACCCAAAATACCGGCCTCGGACTGTTTGTCAAACGGTTTTTTTAGAAACGCAATTCCACCCAGATACCGATCTCGCGCGAATGCGATTTACGCCGGGTATAGGCGTCATTGCTGTCCTGCCAGCGTCCCGAGAGGCCGCCTTTGACGGTTGAGGAAAAACTGTAATTGGCGCTGGGCTGGATGGTCAGACTGGTTTTATTCTCGTTTATCTTGAAGTCAAAATCCGACTCCGCTTTGGCCACTTCGGCCCGGCTTTTACGGTACGAAACGTCCATTGTGACCGACAGATTGGATTCAAACTTGATTCGGCCGAAAATCGGCAATTTGATGCCGGAGGGGTTGCGGAATGAATACGTCCAGCTCAAAGACAGATTCTGGGCGGAGCGCCGGGTGATATTCAGCAATTCGCCTGAACTCTCGCTCAGCCTGGTCGTCAGCTCGGTACTGGTTTCATAACGAGCCGATGACCGCATCGATCGCATCGGATTGACCGTGAATGATAAAAGCGGAGCAAAGGCCTTTTTCTCATGCAGGTCGCTGGGATAAGGATTGCTGGTGCGCCGCTTGGAATCTTTGGAACGGGTAAAATGCGAACTCGGCGACAGGGTGTTAATCAATTTCCCGATATACCAGAGGCCCTTGACCGAACGCAGATTGAAATTCAAATCCGGCCAGGTTTCCGAGAACGACCGGGTCGGACTGGCGTCGAAAGTTTCGCGAGTGTTGCGGCCATAGCCGACATCGACGCTGATTCCCGCAAACAGGGCCACCCCCGAATTGGCCGAGAATGTCCTTGAAACCGATTTGGAGGCGCGGACGGTCGTGGTCGTGGTGTTGACGGTCCCGACTCCGGGATCGTCGGTCAGTCCCAGGCGGAAGGGAATGGAAGCCTTGTCAGCCAGGCCGGGGAAACTCAATGATCGGCCGGTGCCGAATTTACCGGAAATCGGTTTGATGGCGTCGGTGATATACCGGATACCTCGCAGGAATAAACCGAGACCGTCGAAAACGGAGGCCCCCGACGAGTCCGCCGGTGCGACGTTTCCGCCACGGCCGGGAGACCGCCTGTTGGAACCTATCAATGACTGGTGCTTTAACGTGAAACTGGCGTTGGCGTCCACTTTGGAAACCACGCTGTGGTAGAAGGTTGAATCACGGTTGAGACGATAAGTATCGCCATAGCTGGCCGAATAGTCGAATTTATGAGTCAGGAAACGGAACAGGTTGGGGGAATAATTGGCCCGAAAACCCTGATTGTAACTCTGTTCCACGCCCAGTTTGAACTTCTTGGGATTGAAAGTCAGGTTGACGGTTTTCGGGTCGCGCAAATCCCTGGTCGTATTGAAACTGTACGACCCCGACAGGCTTTCGATCACCTTGAAATTGGTGCTCAAGCCGCCCCTGAAATCAAGCCGGCTGGTGGTTGGGTTGGAGCTGTTCTGGTTGATCGATTCCGAATAGGAACCGGACAGATCGCCGGAAAAGTTGATTCCCGTGGGATAGAGATATAAACGCGTTCCCGGCAGTCCGAACGGCGCGCGGAAAAGAGCCGTCCATTTGAACGGCGTAATCGACGGCGGTTTCTTGAGGCTGAGGTCGAAATTGGTCTTGGTTTCATGGCGTTCGCTCATGTACATCGGCTGGGTCGCCGAATGCCCGCGGGAGATATTATAACTGAAACTCGATGAAAATCGATTCAATAGGACGGTGAATAAGGGATTCCTGGTTTTTCTATTGAATTTTTCCGAGATCCGGAAGCCTTTCGAAACCGACACCGCCGTTTCCTGCTTCTTTAAATCCGCGGGGACGATGATATCGGTGCCGGAACGCAGTAGCGGTTCCTGCACGCTCTGCGACCAGTTGATGCTGAGAGGCATTTGCAATTCCAGGGCGCGAGGAAAGAACTTGTCGAGTTTGAACGAGCCGCTAAAATTATAATTTTTCTTGGTCTGGCCCGAGCCGAGGTTATCGGAAGCGCCGCCCTTGGTGGCCGAAGAAACGCCGCGATAATACGCGTCCTGGGTCGAAAAGCCCACGCTATAGGTTATCAGATCCGACATGTTGCCGTTGACGGCCACGCGGGCCGCCATCCCGACATCGTTCCGGACATTGGTCAGTCGCAATTCATCGACCCAGATATCACCCGAGGCCGGTTTGTTGGGATCGAGGTTGACGACCCCCATCGAGAAATACTGCATGCGCGTCAGGGTCGGGTCGGTTCCGGCCGATTTGACCCTGACCAGATATTTTGTCCCCGGATCCTGACGGACCAGCGACGAATCGAGTCCTTTCTGACGGTCGTCGAGAAGCCGGGCTTTGAGGCCGGTGATTTCGCCGAAATCAATGAGGACGTCGTTACCTCCATCCCAGCCCGGTTTGATGATGGTCCGATATTCATAATAGGACGACTTGTCATAGCCCATGCGGAAGAAGAACATCACCGAATCGCTAAAGGCGGGATCTTCCTTCAAGCCGCCGTGGACATAGGCCTGTAATTTGCCATACCCCATAAAATTCATGGCCCGGTAGAACTTGCGAACGGCCAGACCGGTGTCGGCCGCCAGCACGATACCCGAATCGGGCGCATAGACATCGATAGCGGCGTTGAGGTTCTCGAAGGTCAATAACAAAGACTGCTCCGACTCGACGACGTCGCGGGTCTGATCGTAATAACCCTGAACGCCGGGCGGCGACGTATAGTCGGCGTCAACTTCATTATTGACCACGGCCACGTCAAACGTGGCCGGCCCGCTTCGCAGGGAATCGGCCACGACAAAAGAATCGGCCCAGGTGGTGGCCAGCAATTCCATCGATGCTATCTGCACGCCTATGGGATTGATGATATTTTCCGCCGAGGCCGAATCGAACCAGACCCGGACGAATTTGATATTGGTCCAGGTGGGATTTTCGATCGTGGTGTCGATGGCCTGCGGGTCGCGCAGGGGAATACGGATGGTGCGCCATCCGGTGGAATCGACGCGGGTGCCTTCGACATAGAAGCCGCGATAGAAATCGAGCGTGTCGGAGAGATCGATCTTATACGAGAAATAACTGTTGACCTGCTCCAGACCGTTCTGATTGGGGTCCTCCGTGTCGGGATAATAGCCGCCATCGGGATCGTTGCGGTTGTTTTCCGTCCCGTTGATTTTCCACGGGTTGAAATTATCGATATCGCCCGACCAATTATCGCCGGCCGGATCGGTGACCCCGTTTTCGGGATCATAGCCGAATTCCATGGCATCCGGCAGGCCGTCGAGGCCATAGTCGAGGGAATCATAGAGAATACCGATCTTATAGGGGTCTTCGGTATCCAGCTTGCTGTTGCCATTGATATCCTCGGTGACCTGCCCGAGGTCGATATGCATTATTCCCGAATCGCCCTTGATACGAATCTCGAGTAATTGAGTGGTCTCGAGCTGGGCGGAAGCGCCCGCCGGGATATTGCGCATAAATCCGGCCCAGGAATTTTCGGGATCAATCCGCGATTCTTCGGAAACGGAGTCGATGACGTTTTCATCGATTTTCTTGATATATTTATGATTGACCGGTTTAAAAAGGATATTCAAAACATTGGTCAGGTTGGCCTCGCCGGTACCGATTCCGCGGCCGGGCCATATATCGGTGACGGGCACCTGCCCATAGGGGTTATACCAGGCGATATGGCCCCTTTCGGATATGGCCGTATCGATGACCATCGGGCGCGACGCCTTACGCCAGTTATTCCGCAGAATACCCAGTTGATAGCTGTCTTTGGAGCCCTCGAAATCGTCCACATAGACTTCGCCGTCAACGTTGGGATTGGGGAAGGATTGAGCCAGTTCTCCCGAAACCTGCATATAGGATTTCGAAGTCGCGGAAACAAATGGAAGGGCATTGACCAGAGTCGTGAACAGGGGATTTTCGAATCGATAATTCAGATCAGCATCCCAGACGAACATCTTGGAGGTTTCTTCGCCGACTTTTGGTTTGCGGCTGGTCGATTTGTCCGATTTGTACAAAAGAGTCGTCCCGAGTTTGAAATCCCGGTTGGGCGCATATTCGAAGCGACTCTTCAACAGGGTCTTGCGTTCGAGCGAAAAGAACGGCGCCTTCTCGAACATGATGCTTAGATCGGAATTGATGTCGAGGGTATCGTTGAGAAGGGTCAATCGCCCGAAATCATAATCGATCTCGTAATCGGTGCCGCGATTCAGCCGCCGGGTTCCGGATTTGACCACCTCTGAACCCTCGATGATATTGGCCGAATTGAGATTGATAACCGACGCTCCACGTTCCTGAGTGCTGACCGCAAAGTAATACTGCGACGCCAACTGCCTGTTG
The DNA here is from genome assembly GCA_964523575.1 of uncultured Ignavibacteriales bacterium. Taxonomy (GTDB): domain Bacteria; phylum Zixibacteria; class MSB-5A5; order GN15; family JAAZOE01; genus DAOUTW01. Next base: position 25,687 of record CAZGAV010000009.1, read on the forward strand.
GCCGAAGTCGAATTGTATATTTCCGGCACCGAATCCTTGAGATAAACCGAATCTCCAGTGGCCGGATCGACCGTGAAGGCGAATCGCGAATCGAACGGATGCCGGGTGGGAAAATAGAGGTATCCCAGGGCCGGATCGACACGGGCGACGCGGTCAAGCTGATTATCCGGCTTGCCGACGCCGTTGTCGTCGCCCTGGTCCAGTCCCAGAATTTGAATATAGCTGATACCTTCCTGGTTATCGAGATCGTCGGGATTACCCTGTGTATTATTGACCAGCGCCCCTTTATATATTTTGAGATTCAGCTCTTTCAGGTCGATATTGGTCGCCCCCAGCCAATAGACGTTCTTATGCTCGTATTCCCAGACATGATGATTGATATTGGTGTAGTACTGGGGTTTGATAAGTTTAAGCTTAAGGGGGGTTTGTGCGATATTGCCGATCGTATCGACACTGCCGTTTTTTCGTTTGACTTCCATATATATCGCCAGGACATCGTCACTGCCAACCACGGATCGATAGAAGAGAATATAGAATTCGGTCGGACTGAGGTAGTAATCGTTGACGTCGACGGTCATGAAATAACCCTCGGTACGATAGGTGCTCAGAGGATCGTCCGAGAGAGTATCGGTCGGATCGACGTAGCAGATCCCGGTGGGCCGGGTTGTCCTCTCGGCCTGGTCGCTCGTCCAGTCATCGAGATAGACGACAGCCTTGAGAATCGAATCGCCGGGCTGGAAATCGTATTTATCCGGCGGGTCCAGGGAGTCGGATTTCGCCCGGTAAATGTTCAGTCGTCCCAGGTCATAAATCGTCCGCTGTTTGTAATCGACGTCGCGGTAAACCCGGGTGGCCGTGGTCGAGGTGCCGGCGTTGAATTCTATCGTCTCGGTGGTTCCCTTTTCCTGCGAGGCGATGGCGGTGATGGACAAATCGGCCAGTTGAGCCGTGGCTTTGAGACCGAACAATCCCTGCACCCGGGTGGAATAGGCCAGGAACTGGGTTGACGGCAGATTCAGGGTCGTGTTGCCGGCCTCGACCGATTGAAGGATATCGTCTTCCCCGCCCTGGTAGCGAAGGATGAGCCGGTTGGCCAGAGGAAGATCGTTACGCGAATCCTGACTGACTTTGACGCTGATTTTCGAACCGATCGTTCCCTCGATATCGAATCGATATATCTGCTCCATCTGGAGCACCGGGAACTTGCTCTGTTTATGAAGGGCCGTGCTTTGCTGGTCGTCCCAGCTCGAGCGGCCGCTGAATGAAATTTTTCGATAACCGGATACTCTCAGTCCGGCCCCGCCCTCACCGAAAATCGACTCGAACGCCCGCGATGGAATCGGGATGGTAAACTGCAGCAGTCCCCCGGCTTTCTTGTTCTGATCCTTGATCAGCGATTCCTTCCCGACGTCTGAGGAAAGGTTAGCCAGACTCAGGGCTATCCGCCGATCGACGAATTGATCGATATTACTGTTGACCGGCACCATCGAAATATCGCGATCGATTTTGCGCGTGTAGGTTATCGAGGAATCCGGATAATCATAATTAAGGTCATAGGGAGACTGGCGTTGCAGTTTGATCAAGGGGATGTATTCGGTGGGCGTGATACTGCTGATAAAGACCGGATCGAATCCTGGGAAAGGAGAAAATACGGTCGATTCGTAATATAAATGAGTTTGGAATTGGGGCGGCCCGGCCGAGACGGACAACGGCAGACATACCACGGTCGTCAGTACCAGGCAGATGAGAGCTGAATATGTCGAGCGCCTGAGGATCATGAACTTCCACGTAAGGCGTTAAGTTTACTTTTTAGAAAAGGGCTATAAGACCTCCTTGGCTAAAACTTTCCAAGGCTGATGACTTCCTCAGCCAACTCAATGTTGAACTTCTCCTTAACTCTCTCTTTCAATATATCGGCTAATTGTCGAATATCTTTCGAGGTCGCGCCGCCGGCATTGTAAATTATATTGGCGTGTTCGCCGAAAACGGCCGCGCCGCCGACTTTCATCCCTTTGGCCCCGACCTGCTCCAGAAGCTTCCCGGCGGCCAGTTTGCCGTTGGGTTCCCGGGGGTCCTCCACGTTTTTGAAGAAACAACCGGCCGAACAGGGAATGGTCGGATGTTTGACCGACCGCAACCGTCTGATTTCCTCGGTTTTGGCCCGGATTGCAGTCGCGTCGCCCGGTTCCAGTCCGAATCCGGCGCAGACCACCATCTCCCGCGTTTCCTTCAAAATTGAGTGGCGATAGGTGAAACGAAAATATTCGTTGGGTACGGTGCGCAAATTCCCTTCCAGATCAATGACCTCGGCCTCCGTGAGAACGGACCCGATCTGACTTCCATAGGCCCCGGCGTTGCCGTAGATGGCCCCGCCGACGGAGCCCCAGATGCCGGCTGCAAATTCTAAACCTGTTAATGAACGTTCCGTGGCGAAATCGACCAGACTATCCAGCGCTTCGCCGGCTCCGGCGATAATCTCGTTACCTTTTACCTCCATACGGAGAATGGAGTTCCGAATAATCAAGCCTCGGTAACCGGAGTCGCTGACCAAAAGATTACTGCCGCCGCCGATGATAAAAAATGGAATCTCCAATTCCCGGGCCAGACTGACCGCCAGAGTCAGCTTTTCCGCTCCGGCAATCTCCACCAGCAGGTCGGCGTCGCCTCCGGTTCGAAATGTAGTATACGCAGACAGCCGCTCATTCTTCTTCACCGGGCCGTCGAACCGCGCGATGAATTTATTGTATTTCTTATCAAGCGACATGGCGGCTGTTTTCATCGTCTTATGATACCTTATAAAGGGCCGGAATGCAAGCTCTTTCAGCGTCAAAGACACAATTCAAGCCATTGAAGGGTAATATCTTACTCATCGACCCCGGCGTCCGGCCGGTCGGACTGTTTCGAAGACGGTTGAGCCTCCTCTGCCGCGGCATCCGATTCGGCCTCAGATGTCTTTTCTGCGGCCGAAGGCGTCTCGTCCTGGTCCGTTTTTTTGGCGCTATTGAGCTCGTCGATATAGTTCATTTGCAACGTATAGACCGTATTATCGAGGATTTTCTTTTCCTCGTCCAGCAAGTTGCCTCTGGTTTTTTCCTGGAGCATGGTCAGCAAATCAATCGATACCCGCGCCTCGGCCAGATCCTTTTCGACCTTGCCGCTGATCGGCGACACAACTTTGCCCATCTGGTACCAGGCCGCCGTCTGCAACGACAGCACCAATTGCAGAAACAGCGGATTGATCTTGTCTTCACCATTGGCCATGATTCTACTCCCGAAGCTTTATGGTTGGTATCTTCCGGATGCGCGCGCCCGGCTCAGGCGACATCTATCAAATCCGCCCGTAAGTTAGAAAAAACAGCCGTATGGTTCAATAAAAATCGCGCTTTTTCCGGATCGCGAGCATACTCTTTATACAATTTCTCCGCCCATTGACGCGCCCGGATCAAAATTTCCTGATCGGCGATGGGATTGGCGATGCGGAATTCCGGCAGGCCATGTTGACGGATGCCGAAAAATTCCCCCGGCCCCCGCAACTCCAGATCGGCCTCGGCGATTTTGAAACCATCGGTGGTCGAAGCGAAGTATTCCAGCCGACGGCGTCCGATATCCGAAATCGGCTGATACGCCACTGCTACCGCCAGTCCCCGGCGTCCGCCGCGCCCCACCCGGCCCCGCATCTGGTGGAGTTGCGACAGCCCGAAACGTTCGGCATGCTGGATAATCAGAATCCCGGCATTGGGGATATCGATGCCGACTTCGATGACGGTCGTAGCCACAAGGACATCGATCCGCCCGGCATGGAAGTCACCAATAGCGGCATCACGCTCATTGGCCTTCATGCGGCCATGCACGAGACCGATTTTACGATGCGGCAGGATTTTCCCGGTCAAATCCCGGTATCCCTCTTCGGCCGCCTGAAGATCCATCTTTTCCGATTTTTCAACCAGCGGATAGATGACGAAAGCCTGATTTCCTTTGCCGATTTCGCCGTCGATATATTTGTAGATATCGCCCAGGGCCGAGGCGAAACGCCAGACGGTTTTTACCGGCTGACGACCCGGCGGCATATCGGGGATGGTGGAAATATCGAGATCGCCATAGAGAGTCAGGGCCAGCGTCCGCGGAATCGGCGTCGCCGTCATCACCAGCCGGTCGGGAAGATCGCCCTTGTCGGCCAATTGGCTTCTCTGCATAACTCCGAATCGATGCTGTTCATCGATCACCACCAGCCGCAGGTCGGCGAAACTCACGGTTTTGCTGATGATGGCATGAGTGCCAAAGACGATATTGATTTGGCCGTCGGCAATGCCCGCCACCGTTTCTTTCTTTTCCTTGCCCTTGATGGATCCGATCAACAGGGCGCATGATATCCCGGCTTCGGCCAGCGGTTCTTTCCAGTTTTGATAATGCTGGCCGGCCAGAATTTCGGTCGGAACCATGACCGCCGCCTGCCCACCGTTTTCGACCGCCATGACCGCCGCCAGAATGGCCACGACGGTTTTTCCGGACCCGACGTCGCCCTGTAAAAGACGATTCATCGGCCGTTTGGAAGTCATATCGTCGATGATATGATCGAGGCTTTTTTTCTGGCCGGGTGTCATCTTGAACGGCAGTCGATCGAGGACTTCGGTGAACTGCTTCCCCGGCGGCTTACACGGATGCGCTTTTTCCTTTTGTTTGAACTTATGCCGCCGCGACTGGAGCAGAAACTGGAGATGCAACAACTCATCGAAGGCCAGCCGGCGGCGCGCCTGCTCGGCCGTGTCGGCCTCCGAGGGAAAATGTATCTCACGGATGGCGTCAGCCAATCCGGTCAGGTTTTCGCCGGAGAGGATTTCAGCGGGAAGGTATTCCTCGATTCCGCTTTCGACGGCGTCGAGGGCGGTCTTTATCAGGCGGCGGATGCTGCGGGAGGTCAGCCCGACCTGATTGAGTTCCGCCGTCAGAGGATATACCGGCACGATGCGGCCGGTATGAATCTGCTCGTCGGCCTCGCCCCCGATAAATTCGAACTCGGGATGAAGCATCTGGTAACCCTGAAAATAGGTCACCGTCCCGGTCACGGCCAGTTCGTCGCCCCGTTTGAACTGCTTTTCGAGGTAGCGATATCCGGCGAACCATAAAAGCGACAGGTGGCCGGTGTCATCGCCGATAATGACTTCCAGCCGGGTCTTCCCGCCCCGCAAGAGGCCTTTACCGAGAACTTTGCCGACGACCGTTTTATAATCATGCTCTCTCAGCGAGGCGATTTTGTCCACCTGTGAACGGTCGATATATTTGCGCGGGAAATAGAACAGGAGTTTGCCGACGGTATCGATACCATGAGCCGCCAGGACTTCGCCCCGCTTGGGGCCGACCCCCTTGAGGTACTGGATATCGGTTGTAAAATCGAGCCGTGCCACGATCACAAGCTATGGACGTTAATATTCTCTGTCAATCATTTTACATTGGGCGATGGTCGATGGAGCTTTGTACTGCAGGGTGATATGGAGGTCATCCGCGCGGCAGCCAAAAACAGGCTTCCGCCCTAATTGCTTTGGATAATTGATAGAAGTGATTATTGGAAGACGATATTCGGGTCATCCGCGCGACAGCCAAAAACAGGCTTCCGCCTGAAAAAAGCGGAAGGGGTGGGAATCGAACCCACCGCCGACGGCATAACCGCCGGCCCACGGTTTTGAAGACCGCAAGGGCCACCAGACCCTATCCGCTTCCGAGTGCTTTATAATATAATCGGGGATAAAAATCAAGTCGCCCGTTTGGGGCATTTCCCATGGATTTCTTTATGCCGTGAATCTGTGATCCTCACATTGCCGTAAACGGAGGACATATACCTGTGGCAGACGATGCCTAAATCGAGCGCACCAACTGGGTGGTGATGTCATCGAGAAGAAGCGGCTCGTTGATCCAGAACGCCTCGGCGAACTGGCATCCGACCTCGATGCCGTACTGCCGCTGGTAGGTCTCCAGCAGATCGAAGATGTTGACGCCCGGCTTATAAATCTGATTAGCGAACTTGGTGCCGTTGAATTGGGATTTATAGGCCGCAATCGATGCTTTCTTGCGCTCCCAGTAGGTGGAAATATCGACGAAGAAGGAATGGTCGGCTTTGAGAAACGATGAAACATAGATGATCTTATGCGGCCGATGCGGGTTGCCCCCGATCTGAGCCTTGGCCAGCCCCGCCAGGAAGCAGGCGTCGTAACCCAGGAGGGCCGCCATCCGATGATCGGGATGTCTTTGATTATGTTTGAACGGCAAAAGAACCGTCTGCGGCTGATACTTGCGAATTACAGCCGCGATTTTGAGTTTGTTTTCATGGGTGAATTCCAAAGCCGAATCGGGCAGATGCAGATTTTCCCGCGCTTCCACCTTCATTATCTCTCCGGCGACTTTGGCGTCGCGCAGACGTTCGGCCGGCGTTCCCAGCGTCCCCATCTCGCCCTCGGTCAAATCCAGAACGCCGGTTTTCTTGCCCATCTCGGCCATCTTAATCATCGTCCCGCCGCAGGTGATCTCGACGTCGTCGGGATGAGCGGCGATGGCCAGTATATCAAGCTTCACTTTTTTCCTCCAGGACTTTCCGATAGAATCTTTCATAGTGATCGACGACCGTATCGGAATTGAACTCCCGATGCGCCAGCGCCGTAGCCTGCTTTTTGAATTCGGCCAATCGGGCTTCATCCGACAGCAATTTCACCGCCGCCTCGGCCATCGATTCGGTATCTCCGACCCGGAAAAGGTAACCGTCGATACCTTCATGTACGACTTCGGTCAATCCGGTTCCGGCCGATCCGATCACGGGAACGCCGCACCCCAGCGCCTCCAGCGCCGCCAGCCCGAACGATTCCTCTTCCGACGGACACAGAAACAGGTCGGCCAGTGGCAGGATATCCTCCACCCGGGCCTGACTGCCCAGAAAGGTCACTTTGCCGTTGAGGCCGTTCTTCTTGACTGAACGGCGCACCAGCATCGTATCCGGGCCCTCGCCGATCAGGAGTAATCGCGACGGCACCTTTTTTGTAACGCGCTCGAAAATGTCGATGACGTCGCTGGCTCGTTTGACCGGGCGGAAATTGGAAATATGGCATAAAAGTTTTTCATGCGGTTCGGCGAACTGGGCCCGCCCGCAACAGGCCGACTTGGGGCTGAATCGGGCCGTATCGATAAAATTGGGAATGACCTCGATATGCTTCTGAATCTTGAATTCCCGGATCGTCTCATCGGCCAGATATCGGGATACGGCCGTGATGCCGTCCGACGACTGGATCGAAAACCGCGTGATGTCGTAGTACGACTCGTCGGCTCCCACCAGTGTGATATCGGTGCCATGCAGGGTCGTGATGATGGCCGGCGAACACCGGTCGGTCGTCAACTGCCGGGCCAGAAACGCCGCCGTCGCGTGCGGGATGGCATAGTGGACATGCAGAATATCGAGGTTGTATTCGCAGGCGATTTCGGCCATTTTCGCCGCCAGCGTCAGCGTGTACGGCGGATATTTGAAAAGCTGATACGAGGCCATATCGACCTCGTGGAATAGCAGGTTCGGTTTGAAAGTATGCAGGCGAAACGGCAGTTCGTAGGCGATAAAATGGACCTGATGCCCGCGTTCGGCCAGTTTGATGCCCAACTCCGTGGCCACGATTCCCGACCCGCCGGCCACGGGATAACAGGTGATTCCGACATTCAATTTATCCATGATACTCCGATAACGTCAAAATTTGGTGCCCGGTTTCATCCGGACTCATATTTTTATAAATATAATCGACTATCCCCCGACCGTAACGGGAAATCAGGTAAGCCGGGGCCACCGATCTTTCCGCCAATCCGTTATTGGGATACAGATTGTCCCGCAAACGATATATCCGTTCCCGCTCGGTTTTGTGCCGCCGCTTATGGGCGGCGAAGATTTTCTTGCTCAACTCTTTCAATTGATAATCGAGCTTTTCCCCCGTTCGATCGACCGTATCCGGCAGGCCGGGATCGATCTCAGCCACGCTTTCTTTCATAATTCTCAGCCGATCATTGACGGTCAAAGCCAATTCCGACAGCTCGGCCTCATATCGGTCGGGGAAGGTTTCACCCAGGATTTTGCTGACGGTGATTTCGATATCGTCGGCCAGATCGCCCAGACCGATTTCATATTTGTCCATGAAACTCTCGAAACGTTTTTCGACCACGGTGATCGATGGTCGAATCATGATCTTCGGCGGAACCAGATCGAACAGCTTGAACAGCGGCATCATCTGGGCCAGATAGGCCACCTCGGCCGGGCCGGCGATAATCGCCGCCGTCGGAAAGAAAAACGACTGCGCCAGCGGCCGCGTGAGGACATCCGGCGAAAAATCCAGCGGATGTTCGGCGATAGCCTGAGTCAGCTCTTTTTCGGTGAAGGTTCTCTTCCCCGCGACAAATTTGTCGCCGTCAAGGTGGATGGCGATTCGTTCGGGGGTATGGTGAAACAAAAGGGCCGCCGAAGGCGCCTTTCGGACTTGAATATGATACCCGTCCCGGGTCAGGTCGGCTTCCGTCTTATCCAGAGTCGTTTTTATTTCGTCGTGACGAAGAGCGATATCCCGCATCAATGATGCCGTGGCGTTTTTGTAGGCCGCATCATAGGGATTGAAAAAGACAAGTCCCAGTTCACCGACCAGCGACAGCATGTATTCCGCAAAACAATCGGCGATTTTTCGTTCCGGGCGATAGATATTTTTTATGCCGTCCAGGGCTTCCGATTTGAAATCGTTGTCGGGGAAAAGCTCCTGCAACTGCTCGACCGCCTGTGAGATCGAGGCATCGTAACTTAAGTCTCCAACCGGCGGATATAGCCGGTCGGCGTCGAGATCTATCCGTATCCGGGTTAAAGCGCCGGATATATCGAAAACGTCGGCACAGGAAATTTCCCGAAAATCATGATCCTCGGAGGCTATCCAGAAAATCGGAATCACCGGCACGCCCGATTTCTGTTCCATCATGTGCGCCCGTTTGACGGCCGCCAGAGCTTTCAGCAAAGCCAGATACGGTCCGCCGAGAAGTCCGGCCTGTTGTCCCGCCAGAACAGCGATGGATCTGTCGTCGCCCAGCCGGGCGATATTATCCATCACCGGTTTCGGCGCCTGCCAGCTTTGGTTTTGTCGGGTGAGAATATCAACGATGGTCGTGCGCGGGAACTTCTTCTCGCCTATTGCTGCGGCGATTTCAGTCATTGTCTTCGGTTCGATAAATCGCGACAGTTTATCGGCATCATAGACATAATCGCGCATGAGTCGCGAATAACCCAGCTTCTCGGAGAATTTCAATAATCGTTCCGTCACGGTCGTCTCAGGTCTCCCCGCCTATACGGTTCCAGATACAGCCATATTTAAAGACAGAATATATACGGTGTTCGATTATTAAAACGCGGGACGGAGAAAACGGTTTCAAATCCATTTCTTCTTCTTGAAAAAGAACAAGAGAGCGATCGTGATAATCAGAACCAGAATCCAGAAAAAGGTGTAACCGTATTTCCAGGTATATTCCGGCATATATCGGAAATTCATGCCGTACAGCCCGACCAGGAAGGTCGGCGGCATCAGGATGGCGGTGAAGATGGTCAGGACTTTGATGATCTCGTTGGTCCGGGTGGAAACACTGGAGTAATAAACATCCAGGGCCGAGATAAGCGTATCGCGATGGGCGTCGGCGATTTCATTGATCCGCGACATATGATCGTAAATATCGCTCAGGTAAACCATCGACCTCTCCGAGATCAATTCATGCTTTTCGCGGGTCAGGTGCGCCAGCACTTCCTGCTGAGGCGCGGCAATCCGTTTCAGGTGATGAATATCGCGGCGCAGAGCGAAAATGGTCTTGACGGTCTCTTCCTCCGGCTCCTCGAAAACATCGTCCTCGACGGCATCGACCTCGAATTCCAGAATATCGAGGGCGGTGCTGTAGTTGTCGACGATGGCGTCCAGAATGGCATGGGACAGGAAATCGGCGCCGCGCGAAAACAAACGATCATCCTTGCGGGCCCGGGCATAAATTTTTTCGAAAACCGGATGATCGTCGAAGTGGACGGTGACGACGGCGTTTTTGGTCAGGAAAAGATCGACCTCACTGGCCTTGAGTCCTTTTTCCTTGCCCATATAATCGGCCAGCTGGAAAACCATGAACAGGTACTTGCCGTAATCGTCGAGCTTGGAGCGGGGCACTTCCGAAATGACGTCCTCGATGGCCAGGGGGTGGAACTTGAAGTCATGGGTGAGGACGAATGATTCCTTGTCGGACGGCGTGCACATATCGACCCACATGATCAGATCGGGCCGGGACAGGTATTCATCGAAGTCGATGATCCCCTCGAACATTTTCGTGCCCTCCTGGGGCGTCCAGATAAATGTCCGAATCATGCCTGATCTCCTTCGACCGGAACCTCAGTCTCGACCACCATTTTTTCCACTTCGGCCATCAGCTCCTGGTCCTTGCTGATTTCAGAGAGCGAGAAATGCTCCTTGAACAGGAAAAAGGCGGAGAGGCCGATCATCGGCAGCATATCGACTATATACAAAATGACCGAGAAAAGCACCGCCTCGGTTTTGGGCACGCCGAATATATTCAACCCGGCCACGACCGCCAGTTGAAAAGAACCGACATTGCCCGGCGTCACCGGCACCATCAGGGCCAGATAATTAATGATAATTACGACCACGGCGGCCCAGATGGGAAGATTGAAATTGAACATGTGGAAAAGAAAATAAACCGAAACGATATGCGCCATCCAGGCCAGAACGGTCAGAATCGAGACCACGAACAATTTGTCGGTCGATTTCATGACCGAGATGCCCTCGTTGAACGATCGCAGGAATTTCCGCAGGACCAGAAACATTTTGGGCGATCGAGGGCGCAGTTTATAATACCCGAATCGTTCCAGCCGGTGCTGGAAATGAAGACTGGCATAAAAAAGCATCAGCACCAGAAGAGTAGCGGCGGCGATGATATAGCTGACGAAACGATATTCCTGGGGAAATACGAAGACGCTGGACGAGAGCAACATCAGCATAATCAGGCCGGCGCCGTCGAGGACAATTTCCAAGAATATGGTTGAAAAAGCATAGGTCTTGGAAAAATCGCCTTTCCGGGAAAACAGTATAACCCGGCCCGCCTGACCCGTCAGGGCCGGCAATAAAACGGCGATCAACTGCGAAGTGGCATAGAGAGACAGAGTCGGCCAGAAAAGCACCTTGCGAACCTTGCTGACGATGGTTTTCCAGCGCGAGGCCTTGAAAACTACCAGAAGGGTCGTGCTGATCAGAACCGGCAGGAAAAAAAGCAGTTTCAGGCCCCTGGCAACCTCCATAGTCCGGGGCACATTCAGATCATAGAAGAGAAAGATCAGAATTCCAATGGCGATCAGCCCGCCCCAAAATTGTTTCTTCTTAAATATGGAGGCCATACCGTCTCAAAAAATAACCGGCCAGGGCCGGAAGTTCTAAATAATCGGAAAGTTAGACAAAAACAATCGGCCTGTCAAACAAATTTGGAGAATCGGAGGGGGCTTTGACGGCCTAAATTTCCTCGGCGACCGACTTGGGAATCCAGCCTTTTAGACGGTTTTCGAAATTGACCCAATAATAACCGGATTCTTCTCGTTCGATCTTGAAGACCAGCCCGGCATGAGCCGTGAACTTGGTGTTGAAATCCTCTCCGGGACCGTTTTTGACGTCGGCCTGCTGGGCGATAACAACTCCTTCACGCGTCAGGACATCGCGGTCAACCTTAACGGCGGTAAATATACCCGCCACCAGAAATAACGTCAGAACGGTGGCGAAAACCGGGATCGGGATGCGGTACCAGCGATAAATGAAGCCAATCATGATAATCGCCATCGTCAGGAGATACAGAATAAACGCGATCCAGGTGATCCAGTGGAGGGTGAAGGAATCGAAGAAGCGGTTGATATAGTCGAGCACGATTGTGCCCTCGGTCACTTCGATTTTGTCGATGGCGAACTGGCGGGCGAACTCCAGATTGGCCCTGATGTCGTCGTCGCCGGGATTGAGCCTCGAGGCCCGAATATAATTCATAATCGCATGCCCCAGCTGACCTTCCCGAAAATAAGCGTTACCCAGATTATAATACAGCGGCGCCGATTCGTAGCCGGCGGAAACAATCTTTTCATATTCGGCGACGGCTCCCGCAAAATCGCCGTCGGTATAAAGCTTGTTACCCTGCTGAAAATTATAATCGAGACTGCTCGGCCACGCCGCCGTGGCCAGCGTCATAGCCATCAGGACAACCATTATCACGATTTTCGGCTTCATCACAACACGCCCCCAAGGTCTATAATCGTCCGGCGCACCCGTTCGAAAATCCGTTCCTTGCTGTCGGCCTCGGAACCTCCGGCAAAACGGCTGAAATCGACGTCATGAAGAACCGTCAGGGTATTTTCCAGAAGTCCCTCGGGAATATTCTTTTGTTCCAATAGCCCCTTCACCCGTTCGCTGGTGAGACCATGCGCCGAAACATTGAACTTATCGGCGATGAATTGATGAACCGCCGATGATAATTCGGCATAAAATTGGGCTTCGTGGCTGCTGCTTTGCAGGAAACTTTCGGCCTTCTTGAGACGCTTGCGGGCCTCGGCCGCGGCGCGCCGCTGACGCGCATATCCGATATCATTGGCCAGACGCCGCTTGCGCCGCGTATCAAACATCCCCCCGATAACGGCCAGCATCGGGATGACCGTGATGATGATAAAGATCGGCGAGGTCAGAAGAAGATGGCCGCGCTTTCTCAGGTTCCCCTCATCCATTTTGATAAAGCGGATATCGGTTTCCTTGAGATTGATGGTCTGTCCGCTGACCATATTATAAGGAATTTCGGTTCCGGTCACGCCCTCGCCCTTTTTAACCTCGAGATTGATGGCCGCCGTGGATACTTCTTTATATTTCTTCTGGCCGGGATCGAAATAATTGAGAATAATCGGGTCGATGACATGCTTGCCCGACAAACGGGGAATCAGTAGATATTCAAAAGTCTTGGTCCCGCCGAGTTGATCGTTGATATTCGAGACTTTGAAATCGGAGGAGGCTTTTTCGACCCGGAAACCGTCGAGGTTGGGCAGGGTCGGCTCCGGAATCGATTTGACATTCCCCTGACCCGAAATTTTGACCGTCAAAGTTATGGCCTCGTTGACCTCGACCGCGGTTTTGTCAACGTTGGCCGATATTTTGTAACTGCCGACGCCGCCGGAAAAACGGCTGGTCTTGCCGTCCAGCGGCAGGGGTTTGACCGTCACCGTCAGAGGTTTTGATTTGACCTCAACTCTCTTCCCCTGTTCGAGTACGCCGTCAAAAAACGAGAACGGATCGCGGGTGCGGCTGCGGCTTCGATCCGGGACCGTCACCGACACCCGGGCCGGACTGATCGACAATTCTCCCGGCTTGGTCGGAAACAAAGCCGTCCGGAGTTCGGTAACCATATACCTGCGGCCGTTGATTATCTGATAAAACTGCTTTTGCGGCGGAATATCATTGGACCAGAAGCCGGGTGTCGAGGGCGGGAAATAATCGGGACTCGACAGCGTCTGGACAGCCCGATAGTATTTCACCGATAACGTCACCTGTTGATCGACATAGACCGACTTCTTATCGACGATAGCCATCAAGAAGATATCATCCTTGTTGCCGGATTGATCGACGGTTTCCTCGGCGGTGGAATCCTCACCGGCCTCGCCCGATTTGACCACCGTGATGGATAATTCGTTGGATGCATATCGTTTGCCATTGATCAGAAGCGTGGCCGAACGGATCGGAAAGGTCCCTTCCCGCTTCGGCGACAGGATATAATTGAACATCACCGAACTGCTGATGACGCCGTTGATGATCTGTATATTGGAGGAACTTCCGGCCGAGAAAATCTGGAATTGCGGCAAGGGCGGCAGTTTCGGTTCCGGCAATTGCGCCTGTCCGCTCCCCGTCACCGAGACCGTTAAAGTCGCCGTCTCATTCATCGCGATCTTGGTACGATCCAGGCTCAGCGTAATCTGGACGTCATCATTCTGGGCCGCCGCCGGGACAAAACCAAAGGCGGTCAGCAGGAGTATGCCATACCATAGCGGCCGATATATGAAGCGCGACTTTACCAATCGTTACCCCGATATATGCCCTGGACTTTGTACCGTTTCTGCTTCTTCTGATTGTCGGCGTCCGAATCCTTCAAGGCGTTCAATATCCGCAAGGCATCTTCCTTACTCATTTCATCGGTTTTCTGTTCCTGCTGTTCCATCTGCTGGGCCTGATTCTCTACGGAATCCTGGTCCTGAGGTTGCGGCGCCGGTTCCTGTTTTTGCTCCTGTTGTTGTTGATCCTGTTGCTGATCCTGCTTATTCTGTTGTTGTTGCTGCTGATCCTGTTTTTGCTGATCCTGTTGTTGTTGCTGGTCTTTTTCCTGCTCCTGATCCTGTTGCTGTTGATCCTGCTGCTGCTGATCCTGCTGTTGTTGCTGTTGCTGATCCTGAGGCTGTTTCTTCATTTGCTCTTTGAGGCGGTTGCGCGCCAGTTCCAGATTGTACTTGGCATCCATGTCATCCGGGTTCAACTCCAGCGCTTTCTGATACCAGGCGATGGCTTTCTTATAATCCTCCTGCTTGAAAAAACCGTTCCCGCCGTTGTAGTAGGCGTCGGACTGGAGCTTGATATCATCGGAATTAAGCGCCTTCTGGTATTTCTCGACGGCGGCCTCGTATTTGCCGGTTTCGACCAGAGTGTTGGCCTCGTTGTAATATATCTTCGGCGTTTCCGGCCGGGCCATTTCCGCCTGATGATAATAATCGAGCGCCTGTTCGAATTTGCCCTCCGCGTAGGCCTTATTGCCGGCCTCATTGAGGGACACATGGTCGTCGGCCGCGACCGGCCCGGCCAAAGCCAGAATCAGCAATATAATACACCCGTACCGCATTACTTTTCATCGCTCCTTTTTCCCGGACGGACTCTCTCCGGGACAAACACTTCCCAGATCACGAACATCAGGGCCAGCGCCAAAGGCCACTGGAAGCGGTCATCATACTGTAAAAGTAGTTTTCCTTCAAGTTCCTTTTTCTCCAATTTGGAGATATCGTCGTAAATCTTGTCCAGTTCCAGTTCCGACGGCGTCGAACGATAATATTTTCCGCCGGTGGTCAGGGCTATTTTCTGCAGGGTCGTTTCATCCATCTTCGATATGATGACATTGCCCTCGTCGTCCTTCTTGAAACCGACCCGTTCGCCGCGCTGGTTATAGATCGGAATCGGTTCTCCTTCGGGTTTGCCGATGCCGACGGTATAAATTTTGACGCCTTCCTTGCGAGCATCCTCGGCCGCTTCGAGCGGTTTGGTGTCCTGATCTTCGCCGTCGGTCAGCAGAATCAGTACTTTATGTTTGCGTTCCTTGCTGACAAAACCCGAGGTCGCCGTACGAATCGCCTCGCCGATAGCCGTACCCTGCACCGGGATGATATCGGGATCGATGACGTCCAGGAACATCCGGGCGGCGCCATAGTCGAGCGTCAACGGGCATTGGATGAAGGCTTCGCCGGCGAAGGTTACCAGCCCGATCCGGTCGCCTTTGAGGCGCTGGGGATCAATCAACGACCTGATTTCCTGCTTGGCCTTCTCCATCCGGGAAATCGGCCCCGGGTTGACGTCGAGCGCCTCCATGGAGCGGGAGACATCGACGGCAATCATGATGTCGATCCCTTCCCGTTTCATCATCTCCATATGCGTGCCCAACTGCGGCTTGGCGATCGCCAGCGATAAAAACAGCACCGCCGCCAACAGCATGACCGCCTTGGTCACCTGCCGCGGATAGGAGATGCCAGAGGCGGCCCGCATGACCAGCGGGATATCGCCGAAGCGGGCCAACAGTTTTTTCTTCCGGGTGATCGACCACCAGAAAAAGAGACCCAGGATCGGGACCAGCGCAATCGCCAGCAAATATATCGGTGCGTAAAATCTCATGACCCGTTATCCTCTACGGTATCTTTCTCAAGTATGTCTGACTCAAAAACATCTCGGCCAGCAAAAGCACGAAGCCGACCGCCAGGAAATTGAAAAAGAGCTCTTTATATTGTATATACTCGTGAACTTTGATTTTAGTTTTTTCCAATTGATCGATGTCG
>CAZGAV010000009.1:41921-44664 GCA_964523575.1 uncultured Ignavibacteriales bacterium
GAAAAATATTCCCGCAGTTCGGGCGGCGCAAACCGCAATTCGGAATCATCCTCATTGGGATCGCGCTCCGCCGCCACCAATACCGGTTCCGGCGCCGCCTTGGCCCGCCGGGCCGGAGTCATATCTTTGCTTTTGGTCACCAGTTCGTACGCCGTTTCCCAATCGAGCTCCGGACGGTCGAACGGGGGAATATACTTGGCGAATTTGACGAGGTCGGCGTGCTCGAAAAACGAAATCGCATCCCGGTGCAATTCTTCTTCAAGGGAAACATCGAATAGAGCCTCATCCAGTTCGGTTGTGGTCATGTCGGCGGAATCGAATTCAAATTTGAGACCGAAATATTTCTTCATGATCTCGGTCAGCTCGAAATAGAACGGCTTCACTTCGCCCTGCCCCGGGAGGTCCTTATCCTTGAGAAGGGCCAGTTCGGCAAAAGCGATTTCCCATGACGGCCGGGGATCGACATAAGGCGCTTTTTCCACGACCTTCCTGCGGCGCATGAAATAGTATATCAGCCCACCGGCGATTAACACCGCCGCCAGCGCAATAATTATCCAGAGGGTTTTGGATTTCCCCACCAGCGAGGCCTGCGCTTTGAGAGGACGCGGCTGAAGAGAATCGACGCTGGCGCCTTCGGCCAGCACCGACTTGATAAAAATCTTGATGGGATCGGCGCTGATATATTTGACCGTCGAATCCTGCATCCGGTATTGGATCGGCAACGGTGGGATGACATAGTCGCCGGTCGTGAAAGTGCGCAGATCGAAGCTGATCGTCTGGCGGCGGCGGCCGTCATCCAGCTTCTGTTCTTCGCCGAAATCATAATCCTTGACTTCAAAACCGCCCAGATTGGCGCCCGCCGCCGGGGGCGTCAGTTGAAGCGTCGAATCATAGGTTATGGTAATCGAATACTTGATCAAATCGCCGATATAAGCCGACTGCTTGTCAACCGCGGCGGTGACGTCGATGAGATCGGCCGCCCGGCAGGCATAAGCGACCAGGACCGAGGCGATGACGATAAGGGCGATACGCTTGACCGGAGTCATGATTTCCTCCGGTAAACCAGATACCGCTCGAATCTGCCCTGCAGTTCATAATTCCCCTCAGTGGCGGCGACCAGCGCCTCCGGGGTTTTATTGACGACGACAAAATATGATGCTTCCCTGTTGTCCAAAATCTCTTTCAAATCCTCATTCAAAATAAAACGATAATGCCTCATTTTCTCCGCGTTGAGCGGGAGAGGATACTCGAATCCCAGAAATTCGATGCCCTCGAAAGTCGGCTTGTTGGCCAGCACCGATATAATCGGCATTTCGGTCAAAATCGGATCGGTGTCGTCGGTTTGATTCAACGAGGCGCAAACCCGTTTCATATTCCCAAGGTTGCTGTAGCCGTCGAATTCTCTGACGGCCCCGATATAGACGACGAAATACGGGATAACTCCGAGAATGTAAACCGCCGTCAGATAAAGCGGCAATTTTTGCCTGAACCCGCTCAGACCGGATCGATGCTGCCGGGCAACGAAGGCCTCTATTCCGCCCACCGATGCCAGAAGGACAAATGGTACCGCCTGAACGAAGTACTGCTGTAGGACGGGATTGGGGAGCAGGTAGGTCACGGCGATAACGGCCGCCGCCACTCCGGCGATTCCATAAGGTGATGTGAAGATGTTTTTCTTGTCTGTCGCCTGACGATGCCGCCTCCAGAAAAAATATGTCCCGGCCGCCGCCGCCAGTAATATCAGAATTTGCGGATTGATAAGGACCTTGCCGATAGTCCATAATTTTTGATAGAATGAAGCCGGAAATTCGACTCCGGGGTTGCGCATGAAATGGAAACCCAGGTTGTCAAACATGAAGCGTCCCGGATCCCGGAATAACAGCAGGAAGGACGGGACAGTGGCCGCCAGCATCGGGAGGAAATAAGCCAGCGTCCTCTTCAGCCAGGCCCGGCCGGAGTGGATCACCAGTGGCAGATAGAAGACTATTATTAGCGGCATCAGCACCAGGCGGGCGTTGACGGCCAGTGCGATCAAGACGCCGCACAGGGCCACCGGCCATATTTTTTGGGAACGAAGAAAGATCATCAGGCTCGCGAATGATCCCAGCAGGAATAAATCGGTCCAGGCGAAAGTCTTGGCCACTGAATGCCAGCTGATGACCAAACCCGAGAAAACATACAGAGCCAGAACAATATTGATGGTTGTGCGGTCGGTGGTCAGCGTTTTTATCAATTTATAAAAGATAAGCGTCGTCAGGAGTCCCATCAGCACCGAGGCCAGACGGGTGGTGAACAAAGTCGTGAAACCATGGCCGGCGAAGATCGAAAAAACATAGGGCAGGTACGGCATCTGGGGATAGAAAAAATCGGAATACAACATGCGCCCCTGCGCCACTTCGCGGGCGGCGGAGAGATAAAATCCCTCGTCGCCGTCCACCAGACGGTTAAAGGCGAAAAATATCAGCAGACCCAGCTGTATGGCGATCAAAAGCCAGGGCCATAGATTTTTCTTCCCGGCCGACGTCATCTACTTGATGTTCTCCTCATAAACCTGCACCGGTTCCGCCTCCAGCAGAGTGCCGATATAGTCCTTGACCGCTTTCTGCCCGATATAGGTCATATAGTCCTGTGTCACCTGATCGCGCACCTTGTCGAATTGCTGGTCGCCGTATTTATCTTTATTGGCTTTGAAATAGAGCATCAGATCGGCGCTGTCCGGCTTGACGGTCGGCGCGATTTTGGT
>CAZGAV010000009.1:44764-72204 GCA_964523575.1 uncultured Ignavibacteriales bacterium
ACCCGGGCCACCAGCTTGCCGGGGGTTTGGGTCGTGTCCGGTTTGGCGTTGGCCTGCTGATCGAGTTCCCGGCGGGCGTCGAGACGCCGGCCCATTTTCTCCAGGCTGGTGATCAGATTTTTTCCGGCTTCGGCGGCATAGGAGGCGTTCTCATCCAGTGATCGCGCCCGAATATAATAAGCCGCCGCTTTTTCGTAATCGCCGATATCCTCGAAATAAATCCGGGCGATCAAATAATCGATAGCGCCCCGTTCGCTGTCGGTCAGATGGGCCCGGTCGAGTATCCGTTCATATTCCTCTATCGCCGCCTGAGGCAGTTTATTATCGGCCAGTTCACCGGCCATTTTTTTGGAAACGGCCACGACTTCCTTGTCCGGCGCCGGCGGCAATGACAGATAAACCACGACCATCATGGCCAGCGACAGGGCACCGATAATTATCCCAACCACGGCCAGGATCGTCAATTTTTTATTCTCGGTCGCCATCAGTGCCGCTTCTCCCTCATCTTGAAAAATTGAATCAAGGGCGCCGTATAAGGCCGGTCGGTGCGAATCTGGATAAAATCGAGGTCGATCAACTGGAAGGATCGTTTCAGTTGATCGGTCGCCTCTTCCGCCTGAGAGGCGAATTTTTTGCGGAATCCCTGAGACGAGGTATCGAGCACGACAACTTCGCCGGTTTCGGCGTCTTCGAGTTCGATGAGGCCATAATTTCCGAACTGCAATTCCCTCGGATCGGATATCTTGACGGCGATGATATCATGTTTCTTGTTGGCGATGCGCAGAGGCGTGAAATAATCCTCGGATAAAAAGTCGGAGATCAGAAAAACGACCGAACGGCGTTTGATGACTTTGCTGAAAAATTCCAAAGCCCCGGCGATATCGGTTTGCGTGCGCTCCGGCGTAAAATAGAGGATTTCGCGAATCAGACGGAGAACGTGCGGCTTCCCTTTCTGCGGCGGGATGAATTTCTCGATTTTATCCGTGAAAACAATCAGCCCGACCTTGTCGTTGTTCTTGATCGCCGAAAAAGCCAGCAGAGCGCATAATTCCGCCGCCAGCTCTTCCTTGTATTTCTCGAAAGTCCCGAATCGACCCGAAGAGGAGGCATCCACCAGCAGGATCACGGTCAATTCCCGCTCTTCCTTGAACTTCTTGATATAGGGCGAACCGGTCCGCGCCGTGACATTCCAGTCGATCAGACGGATATCATCGCCGGGAATATATTCGCGCACCTCTTCGAATTCCATCCCCTGCCCTTTAAAGGTGGAATGGTATTCGCCGGAAAAGAGGTCGTTGACCAGCTTCCGGGTGCGGATTTCGATCCGGTGGATCTTCTTGAATATCTCTTTCGGGACCATGATGCTTACGGCACCTCGATGGTATCGAATATTTTGGAGACAATATCGTCGGCCGTGGTTTCTTCCGCCTCGGCCTCATACGTGACAATAATACGATGCCGCATGACATCGTGACCGATGGCCTTGACATCCTCCGGCGTGATGTAACCGCGCCCTTTAAGGAAAGCATGGGCTTTGGCCGCCAGGTTGAGATAAATCGAGGCGCGCGGCGATGCCCCATAAGAAATGAGGTCGGTCAGTTCCGACAAGCCATATTTGGCCGGTTCGCGGGTGGCAAAGACGATATTGAGGATATAGTCTTTGACCTTCTCGTCCACATATATCCCCGTTACCACCTTGCGGGCCTCGAGAATATCTTTGGGGTCAACCGTGGCCTTGACTTTGATTTCCTTGCCGACCGTCATCCGATCCATAATCATCCGCTCTTCGTCATGCGTCGGATAGGTGATTTTCAGCTTGAGCATGAAGCGGTCAACCTGCGCCTCGGGTAAAGGGTAGGTGCCTTCCTGCTCGATCGGATTCTGCGTCGCCAGCACCAGAAAAGGCTCCGCCAGCGGATGAGTGGTTTCGCCGATAGTCACCTGCCGCTCCTGCATCGCCTCCAGCAAAGCCGACTGCACCTTGGCGGGGGCGCGGTTGATTTCATCGGCCAGGATGATATTGGTGAAAAGGGGGCCTTTCTTGACCGAAAATTCCGCCTTCTGGGGATTATAAATCATGGTGCCGACAAGGTCGGCCGGGAGCAGGTCGGGAGTGAACTGAATCCGCTGAAACCCGGCTTTGATCGAACTCGCCAGCGATTTGACGGCCAGCGTCTTGGCCAGACCGGGCACCCCTTCGAGCAGGATATGACCGTCGGCCAGAAGACCGATCATCAAACGTTCGATCATATATTTCTGACCGACGATGACCGTCGCCAGCTCGGTGGTCAACTCCTCGATGAATTTCGATTTCTTTTCGACTTCTTCCTGGATTTGCTTGATGTCGAGGTCCATATGTCCTCCATCTATCCTTTCTGCAATTTATTCTCAAAAAATTGATATACGGCGTTATAACTGTTCTCGACGTCGCCCGCCGAAGGCGCTTCGGGACGATATTTGACTTTTTGCGCCAGGTTGATCCATTGCATCAAACTGGCCCGCTCGGCGTCATCCTCAAGGCCATCGACCGCTCGAATCACCTCTTCACCGGTTTTACCCGACACCTCCAGCCCCCGTTCCTTTTCCAGATAACTGAGCAGAAGCCGGTAGAGCCGCGAATAGAACAGCTTCCGGTCAGCCACCGTCTCCTTTTTGATCTCTTTCAGGGTTTCAAGATAACTCAGATCGGCCGGCTTTTCTTCCACCGGGCGGCGTTTTCTCAGAACCAGAAAAGCAATCGCTCCGCCTATGAAAACGAGCACGACTGCGATTATATATAAGGTAGTATTACCGGAAGTCGGCTCCGGCTGTGGAACCGGACGGGCGATTTCAACCGTCAGTTGCCCGGTTTGAAGTTCATGAGCCTCGCCGCTGACCCGGTCCTTGGCGGTCAGGTTGAGCGGACTGATAACGCCGGTGCCGTAATCGGTCGGCTGGAGAATATAGCGGAAAGTGCGGGTGGTTATTTCTCCGGCCTCGGCGCTGGAATCGATCGATGTAGCAACCGACGACGACGAGCCGAGTATTTCCATTTTTTCCAGCGTCGGCATGGGGAAATCATCTATCTGATATTGAAACGGCTCCCCCTCCCAGACCAGATTCACGGTCAGCGTATCTTTGGCTTCGAAGGCAATCGAGGCGGCGCTGACTTCAGCCGAGATACTTATCTCTCCGGCCGCAACCGGCAGAGCCATAGTCAGGCCCATGAGGGTGAGTACAATTATTAAGAAATGTTTCGAAGTCGTCATAACAGTCGTCTAATCTACACCTCAGGACAATTCCCGTCCAATTCTGTTACATGACCGTCAAAGATTTTTATACTACCTTATTCCCAAAAGGTTTACCGAATTTAAAATTTTTCGATCCGGACGGCGGCCATAATTCTACAATTTAATACGGCATCAATAATTGCGCCCCACAATCAGTGCTATCAAACCGATAATCATTTCGATCTTTATCAGGCTCGACACGAGGCGGAAATTTCTTCTCTTCGGAGCGATCGCCAGCCCGATAAACTGTACCGGAACCGGAAGGTAAATACTTGTCATAACGATATATAGGTAAATTTTATTAAACCATCCATTTAAATATACGGCCAGCGACAAAGCGATCAGGGCGGCAAATACTATACTCGATACAGCCAAAGGTCGCATCGCGCCCGATACCACCGGCGCCGTCCGGCTATGGGCCAGTTCATCGCCCGGTCGATCTTCGATATCCTTTATAATCTCGCGACCGCCATGCATCAGCAGAGCGAAAACTGCCGGTATCGACGGACCGGGTAAGGCGATCATGGCCGCGTAACCATAAACGGAGCCGCCCAATAGAAAAGTCATAGCCCCCAGCAGGGCGACTGCAATATTGCCCCAATAGGGCGTATGCTGAAGCCGGAGGTTGTACAGGATTACCAGGATAATGGCCGCCAGAACTATCAGCCGTCCCGGGCCGTTGATTTTTATCAGCAAGACCAGCGATATCAGCAGGAATATGAAAGCCAGAGTTTTGGCCCGTTCGACGGTAATCGCTCCCGAGGGTAAAGCCCGCCGGGGATGATTGACGCGATCCGATTCCAGATCGAGGATATCATTGATAATATTGCCGAACCCGCAGACAAAAAAGGCCGCCGCCATAGTATAGGGATTGACGGCAAAGCCTTCGCCGGCCGAGCCCAGGTACTGCCCCACCGCCACCGCCGCCATCGCCGTCAGGCCATTGGTAAAGCGGATCAGGGTGAAATATGACCGGATGACATTCACGAATTACAGAAAGCAAAAAACGAAGGCGGATCAAGATTAAAACAGGGTCACGAGACCGAAATGGATTTTGCCCTGATCCAGGGAATCATGTTCCCCCCAGCCGATCTCCAGGGTCATGCGAGCCGCCGGACTGCCGACAAACAGCCCCAACCCCGAACCGACGCGGGTGATATCCTCGACCGCCACCATCCCCGGCTGCACTTCGCGATGCGAATAGACATAACCGACGTCGGTGAAAATGTAGAAGGCCAGATCGCGCGCCGGACGCAATCGAATTTCCGATTGCCCCAGAAATATCCTTCGTCCGGCGAATTGATCCTGCCGGTAACCTCGTAACGACCCATATCCGCCGAGTTTGAACTGTTCCGAATAATCGATCAGATCGCGTGAGGTAATCAAGACCTTCGTTTCCAGATTCAGCCTCAAAACCAGCCTACGTATGGGACGGAAATAATTGTCGATGCCGATTTCAAATTTGCTCTCGTTGTTGACCACGGCGGTAGCCACGGTATCGGGCCAGCTTGTCCGCCGCAAGTAGGACAGGCCAAAGGCCAGACGGCGGCCGGTCGAAGGATTGGGCGAATAATCGAAACCTTGTTTTTCAAATGTAACCAGACCGGCCAGAGTTCTCGACGGCGGCTGACTGGAGCGTTGCGGCTCGGTTTTGGTCCATGACAGTCCTGTGCTCAGGCGGGTATTACCGGCGGTGTAAAGCCCGATACTGCCGTCGAGGGTGAAGGCATAATACGAAGAATCATAATCGACCTGCGACAGATGCATAGCCAGTTCGATATGATCCGGGATAAACAACGGTTGACCGAATCGAAATTCGACCTGCGATGAGGCCCGGTCTTTGCGGTTCAGAAATAAATTAATCTGTCGGCCGAATCCGAAAAGATTCTTCGAATCGAAACGCATCCGCCCGACAAATTCTCCTTTTTCCGCCCCTTGCGCGGGGAGATATCCGCCGCCCAATTCCAGTTGATTGCTTTTCAGTTCCGTCAGGTAGAAAAGCAATTCCACCCCGTCATAGTCTTCATTGGGGGTAATCGCCGGCAGGGAATCGTTTTGAAGAAAACCTCCGGCTTCGATTCTCTTAATCGCGGATCGATACCGGTCATCGGTAAACGGTTCCCCTTCCGTCAGACCCGATAATTTTTCGACAAAAGCCGGGTTGGATTTCTTCAATCCCTTGAAACGGACCCGCTGAATCGTAACCACCGGCCCCGTAATCAATTTGAATTGCTGGAGGATTTCGCCGTCGCGTCGGGTCACCTGTTCCGGATTCAATGATGCGAAATAATACCCGGCCTGCTGATAAGAATCGAGGATCCGTTCCCTGACAGCTTCGACATTTTCACGCGTGGCGTCAAGCCCGCCCAGGCCCCCCGGTTTCTCCTGATGCACATGCCCGGAATCGTCGATGACATTCAAAACGATATCGCCCAGACGAAACCGCGGCCCGGAATTGACGGCGATAGTATCGCCATACGATTTCAAACTGTAATCCAGATAACCGGCGTCGGTCAAAACTGTCCCGATGCTGTCAATCATGCGCTGGGCGGCCAGACGTTCGACGGCGCTTTGGATTCGCTTTTCCGGTCGGGTATCAATATACCTGACCGTCAGTTTTCCAACCGTTGCGGCGGCGCTCAACGACGCCCCGATCAAAGCGGCCAGTATAAATATCTTAAAACCGCGCAAGGAGTTCCCCCCTTCCGACGAATTCCGCCGGGCGGCCTTCGTAAAGCCGGTCGGTCAAGTTGAGGGTCAGTCGCCAGGTCTTGCCGATCTCATAATTGACAATCAGGCTTAACAGCGCCGAACGTCCGAATCGGCGGCCGTCGGTGACCAGATACTCCGGCTGGCTGAAGGAAACCTTCTCGACCAGCGAACGCCATTCGGTGTTGAAGCGGATTTCGCCCCGCTCCGGCCGCCGCCATATCGTCTCGGCGCTCAGGATCACGCCCTGCCCCACGCCGCCGGAACGGCTGTCGTTAAACTTCAAATAACTGATGCCGGGGGTCACTTGCAGATAACCGGGATTCAAGATAAATCCGCCCGAATAGGTATTGCTTTTGAGATCCATGGCGATGGTCCCGGCCCCGGTTTCATGGTTGCGGCGGTAACGCCATCCCAGCCGGGTTAATACCGCCGGAGCCGGACGGTTCTTCAATTCCAGATTATACTGCCGGTCATTGCGATACAGCAATGACCCGGTATCCTGCTCTTCGAAAATGTTGCCATAGGTGAAATTCAGAATGTAAAAATTGAATTGAGGAAACAGCAGACAGGAATAATTCTCACGGCGCGAGCGTCTGATATACTCGATCCCCGAACGGCTGGCCCAGGGCAGAATCCATGACAGATTCCGCCTGTCGCCGCCGGGCATCTCCTCGATCACCTCGGTGCGCAATCGGAAAGCGATCTGGGAAAAGATCGTTCGGTACCGTTTCAGGGCCGGCAATCTTCCGGGGTAAAGAGTGATATTATGGCTTTTCTCGCCGGTCGAAACCGACGTAGCGTCGCCCAGTTCTTCCCTGATGCGTACATAATTTCCCTCGGGATCAAACAGATACTGCCCGTCCTCGAGGCGGTAGTCCCCCTCGCCTTCGCTGACCAGTATATATCGGTATCCGGTGGAACGCACATCCTGACGATTCTGGCGATAATCGGCCTGAATCGTAATCCAGGCCGAACCGGGCGCAAAACGAAAGGTGGCCATATATAACCGTTCCGTCCGATCTTCGCGGTCGCTGTCGATTTTTTTCTGATCGAACCACGTGCCGGCCAAAGCCGTCTGCAGTCGTCCGAAACTCTCCTCCGAGGTCAATTCGATCTTATCTTGTTGCGGACCCCTGAATCCCAGAAGACGGCTCTGATATTCGATCCGTCGGGAAACCGTCAGGATCGTCCGCCGTATAAATGCGGCCGCCTGATATTTCCGATACTTTTCGACATCGGGGATGGTGTCATATTTGTTTTCCGACAATTCCCGATCATAATTGAAATCCAGCCGCACCGGTTTCAGGAATTTAACCGACAGGCCGCCGCCGTATCTCTCATACAGCCCCTCCCCTTCAGTCGCATCCTGACTTTTGGATACGCCGTTTTGATAATTCAGTCGGGGGCTGATATCTTTGTCATTGAGCATCTGCCCGGTAATCGACAACCGATGCGATTGCCGACGATCTTTGAAATTGAGATATCCGACATCGGCCGTCAATAGATTGTTCGGCGTCTGCCAGACGTTGTCGAAATAAAATCGCAACTCATCGGCGGTAGGATTGGTATTTGGAATCGCCCACAATCGGTTATCATCAGGGGGATCAACCCGGTAAACGGGATTGTAACCGGATTGCCGGAATCGAAGGCTGGTAAGAGATGAGAAATACCCCGCCTTATGCGATACCTGTCCGACCAGACGCCCGCGAAAATTATCTCCGTCGTCCAGAGGCGAAAAAAGATTATTGTCACGGCTGTTGCCCTGATATTCCAGGCGCCAGAGGCCTCCGGTGTACGGCGACACTTCGACGGCCGAGTAAAAGAAATCGTTGCGTATCGGCAATGGCAGAAAACGGATGGGTTGATAATCGCCGGCGCCCTGCCCCGCATATTGGTACACGCCGTCACCCAGATAACGATAATCGCCCCGGCCTTCGCCGACCGATGTAAAAGAAACCGTATAATCTCCGGCCCGGCTCCCGACATACTGGTAATACTCATTACCGGCCGAATCGGAAACCAGATTGTAATCGCCGGCGGTGTCGGCCACGGCTCCGTTGGTAAAGGCCCTCGAGGCCAGATCGCCGGCCTGTTGCAGGCGTTCGATATCGGCGGCGGAAAAAGCCCCGAAACGCAGGCGGTCCTTTTCATCGGTTTCGCGCCGCCCGCCGATGTTTAACTTCAACTTGTTATTCCACAAAGCGATCTCGGTGGCGGCGTCATACACGACCTGCTCATAACTGCTCATGGCGGCTTCGAAATCCATCTCGATACGACTGCGTGAGGTGATAAGCACCCGCGGCGAAAAAGTTATGCGGCCCGCAGGATAATCGACCTGATAATGCTTGTCGGCTCCGCCCTCGAGCAGTCGGCCGTCGACATAGACTTTTTCCGAACCGGGGACGATGCCGGTCGGCGCTCCATCATCCCCGACCGCCTGATATGGTCCCTGGCGGCCGTCGATGCCGTTCAATTTTCGGCTGATAAATCTTCCCCCGGGACGTCCCAGGTCAAGGGCCACGCCCAACGATGAATCCCGGTAGGCGGCTCCGATCCCCTTCATCCTCTTGGCGGGCAGGTAACGATTTTCGGCCGCGGCGATATCCCCACCCCGCGCCTTGATCCTCGTGCCATCGATTTCAAAGAAATACTTGTCCAATTCCGAAAGGATGACCGTCCCGCCGTCGCCCGCCAGATATTGATTCTCCGCCCCGCCCCGGTCGGATACCGAACCCCGCAGGCGGAGACCGTCACTGACCCGGGCATCGAAATCGACATTCAATCCCTGTGAGAATCGTCCCTCCCCGGATCGCCCAACGGTAAAGGAAAACGATTTATTGCCGGACAGCGTAATTTTCTGAGGCGAAATCCCCGACGGGCGTGGCGGATATTCCAGTTCGGTATTGACCGCCAGTAAACGACGGCCGGGCAAGGGCTGATTTCCCGACGGCGCTGTCAGCCAGCGGGGAATCTGAAAGACCGTCACCATGATACTGTCGCAGGGCGGAGTCTGAAGAAATGTCAACGTGCCGCTGAAATCGTTTATCGTATAGTCGATATTTCTTTCCAGCAACCGCCCGCCGCATAACACGGAATCGGACTTGTCGGCCAGCGGTCCCAGATCGGTTTCGATGATCGGATGATCGTTATTGACGGGAATTATCCTGACAGCCCGGCCGGCCTCAGCCGCGACCGGTATCAACAGCAGGATCAGGCAGACGGCCGACAGACCGATGGAATGTCGCGAATGGAAACGTATATTAGCGATTGCCCTCATAAACGATGCGGAATATCAGCACCCGGCTATGTTTGCCGTCGGCGACATACAGGAGATCGTCGGCCGATACGGCAATAGCCGTGACGCCGGATAAATCCTCGCTTTTCATGTCGGATTGTCCGGTTCGAAACAGGAGACGGCCGTCGGCGCCGAAGGCCAGAATCTCGCCCAAATCCTGATCGGCCACCCAGACGGTGCCATAGGGTGAAACCGCCACCGCCGCGGGTCGGCGGAGAAGGCCGCGCCCGATTTCACTGAGATAATTGCCGTAATCGTCATAGACCGCGATCCGGCCGTTACCGGCGTCGGCGACATAAGTTCGGTCCTTGCGGTCGATAGCCAGCCCCATGGGATTGAGCAAAGCTCCCCGGCCATAACCGAAATCACCGACATAACGGCTGAAACGATTGAAATTATCCATCTTTATCAGGCGCGAATTATCGTAGTCGGCCACGGTCAATTCGCCCGAGGGCGAAATCACCAGCCCGGACAGTTTGCCTCGATTGGAAATAATCTCCGCCGAATCATCCTGGGGAGAAATCTCCTCGACATAATTTAGGCGGGCATCGAGTTGCACGATGCGGCGGTTCCCGGTATCGAGGACATAGACATTCAAACCCCGATCAACAACAATATCTTCGGGGCTGATAAACCGCCCGGCATCACTGCCATAACCGCCGAATTCGCGAACCGGATTAAACTGCCGGTCGAACTGGATCAGGCGATGATTGTCGCTGTCGCTGATATATAAATTCCCCTGGGCATCAACGGCCACACCGGCCGGGTGCAGGAGATCATAACCCATAACCCGCCCGGAAATCTCTTTTTCCAGCGATAGTTGAATCGGGATGCGGTCGGGAAGCACTTCTTTGGAGGTGGAGACACCGGGACCACGCCCGGCGCAGGAGAGCGCCAGAAACGAACCCAGGACGAGAAGAGCGGCTCGCATCATCAGAACTTTCGAGTAACGGTCAGTTTGACACTGGGATTAGCGCCGATAACTTTCGGCGAAAGGGCGAAATGATACTCGCCGATCCGAGACAGAGCACTTAATTTCGCGCGGGCCGATTTTACCGTGCGATAGGTATCGATCCCGGCGATGACCCGGTTGGCGATGGCCAGCCCGATCAGGAAAGTGGAATTGCGGAAAGCCCGCTTGGAATCGTTTTTAAGTTCTTTGAAAAAGGCCCGGTTCTCGGCTGAATCCCATTGCCAGAAAAATGAACTGTTGTCGGGCAGGTAGGCCCGGTCGGGATAATACAAACGCCCGTACTGATTGAAATCTTCGCGGTTGTCATAAAAACCCAGCCAGTCGTAAAACTCGTCCGTCTTCCCGGCGTTATCGACCCCGGCATGAGCCGCGGCATAATCCAGATAATTATCTTTCTTCCAGCCGCCATAGACGCGATAAGCGATGAATCCGGCCCAGATGGCCGCTTCCGCCCCCATGAATACCTGACCCTTGAATTTGGCGTCGGCATAATACTGCCCCGCGCCGGGGAAAATCAGCGACAACAGCATCGCCTTTTTCATTGAAATTTCTTTCCCCGATTTCATTTCACCGGACATATCGATAAAAGTCCGGTCCTGATCGCCGCCGACGGAGGCCATGAGACCCGATGAAATCGGTTCCGGGGTTTTGAGCAGGTCGGAGTAAATAAGATCCAATTCTCCGGCCATGCTCCGGGTCATCAGGCCCAGACAGCTCAGGGCCAGCAGGGTCACGACTAATTTTTTCATCATCATCCTAAAAACTGTAAGTCATGGTCAGCGTCGGGAAATACTCGTCGTTGATCCGGTCCACGTCGGCCCGGAACGACAGCCCCGCCCCCATATCATCCACTTTATTATTATGTCTCCTGGCGGCCAGAGCCGCTTCGACCCCGGCGATCAGGTGGTTGGCCATGGTGGCGATGAGGAAAGAGGTCGAACGGTCGAACATCTTGTTGGCGTCGTGCCGCATGTCTTCATAATGCATGCGATGGGCCGAATAGGCCACGTCGAGGTTGTCGTAGGTCGGCGCCGTCGCGATCGTATCGACGTCGTCCCACCCGAAAACGAACTGATCGTATTTGCCGATCATCTCATAGTACTGCTGGGTCTTGGTATCGGGGAGGTGATGGGTGAAAACCAGATACCCGTCCACATAGACGTCTTCATCATCGCGGTATGGGGGCCAGTTGCGATAGATGAAATCGCCATAACGCTCCTCCGACCAGTGGGTGTCGGCGAAAATATTGAAAGCGTCCGTTTTATCGTTGCCTTTGTTGTGATACACGATCTGACCGGTCCAGGTCAGGGCCTCCAGTCCCAGGAAAATGGCGGCTTTGAATTTCGATCCGGTGTACAACTGCCCCGCACCGGGCACGACCGCCGAATAGATAAAGGCCTTCAAAGGACTCTTGGTCGTCTTATATTTCTCGGCGTTTCCGGAAAGGTCACTCATGTCGATACTAGGCGGGCGACCGTCATCGCTCGACGACTGCAAATAAGCCCGACCGTCGCTTTGCATCTGCGTCAGGTAAGCGGTTACGCCCGGGGTCTGGTCCTTGTCGCCGGCGCCCGGCAGAAGGCCCGTTTCGGATGACAGCGCCACAGTCGAGAGGGCTATCAGGAGTATCCCCAGGGTCAGACAGATTTTATGGACGTCGTACCGCTTCATGATTTTCCTCCCTTACTTTACCACGGCGATGGTTTTGAAGGCCACTTTCGATTCCGAACCGGACAAAGACACCGCTTCCAGACGGCAATGATACACGCCCGAGGCGATGCCGTTGAGGCTCCAGGGAATTTCATTTTCGGAATTACCGTCGGTGAAGTCCCTCTGCGTTTTCCAGATTTCATCGCCCAAGGCATCAATGATGGTGACGGTGACCGAGGCCGGCTGGTTGAGATAGAAGCGAATCCGGGTCTCATTGCCGGTGGCCGGATTGGGATAGTTATAGAATTTGGCCTCTGGCAACAATTCCGACAAGGCCGACGTCTGGCCCAGCGCCGCCAGCGACAGATAACCCGAACCGTCGGCGGTCCGAGCCGCCATCGGCCATAGGGCGGCTTCATCCGACCAGCCGCAGTTCCAGGCGTTGAGCCAGCCCGAAGCCCCGGTGGTCACCAGCAAACCATGGTTGCCCGCTTTGACATGCAAGGCCGATCCGACCCCGATGACAGCCTCGCCCGGCTGACGGAGACTAAAGGCCCCGGCCGAAACCGGAAATCCCTCGATCCGTCTGGCCCCCGGCGAGACCACATGCACGGTGCTGAAATAATTGTAAAAGCTATAGCCGAGAACGGTATCCACGAAAATGAACGAGTCGGGATAGTTTATGGTATCCGGGTACATGATATAATAGGCGTCAATCGTCCGGGCGCGGGGAATGGAATCGAAGGTCGAAACGACAATATCCGGGACATTATCCCCGGTGACGTCGGAGATGATCGGCCGCGAAATGACCAGTTGACCCGGACGGCCGTAATCGATGGTAAGGGGAAAGTCGGTGGCCGCCACCCCATGACGGTCATAGCCATAGAGCCGGTTGGTTCCCGGCACAATCAATTCCGGGTAACCGTTGCCCGAAATGTCGGCTACCGACGGCGCGGCCGCGGCGGTGTCATGAATGTACTCATCGGCAAACGGCTCATAGGGGACAATTTCAGATTCGGCGAAAGTGTAAACCAATATATGCCCGGTTGCCGAGAGCAGGATAACTTCGTCATGGCCATCACGGTCGAAATCGGTCGCAATCGGCGGATAGAATCCGGTTTCATCGATAATGACGCTGTCGGCGACCAGGGAATCGCCGGTCCCTCCGGATTGCGGTTCGCGAGTCATGAACAGGGTGGTAAAACCGTCCCCTTCAAACAGCAGCGCCTGCCCGTTCCCGTCGAGGCAATAGCCGATAAAGCGGCCGGCGAAACTCCGCAGACTGGTGACCTGTCCGGCGGCATTCCATGCGGCCGTGACGAATTGACCGTTGCTATAGATTGCATATATCGAATCTTGTCCGACGCCGGGTATGACGGCCCGAACGATTCCGCCCGAGGGCGTCGCCCGCAGCTTGAAAAGCTGGGCCCGGCCGTCATTGGGTAGGCCGTCGGTCGAGTCATACGGCAGATAGGAACAAACCAGACCGTTCTTGGTGCCCACCAGCACCAGAGTCGTATCGTTAAACTTCGCCACCACCGGCGGAGCCGTGATTTCACCCAGGGCATCGGCGAATATCGGCATCAGGGCATAAGAAGTGTCGATTGGTTTGGATTGATTGGCATCGGTGACCGATTGAATGGCGCTGAAAATGGTATCGATATTTTTGGGGTCATTATCCCAGATACCGGCCGGATCGATATAACCGCGCCCGTCGGTCGTCATAGCCAGTATATGCTTACCTGCTACCGCCATGATCTCATCGTCGCCGTCGCCGTTAAGATCGGCGGCAATCGCCGATGACAGCAAGGGATCGGTCGGGATCGAGATGCGCCGCGGGAAATTCATGGCCATCTTTTCCTGATTGAGATCGAAGGTCATGATCATGCCCCGCGCGGAAACATTATCGACCCGAATATGAGTATATCCGCCGTCATTGGAGATCGAGGGCGGATTAGTGTATGAAGCGAAAGTCGTATTATTGCCGTCGTAGTACAAATCCTGCGGGCTTCCGAAACCCTGATAATAATTGCCGCCGAAATCGATATGGCCGTCGGCCTCGACCAGCGAAACGAAACGCCGGTTGGGATCCCACTGTAATGTATTGGCGTCGAAATTATTGTCAAAACCGTCGAACGGGAAATAATCCATGGCCGCGACCATTTCATCGATATGCCAGACCGCAATCCCCGACGATCCCAGCGGCAGATAGAGATCGTATTCGGGAAGGGCGATGATGCTGTCGCCGACGGCGTCATAGCGGGCCGGCCAGAGGATAACATTGGAAGAACTATCCTGACGCAGGCCAACCGGGCCGTCGAGGTCCGAACGGCGGTTTTCCAGCAGGTAATACTCGGTCGACGATATAGGAATTTTGGCAATCTTGGTGCCTGAGGTACGCATCTTCACCGCCGCCAGTTCGATCGATGTTCCCTGCCGGTATTCGGCCACCTCGTCAAACCCGAGATAGGCCCGCGACCAGGCCATGGGGAACACCGGCGCCGTCCCATAGACGCCGACGCCATAGTCGCCGATATAAGCCGCCGTATTCATGCCCATATTGTCCATCAGGGCGAAATCGCCCATCTGCGTCAGGGGCGGACTGGAACCGGTATTATAAAGATCGATCAATCCCAGTTGATGTCCGAATTCATGGGCCATCACGGCGTTCATGACGGTGACGCGGTTATCCTGCGACATCGTCTCCGGCATGATGGTGCCTTCGACCACCGTATCGCGCCCGGTTATCACGGTATCGGGACCGATGATGGTCGTGTCGGGATCCATAAACCACCGGTTGGGCCCCTCGAAAGTGGCGAAGCCGGTGTAAAGATCGTTGGGTGTCGGCGTATATGAAAACGACAAATCGGTCTGGCGGTCGGACCCGGCATGAAAAATCATGACCGCCTTGCGCCGCCCCTGTTCATCCCGAAAAGCGAGACTGTCCCCGTCGGTCTCATAGGCGGCGTTGAGAGCATCATGAAAGAATTCGCCCAGCCCGTAATTCGGCGGTTGACTGCCGTAATAGCTGATCGATTTACCCAGATGATAGGCGGAGTCGGACGCCTGCGGCCAGACTTCGTAAACCAGCTGCAATTTGTTATTGGATGTAACTTTCCAGAATTGGGTCAGGGCCCGCAGATGGGCCTCGAAATAATGGCGGTTATGCGGGGCCGGATCGAGAGCGTTGCCCTCCTGCGCCAGGAAGGTCGCCGTGTCCCGCAAATCGAAAAAGCCCCGGCCGGTGGTCAGGGGATCATCGGGGTCCTCGTAATTAAAATCAACCCGGATAGCCAGAATCGTGATGGTATCGACGACGTCGGCCGGCATGGCCGCCTTGGGCAGGCTGTAAGGATGATCGCGATGCAGGTTCAGAAAATTTTCCTGAGCCCGCGCGGAACGGAATAATGGCGGCGGCGACTGATCGACCGGATCGTTTTGAACCGTCTGGCGATCGGTGATTTTCAGCAGTCGGTCGCCCCGGGCCAGACCGGACAGGCAAATGACAACCATTAAAAGCAGAAGGTACGATTTTCTCATAATCATCCCATGATATTAGAGACATCCAATCCCGCTGTCAAGGATGGATTCAGCCCGATGATCTTACATCATCAGGCTGAATGCGATTCGCAGGGTATTGGCCAATGGCGAATCGACCGACGACGGCACATAGGCCAGGTCGAAACGAGCCGTCCCGTATTGAAGACCGGCGCCGAAAGTCAGGTGCTTCACCTGCCCTTCCTTGTCAAACTTGTATCCGGCCCGAATGGCG
Organism: uncultured Ignavibacteriales bacterium; assembly: GCA_964523575.1. Classification (GTDB taxonomy): domain Bacteria; phylum Zixibacteria; class MSB-5A5; order GN15; family JAAZOE01; genus DAOUTW01. The sequence continues at coordinate 60,436 of CAZGAV010000009.1, forward strand.
ATAAAATTCGAATACCAGTATTCGGCCCCGATATGACGGATGGCGTATTCCATTTCACGGCCGATCCCCTTGTTCAGGCCGACCAGCATCTTGTTCAATTCGCCCTGCACAATCAGGCTGTTGTACGGCGTATCCCACAATTTGTAAGACAGTCCCATGGCCAGGTTGAGCGGCAGTTTGTCCGCTTGGGCGGCGTCGATATAGGAAATATCCGGGCCCAGGTTGGTCAGGGCCGATCCGAACTGCAGGCGGTCGGTGAATTTCAACAGCATCCCGGCGTCAACCGCAAAGTCCCAGGCGATACCGTTGCCCTGCTCCTGCCCGGCGCCGATACTGGACAGATGCGAATGGATAATCTTGACCGTACCGCCCAGTTTCACCTTCGAATTGAGCGACGTGCCATACGACAGTCCCATTGCGAATTCAAACGGGTTACCCTCGCCGGCCGGATTGCCCTGCTCGTCCCGGAACTCGATCGTCCCGTAATTCAGGTAAATGGCGCTCAGCCCGAACGTTCCCAGACCCCGCACATTATGGACGTAGGACAGGAAACCGTAGTACATATCGAGATTGAGCGTCGGCAGCCAGCGCGTGAACATAACCACGAATTCGCGCCGGCCTTTGGTTTCCAGGCCCAGTCCGTCGGCGGCCGCATAATAAGCTTGTCCGTCGAAATCATAGATACCCTTGTAATGCTGTCCGTGCAGGCCGCCGATCTGCACGTCTTCCCAGCCGTCATGGGTCAGCTTTTCGAGACTGTACTCGGTCGAAACATACAGGTTGTTGAAAACCGATCCGATGGTGTAGATATTCGAACCGGTATTGTGGCTGTAGATGTAAACCGATTCCCCGGAACTTACCGGCTGACCTTTGAGATCGTTGTAATCGTCGATGTTGGCCGCGAGAGTAGCGATCCGGAGAGAATCGGCCATCGGATACTGGGCGCGGGCTATTTCCTCGGCGGTCATAGTAATCACCTGACCGGATGAATCCGGTCCGGGCACGTTAAAGCGTTTGTATCCGTACCGATTCCAGGTCTGCCCGTCGAATGACAGCAGTCCGCTGGTGGTGCCGACCCAGACAGTATGATGCAGGCCGTCCGCATAAAGAGCAGTGACGTCATACCTGAAAACCGGGCTGTAGGGCAATTGAATGACGTTGCCCTCGACCAACCACGGTTCGGCGGGCGCGGCTTCTTCAGTAGCCTTGGTGACGGCGCTATCGGGATTTTCACCTTCACCGGCCAGAGTGGTGTCGCCTTCCATGACTTCAGGGGCGGCATTGTCGGACGGTTGCGATACGGCCGGCGGCATATTGCCGGCATTGAGCTCGCGAATGCGGCGGGTCAGGTAATTGTATTCGTCCTGCGTATGATAGACGGCGATCCGATCGACGATTTTTCCGATGCTGTCATCGATGCGCACTTTGTAGGAATAACTGTCCGTCCAGGTCTTGCCGTCATAATAAAACAGGGTGCCGTTGATAACGGCGTAGGCGATGCCCGACTGGGCAAACGAAATGGCATTGACCGGACCGCTGGGCAGGTCTGAGAATTTGTTGAAGGCCCCGTGATAATATTCCCCGATACCGGCGACAGTCCCGATCATCAGGTGTTCTTTCTCTTCGTCCAGCGTCAGGATGGAGTCGGCCGGAAGGCCATCCGGAGTAGTGTAACGAGCCCAGGACGGCCCCGAATTGCGATACAGACCGTTATCGGTCCCGACCCAGAGATAGCTGCCGGTGGCTTCCAGGCAGGTCATATGGCCGACAATCGGCGCCCCGAAAGGCACCGTCAACTGGCTGGGCAAAAAGCGCAGGATCGTCTGCTCCAGCGAAAAGGTGATCTTATCCAGTTCTTCACTGGTGAAAACGCTGTCCTTGAGTCCGTCTTTCAGTTTATTCTGAAGCGATTTGAACCTTGCGGGGTTCAGCAGGCAGGCTTCATATCCGGACTTGAGCGTATCCAGACCTCGTTCCAGTTCCTCCATTTCGGCATAATCCTGGGGAATATGCGCTCTGGTCTGGGCGATGAAGGCATCGACCTGCTCTTCGGTGACGTCACAGTTGGCGTCGACCACCCGCCGGGCCATGACTTTCAATTTGGCCGGGTCATCGTCGTCCATGATCGTCTTGAGGAAAGCGGTCAGGGTCTGATCGGACGACGTCATATGCGGCCGCCCCGATTTCCAGGTTTTGCCGTCGTACATCAGCAACCGGTCGCCCGAAATAACCCAGGTTTCGATCTTGCCGTTGTATGATTTCATCGTCACGACATCGGTGATCGGTGCGGAGTTTTTGGCCAGCAGGGCCGTTTCGGTCTGTCCGGCGATGGGGGCGTTGCCCAATCCGGCCGGGTTCCAGTACGTGGCCGTGGCGTCGTCGGCGATCGAGACGAAGGCCTCGCCCATGCCGGCCGGCCGCGCTCCGGCGGCGACCCGCAAATAGAGAACGGCCGCGTTCGACACCGCTCCGGCGGTAGAGGCGGTAATCATAATGAGAATGGCGGTCAGGATCGACAGAGTTGAAACCTGTTTCATGACTTTAGTCTCCAACGTAGGTATTAAAAACATTATTTTCCTCAGTTCAACAAGATCAGCTTGCCAAAGGTCTCTGCCATATTATCGGCAGATCCGGTACTGGCGGAAAGTCGCCCCTTGGCCGAAACTTTGTAAATATAAATCCCTTCGGCGACCCGGTCGCCGTCGAAGTCCCGCCCGTCCCAGTGAAACAGGCGGTTTCTGCCTACCGGCAGATTATCCGACCGAAAACTCTTTATCTTCCGTCCGGCCAGAGTGAAAATATCGATCTCCACCCAGTCGGCCGATTCGGTCAGGTTGAAGAAAAACTCGGTGCCCTCCTCCATCGGATTGGGATAATTCATGACGTCCTGGAGGGCGATCCGCCCCGCCGGCGACGGCGTGGCGTCGAATTCAATCAGGGCCGGATTGTTGGCGTTGTCCCAGGCCCTGATTTTAAAGCTGTGCCGCTCCGGAGAAAGATCCGGCAGGGTGAATTCCAACTGCCCCGACTGATAGCTTCCCGGAGCGTATGAAAACAGATCGGTCAGATTGACCGTCGTATTGTTATCGTTGTCGATGATTACTTCGATCCGATGTCCCAGTCCCCCGGTGAGGTTGATCCCCGAAGGATCGGAGAGCGTGATGGCAACGACGGCGTTGGCGGGAACGCGGTTGCCCGAAACAAAATCAGGAAGACCCTCGATCTGGTATTCAATATCCGGGCCGTTGTTATCGTCGGTCGAGGCGGCGCTCAGAGCGATCCGGAGCGAATCCCGGCCGCCGATTCCGGAAACATTGCCGAAAATACCGTAGCCGGTGAGATGCGCCGCATCGCCGCCGTAGTCGATGTCGAGAGGCACGATAAAACCGCCTTCGAAGACACCCCCCGCGACCGCCACCGTGCCCCGGAAAATGGCCGGGCCGCCGAGAGTGTAATCGAGGCCGAGTTCATGATGCCGCAGGATTCTCGAATCATAGGCGGTCAATTCCATCGTCCCGTCAACCGCCAGCGGCTGGCCGTCACGGTCGTTGACCGTGCCGGAGAAGGCGAAGTATTTTAGCGGCGTCATGAGGCTGTCGGCGGCGACGTCGAAATCGATTTTATACTCCGGCATACCGATCTTGCCCAGAGGATCGCCGAAGACGACATAGGAACGATCATTGCGGATCAGCGAGTAATTGTAGGTGTACTGATGCAGAACCTTGGCCGCATAAACCGCTTCGCTGGCGTTGAAATGATGGCCGAAAAGAGCGTCAAACAGGTCGTAGTTGAAGATGGCGTTATCGGTGGCGTAAACCAGGCGCGTGGCCGAAACCGTCTCCAGCGCGCCCCCCTGCTGGCGAAACAATATCTCGGCCATGCCCTCCTGACCGGGATCATCGAAGAAACCTATCGAACACGACCCGGCAATGACGATCGTCTGCTTGTCATCGTTTTGCAGGCGGCTCAGATCGACCGATTTCTTGAAAATATGCTCGTCGGCCCAGACGTCCGGCGAACCGTGACCGATGTAATTGAGAATCAGAGTGCCGTCATTGATGGCTTTGACGATGGCGTCGTTGACGGCCGGCTTTTCGCCGTTCGAGGCAAAGGGATAGTCGGTCGCGTAGATTTTCTGATGGACATATTCTGAAGGCGTATGGAAAACGGCCAGCGATTCGGCCATGGCCGTATGGATGATTTCGGTCGTGATCGGATTTTTGAATTCATCATCGGCGACGAAAGTAATCCTCGTCCGCCAGTCGCCTTCATCCTCGGGCGATTCGTAATTTTTGATGGCCTCGATATGGGCCGTGATCTCCGCCGCCGAACGCACCGGCCAGCGGGCGGCCATCATATCCCAGCCGCGGTCCGACTCAAGGATATAACTGCTGTCGGAATCGAGCCAGCTCAATTGCCCGAAATAAACATAATTGTCGTCGCCCACCGAATACTCTTCGGGCCAGATAAACGGCGGAATATACGATCGCGTATGGCGCCCGAGATTGTCGAGGAAATCATAGTGGCCGTCGCCGACCAGCAGGACCGCGTAAGGCGCCGGGGCGTCATAATTTTCATAGGCAAACTTGAGGTAATTGCGAATCGCCATCGGCGACAGCATACCGAAGCCGAAATTGTCGTAGATATCCTCGACAGCCACCAGTTTCACTCGGGCGCCGTCGGCGGCATAACGGTAATCGACGTACTCCTGCAGGGCTTCAAGAAATTGCCGGGGAGCGACCACGATGCAGTCATACTGGGTCAAATCCTGCCGTAAATTTCCCGGATCGCTTTTCTCGATGGCGACCGGATTCAGCAGAGTGGCCGGAGCATAGGTGATATAGCTGGTTATCCGGGCGCTGGTCGCTATATCCTGAAAACGGGCCGTATCGCCTTCGATATTGACCCCGGTAATCATTTTGACCCGGGCCGGATCGGTGATATTGAGGACATAATTCGACGGCGTGAAACCGGTCATCTCATAATGCAGGATGCCGGAATGACCCTGAGAATTGAAGGACAGCTGCGTTCCCGGAATATGTATCTGCATCGGGTAGTTGATATCCAGAAAATCAAGATAATAACTGCTGACATGATAGATGTCGATAGTCAGAGTATTCAGCCCCGGCACCGCCGCGCCCGAATTATCCCAGAATTCAAAATAGCTGTCGGTGATTTTTACCTTGTTGAGAGGCGTGCCGTTGAGCCACATGGCCGTCGAATTATAGCTGGTCACCGCGCCCAGACGGATATCGATCGAATCTCCCACCGACAGGCTGGGCAGATTCACCGAAACCGTGTTTTCGGCGTTATTGCTCCAGAACCAGTCGTAGTAATTCCGGATGCGGCCGTCGCCATCGACCTTGATTATGTTTTCTTGCTCGAAACGGACCGGCTGGCGCGTGACCGAGACGACCTCATCGGGATTGGGATCGATCGCACTGCCGCCGTATGTCCATTCCAACAACGTATCGCCGTCAACCGCCCCGGTCGTCAGCCAGTAGTAATTTTTGTCGTTATAGTTGTTCTTGACATACTTGAAGTCATACCGGTCGATTTCATAACGATTGGGACCCTGAGCGTAAAAGAGGATCTGGTCGCCGGAATTGAAATAGTCGTCGCCGCCATCCTCGACATTGATCGAGATCGGGTATAGTTCCGGTTCCGGAAGATTCAGGCTGTCCGGCGGATTGACGCCCCCGGCATAATAAAGGCGCAAGGAATCGGACCGAAGAGAAGTCAGATCAAGGCCGGCGGCCGCCAGCGCCGCTCCCGTAATCCGGGTCACGCCGCTCTGGTTGACCGCAATTTTATACCATTGATGACTGCCGTCGAACAGTCCCGTCGCTTCCTTCCGCGTGACGCGCTTGACGGGGGCCGTGCCGAACCGGTAAAACTGGTCCGAATTGATGACACATTCGGCCAGAACCGAATCAAGACGCGAAACCCGAGCCGCATTTTCGGCCGCCTGATTCGAGGCGGTCAAAGAAATATCAATCACAAAATCTTTATAGGCCGCCAGATGGTCGCCTTCCCGGCGCTGAGGGAAAATCACCAGGCGCACCAACCGATGGCCGCGGGCCATGAAAGGCTCGCCCTTGACGACCAGCGGCATATTATCGGGCAGATAATGCTCGGCGGCGCTCATCGTGGCGGAACCGGCCCGGCTGAAATTAACGGCGTAATCGAGATCGCCGCCCGGAGTCAGGGCCAGAACTATTTCGCGCCCCCAGGCTTCGCCGTCGCCGACCGGGTATAAGGCCAGACCGGATACCGTGGAAAAATCGTCTGAATATTGAGGCTGGTATTTCAAAAGCAGATGGTTATCGGATACGACCCGCAATTCACAATCGGGATAATAGGTTCCCGCCGCGAGCACTGATGACAACGCCAGGCACAGGGTTAGCGATAAGCCGATGATTGGAAGAAGCGATGTCGAGCGGGATTGTTTCACAAAAAAAACCATGTTTCGGGTCGAACCCTAACACGGCTGGACAAACAACAATACTATCCAACCGTCGCTAAAGAGTAATTCCTTACAATTGTCGTTGACGCCGTCGCCCGCCGGATTCCCGATCGGTTGCGGCCGCCGTTTCGTTCTTCAACAGTCACTCTTTAACTACGTCTCGATAGTATCTCCTTCTATTATGTAAACGTACCTTTAAGCTTTATAGTTTAACCGCTTACACCAAATAAGTCAAGCAAAATGAACAATTATTCTGACATTGAGGCCAGCGCAAATTTCCGGCCAATTTTGCCCAGCCGGCGCTAAATCGTTGTACCATACTATGCACCAATTATTTAACCCCATTTCCCGGATTCCGTTCCCGAATATTTTGCGCTAAATAATGAGACTCGGCGCAAAAAAAGTGAATGACATTTCACCTTTCAAACGTGGCATCTCTGCCTGGTCGGCCGATAAATCAAAATAAACCATTGCCTGGGCCGATTCCAGGGTTATGACAGAGTACTTCATCGGGAGGTCGTCATGAAATTATTTACCTTATTGAACAGAATCATCATCTCCGCGGCCGTTCTGCTGGTCCTGACCCTGAATCATGGTTGCACCCGAAAAGACCATATTATCTCCACGGACACGACCCCAACCGGGCCGAATCTCGAAATACGCCTCGAACCCCTTGGCGATGCTCCCATCCCCGGCGGCCCGATCCAGGCCGTCGTCCGCGTCAGCGAAAATCAGTCCCCTCTCGACAAACTCATTTATGCGATTTCGGGGGAAATCACTAAAGCCGATTCCATTATCCTGTCGCCGACTTCCTCCGAATGGTCGGGCGTCATCCCCATTCCCGACGATATCGGTCTCTCCGAAGATTCTTCCGTTGTCATTAAAATTACCGCCTATGACGCCTCCGGGGGTGAAACCTCAGTCATCGATCAATTCTTCCCGCTGGATGTGAAACCGCCCGATATCGAGATTTCATGCGTCAATCCGCATCGCTTTACTGCCGGCGACACTCTCATTCTCCACGTCGCCGCTTCGGATAACATCGCCCTGCATCATATCATATTTTCAATCGGCGGCGCCTTCACCCGGTATGATACGCTGATCTTCCAAACCCCTTACCCGTCGGCGATTGACACGCAAATGGCCGTTCCCATCTCCGATACCGCCTACATGAGTCCCGAATTCTGGGTTTCGGCCGAAGCTCTCGATGTAAATTTCAATTCCCGGATAGTGACCCTGGATCAAAACTTCACCCTGGTCGATTATTCCGGCCCCGTTCTCGACGTGCATCCCGTGGACGGCGATATGTGGGTTCAGCGCGGCGATTCCCTGCGCTTCTGGGTCGTCGGCCGCGACAACTCCCCCCTGCAATGTCTCGGATATGAATTGTATTACGGTCACGACGAATACTGGTACACTATTCAGCTCCGCGACAGCATCCTCGGAGATTTTGCCGCCGTGGACAGCATCTACTGCGCCTATCTCGTGCCCGAAGAAATGTATTGCGAGAATTTTGTGATTATCAAGGAATTCGGCCGCGACATCTACGGTAATCTCACCAGCAACACCGCCTATGAAACCACCCATGGTTTCACCGTGGAGGACCGTATTCGCTTTTCTCAGGCCAAGACTTTTGAGGTTTTGTATCCCGATATTTACAGCCTGATGCTTGTCGATGACCGCCGCGAACGTGTCTATCTCCTCAGTTCCGAACAAAGCCGGATCAATGTCTACTCCCAGACGTCTCGACCCTATCGACCTCCCGTCGAGACCAAGCTGGTATTGTCTGTCGCCGGATACCAACGCCATCCTGATAACCGGCGAAATCGACCGCTCGGTGTCAGTCATCGATCTCGAAAATTCGCCCGGCCATGTCGATACCTCCATTGCCTTGCCCGGAAAACCGCAACGGATCGTGAGTATGGCCGACGGCACGGCCCTGATTTTGACCTACTTCGACAATAATATGAGTTCGATGCTCCGCCTGAACCTGTCGAACTATTATCTCGATTCTCTCCCGCTGGGGTATAACTATCTCACCGATGTCTCGACCTCAGGAAATTCCGAATACGCCCTCATCTCCACCTATTCCAATTCCCAGAGCCATCTCTTTTTGTATCGCGCTAATACCGGGATTACCGCCGTCCAGACAATAAACTGGCGCGTCTGGCGGATCGCCGGCAATTACGACGGTTCCCGATTCTTCATTGGCGGCTCCGATATGAATCACAACGGCGTCTTTGATAATAACCTGACCCTGATCGATTCCATACCCCAATCCCCGTGCCAGTACTTTTTCGAATCCGGAGCCTTCTCCCGCGATGGTCGGGATCTGTTTCTGGGATCGCTGGCCGGCACTATCGGCATCGCCGATGGCGAATATCCGACGGTCGAGGGCAATTACTACACCGCCTGGCTCGATAATGAACGGCCCTACATCATTATCGCACTGGCCACCAATGCCACCGGCGACCGGCTCTTTTTCACCGGACAACAGGATGGCATGAATTTCGTTTTCTGGGATATCCCCGTCGATCCGAGGTAATGAAAATTATTATCGACCGGCTGAGCGCATAACGCCTCAGCCGGATACTGTCCGGGCCGGATCGGAGGCCATTTCTTCCATGGTGCAGGTGAAATGCCGCAAAAATTTCGGTGCCTTGACGATTTTGTATCCCCGAAGTTGATCCTTGCTTTTGACGATCTCGGTGGTGATATCGGCCACGTATTCCAGATGACTGTTGGTATATACGCGCCGAGGAACCGCCAGACGCACCAGTTCGCGCTGGGGCGAAAGCAGTTCACCGGTATTGGGGTCTTCCCCGCCGAACATCAGCGATCCGATCTCGACCACCCGGATACCGCCCCGCCGATAATACTCGACCGTCAATGACTGTCCCGGAAAATGCGCCGGTTTGATCTGCGGCAACAACTTTCCGGCGTCAATGAAGACGGCATGCCCGCCGGTGGGATGAACGATGGGACAGCCGGCTTCTTTCAGCAATTGCCCGAAATATTCGATCTGGCCCGTGCGATAAGCCAGATAATCTTCTTCCAAAGCTTCCTGCAAACCGATGGCAATCGCCTCGAGGTCTCGTCCGTTCAAACCGCCGTAGGTCGGAAACCCTTCGATCAGGATCAGCAGTTCCTTGAGACGCCCCGCCAGGTCTTCGTCGTTGACGGCCAGAAAGCCGCCCATATTGGCCAGCCCGTCCTTCTTGGCCGACATCATAATGCCGTCGGCGTAGCCGGTCATCTCCTGCGCGATCGACTTGACCGCCCGCTTTTCGAATCCCGGTTCATGCTTCTTGATGAAATAGGCGTTCTCGGCTATCCGGGCCGCGTCGAAAAACAAGGGTATATGATACCGGTCGCAGATTTTTCGCGTCTCGGCGATATTGGCCATCGAGACCGGCAGACCGCCGACCGAATTGTTGGTAACGGTCATCACCACCACCGGCACCCTGTCGGCCCCGACCTTCTCGATAAAAATCTTCAGCCCCTCGGTATCCATATTGCCCTTGAACGGAAAATCGGAAGCGTCGTCAGTCAGTTCCGGACAGGGCAAATCGACGGCTATGCCGCCCTTATGCATGGTGTTGGCCCGGGTGGTATCGAAATGAGTATTGTTGGGGACGAAATCACCCGTTTGCAGAATCGTGGAAAAAAGGATATTTTCCGCCACCCGCCCCTGATGGCAGGGCAGGACGAATTTCTTCTGAAAGATATCCTTGATGGTCTCTTCAAAATGGTACCAGTTCCGCCCGCAGGCGTAGGATTCATCGCCGATCATCAACCCGGCCCATTGATGCTGGGACATAGCCCCGGTGCCGGAATCGGTCAGAAGATCGACGAAGACGTCGGCGGCCCGGACCCGGAAGATATTGTACCCGGCTTCCTCGATACTTTTAATCCGTTCTTTTTCGGGCAGAAGATGGATCGGTTCGGTGCTTTTTATGCGAAACGGTTCTATCGGCTTCTTAGACATAATCGCTCTTCCATATCAGTCATTGATAATTTCAGACAATATAGGCTTTATCGCGCCTTTTTCAACTGAAAATCGGCCTCGATCCGGCCCACGACCAATTTGCGATAATTGGTCACCTCCGGATTCACGAACGGTTGCAGATGAGTCATGTCGGCGTTTTCCAGTAAGCCAAGTTGCTTCAGCACCTCGATCACGGTCGGATAAAGAGCCCGGACGTTGCCGTCCAAAACCTTGATGGCGATACCCAGCGGCGGATCGCTGAAACCGATCCCCTCGATTCCCTCGGCCCCGATTTTATTGACCACGTTTCCGGGGAAAGTGCGCGACAGAGCCAGATCAAAACGGCCCGGCCCCGAAACCATTTCCGGATAGGTCGTCATGGCTTTTTTTATCCGTCCCAATATATCGCTCAGCTTGGGGTTGGATGAAATTTGATTGGCCAGCCGGACGAAGGCGATAGCCGCCTGCTTGAGGGGCATGCCGAACACCGGCGCACTGCAACCGTCGATACCGATAGTAATTCGCTCACGGGGATAATCGTATAGCTCGCTGACGGCGTCGAGCACCAACTGTTGAGTTTTGCTGTTCGGGTCGAGGTAGCGGCCGAGATCCTCTTTTAAAAACTGCGTCAGGGCCAGAAACCCCGAATGTTTGCCCGAACAATTATGTTGCAGAGGCGAAAACTCCTCCCCCTCCCGCGGCAGGCGGTTTTCGATAGCGTAATGAATCGGCGGGTGGGTCCCGCATTGCAGGTACGAAGCATCCAGTCCGGCGGCGGCCAGGTTCGATTTGACCACTTCGACATGTTCATCGGTCCCGGTATGAGACCCGCACATAATAGCCAACTGCTTGTCGGTGAAGCCGAAATGATCGGCCGCGCCCGTTCGTAATAACGGGATCAGTTGAAACGGTTTGGCCTCCGACCGCGCCTGCGTGGAAAATTCCGGTTCCCCCAGATAATGGGTCAACTGCCCCCGGGTATTGACGACCGCAATCGCTCCGTGATGGACCGATTCCAGCCCCCGGCCCCGATAGACATTGACGATGATTTCATGCATAACTCAAGAACCTGTCCTTAATCAGCCGGTTACTTCGTTCCTGCCAATAAATTGATTTTGACCGACTTGACAAGAGGCGGCCGGCGTTTTTTTGGAAAATTACGGTCCCGAGATACCGCCCGAGGCTTATATCGGCGGTCAACCGAATCAGGCTGGCGCCGGATGACCGGATGAGTACACGACTATGGGACTCGCCCCACAGGTTATTGGAATGACCTCATTATCGAACAAATTCCCGTCAATTATTCTCCCCTTTT
>CAZGAV010000010.1:0-72161 GCA_964523575.1 uncultured Ignavibacteriales bacterium
AAAACCGTTGACCCCTCGCGGGGTCCCTGGGTTCGAATCCCAGCCTCTCCGCCAGTAGCAGAAGCTACTCTTTGGCTGTCGCGAAGATGGCCTATTTTTTGTGCTTGAAAACCGAAGTTCAATATGTAGTCCAACCCCTCCGCCAGTAGATGGGGATACTTTTCTGTTTTCGGGGGCGAAGGCCCTTTCCTGCTGTCGCGTGAATGACCATATTTTTTGCTCGAAAACTCACGACCAAAATCGGTTACACCGACATTTGTAAACCCAATCTGGGGAATTGTCCGGAGCCGGCCAGCATCTGCCGTTATTGGCCCGGTCTGCCGGAAAATTGTGCGTGACTTGACGAAAAGGCAATGTCGCCGATATCGATGTCGCGTGGCCGGAGCGAAGGGTGGCATGTCCAGCACCGACCCAAGTTTTTCCTTCCCGGATCGTTCGAACATTCCTGCTCTTTGCGGTGACATGGGATGCAGGTCTCGTGCATGCTGTGCACAAATGAACTGGCGAAATGTAAATTAATTTCCTCCTCACGGAATTGGGGCGGCACCATATCGTCTTTGTGACATTCCCGGCAGTCCTTCACATTCGCCGAAGTTTTCGGTCGCCCCGGTTGATGACAGGTAGAGCAGCTATAATTAACCGGGTACCACCCCTCCAGACTATCCCTCCTGACTATCGCCTTCATATGATATGTATGGTCAAAGATCGACACGCTCGCAATGAATTGACGGTGACATCGGCTGCACGGTGTCGATTTATCGAGCGGCATCGACAGATGATGACATTGCACACATGACGAGGAGTCTTTCAAGCGTTTCTGATGTTCGGCATGCGCGAAGTCGGTCACTAAACCGGCACGATTGGCGTCGATTCTGAGATGGGCGCGGTCGATATCCAGCCCAATCGCCGGTTGAACCTCCATTTCGCCATACGCATTATCTCGATAGGGTGGATACAGCATGATAAACGCAATCGGCAGGACGAAGACAGCCAGAAGTGAAATACGATGCAGCGAATCAGTGAGTGCCGAATGCCACAATTGTCGAGCGGTCCCGAAGGGATGACGAGTGAGCCGAGGGCGGGCCGTACTGGCAGGCCATAGATCAGAAAAGATGGGGAAATGCTCAACGACGGCGAAAAAGACCAGTCCGGCGGCGGCGACGACGCCAATCCCCAGAAGCCATTCCGTCAGGGAGGGGAAGTATACCGTCTGTGCATCAGAAAAATATCCGAATATACCGACATCGAGACGGTTGAGGGCCAAACCGGCTGCCGCCAGGAAAGCCGCCAATCCCAGAACCTTCGGCGAACGCCGGGTGACTGAGGACAGTACCAGCGCTGCAGGCAGTATGGCAGCGATAACCAGTTCAAATATATACAGCCAGCTTTCCCAGCTCCCGGCCAAAAGGGCACCCCATCCGTTATGAACGAACAAATCGATAATCTTTAGTGCGGCATATACGGCAAGGATACCGGCGCCAATCATTGCCAGGCGACGCACCCGGGCTAACTCGGGTCCTGCCGGAGATTTTTCGGCTCCATGCACACAGGTCCCGGTTACCGAGCGGATCAAAGCGGCGCTGCGATCGCGGACGGCGCCGAAAATCGGATCCGGGTCATACCAAAAGGCGTAGAGAATCCGCAGCAGTACGACCACCATTATTCCCGCACCCATGGCCGATAATATGAAAAACAGCGGGAGCCACGGTGAATACCAGAGAGAATGCAGTCGCAACGGAGTTACCAGGAATAAGGATCCGAGGGAGGAATGATGCAATGACGATAATGAAATACCGATCACTACCACTCCGAAAGCGACTTTGTGCAACAGCCGGACTACCCTATCCGCTCGCATACGCTTCAGGAAGGTCGGCGCCAGTTCAATGGCGGTAACAGTAAAATAGAGCAGAACACACCAGAAAACTTCAAACAAAAATGAGTTGAAATTCCACATGAATATGGGATGCCAGAAACGATACGGGAGCCCAATGTCGAAAAGTAGCGCCGCGCAAGAACAGCCATACCCGAGAAATGCCACCAGTATGGCCGGTTTCATGTACGGTCGAAACCGCTCAATGTTGAGCACATAGACCAGAAAGCCGACCGTGAAACCGCTCGTTGACAGGGCCACTCCTGCTACCATATTGAGGATTTTCCAGAGTCCCCAGGGCATAGCATCGGATAGGTTGGTCGTCGCGCCAAGGCCGAACCAGAGTCGCATTATCATGGCCACAAGCCCGCTCAGGGCAAATATCCACAGTATATCCTTAATCGTCCTTGTCCGATCGGGGATCATCATTCCTGTCCTTCCGTTCGCTTGCCGGATGCCGATTCTCGCTCTTTAAGTCGTTCGGCCGTGAGTTTGTTTCTCCGTTTCACTATCCAGTTCAGTCCCACCAGTCCGACCGCCACGCTTAAACCGATAAACGGCGTTTTATGCACCAGCGGCTCCGTGAGATCCGGGATGGCCTCATCAACCGCATCCGGCCAGCCAAGGGTCGCCAGATCTATATCCGATATATAAAGCATTGAAGTGCCCCCGAATTCATTCTCGCCCCAGATATGATTTTGATACAGTTCGGGATTCTGTCGCATGCGCGACCGCGCCTCACTGAGGAGCTGCAATCGTGAACCGAAAACGATAGCTTCGTATGGACAGGCCTCTACGCACGCCGGTTTGTCCCCGTCATCTATACGGCCGGCGCACATGTCGCATTTTACCATGTACGGCGCCGTTTCACTCCATTGGTACCGGGGGATATGAAACGGGCAGGCCAGCATGCAATAGCGGCATCCGATGCATTTGGCGGGATCATAGATCACCGGGCCGTCGGGCCGCTTGGTTATTCCGCCGACAAGGCAGGCCGAGACGCAAGCAGGATCAAGGCAGTGCATGCAGTTCTTTTTTGCAAAGCGACCTTCGTCTATTTTCAATACCGTGCTCAGGCGATTGGCGCTCAACCCATCCCTGCCCTGCACCATATCATACTCAGCCAGCAAGGGGTTGCTGTGGTTGCGCTCAATACACACGGCAACGCATTCCATGCACCCTCGGCACCTGGTGACATCCATCAGGATTCCGTATCTCATACTCTGGCTTCCTCTCCGTATAGCGCTTCGGCAACTTTATCTCCGGCTCCAGGGCGCAATTGCCAATGGATGGCCGACACCCGATCAAAAAAGAAGAGCACGATGTGGGCCAGTTTCGTAAACGGTATCAGGATAAACAGCAGTTCGGCAGACAGCAGATGCATAAGCATCATAGTCTCCCAAGATACAGGATTTACGACGGGGTGTGATGCCGCGTATCCCGTGGCAAAGGGCAGGAAAACGATAATTAACAAATAGTAGTCGGACGACTGGCTCATGGCCCGGAGGCGCGGCAGAAACACCCTGAATCCAAAAAGGGTCAAGAGGGCGAGTAGCGTGAACAGCGTGAGCCAATCCGCGACGCCATAACCGATCGCCGGGAGTGATACGCCCAGAAAATATTCCCAGAGGACAATATGGTCGGCCAGAAACACCGGCACGACCAGTGCTCCGATGTGAAACAAAAAAGAGACAACCGAAAAGAACTTGGTTCCTGGAATGAGGTGTCGGATCGGTATGACCCAGGTAAGGGCGTCGGTGAGTATTTTCCTCCACGGCGCGTTCTGCAGCCGCCTGCCTTTCCCGGCTATCATCGAATAAAACTGGATCACTACCAGTCGCAGCAGGCCGAGAACCATTATCAAAAAGGTCAGAGCAAACAGAGGTCCTTTTGCAATGTCAATCCATTGTTCCATACTATCCTGTCATTAAACGGCATCCGTTTATCGATGATGTGCCATCACATCTCAAACAATGCCGCTTCCTCCTTTCGTTCGCGGGCGGGTTTGGCGCCGGGGATTTCAATCGTCTGCAGAATCAAATCGTGCAGTCCCATGATCTTGCACGGGATGTCATAGTACTCGACCAGTTCCTTCAATTGCTTCTTACAGTTCGCGCAGGGAGCAATGCAGATATCAGCGCCGGTTTGCCGAAGCTGCTCGGCCTTCATCCGGCCCCCGATGTCCATGCGGAAATCATGAATTTCATCGATGGATACCAGTCCGCCCCCACCTCCGCAGCAGTAATTATCCTCACCCATCGGCGTCATATCCACATAGTCCTTCACGAATGAGCGCAGAATTTCCCGGGGCTGATCGACGATCCACCCCGAACGCGCGATATTGCAGGGGTCGTGATAGGTTACCCGTTCCGTGACGATTTCACGGTTGAGGGTGATTTTGTTTTGTCGGATACATTCGAGGGTGTATTCCATGAAATTGTAAACGGGATACGAATTGCGCCCCCCAAACACCGGTACGAAATCATGAGCCGAACGTGAGGCATGCCCGCACTCGCCGATTAATATCGATTTTCCCTTCAGCCGATCCACTTCATTGATCAGTTGTTGTATGATTCTTTCCAAATGCCAGTCGCTGTAAAAGAGGCCGTAGTTGATTCCATCGTAGTTGCCGGTGCCAATTGTCCAGCGGCCCCAGTCACCTGCGGCGTAAAGTACCGCGGCATTGCCCATCAGGGTCTCCGGTTCCATCAAGTAATCGCTGACGGCGCAGAAGAAAACATACTCGCGATTCTCCCGGTCGACAGGGAAGTCCATCTTTATGCCCAGCATTTCCTCCAGCTCTTCGGAAAGGAACTCTAGAGTGTTCAGCATCGCTTCTTTAGGGACCTTTGAGGTATTATGTGTTTCGCCTTCCAGCTGTTCACGCACGCTTACCTGCAACGCTTTGGGTACGATGTTGATCAGGCTCAGGATATACCTGCCCAGGCGGGTGACAAGGCCGTGGTCGACTCCCATCGGACACTCCCGCGTGCAGCGACGACAGGCCGTGCAGCGATAGAACACATCGAGCATATCGTCGATAATGTCATCGGTTAGTTCGAACCCATTGGTGACCCGGGCTTTGAACCAGCCGCCGATGGTGAAATATCGCCGGTATATATCCAGAAGAAGGTTGCTGCGATAACAGGGGATGTCACGTGGATCTCCCGTTGCAAGATACACCGGGCAAGCCACAGCGCACCGATTGCATTTTGCATTCGACGTGCAATAGGAATCCAGCAAAGCTCGATAATCTGTAAATTCCAGAACGGCATTGAATGCTTCCAGGAATCGATCGACTCGGTTTTCGGTCACCGGATTTTCTATATAGTATGGATATTTGCTTATTGCTGTCTCTGCACGGACCGGTTGAGCCGCCGAAATATTCTCACCATCCATAAAAGCGTCTCCAATGCTGTAATAGTTTCGCTGTGTTGCAGGGCAAAGGACATACCAAATGTTCCCGATTTCACATGCAGTGCGTATTTTGGAGGCAATTTCAAGTCTTGAGTAAGCTCAGGATAAGTGCTAATTGACTGTCTGTATGCCGATTATGAGAGACCGAAAATATTTTGCCAAAAATTATCACTGCTTTCTTGCGAACACGCAATTGCCAGAAGATTGTCGCTCTACGGTTGTCGCATGCGTTGCAACATACTGTCGCACACCGCAACGCTATGCGACACTTTTGCGACACCTCATTATGTCCATAGATTAGGTGAAAAGCTTTTTGAAATCAGCCGCTGAAAAATCTAAGGAAGATAAAAAGCAAATCTTTCTCATATCACCGGGGGAACAGGCTTGTGCCTCTTTATTCTAGCAGTATGAAAGGCCAGCTGGAATCGGTCTAATTTGCTCATTGGCAGACTATTTGGCATAACACTTGCAAAGAGAACGCTCAGAGGTCATAACCATGAGATATGCGATACCGATATCGAACAGGCGTATAGCGCCGCGATGCACCTTTGCGGAATCACTCCTCCTGCTTGTGGTTTCGCAAAACCGGATCAAATCGCAACAAACGTACAATATGGCCGGCTATGGATTGCTCTCGTTGGCTAAGGCTCTGGCAGAGAACAGGATCGACACGCTTATCTGCGGTGGAATAAGCCGGGAGAACAGAGCCTACCTCGAGCTGCAAAATATCGATATTATCGACAATGTTGCCTCGACGGTAGATGATATAATCGAGAGCCTGCGGAACGGATTGCTGCATCCGGGATACGGGCTTGGCGGACGTCAGGTGAAATCAACCGTCGGCGATACGAAGGCCGCACTCGCGGCTGGACAAGTTGACCTGATAGATTGTCTCGCATGTCAAAATCGTGTGTGCCTTCGCGGACAGAACTGCCTTGATTCCAGGCTCGATTTTCCGAAACCGGCGAAAGAAGACCGCCGCATCTGCGAGGCGTCGATGGATATCGCCTGCGAGCGCGAACGAACTCTCTGCCGCCTTTCGGAATTGGTCTATTTCTGTCTCGAGATGAAGTACCGGAAAATCGGTATTGCATTCTGTATCGATTTACTCGAGCCGACTGAAATACTGGTCCGTGTCCTGAGGCGATTTTTTGAAGTTGCACCTGTTTCATGCAAGGTCGGAGGAATACATCTCGCCGACCCGTATGGCTCCGAATCGTCCGTCGACAAGACGGGGGAAGATCGGTACGATGTCGCCTGTAATCCAATCGGACAGGCGGAGATTCTCAACCATATGCATACTGACCTGAATGTCATTATCGGTATTTGTATGGGTGCCGATTGTGTCTTCAGCCGATATAGTCAGGCACCGGTGACAACTCTTTTTGTGAAGGACAAGTCGCTGGCCAATAATCCCATCGGAGCAGTGTATTCCGATTATTACCTTAAGGAGGCGGCGAGCGCTTCCGTGCAGCGAACATGAACTGCGACCGAATTGTCATTGAAGGCGGTTGCTCGAAAAAGTCAACAATAAGGAGGAGACTATGGCCATACCGACTCTCAATGCCGTCGGATTCTGCGCCCATTATTCTGAACCGGGTGATTGGGCCTTCGATTTTGCCCTGAATGTTTCAAGAGAACATTCGCTGAAGCTGAATGTATTTCATTTTCTCGAAGATCCCTATGGCATAACGCCTGATCTGGCCAAAGGCCTCAACCGAGAGGAACGGTCGAAACTGGCGGTCAAGCTGGAAAAGGAACTGAGATTGTATTACGATCAACGGGCCGGCGATTATCTTGATGTTGGATTTCGCCTGTGCGAAGACGCCGAATGGACGGAATTGCACCGATGCCTGGTGGTACGCGAGTTCCAGATCCTCGTGCTGGGATACCCACACCCGATGGCGACCTTCGGCGGTCAGCGTATCGACGAATTCGCAAAGTCCTTTATTTCGCCGGTTGTTCTCGTCGGACCCGATCATCCTCTTCAATTCCGGCTTAACAGCCGCGCGGCCATGATTGTCGACAAACTCGGCCTCCATGAAAGCGGCTGGACACTGATCAATAAAGTCTCCGCCTGAAGTCAACTACCGGCCGTCGGACATGGGGAACTCAGCTGACCGGGTTCGTATGATGAGAATTAATTTTCAATCGGGGGTTGTATTTGCAGACTGATCTTGCATATTATAGGGAAGAATTGACGGACTGGCAGGTACGAGAGATGGAAAAAAAGCTCAGCCAGCTCATTTTCAACAGCATCAGTGACGGTGTTTTCACGGTCGATCGGAATTGTATTATCATGTCATTCAATAAATCGGCCGAGAAAATCACCGGTTTTATGGCGTCGGAGGCTGTTGGAAAACATTGTTTCGATATTTTCCGCACCGACCTTTGTCACCGGCAGTGCGCATTAAAGGATACCCTCAAGACTCATAATCAGATCCAGAACGCACGCGTGAAGATCATTACGCGGGACGGCCGGGAATTGCCGATCAGCGTGACGACGACTATGCTCAAAGACGACCAGGGCGAGATTATCGGCGCCGTCGAATTCTTCCGCGACCTGTCGGAAGTTGAGCATTTGCGCAAAACCCTCGATCAGAAGCGGGCCCTCGAGGATATCGTCAGTGTCAACCCGAAGATGCATGACTTGATAAATCTGCTGCCCGATGTCGCGGAATCCGAATGCAGCGTTCTCATCGAAGGTCCCAGCGGCTCCGGCAAGGAGCTTTTCGCTCAGGTTATTCATAACCTCAGTCCGCGTCGGTATGGCCCCTATATCAAGATAAATTGCGCCGCACTGCCGGCCAGTCTTCTCGAATCGGAACTGTTCGGCTACGAAAAAGGCGCTTTTACCGATGCCAAGCGCGACAAGCCGGGGCAATTCAGCCTGGCCAACGGTGGCACCCTCCTGCTCGATGAAATCAGCGAGATGGATATTTCCCTGCAGGTCAAGCTGCTCCGCGTCCTCAATAATGGCGAATATCGGCCGCTGGGATCGACCAGGACATTTCACACCGATGCACGTATCATCGCCGCCACTAATGCGGATATGGGCGATTTTATCGCTGAGGGGAAATTTCGGGAAGATCTTTACTACCGGATAAACGTGGTCAACGTAGCCATTCCTCCATTGCGCGAGCGGCCCGAGGACATTCCGCTTCTCGTGGATCATTTTCTGGAGGTGTACCGCAAGAAAAGTCACAAAACGATCGAACGGATTTCGCCCAAAGCGTTGTCCGTATTGCGCCGGCATTCATTCCCTGGTAACGTTCGAGAACTGGAAAACGCGGTCGAACACGCATTTGTCATGTGTCACGGCAACGAGATTCAGGTCGATCATCTTCCCCCGCATATTATAGCGGAGAGTATCCCCGGCCAGATAACAGCGTCGCGGGAGACCGGTGAGAAGGAGATCATTCAGGAAGCACTGCAGAGATATAACGGCAACAGGTCCCGTGCAGCGATCGAACTGGGTATGCATCGATCGACGCTATGGCGGAAAATAAAAACGCTTGGGATAAAAATCTGATTGCGCCGGGGTGCGATGATTACCCGGTTGTGATAATCGTCTCGTGGACTCCACCACGAGTTTTCGGTCAGTTGCGTAAAAGATTGACTGAATATCTTTATAAGTGGCATGATAGAGCATGCAGCGATGCTCCGGCAACGCAATGCCGGGTTACCGTTTCCCTAAAAGTTCCTTGTCATTTGTGTCATATTTGTGCCCTCTCGCCAATAAACCAGCTGCAAACAGACAAAACCAGCTGCAAACAAACAAAAAATGGAAATCCCTTGTCCTGTTTTGACTTAAATGCTAATTGACGCCATTTCAATAGGTTACGAAAATCTCTTCCGGAGAATCCCAGCCTCTCCGCCAGTATCAGAAGATACTTTTTGGCTGTCGCGGGGGCAGAGGCCCCTCTTCTGCTGTCGCGTGGATGACCGGAGTTCCTACTTCAAAAGTAAAGTTCTATAATTGTCCCAGCTTGCCCGCTGCCAGAAGGCAGTTTTCGGCTGTCGCCATTATGACCTGACTATAATCCCAGAGTAACGAGAGTTCTATACTTGTCCCATCTTCCCCGACACGAATCCATCGTGTTTTCTGCTGTCGCGTGGATGACCGGAGTTCCTACTTCAAAAGTAAAGTTCTATAATTGTCCCAGCTTGCCCGCTCTTAGAATCACTTGTGAGCGTAGCGAATTAGTGATTCTTAGACCCTGAGCTTTAGCGAAGGGCTGATTCTGTCGGGATTGCACTCATGTGGTACATATATATCCTGGAATGCCGTGACGGTTCCTATTACACCGGTGTCGCCAAAGACGTAAGAGCGCGGCTGAATAAGCATAATCCCGGCAAGGGCGCGAAATATACGCGGATGAAGCGCCCGTGCACCATCATTTATGTCGAGGAACATCCGGATGAAAGCTCGGCACGCCGTCGTGAAATGGAGATCAAGGGCTGGCGGCGCGATAAGAAAGAAGGATTAATCCGTGGGTTTCCTTCGTCGGCCCTGGATGACCTCCTCAGGATCTCCGGGCAATAGCCCTCCGACGAATCCTACCTCCTCCGCCAGTATCGGAAGATACTCTTTGGCTGTCGCGGGGGCAGGGCCCCTTTTCTGCTGTCGCATGGATGATCTCACAATATTCCCAGAGTAACCAAAGTTCGAAACTTGTCCCAGCCTCCCCGCTGCCAGAAGGCAGTTTTTGGCTGTCGCCATTATGACCTGACTATAATCCCAGAGTAACCAGAGTTCGATATTTGTCCCAGCTTTCTCCGCCACATCATTTTCTAAGGCCACTCTTGACAAAAAAGGTCGCTGGACCAATTTAATATGTGGTACATGAGCCGGCGGCAGACCCGGCTGCGCAACTATCTTGCGCCGCGCATCTTCAGCATCATGAATGCCACTCAACGGAAGGCGTCAATAATCTCGATATAAAATCATTGACGTCGGCAATGCCTTTTTGTATATTACTCTCAGGGAATAAAATCTCTTCAGGCATTTTCAACGTGGCAGGTGAAATCATGTATAAAAATTCTTATTGGAAGAATAGGGGTAATCCGTGGGAATATGATTCGGGTCCTCCGAAAAATCTATGTTGGCCGAGGTTATTTTCGGAGACGCCCAATTATCGCCGGCTTTCTCTGACGGCATTAGGCAGCGAGAAATTCAGGTGGCATTTCGGCCCGATGTATTTCCGCGGTCGAACGGGGGCCGGCAGAGTTAAAATTGTCATCATCGGTCAAGAAGGCGCGCAGGATGAGTGTCTTGCACACAGAGCATTTGTTGGCAGCACGGGAAGCAGGCTACAATATCTTCTTAATTTCATGGGGTTGGATTATTCCTATCTTTTCGTAAACACCTTCGTGTACCCAATATACGGCCAATACGCCAGTTACTTCAAATGGCTGGCGCAAAATCTGGAGTCGCCGATTGTCCAGCATCGGCATGATATATTCAATTACATTCTGAAGAAAAACGATGTCCGGTTGGTTGTTGCGGTCGGGAAAGCCGCTGGAGAGTCGGTTATAACATGGGTAGAAAGCCGCGGCGGAACAGGCCCGGATGGTACGGGTGATCTTTCAACCTGCAGCGGAAGTTTCCTCGATCCCAAGACCAGGATTGTCGGGGTTCGTCATCCGGGAGGGGCCAAAATCCCCGGAGAAATCGCCGAAATAAAACAGAGCTTTCAAGACGCCATAGACAAAATTAATACCTGGATTAAGCAAGATTCGGCCTGGTTGCCCCCCGACCCCGGAATGACAAGAGATTTGAGTCTCCCATATTCATTCGGTAAAGCCGCCATTCCTTTTCGAGATTTGCCTTTTGGTATAACCTGGAGATTGGGAAAAGGCAGCACAACGAGTAACAGAAAGGATTCTCAACGATCGATACAATTGTTTTCGGCCAGCGGCAAATATAATAATTCTGGGGATAAAATCGTATACGCCGATTCAGCCCCCGGGACTGCGGAGGGGTATTCCGAAAAACCCGGTGATGTACCGTACGAACCGCAGGTTGCCGATTACAGGGATTACGATAAGGGGCCCGGCCTGTCGTTTGCACGCTTGTTCATGGGCGGCAAAAAGGATCTTGCCTGGCCGGATTTTTCGACCTTGGGAGTAAAATCTGACATATCGCTGGGCTATGGCCCGATTTATAGAGGTCGGCCAGGTAAAGCGACATTTCTCATCCTGGCAGATCAGCAATCTCATGATGATCTTTTTACCGGACGGGCCCTAACCGGTGAGTCCGGGCAGAGATTCCAGGCGTTTCTGAAAGCGATGGGTATTACCAGATCATATTGTATTCTGCGTATTTTGCCGGTGGACATGTTGGATCTCACTCCAGCCAAACGAAAATCCATAGTCACCAATACGGAGATAGTAAAAATCTATGACGCCTTTCTTGACAAGATACTGGCCAAGAAGAAAACCAAATTGATATTAACTTTGGGTGAAATGTCGGCGACATTGATTCAAAAATTGCAGACAGCGCCGATAGACGTCATAAATCTCCGCTCATGGCTTCAATCAGGGGCCCTGAGTGACTGGCAGAGTGCCATAAATAGCATCAAGACAAAGTCATATCCCAAAGATATTACCAATCCGTCATTTACATATAATGGCGGACGATGGCAAATACCAGGCTATGATTTGCCCTACGGGACATTGAAATGGCTGGGCAGTTCGGGAGATCGGGCGCGAAGAGCCAAGGATAGTGCCGGGCAATGGTCAGCAGGATATTATAAACTATTCATGCCTCAATGGGCTTTCTCTCTGGCTCCTCCGCCGCTGTCCAATAGTGAGGCAAATTCCATAGCCAAGCATCCATAGGAGGTACGCGCAAATGGAGAAAATCAAATTGGGGGCAAATACCAAATATGCCCTCGAGGGTCGTGTCGTCTCTCTGGATGCAGAGTCGACAGTTTTCGAATCGGGAGTGATATATATTGAGGGTGATACGATTGTCGACGTGAGGAAGTCGTCGCAATCCCCTCCTCAGGGATTCACCAAGAAAGACATCATCAAAACCGGCGGAACCATCTATCCGGGTTTGATCGAGTTGCACAATCATCTCAGTTATAATATCCTGCCTATGTGGGACGTGCCGAAGACGTTTTTCAATCGTGATCAGTGGCGAAGACACCCGGATTACAAGAAAAAAATGACCGGTCCTATGCGGATCTTAGGGAAAATCGACGGTTACCTTCAAGCCATTGTCAGATATGTCGAATGCAAATTGTTATTTTCCGGGGTGACGTCGTCTCAGGGGATAACACTCTCCATCGCGGCCAAAATCCAGAAGTTGTACAAAGGGGTGGTCCGAAATGTCGAGCAGACAATAGATGATGATCTGCCCGGCGCTGATACCAGAATTGCCGATGTAGATGCAAAAGATGCGGCGCATTTTCAAAAGATACTGGAGAAGTGCAAGAACTGCTACTTAATACATCTGGCAGAAGGTGTCAACACCAGCGCCAATAAACACTTTAAAGCGCTGCAAGTGTCCCCTGATAACTGGGCCATTACGGATAAACTGGCGGGGATACACTCGGTCGGATTATATCCCGAAGATTTTAAGGTCATGCGCGATCATAACGGTTCCATTATATGGTCGCCGATGAGTAATTTTCTCCTGTACGGAACAACGGCTGATATAAAATCGGCCAAGAAAAACGAACTATTGATCGGCATGGGATCCGACTGGTCAGCCAGCGGCAGCAAAAACCTGCTTTGCGAACTCAAAGTGGCTCATTTGTTCAATAAAAACAATGGCAATCTATTTACCGACGAACAACTGATACGAACAGTGACAACCGACGCCGCAAAAATCCTGCACTGGGATAAAAAAATAGGAAGTCTCGAGAAAGGGAAAAAGGCGGATTTGATAGTCCTGAGGGGCAAGAAAGGGGAACCCTGCACCAATCTTATAAACTCCAACGAACATCAAATCATTCTTGTGGTTATCGATGGATGGCCAAGATTCGGTTACAAGCGCTTTTTGGGTAAATTTGACGTCACATTGGAAAAGGTAAGAATCGGCACCTATACCAGGTATATGAATCTGAAAAACGAATCGGAGAATATAATAGACATCGACGTTTCATTTAAGGATGCGCAAAAGAAATTGATTAAAGGTATGCGAGACCTTCCTCAGCTTGCCAAACAACAGGAGGACTACGACAGCGGCATTTTCGCCGGCACAACCTTTATCTCGGAACACCAATCTGACGTTAGTATATTTTTGGAGCATGAAGACCATGAGGGCAGCTCTCAGCGACATCATTTTGGTGCGGAATTTTCCTGTGGAGGGCTCTTCGATCAGGGCGCGACCGTCTATTCCGAGATATTGGAGGGCCTGGAGCTCGATCCGCCGACCATCGCAGATGACCATCGTTATTTTGACAAACTGGCCAGACAAATGAACCTGCCTGATTACATAGCCGCCGGGCTGCCGGGATACTATGGAAGAAAAGTCACAATATCAGCTGCCGACAGCGTGTCGCGTAACAAAAGCTATCTAAAGCGGTCGAATTTCGATTCAATTCAATCCTTGGCCACCTTCCGCATGACACCGGGATATCTGCACCCAAATGACCGACTGACCATTATCGATCAGGCAATATCCATACTAAAAAATGCCTATGTTCATTTGCCTTTGAAAAGGGCCAGACATGCGTCCAACCCCCTGAAGCGGCTGGATTTATTGCGCGATGCGGTGCAATATGATGATGATTATAATTCCGAGTTGGAGTTTCACTCCGAGATAATCCAGATATTTAATTCATTACGGGATCTGCATACGGTCTACCATTTGCCTGCGCCATTCAATGACAAGGTTGTCTTTGTCCCCTTCATGATTGAGGAATGCTACGAAGGCGAAGAACCCAAATACATCATTTCGCGAATAATGAGCGATGATGTTCCCTCGAGTTTTAAGATCGGTGTCGAGGTCACCCATTGGAATAATATACCTATCAGGAGGGCTATCGCCTCCAATGGGGATCGCTATGCGGGCAGCAATAAGGCGGCCAGATTTGCAAGAGGTCTGAATTCGATGACCTTCAGGCACCTGGAGGTCATGCTGCCGCCGGAAGAAGAATCAGTCACCCTTAATTATCGAGACCCCGGGTCTGGTAAGAGGACGAAGGGCATAAAGAGGAGAATCAGCTTCCCTTGGTTGGTGGGATCGGTCAACTCAGAATACATGCTGAACATGGAAAACGGCTGGCGTGCGGCGCATCAAACGTTGTCCGGCTATGATTATAACACTCTTTTGGTTCAGAACACACGAAAGGCCTTTTTTGCCCCCGGCCAATTATATAAGCGCAAGCTTTCTGAGGGCAGCAACAAACGCGAAAATCCTTTCTATGGATTTGAAGAGACGCGTTTCCCCAATCACTTCCGCTGCAAAAAAGTAACGCATGAGGGAAAATCATACGGTTATATCCGCATTTTCTCCTTTGACACCGACAACCCTTTGGGGTTGGCCGAAGAATTCGCTCGGCTGCTTCACAGGATGCCGCCGACGGGAGTGATTCTGGATGTTCGCAATAATGGAGGCGGCCACATCCGGGCGGCCGAGTATATGCTGCAAACTCTTTCGAAAAAATATATCAACACGGAAGCGGCGCAGTTTATCAATTCCGACTTCATTGAATATTTATGCAGGGTTCATTCCCCTTCGAATATAAATGAGCAGTTGGATTTGTCCAGATGGCGAGATTCCCTGGATGAGTTAAGAAATACCGGGGAAGATTATAGTCAGGGATTTCCGCTGACACCGCGGTCCCTGTTGAAACGATTTCGGTCGAATCGAGGTTACAAGCTGGTATTGATCACCGACGCCTTATGCTATAGCGCCACCGATATATTTGCTTCAGGATTTCAAGATAATAAACTCGGTACAATACTGGGTATACATGAAAACACCGGTGCGGGTGGCGCCAACGTGTGGACTCATTCGATCCTTTACGAGCTGACCCTGGATGTGAATGGGGATTCACAGTATTTCGAACCCCTCCCTTGTGGCGCCAATTTCACTGTAGCCATACGCCGCATGTTGCGGACCGGCGACAATCAGGGCCTGCCTTTGGAGGATCTAGGTGTCGAACCGGATTATATCCACCGGATGACAAAAGCCGATTTGCTGGGTAAAGACCATGCAAACAGGGATCTTATTGCCAGAGCGTGTGAAATTCTTCGTGAGTGACGTTGTCGGTGTAGATATACCAGACCTCGTGAGACATATTGTGTTTTATTGTAATTCACAAATGGAGGTTCGTTCGTTGAAGCATCAGATTCGATCAGCGAGGGTGAAAAGGCTGGTATCGGAGTTGGCGGAGGCTTTAGGCAGCGATGCCATGGCGTACCGTGACTTTGAAATCCCGCGCTCGACAATCTATCGGTGGAAGAAAGCCTATGTCGAGAAGGGGGTAGACGGTCTGGTTCAGAGAAAGCCAATCGCCAGGACCCTGAGCTTTAGCGAGGACCAATCGATGCGGAGCATCTTATGTGGTACATATATATCCTGGAATGCCGTGACGGTTCCTATTACACCGGTGTCGCCAAAGACGTAAGGGCGCGGCTGGATAAACATAATTCCGGCAAAGGGGCGAAATATACGCGGATGAAGCGCCCGTGCACCATCGTCTATGTCGAGGAACATCCGGATGAAAGCTCGGCGCGCCGTCGTGAGCTGGAAATAAAAAGCTGGCGGCGCGATAAGAAAGAAGAATTAATCCGCGGGTTTCCTTCGTCGGTCCCGGACGGCCTCCCCAGTATCTCCGGGCAATAGTCCATCAACGAATCCAACCTCCTCCGGGGGCAGAAGCCCCTTTTTGCAGGCGGGGATATTACGAATAATTTTTAAGAAATATTCTCCGGGGGCCCTTTCAAACCTCTAACTAAATATCTGATAATAGAATAGAGGCAATAAGCCGAGGCCTCTCAATCAGCTTGAGGGGCGCCCGCGCACCCTTGAACCACCACCGGCCGGAGCGGCCGCCTAATAACGACGGAAACAAAATATTATTTCAACATCGACAAATTCGTTTGCGTATTTTGCTTTGTATGCATAATGTTTGGTTACAAAATGGTTTGATGACGGTGAGGCGTCCATGAAGACTGAGACCCGTCGACAGGATATCGGCGAAATTGTCAACTCCATCCGGTTGTTGCAGGGCGTGAGCCGCCGGCAGTCGGGTGAATTTGTCCGCAAATACCGGATTACCGGCCAGCAGCTCGGCGCCCTTCGCATCGTGGCCCTGTCGCCGGGTATTTCTCTGCGTCAACTCAGCGAACGTCTGTACCTGCACATCAGCACCGTCTCCGGCATCGTTGATCGCCTCGAGAAGAGAGGGTATGCAGTGCGCGAGCGGAGTCTTGAGGATCGCCGGGTGGTGCACCTGAAAGTTACGGCGGCCGGAAGGAGGGTGATCCGGCGAACGCCGCTGGCCGGGATGGGGTTTCTGATTCATACCATCGATCAACTTCCGGACGGGCAATTGCGCGATATCCTGAAGGGATTAAGACCGCTACTGGACATGATGAAAATCAAAGGCGGACGCCGCCGCGATTAATGACAATGAAAAATGAAAGATGACTGACAAAATGGCTGAAGAAAATAAAGGAGGGGAACGGCCAGCGATTCCGCCAACCGGGCGCCGCCGCAAAAAAAGATTCTTTATTCCGGCGCTGATATTATTGATTCTCGCCGCCGCGATATTCCTCTACTGGTACTACTTTCTCCGGGGCTATGTCGCCACCGATGACGCCGTGATCGACAGCGATCCCGTGACCATCAGTTCGAAAATCCTTGGCCGCATTGTGGCTTTGAACACCGATGAAGGCGATTCGGTGGAGGCTGGCGAACTCCTGGTGCAGCTTGACGATTCCGACCTTAAAGCCCGGGAGGCTCAGGCTGTGGCCGACCTCGACTATATCCAGCAAAACGTGCGCGTGGCGAGCATCGCTCTGGGACGCGCCCGTGATGATTTCGGTCGGGATTCCGTCCAATTTTCCGATCATGCGATTACCCGGGAGCAATTCGATCATACCCGAAGCGCCCTCGAAATGGCGCAGGCTCAGCAGGCCGTCGCGCTCAGTCATGTCAAGGCGTCGCAGGCGCAATTGGCGGTTATCGAGACGGAACTCGCCAACACCAGAATAAGCGCTTCCTCCTCCGGAGTCGTGGCCCGTAAATGGGTCGTTCCCGGCGATATCGTCCAGCCCGGCCAGCCGATTTTCACCATGTTCGACCTGAACGACGTCTGGGTGACGGCGAATTTCGAAGAAACCAAATTGGCCTCGATCCATCCGGGCGACTCGGTTGAGATTTCGGTGGACGCCATTCCCGGCCGCAAATTCGCCGGCATGGTCAAATTGATCGGCGCCGCGGCCGCCTCGCAGTTCGCGCTCATTCCGCCCAACAACGCCTCCGGCAACTTCACCAAAATCACCCAGCGGATACCGGTCAAGATCCTGTTCTCCGACCTCGACGGCAATGGTACCCTCGGGCAAGTGTCTTTGCTTCCGGGAATGTCGGTCGAAGTGAAAATAAGGCTCACGGAGAAGTAGGCCATGACGACTCGCCGGTGGCGCGACATGCGCTCGAAATTGGTTCAGAACTACCCGCAACTGCGACCCGAACATCCGACGTATCGCTGGTTGGTGCTGGCGGGAGTCATGATTGCGACCTTTATGGCGGTGCTGGACGCCACCATCGTCAATGTCGCCCTGCCGAAACTGATGTCTTCGTTCGGGGTCTCGGTCGATCGCGTGGAATGGGTTCTCACGGCCTATTTGCTGGTGTTCAGTGTTATGTTGCCGACCTCCGGCTGGCTGGCCGACCACCTCGGATATAAATTGATATTCACGCTGGGGCTGTTGTTGTTCACGGTCAGTTCGTTCCTGTGCAGTCTGGCCTGGGATTTCAATATCCTGATACTTTTCAGGGTGCTTCAGGGGGCCGGTTCGGGTATCCTGATGCCGGTCGGGATGGCGATTATCACGCGCGAATTTCCACCCGAGAAGCGGGGCATCGCGCTGGCCTTCTGGTCGATGGCGGCGTCGGCCTCGGTTTCGCTGGGACCGACTATCGGCGGCTACCTGATCGACCGCTTTTCATGGCATACGATTTTCGACGTCAACGTCCCGGTCGGCATTGTCGGGATGATCGCCGCCATGATCATTCTTCGGGAGCGTAAAGCCGCCGATTCCCATACCTTCGATCTGGTCGGCTTCATTTCGCTCACGGCTTT
The DNA here is from genome assembly GCA_964523575.1 of uncultured Ignavibacteriales bacterium. Taxonomy (GTDB): domain Bacteria; phylum Zixibacteria; class MSB-5A5; order GN15; family JAAZOE01; genus DAOUTW01. The sequence goes on from CAZGAV010000010.1 coordinate 18,559, forward strand.
TCTGACATCGCTTCTGCTGGCCCTGGCCAACGGCAATTCGGCCTGGAACACCGGCGGCTGGACTTCCAATTATATTCTGACCTGTTTCGCTGTGTCGGCGGTGTCGCTGGTCGTCTTTTTGACCGCGGAGTTCACGGTGTCGCATCCGCTCATCGAGCTTAAACTCTTCAAAAATTTCAACTTCGGGGTATGCAATATCGTGTTGTTTCTGGTTGGCGTGGGGATGTTCGGCAGTACTTTTCTTCTGCCTATTTATCTCCAGGATTCACTCGGTTACACGCCTTTTCAGGCCGGTCTGGTCTTTCTGCCGGTCGGCCTTATGCAGGGTATCGTGGCCCCGCTGGCCGGTTGGTTCAGCGACCGTTTCACCCCCAAGATACCGTCGATTCTCGGCCTTCTTTTGATGGTTGTTACCTTCTACCAATATTCAACGCTGTCATTGTTTTCCGGGAAAGAGGATATAACCTTTCCGCTCATCCTGCGCGGCGTCGCCATCGGGGCCTTGTTCGCGCCGCTGATGACCATGGCTATCTCGGAAATATCGCATCAGAAGATGGCTCAAGCCTCCGGTTTGCTGAATGTCGTTCGGCAGATCGGCGGAAGTTTCGGAGTGGCGGTGTTTGGGACGATTCTCGCGCGGCGGACCATATATCATGCGGCGACGTATGGCGAGCAGGCCAGTGCCTATTCCGACAGCTTCCAGCAGACGGCCATGAAATTGCAGTCATGGGCGATGCATGCCGCCGGAAGTACGGCGGCTAAAGCTATGGCGCAGGCCAAGGCGATGATCGGGAGCTTTATCGGAACGCAGGCGTTTATCCGGGCGGTTGACGACGTGTTTCTCCTGGCCGCCGTGGTTCTCCTGATAGGATTGGTTCCGCTTCTTCTGACTCGGACACGCCATGCCGCCGCCCGCCCTCGCCCCGGAAAGAAACCCGTTCCGGCGCAAGTCGAATAGGATACCGGATATGAGAATATCTACAGTTATAGCGGCTTTGATAACCTGGGGTTGTATGGTCGGTGCAGCCCTCGCTCAGGTCGAATTTTCCGACTCGATCACCGTCGAGCAGGCGATCAAGATGACGCTTGAAAATCACCCGGCGGTTCGAAAGGCGGAATATGGCATGACCGCCTCGGCGGCACGGGTTGAAGTTAATCGTAGCGCCCGTTACCCGGATATCTCGGTCAAAGGCGATTACACCCGGATCGGGCCGGTACCGTCTTTCTCGCTCCCCGGACAGGGCCCCTTGGAACTGGCGCCCTATGATAATTTCGATTTTCATCTGGGTTTGCGGCAGACGCTGTATGATTTCGGCCGGACCGACGAGGCCGTAAATCTGGCCGAAACTTCGCGTCAGACGGCGGCGGACAATATCGATCTGGTCAAATTCGACCTCGCCTACCAGACCGTTGGCGTCTTTACTAATATTCTGATCCTGCACCAACGATTTGCCGTCCTCGATGAACAACTCCAAACGCTCCGGCAACATCTGGAGATGAGCGTCAAGCGGATGGAGGTCGGAACCGCGACCGATTTCGATACCCTGACGATTCAGGTCCGCATCGCCGTCGTCGAAAGCGACAGCATCGACGCCGCACATGCTCTGGAAAGCCGGGAAATCATGCTCCGGCAGTTGACTGGCCTGCCGCCGGAAACGCCAATCAACCTGCGCGGCTCATTCGCGTCCGATAAAGTGGCGCTTGATGCCGACTCGCTGATGGCGGCCGCGGAAAAACAGCGGCCGGAACTGCTTCTCTCCCATGACCTCGAATCCGGCGCCACTGCCCAATCGCGACTGGCCGCCCTGGGCGACAAACCGTCTCTGGATTTGAATCTCGTCACCGGATTTAAGAATGGGTATGAGCCCAACCTGAATACATGGCGAGGAAATTATGCGGCCGGACTCGAATTGAAAATCCCCGTGTTCAACGGCCGCAAAACCAAACATCAAACCGCCGAGGCTGAGGCCGGACTCAATTCGGCCCGGGCGCATACGGCCGATCTCGAACGGCAGATTCATGCAGAGATTCTTCAGGCTTTAGCGGGCGTCAATTCCAATCTGAAAAAGATTTCCAGCACCGAAACGCAGGTGCGTCAGGCCGAAAAGGCGGTGTCGATGGCCCGTGTGCGCTATGCCGCCGGTGTGACAACCAACCTGGACCTGCTCGACGCCGAGACGACGCTTTCAGAAGCGAAACTGATCCGCTTGCGGGCCTTCTACGATTACACAGCCAGCTTGAATGCGCTCGATCGGGCCACCGGCAGAAAGGTGTGGTAGTGAATAAAAAGCCTATAGTACAGGGCTCAGGTCACGGGGGAGAGCGCCGACAGTATAAAACATTACCTCCGTAAAAAATAAAAAATGGTTGCCAAGGGCCATATTCTGGCTTAGTATGATTAGATAGCTTGTCTGTTTTAGCCGAAGACTGACGGAATTGGGCGTACAATAGACGCCCGGCGGAATCTATTTAACTTCCCGACGTTAGGCGGGCGCAGTCTACTGGCAACAGAGGACGGAGAGAGCGATGGCGAAGCAGGTAGACGATTCGGAGGATCCGGAGGGTCTCCGGACCATGCGATTCACCGAAGAGCAGGCGCGAAGCGCGCAGGATGCTCTTACTCATCGACCAAGGATCAGCATCAGACTCCGTATCGCCGCCGGTTTTCTTGTCACCTTCGTTTTTACCTGCTGTGTCACCATCGCGGCCATGGTCTTCATCTCCAATATCGCCAGCCGCCAGCAACTTCTGGAACGGGCCGGGAATTATGAATTCGAAATCCAGCAGGCCCGCCGGTTCGAAAAAAACTGGTTTCTCTACGGCACCAACCTGTACGATGCCCTGAACAATACCCAGAACGCCGAAAACCTGCTGAATAATTCCCAGGATGAGATGGAGAAAATCATGGGCGGCCGGGCCTATGAGAGGATGAAGAATAATCTCGTTCGATATCGGGAAACGCTTGAGAAGCTGGGCGCTCTGCCCCAGCCGGGTGATTCCACTTCCCAGAGTCAACGTCTGACGCTGGAGTCGGAATTACGCCATTTCGGCGCCGAAATCGTCACCGAGGCGTCGAATGTCGTCGATCAGGAACGGCTTCGTATCCATACATGGCTGCGGACGTCGATGGTCATCGCCGTGGCGGCGCTGGTGGTTATTCTCATTTTCGTGGCCGTCATCGCCTCATTCATTGCGCGCCAGATCATCCGGCCTTTCGGGCGTTTTGAAACCTACACGCGCCGTATCGCCGCCGGCGACTTCTCCCTGATTACACCCGCCCGCAAATATCGAGATGAATTTACCAATCTCGCCATCGCCCTCAATCATATGTTGCTGGAAGTCAAAAACCGGGAGGATCAGCTTATCCAGTCGCGGAAGATGGCCGCTATCGGCAACCTGACGGCGGGCATCGCCCATGAGCTGAACAATCCCCTGAATAATATCAGTATCACGACCGAGGCTTTGATCGACGAATTCGATGACTGGAATCGTGAAGAGAAACTGAAAATGCTCAACACGATCGCCTCACAGGTGGAGCGTTCCGGCGCCATCGTCGCCAACCTGCTCGATTTCACCCGGCGGGACGAGTCCTCGTTCGAGGAGATTTCCATCAACGACGTCCTCAACCGGACAGTGAAGCTGATGGCCAATGAAATCAGTTTGAACAATATCCGCCTCGATCTCGATCTGGGGTCCAATCTGCCGCGGATGATGGGGAACGTCCACAACCTCCAGCAGGTATTTCTCAATCTGTTTCTCAATGCAATCCAGGCGATGCCCGACGGCGGCGTGCTGTCGGTGAAAAGCCATGTGGAAAGCGGATCGCTCCGGGTGGACGTCGGCGATACCGGAGTCGGTATCCCGGCCGAAAATCTGGATAAGATATTCGATCCGTTTTTCACGACCAAGGAAATCGGCACGGGCACCGGCCTGGGCCTGTCGGTGAGCTACGGGATAATCGAGAAGCATCACGGCCGGGTCACGGTGAAAAGCGAAGTCGGCCACGGAACCGTGTTTTCAATCATACTGCCGTTATCCGGCGCCATGAGCGGAGTCAATGAACATTTGACCGACAGGTCGATATGACCGGCAATGCGAAAAGGAGAAAGGTATGAGCAAGGCGGTTGAGGTTATGGTTCTGGACGATGAACCGATTGTCTGTGAACGACTGCAGGAGTATTTGGAAAAGAAGGGAATGTCGGTGGAAACCTTCACCGAATCGCCCAAGGCCCTCGACCGGCTCAAGGAAAAAACCTTCGATGTCATTGTCACCGATATCAGGATGGCCGGGCCGAGCGGGATCGATGTCCTCGTCGCCGTAAAAAACGAGGCTTATCCATCGGAGGTCATTCTGATCACCGGATACGGTTCCTTTGAGACCTTTCGCGCGGCCGAAGCGGTCGGCGCCTTCGATTATATAAACAAGCCGTTCAAGGTGGAAGAGGTTTACAAGAAGGTAACGAAAGCGGCGTCGAAGGCCCGCAAGCATTAAACATAGCCGGGTGATCCTACGGTAATGCAACCGGCGGCGATGCGGTAATATGAGTCGTATGGATGATGAAGATGAATAAAAAGACAAGAATTCTGGTGCTGGACGACGAAGCCATCGTCGGTGAACGCCTCAAGGCCTCGCTGGAGCGGGCCGGATTCGCCGTCGATGCTTTCGCCTCAAGCCATGAGGCCATCGAGAGCCTGCGCGAGGAACATTATGATATCCTGGTAACCGATCTCAAGATGAGCGGCCCCGATGGTATGGAGGTATTGAGGGAGGCGCGGCAATCGAATCCGGGCATCAAGGCGGTCGTTATCACCGGCTTCGCCACCTCCGAAACCGCCAGGGAAGCGATGCAAAGCGGGGCCGTGTCGTTTATCGCCAAGCCGTTCAAGATCAGTGAATTGAAAAGCCTTTTAAGCGAACTTGCGAGACCGAAAGATGATGCCGGAGAATAATGGCAATAATATCCGGGACTGTAAAATATCAGAAGTCCCGGCGCACAGGGAAACGACAACTTTGGATCATGACAATTATTGGGAGTGAGTAAGACGAATGCCTGACTTATATATCTATCTGCCGGTCGCCAATGTCAGCGTTCATATCCTGGTGCTTCTCGGCCTCGGCCTGATAGTCGGCTTTCTCTCCGGGTTATTCGGGGTGGGAGGCGGCTTTCTGCTGACGCCGCTATTGATGATGATCGGGATTCCGCCGACTGTCGCCGCCGCCTCGGACGCCAACCAGATCGTGGCCGCTTCCACCTCGGGCACGCTGGCCCACTGGCGGCTGGGCAACGTCGATTTCAAGATGGGACTGCTGCTGGTGATAGGGGGGATTATCGGCGGGACGCTGGGCGTCCAGCTCATCAAAATTCTCCGGGCGGCCGGTAATGCCGACTTCGTCATCAAAATCACCTATGTGATCATGCTCGGCGTTATCGGGACTTACATGTTTCAGGAAAGCCTCAGAAACCTGCGGCCGCGACCGCTCCAAAGCCCCAGAGAGAAAGTGCGCAAGAAATCATGGTTCGCCGGCTGTTGCGAAGCCCTGCCGCTGGAAGTCCAATTCGAAAAATCAGGCATCAGCCTGTCGGTTTTTATGCCCTTGATTCTGGGGACGCTGGTCGGTGTGCTTTCGGCCCTGATGGGCGTTGGCGGCGGGTTTATCATGGTTCCGGTGATGGTGTACATGTTGCGTATGCCGATGCATGTCGTCGTCGGGACAAGCCTCTTTCAGGTATTATTCACCTGCATCAACGTCACCTTCATGCAGTCGTATTACAATCATACGGTTGATCTCGTGCTGGCTATATTCCTGCTCGTCGGATCCACGACCGGGGCTCAGTTCGGGGCGCGGATCAGCAGCCGCCTCAAGGCCGACCAATTGAAAATTATTCTGGCGTCGATCGTCCTTCTGGTCATGATCAAAATGGCGGTCGGACTGATATTGCCCCCGAGCACTTTACTATCCTATCAGGGAGGTCATTGATGATCCGGCAGGTGCCGTCGATCCGAACCGGTAGATTTAGACGCCAGGCAGCCTTTACGCCGCTCAGGGACTTCCGGGAAACGGGAAGATTCCCGATCGTCTCGGCCGGGGCATGGATAATTGCCCGGCGCGACGGACTTTTTTATTATTCAACCATTGGGAGCCGATGATCAAGCCATGTTTCATCTTTACGTTCATCTTCCGATTGCCAACGCCAGCGTGCAGATGTTTCTTTTGCTCGGGCTGGGTTTGTCGGTTGGTTTTCTTTCCGGCCTGTTCGGTGTGGGCGGGGGCTTTTTATTGACTCCGCTGTTAATGATGATAGGGATCGCACCCACCGTCGCGGCCGCTTCCGATGCCAACCAGATTGTCGCCTCCACCACGTCAGGCACGTTTGCCCACTGGCGATTGGGAAATGTTGATTTCAAAATGGGCCTGATCCTGGTGACCGGCGGGATTATCGGCGGGACGCTCGGCGTCCAGTTGGTCAAATTGCTGAGAGCGGCCGGCGAAGCCGGAGCGGTCATAAAGGTCACGTACGTGATCATGCTCGGAATCGTCGGCTCCTACATGTTCCTGGAAAGTCTTAAAAACCTGCGGCACCAACAGCCCCCGGATACGGATGTGAGACGCCGGAAGAAATCATGGTTCGCCGTTTGCAGCGAAGCCCTTCCGTTGCCGGCCCGATTCGAAAAGTCGGGAATAACCATCTCGGTTTTTGTCCCGATAATCCTGGGTTCGCTGGTCGGTATGCTTTCGGCGCTGCTGGGTGTCGGCGGCGGGTTCATCATGGTCCCGGTGATGATCTATTTGCTGCGGATGCCGATGCACGTCGTTGTGGGTACGAATCTTTTTCAGGAAGTGTTCACCTGCATCAATGTCACTTTCATGCAGGCATACTACAATCATACGGTCGATCTTGTTCTGGCCCTGTTCTTGCTGGTCGGTTCCTCAACCGGGGCTCAGTTGGGGGCGCGGATCAGCAACCGGCTGAAATCCGACCAATTGAAAATTATTCTGGCCTCGATTGTGCTGATCGTCATGGTGAAAATCGCCCTCGGGCTGTTGCTGCATCCCAATGCAATGCTTTCGTATGGGGGGGGTGAATGATGTTCAGCTTATTTCGGCTGATCGGGCTCGTCTGCCTGCTCTTTCCGGCGCTTACGGCCGCCGTGGAGACCGCTTCCAATGACTCGCTGGTATCGTTGACACTGACGCCCGACCAAATCCATGTCGGTACGTTTTATCGCGGAGCCACGGTGGATGCTTCGGCGCAAGTGCCCGAATGTGACGGGGCCATTGTGATCATGGCATCGGAAGGCGAGGGCGAGACCCTGAACAGAAAGGGGCGCGTGGTCGGCATCTGGCTGAATGTGGCCCAGGTAACAGTCCGCGATGTGCCCGATGTATATCTTCTGGGGGCGTCGGATAAATTGGAAAATATCTGTTCGCCCGAGGTTCGACAAGAATTGGGACTGGGCGTGGATTACCTGCGACAGCAGTTGAAATTCACCTGTGACAAGCCGCTGACCGGGACCGAATTCGATGAATTCCTGAGGCTGAAAAGCAAAAGCGGCACGTATAATATGGATATAAAAGCCGAATTGACGCCGGCCGGGCCGGGAATGCAGGAATTTTCAGCAATCCTGCCTGTTCCGGCCACCATACCTCCCGGGAAATACGAAGTTTTGCTCTATTGCTTCCGGGGAGGCGAACCGGTTATGCGAGGGACGGCGACGCTCCTCATAGAACAGGTCGGATTCGCGCGATTGATGTCGGATCTGGCTCACAAGCGGGCGGCCCTTTATGGCGGGCTGGCGATAGTCATCGCGATGGTCGTCGGTGTCGGCATGGGGATAGTGTTCAATTCGATGCGCGGAGCCGGCCACTAATTCGGCGAAAGATTTCGTCGGGAGAGAAATGAATAACAGGCTGGATATACTTATTGTCGATGATGAGGCCATCGTCTGTACGCGCCTGAAACCGGCGCTGGAGAAAGATGGCCATCGCGTGGAGACTTTCACCGAGAGCACTCGGGCTAAAAAGCGTCTCGAGGAAAGTCGGTTCGATATCGTCGTGACGGATATCAAAATGCCCGATGTCGACGGTATGGAGCTGTTTCGATTTATCAGGGAAAAATGGCCGACGACCAGGGTGATAATTATTTCGGGCTTTGCCACGGTCGAGATAACAAGGGAGGCGTTCCAGGCGGGGGCCAGCGATGTGATCGCCAAACCGTTCAAGATCAGCCAGCTCAAGGCTCTGGTCACCCGGGTGGCGTCGGAAATATTGGACGCCCGCGAATGAGCCGGCGTAATGACACGAATGAGGTAACGGCATGGCTATCATAACCATATCACGGGGCACCATGAGCGGCGGCAAGAAGCTGGCCGAAATGCTGGCCGAGAAATTGAATTACCGATGTGTGAGCCGGGAGATCGTCATCAAGGCCGCCGACGATTATGGCGCACCCGAGAGCAAGCTTTTCGAAGCCGTCCGAAAATCGCCCTCCATATTTCAAAAGCTTTCATTCGAAAGGGAACGGTATCTGGCCTATATTCAGGCCAGCCTGTGCGAATACGCCCGGGATGATAATATGATCTATCATGGGCACGCCGGACATTTCCTTCTGAAAGGGATTTCGCATGTCTTACGCGTCCGCCTTGTCGCCGATATGGCCTATCGCACCGAGGCCGCCATGGAACAATTGAATCTATCGGAGAAGGACGCCGTCAGACATATCGAGCGGGTTGACAAAGAGCGTGTCAAGTGGACGAGCTTCCTTTACGGCAAAGACTGGGAATCGCCCGAGTTGTACGACATCGTGTTCAATCTGGAACACGCCGGACTCGACTTTGTTTGCGAAATGTGCTCTCATGCGGTAGCCCAGCCGCAATTTCAGGTGACGCCGGAATCGGCCCGGGCGATGAAAAACCTCCTGACCGCCAGCAAGGTGCGGGCGGCCCTGGCCGGGATTTCCTATCTTCGCCTGGACCATCTGGAAGTTATGGCCGAGGGAGGCGAAGTGACTATCCGGGGCAGGGTCAAATCGCAGGAACAGATGGATGCCGTCCTCGAAGCGGCCCGCGCCATACCGGGAGTCGAAACCGTCGAGAACTTGGTGCAAATCGATTATCGCAGTTTCGGAGTTCAATAAAAAAACCGTGAGGGGCGCCTTGTGGTATTTCGCAGAATTGCCAAATTCTTCCGCCGTTCCCGCCCCGGTGATCTGAGCCGTTTCCGGGAATTGTTCGAGAGATTTCAGCAAATTCTCAAAAGCAACAACCGCATCCTGGAAATCATCTCGGAACTCGACGACAAGCTCGGCGGCGAATATATCTTCGATATCAACTACCTCAGGGACGCCGTCGATCAGCTTTCCGAGGCCGTCTATTTCGTCAGCTCTAATCTCAACGTCATGGCCGATAATCGTTACCGGGAGCTTTTTTCGCGGCAGACAGCCATCCATGAAGAGCTAAAAAATATCGTCGAGGAATACCATCCGCAGGTCCCGGATAGCTTTGTCGTGGATTACGCCGACGTCGATGCCGATATGGCGGAATTTGCGGGCGGTAAGAATGCCAATCTGGGAGAAATTAGAAATCATCTCGAGATGCTCACTCCGGAAGGCTTTGTGATTTCGACCGTCGCCTATCGGCGTTTCATGGATGACAACGAGCTGGGGCCGGAGATCGAGAAGTTGCGCCGGAAATATGCCGGAGAAGATCGAAATGCCGCCGGGCAATACGATCAGGCCATCGCCGACCTTTTCGAACGGATATCAATACCGGAGGATATTGTCAGGGCTGTCGAGGGGCAGATCGCCCGTCTTCGAAAACTGGCGCCCGACAGACTCAATTTTGCCGTTCGATCCAGCGCTCTTGGGGAAGATTCATCGGGACAGAGTTTCGCCGGACAGTTCGTCTCCGTCTTGAATTGCCGGGATGACGGCATCCTCGACGCCTATAAAAAAGTGGTGGCCAGCCGATTCAAGCACAGCGTCTTCGCCTATGCCGGGGAGGATGCGTCCCGGGATGATCGGCAGCCGATGGCGGTCGGCGTCCAACGGATGATCGACGCCGATGCGGCCGGTGTGGCTTATTCGGTCGAGCCTTCTGGCGAAGCTCCCGAATGTCTGTCGATTTCGGCCGGTTTCGGACTGGGCGTCAGCGTCGTGGGAGGAACCTCCGATACCGATTATTTCACGGTATCCCGGCTGGACCCGACCAGGATTGTCTCGCGCCGTATCGGGCGGAAGCTGACGCAAATGATACCGTCCGACCTCGAAGGGGTCCTCTCGGCCACGGTGCCGGAGGAACTTCAGGAAACGCCCAGTCTTGACGACGAGCAGGTGGCCCGGCTGGCCGAGATGGTTCTTATGCTGGAGCGATATTTCAAACGGCCGGTTGACGTCGAATGGTGTTTTGACCGGGGCGGCCGGCTTTATGTCCTCCAATGCCGTCCCCTTAAAGTGGCGGCCCGGGGGCCCAAACGTCCATTCAACCGCACCATCGACCTGGCCGACACGCCGATTGTGATGAAAAATCGGGGACAGGTGGCCCAGCGCGGCATCGCGGCGGGCAGGGTGCGGCAAATTCATGAGGAAGACGATGCCGCTGATTTTCCGGTAGGGGCGATAGCCGTCACCCAATATACAACCCCGCGGCTGGCTTCGATCGTCCGCAAAGCCGCCGCCATCGTCACCGATGTCGGCAGTCCCAGCGGTCATATGGCCACGGTGGCCCGTGAATTCGGGGTACCGATGATCGTCAATGCCGTCGATGCCACGAAACTTCTGATCGACGGCGCCGAGATCACCATCGACGCCGAGGAAAATGTCATTTACCGGGGAATCATCAAGGAATTGCTGGATTACAAGACCGAAGCCGAAGATGTGTACCGGGATCTCAAGGAATATCATATCCTCCGGCAATTACTCCGAAGGATTTCGCCGCTGAACCTGATTGATCCCAACAGTCCCGACTTCACCGCCCGGAACTGCCGTACCTACCATGACATCGCGCGTTTCTGTCATGAAATGGCGGTCAAAATCCTGATAAATCTCAATATCTCCTCGCGCCTTTTCCGGGGCGTCGAATCGCGGGAACTCCAGCTCCCCATCCCGCTGGGCCTGCACGTCATCGACCTCGGTGGCGGAGTCATGCCCGACGCCGGAAGCCGTAAAATCACTTCGGTCGAGATGGTTCAATCCCTTCCGATGAGGGCCTTTCTCGATGGCCTGGTGTCTCCGGGGGCATGGAGCACCCATCCGGTTCAATTGGGATTCGGCGACCTTGTTTCAAGCCTGACCAGATTTTCCATGTCCGACCGGGCGACGCACTACCAGGGACAAAATCTGGCCGTTATCACCGACCATTATGCCAATATCAGTCTTCGCCTGGGGTATCATTTCAATGTCATCGACACCTACGTCTCCGAAAATGTAGATGACAACTATATCTATTTCCGCTTTGTCGGAGGCGTTACTGAAACCGAACGGCGGCATCTCCGGGCGATTTTGATAAAGGAAATCCTTGAGAAGCTCCATTTCAGAGCCACGCTCAAAGGCGATCTGGTCGTGGCGCGGCTGAAAAAATTAGAAGATAAAAAGGTTCTGGAAGTCCTGTATGACATCGGCCGACTGGTCGGTTTCACCCGCCAGTTAGACACCCAGATGGACAGCAAGGGATCGGTGGCGGAAAGCCTGCGGGTGTTCTTTGGTCATCCACAGGGGCGGCAGGACTAAACCCCAAAAGATCAGATAAATGCCTGTGGAGGTTTGCCTATGCGACTGTTGAAAAATCTGTCCGCGATGTTGTGCGGCCTGCTTGTCGGCGCCGGTTTGTTTCTCTGGTATCTGGCTCAGGTCAGTGCGGAAAAATCCTCGATGAAGATGTTTCTTTTTATCCCGATGTTCGAATTCCACCAATTCACCCTGACGGACTACATTATAGCCGCGCTCATCGGTGTGATTGGCGCAGTGGTCGCATACGGGATCGTGGTCTTTATTTTCCGGCTGATCGGGTCGTACGTCCCTCATGCGGATTCCGGAAACGCGCCAGTCGAGTGAAACCGGCCCATGATGGCCGACGGAGCGGCGACGACAAGATCATAAGGGGAGTGAATTTCTCGAAATGATCGCCATCCCTGTTATTTATGGGCGATGCTGGTAACCTGTCGAGTTATTTCATTGCGGTCTGATATGGACGATTTTCAAGATAAAAAATATATGATCATTTTTGACCTCGAAGCCACCTGCTGGGCTCCCGACCGGCATGCCGATCATGAAATGGAGACCATTGAGATTGGCGCAATTAAAGTACGGATGGGAAAATTTGAAGTCCTTGATGAATTTGACTCCTATATCAAACCGGTCCGGCATCCGGAGTTGAGTGATTTTTGTATTTCACTGACAACGATAACGCAGGCCGAGGTGGACAGCTCAGACTTTTTCCCGGCGGTCTTCGACCGATTCGTTTCCTGGACCGGACGGATCGATGAAATCATATTGGCCTCCTGGGGGAATTATGATCGACGTCAGTTGATCCAGGACTGCCGGCATCACGAGATCGATTATGTCTTCGGGGATGACCATATCAACCTGAAAGGTCTCTATGCCGAAAGGCGCCAGGGGAAGAAATTTGGTTTGATACGGGCTCTCAGGTTGGAGGGGCTGAAATTCGAGGGCACTCACCATCGGGCCATTGATGATGCCCGGAATATATTGAGACTTGTCAGGCGGCTATGACGCCGACGGTTTCCGGCTCAAACAAATAATGTATTCCAAAACTTCATTCTGCGCCTGCAATTCGCGGCGAAAGCGTTCCTCACGAATCTTGTACAGATTATCTTAGTTGGCGATTTCGGGGAACAAATTAGCCTGGCCGACGTTATCGTTAATGACAACCGGAAATAGCATCTCTGAATAGATTGAAAAGGGCCTTGAAAAAGGCCCTTTTCTCTTATGGAAATATTCGTCAGGATCGCCCCAAATTAGTCGAAGGGATATATCCGGTGTTCGCTCAAGTAAGCGATAGCGGTCTTCGAATTGGCCAGACCGCCAACCTCCAAAACGATATTGGGTTGCATCTTGTATTTCCTGATCAATCGCGAAAACTTCGGCCAGTCGAAATTGCCCCGCCCCGGAACACTCTCCGAATCGGCCTGGCCGTAATTGTCATTGACATGAATATAGGCGATATCATCCCGCAGGATTTCAAACCAGTTCTCGAGATCGACCTCCGAGAAGACATTGGCGTGGCCGGTATCGAAACATATTTTCAATTGGGGCGACCGGGCAGTATCGAGAAGCCGCCGAAAATTCTCAGGCGACGGCTCCCAGACATTCTCGATCATGATGGTGAGGGGGGAGCGGTCGAGCACCGAATTCCAGAAAGCGGCTGTTTTTTTGATCCAGTCGCGCTGGTAACTTGCCTGCTTGATCAGCGGGTTGAACCCCCCGTGAAAAACGGCATACCGGGCGTTTAACGTTTTGGCGGCAGCCAGAGCCTGCTCGATCCGTTCCCGGCTGACGGCGGCAATGCGGCGGTCGAGGCTGGTCGGATGTAAATCCATGAAAGGTCCGTGGATCGAAATTATCCCTTCGAAATCCCGCAATCGTTTCCGGTAATCGTCAAGAGTTGGTTCCCAGTCTCCATCCCAATAGGCACTGGAGGCAAAGGTGGCGATTTCCAGGTTATGCCCTCCCTCTCCGGCATAATCCAACAACTCTTCAAAATTTTCCGGCTTGTACGGCTGAAGGAATATTTCTGACATGATTTTCGGCTCCGCAAAGGGTTTGGCCAACATGATACCGACGCGGGAAGATCGTGTCAATGAGAATAATGGCTTCCGGCTTCGCTCCGCCGACGGGGGGTGCCCGTTTGGGGGCCAAAACAGAATTCCTGCCTCATCTCTTGCAGTCCGGGCCGGAGCATATTATATTTCAAGCCATGAGGACGACAATTCGACATCGGGTCTTTTGCCTGCTTTTATTTTTGTCCCTTCCGATACCTTTTCATCAAGCCAAGGCCGTGGCCTTGTACAATGATTCCCTTCAGGATCGACTCCAGCGTCAGGACAAAATTGCGGCTGCCGGCGTCCCCAATTTTCAGTTTAATGTTCACAAAACCGGCAAGATGGCCCTGACTATCACCAACGCCGGCACCTTCGGCACCGGCTCTCTGGGGATAACCATCGTCGATGGTGAAATTGCGCCTTCATGCGAGTACCCGATAAATTCCAATATCATCTATCTTTTCCAGGGAGCCCTATGGATCGGCGCCGTCGTCGGACGCGACACTCTGGTTTCGGTGGGAGCCGACGGCTGGTTCAGCATGCGTGAATTTTTCCCCGATGCCGGCGACAAGGGCGCTTTTGTCTCCCGCAGTAACCTCCGTTCGCGGCCGGATTATGATAAAGATGCGATTTCCGAACAGGATTTCATCTGCACCTACACCGACACTTTCACCGATCCCGGCCTGACCGGCGAAGATCCCTTCGATAATCGGCCTCATGTCCCGTTAAACCTTTCCATCCGTCAGAGTTCCTATGCCTGGAGTTATCAGTACGCCGAGGATTTCGTCCTTTTCGATTACCAGATAACCAATATCGGCGACTTTCCTCTGAGAGATGTTTATCTGGGCGTTTATGTCGATGGCGTCGCCTATCACAAGTCGATTGAATCGAACGGATTCAAGGACGACGTCTGCGGCTTTCGCCGGACGGTGGCGACGCCCCAGGATTTCTGCATCGACGAAGATACCGTCAATCTGGCGTGGATTGCCGATAACGACGGCGATCCCGTCGGCGACTCCTGGAATTTCGCTTCGCCGGTGGCCGTGACCGGGGTCAGAGTGGTGCGTTCGCCGAACAATAACCTTCAATACAGTTTCAACTGGTGGATTTCAAACAGCAATCCCCAGCTGGATTTCGGTCCGCGCAAAGCCGGCACCGACGAAGACCCGTTTCGCCCTTTCGGCACCAATATTGGAACGCCGACCGGCGACCGGAATAAATACTATATTCTATCGCATCCGGAATTCGATTATGACCAGTTGTTCACGGCCATTTCGCATACCGATCGGGGTTATCTTCGTCCCCCGCCGGTCGGCCTGGCCGATGATTTCGCGGATGGTTACGATACCCGCTACCTGCTGTCCTTCGGACCGTTTGAAGTTGAGCCGGGCGATTCATTGCCGATAACCCTGGCCTATGTCGCCGGAGACAATTTCCATGTCAATCCCCTTGATTACGCCGAAAATTTCGATCCCTACAACCCGATGGCGTTTTACAGTAAGCTCGATTTCACCGACTTCGGTAACAACGCCCGCTGGGCCAGCTGGATCTTCGACAATCCCGGCCTCGATACCGACGGCAACGGCGATTCCGGGAAATACTGCTGGAGTTATATCTGGACCGACACCACCCTGTTCAATCCCGACAGTAGCGGCCCGGCCGACAGCGTCCATATCGATTCCTTCAAGGTCTTTTATGCCGGCGACGGTGTGCCTGATTTCAAGGGCGCTTCGCCGCCCCCGCCCCCAATTATCCGAAGCATCCCCAGTTACTCCACCGTTACCCTGCGCTGGAATGGGGAGCAGGCCGAGAACGCCTATGACGTTTTTTCGGGAATCAAGGATTTTGAGGGGTACCGGGTCTATATGGGGGAAGATAACCGCCAGTCGGATTTCATCCAGTTGGCCACCTATGATATCGACAACTATATCATCTACCTGTTTGACCGGGTTCCCACCAGTCAGTCCGATGTCTATGAAGTGACCTGGCATCAGGTGGGGCCGCCGATCACACGGGACAGCCTGCTGAAACAGTACGGGGAGGATTTCGATCCCTATCAGTATTACGACGAATTTCATTATTTCTACGATAATGACCGGCAGGAATTCTTCTTTATCCGGCCCCAGGGATGGAATGAATCGGACTTGAGCGATCCCCTCAAAATTCATAAGGTTTATCCCGGCGCCTCCGCCGACGATCCCTCCGATACGACCGCCGAGGGGTACATGCGCTACTATGAATACGAATATGTGATCGACAACCTGCGCCCCTCCCAGCCCTACTATTTCAGCGTTACCACCTTCGATTTTGGTTCGACGGGTTCGCTTCTGGGAGCTCTGGAGTCATCGCCGCTGGTCAATGCCGTCCGCGAATATCCGCTGGTGGCGGCCGATTCGGTCGAACAACAGGGATTGAAAGTTTACGTCTACCCCAATCCCTATCGAATCGACGCCGGTTACGCCCGCGACGGATATGAAAACCGCGACCGGGCCCGGTCGGCGGAATGGACGCGCCGGGTGCATTTCGCCAACCTGCCCAATGTCTGCACCATAAGGATTTTTACCCTCAGCGGCGATCTGGTGCAGGAAATCAATCACGACTATCCCGGAGGGGCTCCCGGCTCCCAGCATGAGGAATGGAGCCTCATCAGCCGCAATACGCAGGCGGTGACGACCGGCATTTATATCTGGTCGGTGCGGTCGGATATGGGCGAACAGCTCGGGAAACTGGTCATTATCAAATGACCTATTAAATGGCGGAAAGGGGCCGGTTTTCAAAAGCCCTTGACTTTGGAAAATTTCCCCGTATATATTTTAGCCCAAATATAAACAGGCCCGGGTTATAGAGGCTGTTTTGGCCGGTACCTTACTTAATTATCGAAGAACCTGTATCGTGAAGGTTGAACATGGCGCATTTTATCAAAGAACCAAGTCGAACATTCAGTGAATATTTACTTATTCCCGATTTGACCAAACGCAATTGCATCCCGTCCAGCGTTGCCCTGCGGACGCCGATCGTGAAATTCAAAAAAGGCGAAGAATCGAAAACGCAGATCAGCGTGCCCCTGGTGTCGGCCATCATGCAGGCGGTTTCGGATAATAATCTGGCCGTCACCCTGGCCGAATCCGGCGGCCTGTCATTTATTTTCGGCTCCCAGCCGATCGAGGATCAAGCGGCGATGGTGGCCAAGGTCAAGAAATATAAGGCCGGTTTCGTGGTTAGCGATTCCAACCTCGAATTCAACGCCACCCTGAAAGACGTCCGCGATCTGACCAGGAAAACCGGCCATTCGACCATCGCCATCACCGAGGACGGGTCGCTTTCCGGTAAATTCATGGGACTGATGACCCGCAAAGACTACAGTTTACGCCGCCACGAACTCGAGGAAAAGGTGGCCGATTTGATGACGCCGGTGGAAGGGTTGACGGTCGGCAACGCCAAATTGACCCTCGAAGAAACTAACGAAATTATCTGGCGCAATAAACTCGACTGTCTGCCGATTCTGGATCCCCGCGGGCGGCTGAAATACCTCGTCTTCCGGCGCGATATCGAGGCTCACAACATGAACCCAAACGAGTCGGTGGACCGCGATTTGCGGCTCCTCGCCGGGGCCGGGATCAACTCCCGCGATTACGAAGAACGGGTGCCGGCGCTGATCGAGGCCGGCGCGGACGTTCTCTGCGTCGATTCCTCGGACGGTTTCAGCGAATGGCAACGCGATACCATCCGGTTCGTTAAGAAAAAATACGGCGACGAAGTCAGCGTCGGCGGCGGAAACGTGGTCGATGAAGACGGTTTCATGTATCTGGTCGAATCCGGGGCCGATTTCGTCAAGATCGGTATCGGCGGCGGTTCGATCTGCATCACCCGCGAACAAAAGGGCATCGGGCGGGGGCAGGCCTCGGCCTTGATAGATATCGCCCGAGCCCGCGAAGCTTATTTCAAGAAAACCGGCGTCTATATCCCAATCTGCTCCGACGGCGGTATTGTCCACGACTATCATATCACTCTGGCGCTGGCAATGGGCGCCGATTTCGTCATGATGGGCCGATATTTCGCTCGCTTCGACGAAAGCCCCGGCAAAAAGATCAAACGGGCCGGCAACTATTACAAAGAATATTGGGCCGAGGGCTCCAACCGCGCCCGCAACTGGCAAAGATACGATATGGGCGACAAGCAGGAACTGGTTTTCGAAGAGGGCGTTGACAGTTACGTCGCTTATGCCGGGCCGCTGAAGGAAAACATGGAGCGGACGCTGAGTAAAATCAAATCGACCATGTGCAATTGCGGGGCGTTGTCACTCAGGGAATTCCGCAAAAAGGCCCGCCTGACGCTGGTTTCATCGACCAGCCTGGTCGAGGGCAAAGTCCACGACGTCATTCTCAAGAAAGATGAAGATTATCCGTAAGACATGGTTTTGATGCAATCGATTTTCGAAACGGCGCCCCTTGGGCGCCGTTTTTATTTAGCCAGTTCCATCAGGTGCAACTCGACCGATTCGGCCAGGGCGGACAGATTGTAGCCGCCTTCCAGTATTGAAACGATTTTCCCGCCGCAATGGCGGTCGGCGCATTCTTTGGTCAGGCGCGTAATCTCCCCATAAACGGCGGTGGTCAAATTGGTGCTGGACATCGGGTCGGCCTTATGCCCGTCGAACCCGGCCGAAATCAAAATGAACTGCGGCTTATAATCGTCGAGGGTCGGTATGACTTGATGATGGAAGGCGTCGAGAAGAAGATCGTCTCCCGCCCCCGATCCCAGGGGGATATTGAGGTTATAGCCGGAGCCTTTGCCGGTGCCATAGACGGTTTCCTGCCCGGTTCCGGGAAAATGAGGATACTGATGGAGGCTGATATAAAGCACCTTATCGTCCTCCAGGAACATCCGTTCGGTGCCGTTGCCGTGATGGATATCCCAGTCGATTATGGCCACCCGCTCGAGTCCGCCGGCGTCGATCAGGTCGGCGGCGGCGATGGCGATATTATTGAATATGCAGAATCCCATCGCCCGGGCCGGTTCGGCATGATGGCCGGGAGGTCGAACGGCGCAGAAGCCGGCCGAAAATTTCCCCGACAGAACATCCCGGGCCGCCTGCACACTGCAACCGGCGGCATAAAGGGCCGCCTGCGGCGTCGCCGGGGTGGCGATGGTATCGCCCCAGTCGAGGACGAAGGCGTCTTCGATTTTCAGGTTGAGGATATCGTCGATGTAATTGGGATCATGGACCCTTTCCAGCCAGTACCTTTCGGCCGGGATGGCGTCGACGAAAGTGATCGAGGCGGCGACAGGGGAGGCTTTGATCTTCTCTATTATGGCCAGAACTCTTGCGGGCCGTTCAATATGGCCATAACCCAGCAAATGTTCCGCGAAAAGGCGATGGTAGTAAAAACCGATCATAGGACCCTCGATAATCAGCTTATGATGCGGAAACCGCCACAGTTTCCATTTCCCATTCAGCCAAGATCAGTTAATCTCCCTTCGACGGCAACAACAATCTCACCGATCCCGCCCTTGTCTGGAAAATCCCGATCGGTTATTGCAGAATGTTGCACATAGGGTTGTTGAGATGCGATCGGACCGAATCTCAACTTGTAAACACAATCCGTTGTCTTATAATTACTTATATTGGCAGCTAAAACCTAATACGGCAAATCGATAATGGATTGGTTGAATTCAAGGTCGCCTGTCCAAAATCAATCATAAAAAACTTGACAAAGATTGCTTCGTACACTAATATTTCGTGTACGAAATATCTTTGAAGGTGAATATGGTCGAGAACGAAATAACTCTGAATGTGCTTATGACGCTGAGGCGGATAATGAGGGCGGTATCGCTTAATTCCAAAAAACTGGAAAAGAATTACAATCTTACCGGACCGCAATTGATTTTGCTGAACGAGATCGCCAAATCGGGTGAAGTGGCCATCGGCGCTCTGGCTATGACTGTTAACCTGAGCAATCCCACTACCAGCGGAATCGTGGATCGTCTTGAAAAACGGGCACTGGTGGTGCGGACAAGGGGTTCGGATGACCGCCGCAAAGTCTTTGTCGGAATCACCGAAACCGGCCGAAAAACCCTCGGAAGTGCGCCGCCGCCTCTGCAAGCGCAGTTTATCGGACAATTCGGGCAGTTGAAACCCGAAGAACAGAGGAATATCCTGTCGGCCTTGGAGAAAGTGGCCTTGATGATCAACGCCGAACATCTGGAAGTGGCCCCGGTATTATCGGGCCAGTCGTTGGATGAAAGTGAAAAGAACTCAATTTAAGGGAGTAAATGATGGGAAATGAAGGAGGAAAAACCGAGCCGTTAACAATAGAGAAAGACCACCCGAAAATCAGGATGCATATCCTGCGGCGCATCGATGAATTTCCCGAATGGCTGACAATCGACAACCTGGCGGAATTCGTTCATGAAAATATAAAACCTTATGAGGACACGCTGGCCGACACCAAACGGGCGGTCGGAATCGCAATTGATCCCGACAGCCCCAAGGGCGCCTTTATCCTCGTCGCCGAGGCCGATCGGAAGCCGGTCGGAGCCTTGATTATGCATCGGACGGGCATGAAAGGCTATATCCCGGAGAATATCCTCCTGATGGTCTGTGTCCATCCGTCGGCCCGCGGTTTGGGTGTCGGCGGTCTGTTGATCCGAACCGGCCTTGAGACTGCCGACGGCGATGTCAAGCTCCATGTCGAGTATGACAACCCGGCCAAGCAGGTCTATGAAAAGATCGGATTCACGACCAAGTACGCCGAAATGAGGTTTTACAAATGAACCGCTTACTGATAAACCTGGAAGCCCTGAAACGTAACATCGCCGCCATCAACCGGCTGATGGCCAAACACGACGCTTCGTGGACGGTCGTGACCAAGGTGTTATGCGGGCACTCGGAAACGATCAAGGCCCTGCAGCTGCTGGGAATCCGGTCCATCGGCGATTCGCGCCTCGATAACCTTCGGGATATCGAACGGCTGGTGCCCGATTTTGAAGCCTGGTATCTGCGTATCCCCGACTTCACTTCGATCCCCGAGGTCGTTACCTATTCGGATGTCAGCCTCAACAGTGAAATGGCCATAATCAAGGCGCTCAACGAGGAGGCCAAGCGGCAGGATAAGGTCCATCGCATCATCCTCATGATCGAACTCGGCGACCTGCGGGAAGGCATTCTGCCGGGGTCGCTGATCAAATTTTACGAGGAAATATTCAAACTTTCCAATATCGACCTGCTGGGTATCGGCGCCAACCTCGGATGCATGGCCGGAGTGATTCCCACCGTGGACCAGTTCATGCAGCTGGTACTCTATCGCGAATTGCTGGAATTGAAATTCAAGCATCGCCTGCCGATGATTTCAGCCGGCTCGACGGTGGTCTTGCCGCTGGTAATGGACGGCCAACTGCCCCGGGCCATCAATCATTTCCGGATCGGCGAGGCGATTTTTCTGGGAACGAATTTGATTCAGGGGGGCATCCTGCCCGAACTGAACAACGAGGTCATGTTATTGGAGGCCGAAATCGCCGAAATCAAGGAGAAAGCGCTGGTGCCGATCGGCGAGACCGGATCGGCCACGGCTCCGTTCGAAACGGAGACCGAAGACGAATCCTCGCCCGGCCAGCGCGGCTATCGGGCCCTGGTCAGTATCGGGCATCTCGATACCGATATCGGCGGCCTGACGCCAGTCAATGACAGTTATAAAATTGCCGGAGCCTCGAGCGATATCACTGCCATCAACATCGGCGAGGAAACCGGCGGCCTCAAGGTCGGCGATGTCATCAAGTTCAAGGTCAGTTATTCGGCGCTGTTGAGACTGATGAATGATAAATATATCGCCAAGGAAATTGTGCCGTCTCCTGATCAACTCCAATCGTCGCTCAATATCGATCGATACGAAGTATTGCCGGCCATTGCGCAAGTCGAGCAGGAGGAGGATTAGTCATCCGTTTTTTTAACGCCCGGCCCATACTCGAATCGAAATTTCAAAGCCGCTCTTTGCCGATGAGCGCATCAATGGCTTCATCCGCCGTGGGGTTCCCGAATGTCTGATCAATTAATCCTGTGGATAATCGTCATCGGCTACGTGTTGTTTGTCTTTATCAAGGGCGTCGTAAAAGTTCGGCAGGTCGGCAGTACCGATGATTTCCTGGTGGCCGGAAGAAACGTCGGCTGGTTTCTGCTCTTTGCCACCATGGGCGCCACCGTTATCGGCGGCGGCTATTCGATCGGCGCTATCGGCAAAACCTATGAATGGGGCATCCTGATGCTCCTGGTTTCGACCGGGGGGTATTTCCATTTTATTTTCTCGGGGCTGGTGGTGGCGCCTCAATTTCGCAAAGCCGAACTATACACCGTCGCCGGGTTCTTCGGATATCGATTCGGTGAACGGCCCCGGTTTGTGATGCTGATACTCTCTCTGCTCTTCTCGGTGTTCATCATCGCCGCCCAGATGGCGGCCTTCGGCACCGTGCTGACGGCCATCATGCCCCAGTATTCCAACTCGGTCGAGGTCCTTCGCTGGTCTATTATTATCGGCGGATCGATGGTCGTGATTTACAGCACCGCCGGCGGACTTCTGGCCGTGATTCAAACCGACGTCTATCAATTCATCATCCTCTTTCTTGGTTTTGTCGTGACCCTGTTCTTCTGCGTTCCCGACATCGTCGGCTCCTATAATTCCGATACCGGCAAATTCGTGCCGACCAGATTCGGTTCAATCGATTTTATTAATTCCCGGCACCTCGCCGACCGCATCCTGAGCGACGACGATTCGGTCTCGACCTATATCCGCACTCATATGAACCCCGACCGGCGGGCTTTTTTGAGTACGGCCGCATCCGATTCGGCTTCCGCGGCCGCTTTGACCGACAGCCTCAAGGCCGGGCTCAATACTGTCCTCGAGGACGAAAAGCTCTATCAGCCGGCCCGCTTCGCCGATGTCAACCTCAGTCCCCAGACGCTGGAATACATCAAAGGCGACTATACCGGCGAGAGAGGCCGGCGGCGCCTTAATCTATCGCTTTTGCAGGACGCCTATCGCGAAGAGATCACCAAAAATCGCACCATCCCGGCCAATTTTTTCAAGCTTGAGGGGGGCAAGGGCTGGTTGTTTCTGATCACGACCTTTCTCGCTTTTCTACTGGGGGAAACTTTCGCTCCCGGATACGCCACCCGGTACTGCATCGGCAAGGACGCCCGAAATACCCGGCTCGGTATCGCCGGCGTCGGATTTTTCCTGGCCTTCACATTTCCGGTCATCCTCTTTTTTATTGCTCTCTACGCCCGGATACATTTTCCCGATATCGACGCTCAGCAGGCTCTGCCGATGGTCGTCAAGCAGTTGCATAATCCGCTCATCGGCGGGTTGATGATCGGCGCTCTGCTGATGGCCGTCATGTCCTCGGCCGATTCGGCCCTCAATTCCTCGACCGCCATTTTCGTCAAGGATCTCTTCGAACATCAATTGGGCTGGCATGATAAAGACGACAAAAAAATGCTGACGCTGGCCCGGATATGTTCGGCCTTTTTGGGGGTCGCGGCCATTTTGATCGCCGTCCTCTGGTCCGACATAATCGGCCTCCTGCTGTTCACCTATCACCTGTGGGCTCCGGCGGTAATCCTGCCGGTCGTGGTCGGTGCTCTCACGAAAAGGAAGAACAAACGTCTGACTCAAAATATCTTCATCACCATGCTGTGCGCCATCGGTTTCAGCATGAGCTATCGTCTCCTGCTGTTTCTCAAAAACACCCTCGACACCGCCATCCTGCCGGATCAGGTTTACAAGATTATGGGTCAATTCGACACCTCCGTTTTCGGGGTACTGGTCTCCTGCATCGTCTTCCTGGGTTTGACGTTGTATGGGAAATACAGAAAACGGGAAACGGCCTGAGGATTCAGGTATGAAAATTAAAATCATTTCCGCAGCCGAAGGCGGCCACATTGAATAGGATGCAGGCATCATGAACGATGATCTGAATGCCATCAGACACCGGCTTCATTCGCAGGCCGAACTCTCTGAGCACGAAAGCGCCACGGCCGCGCTGATCGGCGATTACCTGAAACAGCAATCGCCGGATAAATTAATCATCGGGCTGGGCGGTCATGGGCTGGCCGCGATCTATGAGGGGAAGAAGCCGGGTCCGAGGATATTGATTCGGTGCGAACTTGACGGCCTGCCGATCACCGAAACGACGGCGCTTGATTATGCCTCGAAAAACCGCGGCGCGGCCCATAAATGCGGCCATGACGGTCATATGACCATCCTGCTCGGCCTGTCGAGGCTTTTCAAAAAAGTCCGACCTGCCAATGGATCGGTGGTTTTGCTTTTTCAGCCGTCCGAAGAAAACGGCCGGGGGGCCGGTCGTGTTATCGATGACCCGCAGTTTCGCGAAATCACTCCCGACTATGTTTTCGCTCTTCATAACCTGCCCGGTTTTGAGCGCCATCAGATTATCGTCCGTGAGGGGGTCTTTGCCTCGGCCTCGAAGGGATTGATAATCAAACTGCATGGCGCCACCTCGCACGCCGCCGAGCCCCAGAAGGGCCGAAGCCCGGCCCCGGCGGCGGCGGCCCTGATTCAAAATCTCAGTAGCGCCGTGCAATATCATACGGCCCTTGAGGCGGCGGCCAAGGTCACGATCATTCATGCCCGCGTCGGGGAGATCGCCTTTGGAACCTCTCCGGGCGAGGGCGAGGTGATGGCCACCCTGCGGGCGCATGACGAAGAGGTCATGGAAAAATTATCAAAGCAATGCGCGGCGTTGGCCGAGCATATCGCCGGGACCTATGAACTGAAATATGAACTACAATGGGTCGAACCGTTCCCCTCGACGGTGAATGACGGCAATTGCGTCGAGTTAATAATCGAATGCGCGGATGAGCTGGCTCTCGATGTCCATAAGCCGGCGACGCCGTTTCCCTGGTCGGAGGATTTCGGCCATTTCACCGCGCTTTGTCCCGGGGCCATGTTCGGTCTCGGGTCCGGATTGAATCATCCCGCCCTTCATCATCCGGATTATGATTTCCCGGATGACCTGATCGAAACCGGCGTGAAGATGTTCAAGGATATCATCGACAAGCTGATTGATGGTTACGATTGCCAAAAATGACTGATGGAGGAAGCTAAGACAGATGCGTCACTCTTCATACATAGAATTGAGCCGTTCGGCTCTGCATAAGAATATCAAATTCCTCCGGGAGTATATCGGACCCGGAGTGGAATATTCGGCGGTCATCAAGGGCAACGCCTACGGCCACGGTATCAGACAGTTTGTGCCTCTGGCCGAGCAATGCGGGGTGCGCCGTTTCTCCGTCTTCAGTTCCGACGAAGCCCTGCTGGCTTCGGCGAGTACCGAAGCCGAAAGCGACATCTGTATCATGGGGGCCATCGACAACGGCGATATCGAATGGGCCGTCGAAAACGATATTTCATTCTGGATTTTCGAAATCGACCGCCTTCAAGCGGCCATCAAAGCCTCGAAAAAAGTCGGGAAACCCGCCCGGATTCATCTCGAATTGGAGACCGGCCTCAATCGCACCGGATTACAGGACGGCCAATTATCGGAAGCAGTCGAGATCATCAAGGTCAATGCCGACCGCCTGAAGATCGAAGGCGTTTGCACTCATTATGCCGGAGCCGAAAGCGAAAGCAATTACCTGCGTATTCAGAAGCAGATCGAGGCCTTCAAGCTTCAATGTGATTCACTTCGGGGGCAATTACCGGCTCTCGGCCGACGCCATTCGGCCTGCTCGGCCGCGGCCCTGATCTATCCTGAAACCCGGCAGGATATGGTCCGCATCGGGATTGCTCAATACGGTTTCTGGCCCAGCGGCGAAACCCGGATGCACTTCGTGCTGGAAAACGCCGGGAACGGAAAGAAACAGTTTCATGATCCCCTGAAACGGGTCATGACCTGGAAATCGAGAGTGATGAACATCAAGGAAGTCGGCGCCGGACAATTCGTCGGGTATGGGACGTCTTATATGACGACCGAAAAACAGAAAATCGCAGCCATCCCAATCGGCTATCACCATGGTTTCGCTCGCAGTCTGAGCAACCTCGGTCATGTGCTGATTCGCGGCCGCCGGGCGCTGGTGGTCGGGCTGGTCAATATGCACCTGATTATGGTCGATGTCACCCGGCTGCCGGATTTGCAGAAAGGAGAGGAGGTGGTTCTGATCGGCAAACAGAAAAAAGCCGAGATTACCGTCGGTTCCTTCTCCGATCTGACGCGTTTTCAAAATTACGAAGTGCTCGCCCGTCTGCCCTACAATATTCCCCGGATCATCGTCGACTGACCTCATAAGGCAGTCGCTCCCTCGGTTGCAGGGAAAGGATCCGAGACCGCGATGATTCGCGGTGCGAGCGCCCTGATATTAATGATAAATACTATGGAGGTATGTTATGTATGCAAGCAAACTTTTTTTGGGTCTATATAATGATCGTCAGGAACATCCGGAACGCACCCATGCCACCTTCGAGAGAGTCGAGGAGGTATTGAGACTGGTTCTGGAAAATAAGGCTTCCGATATTATTGAACAATGCTCCGCCGGGGTCGAGAATCGGCGGGCGGATCTAACCAAAGATCAGGCCGACCGGATCGCGGCCCTTATCGAGCGGCGATGCAGTATCGAGCAGGTAGAAGCCATCTCCGATCTTTTGATCGAAAGCGAAATATCGACGGCCGAGGCGATTGAAATTCATGAAACCTATAAAATCCCGGTGTCTCGCCTGGAAAAGGATATTATTCCCGTCCGCGGCGGATCGGCCTGGATTGTCGATAACAGGGGCAAAACCTATCTCGATATGGATTCCAATTACAGCGCTACCAACCTGGGTATGAATAACCCGGAAATTGCCCAGGGCCTGTATAATCAGGCGATGCAGTTGATTTCCATGAAGGAAGACCGGGTGCATATTCCCCGGGCCCGGTTTTTAAAAAACATCCATTCGATGATGCCCGAGGGGCTGGGACATTTTTACTGGCAGAATTCCGGGGGCGAAGCGGTTGACAAAGCACTGAAAATCGCCAAAGCCTATACCCAGAATAAGGGCGTCGTGGCCTTCAAGGGCGGTTTCCACGGCCGCACCCACGGAGCGGTGGCTGTGACCCATAACCTCAAATACCGTCAGCCGTTTTTCCTGGATAAAGAAGACTGGGTGCATTTCGTCGATTTCAACGACGCCGGGGCGGTTGAGAAATTATTTGAAAGCGGCGAAGCCCGCACCGTCATTCTGGAACTGATTCAGGGCGAAGAAGCCGGCAATCGTCCCGCCGATAAAGAATTTCCGGCGCAACTGCGGAAAATCTGCGATGACTATGGCGGCGTCATGATTGTCGATGAAATACAAACGGGATTCGGGCGCACGGCGGCAAAGGAAGGTCAGTGGTTCGCCTGCATGCGCTATGGGGTGACGCCGGATATTATAACCATCGGCAAAAGTTTCGGCGGTGGCTACCCGGTGACGGCGGTGGTGACCAATTCCAAAATCAGCGCCGCCATGAAACCCGGCTACGACGGCAGTACCTTCGGCGGTAATCCCATGGCTATGGTGGCGGCGTTAATCGCCACCCGGCAGATGCGTGAGAAGAATATCACCCGCAATGTCGTGGAACGGTCGTCTCAGTTCGAAAAGGGGATGGCGGCTCTCAAAGAAAAACATCCTGAAATCGGCGGGGTGCGGACAACCGGATTGATGCTCGCCTTCGAACTGCCCTCGCCCGAGAAAGTGACCGAGTTTGAAACAGCCATGATCAAAAACGGCGTCAAGACTTCGCTTTCATCGGGATCGTTCGTTCGTTTTCTGCCGCCGCTGATCGTCACCAGAAACGATATAACGGTTTTGCTCGATGCCATCGACAAGTCGGTCGCGGAAATTACCGGTAAGACGCCGGTGGCCGAAAAGGCCGAATAATAAATACCGCTCTATCGGTCGGACGGCAAGAACTGCTGAAGGACGTCGAGATATTTATAGCCGCTACCGGTAATAAAAATAACTACCTGGTCGCTCGGTTTGACAAAACCCATCTCGACCAGTTTC
The DNA here is from genome assembly GCA_964523575.1 of uncultured Ignavibacteriales bacterium. Classification (GTDB taxonomy): domain Bacteria; phylum Zixibacteria; class MSB-5A5; order GN15; family JAAZOE01; genus DAOUTW01. Next base: position 46,369 of record CAZGAV010000010.1, read on the forward strand.
AGCAAACAGGCCAATGAAGCGCCGCCTTCGGGCGATGAGAAAATACCCTCCTTCGAAGCCAGTTGACGGGTTTGTTCCATCAGTTCCTCATCGGTAACCGACAGGGCCAGCCCGCCGCTGGCCCGGATGGCCTGAAGCATCAAAAAATCGCCGATGGCGCCGGGGACACGCAAACCGGCGGCGACGGTATGCGGATTGGAAAATTCCTCCGCATGATCGGCTCCATTTTCGAAGGCGCGGGGAATAGGCGCACAACCTTCGGCCTGAACCGCAATCATTTTTGGACGAGGGCCGCTGATCCAGCCCATTTTTTCCATTTCGTCGAAGGCTTTCCACATCCCGATCAAACCGGTGCCGCCGCCGGTGGGATAGATGATCACATCGGGGAGACGATAATCGAATTGTTCGGCCAGTTCGTACCCCATGGTCTTCTTGCCTTCGATCCGATACGGTTCTTTCAGGGTGGCAATCGAGAACCAGCCTTCGTCTTTGGTCCTTTGCGCCGCCCGCAGACCGCAATCTTTGATTGTCCCCTCGACCAGTTCAATCTGCGCACCATGATAAACGCCATCCACCAGAAACGGCGCCGGGACATCCTTGGGCATGATAATCAAACATTCCAAACCGGCTCGGGCGGCATAGGCCGCCAGAGCCGAACCGGCATTGCCGGCGGTGGGAATAATCAGTTTTTTGATGCCCAGTTCTCTGGCCCGCGAGACAGCCATGCCCAGTCCGCGGGCTTTGAATGATCCGGTCGGATTGACGCTTTCATCCTTGAAATACAGATTTGGAAAACCGATAGCCCGGCCGATTTGAACCGACGGCAAAAGCGGCGTGCCGCCTTCACCCAGCGTTACGATATTGGCTTCGTCTTTAACCGGCAGGAGTTCGCGGTATTTCCACATGGAAAGCGTCCGCGTCCGGAGCGTAGCGGGATTCACCAGTTGTCCGGCCTTGCCATAATCATAATCGACCAATAGCGGCGCGCCGCATTGGCAGAGCGTCATGATGGAATCGATATCGTATTCGGCCCGGCATTTGGGGCAGTACAAATTCCTGACGGTGGTGTTGGTGGTCGGCATTTATTTATCTCCCTGTCGGCGGCTGTTTATCATCCGCCGATGATTAATCAGATCACAACCAGTTTTTCCTGAGGCGGCGCCAAAAAGCGCGCGCCGTTTTTTTCCAGGACAGCGTCCTCTTCCAGTCCGACACAGCCGATTCCCGGAAGCATGATTTCCAATTCGAGGGTAAAGACATTGCCTTCTTCCAGAGGCTGAAACGGCGTCGATCCGTATCGTTCCCACTTAGGGCCAATAACGGCCCCGCCGTCATGGGCCCGACGCCCCAGTTGGTGCCCGAGAGCGTGCTGGTATTCCGGATAACTGCGTTCGGCAAGCCTTTGCCGCGCCAGAGCGTCCACTTCCCAGGCGGTCATTCCGGGACGGCAGAAGGCGGCCGTTTCGATAATGATATCCCTGACCAGATCAAAGGCCGCCGCAAGTTCCTCCGGCGGTTCAGTTTCACCCGGTTTAAGAAAATAACAGAGGCGCTGGAGATCGGAACAGTATTCATCGAGCCGAAGACCGAAATCGACATGGAGGAGATCACCCGGTCCAAGGACCGCCCCGGTCGGCTGACCATGGCCGGGCGATGATTTATCGCCGGCGTTGACGATCGTTGCAAAGGAATTGGTCCCGCCGGTCGCCGATATGCCATTGTCGATAATCTCTGCAATTTCCCGCTCGGTCATGCCGGTGGAAATCCGGGCCAAAGAATCCTCCCAGATATCGCAGGTTTTCTGCGCCGCGCGAGCCAGCAATTCGATTTCGACCGGAAGTTTGCGGCTCCGGAGTCGGGCGCAAATATCTTCGGCCGACACCAGGCGTTCGGCGTAGGGCGTACCCTCAAGGTATTCCAGCAATTGCAGATACATGCCATGAGTCAGACCATCGGCGGCCGGATTGTCGATCGAGAAATCGACGGCGATTTGACGCGGGTCGAACTTCTCGATCAATTGCCTGAATTGCTCGCGGGCGCCTCCGATGAAAGTATGAACTTCGGTGAAACGACCGCTTCCGGCAAATAGATCGCGGTCGAAATTTCCCACCAAGGCAACGGCCTGCTTATTTCGGGAATAAAGAAAAAAGGACTCCCAGGTGGCGTCCTCGCCGACCACCAGGGGCAGGACCGGGTCGGCCATCATCATCGTCTCCCGGACAAAAACCAGCCAGAGGTCGATGTCCAGTTCGTTAAGGAGACCATAAGCCTGATCGATTTTTTGCCTGATTATATCCATAAGGCCAAAATAATCGCAGTCAACGTCGAGGACAACGACTAAATGACCAATTGTCAAGCTTTTGGCCATTGACCACGGGCTGTTCAATTTTTGCCCAGTGATGGCCGGCGGGATCGCGATGCCCGGTCGGCAAAAACCGGCCGTTTCCGGCCGCCAAGTGTTTAGAAAACATGAAGATAATCCGATATAAAGATTAATCTCTGGTCGATTCAAAGATTCTATTAAATGATGCGGACAACAATAGTAATAACAATGCTTCTCATGCTTGCCGCCGCAGTAGCGCCGGCGACAGGTTATTATGTGTCGCCCGATGGCGATGATGCCAACGATGGCCTGACTCCCGGCGCCGCCTGGAAGGACATCGATAACGGCGATGTCAAAGGTCTTCTGGCGCCGGGCGACGTCGTCAATATCCTGCCGGGACTATATTCCACCACCGCAACTATCATGCTGAGCACCTCCGGCACCGAAACGCTTCCGATTACTTATCGAGGACCGGACAGCGGCGGAGTCATCGTCGATATGGGCGGGATCTCGGATGAAATCATCCAGATCGACGGCCATCATGTCAATCTGATCGGCCTGACCCTGACCAATTGCGGCCGCCACGCCATCCGCATCTACGGCGATACCTGTCTGGTCACCGAATGCTTTCTCCATGACTATGGTCTTCAGGGTATCGATGTTAACGGCGACGGCAATTTGATACAGAAAAATATCATGTATAACGCCGGCCAATGCGGTATTACCAACCGCTCCGGGGCCACCGGCAACAAATTTTATGGCAATACCATTTACAATTGCGGCTATCAGGGTATCTGGATCGATTACACTGTCTATTCCTGCCGGGCTTTCAATAATGACATCGTCTTGTGCGACGAAGGTATTTCGGGGGCATCATGGAATAAGTGCGGCTTTAACAACATCTGGAATTGCGCTTCCGGCAGCTACGTCGGTGGCGTTTATGATTCGGCCGGCGGTCTCGCAGTCGATCCTTTATTCATGAATGCGGCGGGGGCCGACTTCAACCTGCAATCAGGTTCTCCGGTCATCAACAAGGGCATCGATCTCGGCTATTCATATTATGGCTATGGGCCCGATCTGGGGGCTTTGGAATACCTTCCGGAAATTCAACGAACCTATTGGGTTTCGCCGACAGGCAATGATCTGGCCGATGGATTTTCCGCAGCCACCGCCTGGAAATCTATTGATAATGGCGAGAAAAGGGGGATCCTGGTACCGGGCGATACTATCAATATCCTCCCGGGATTATATCAGCCGGCGGCGACGCTGGAAATGATATCGAGCGGTTCGCCGACAGCGTCCATTGTTTATCGCAAAATCGGCAAGGCTTCGGCCAAAATCGACGGTCGCGCCACCATCAACACGCTGATATTGATCGAGGGAGATTATGTCGAGATCCATGGTCTGGAATTGACCAACAACAAAGATCACGGAATTCATATCAAGGGTGACCACGGTCTAATTACCGGCTGTTATATTCACGACATCGAAAATTTTGGAATCCGGCTCGAAGGCGATTCTATTCTGGTATTGAAAAATGTCATCGCTTTCACGCGCGACGACGGGATCCGAAACGAAGACGCCTCTTACTATTGCCGCTACTACGGCAACACCATTTATGGTTGCACCAATGACGGCATGGAGCTCAAGAAGGGATCTTCCCGGGCTTTCAACAACATCGTGGCCCAAAATGCGGTCGGTATCAAAGCCTCATCGACCGATATTTGCGCTTTCAACAATGTCTGGGGCAATCCGGGCGGCAATTACAGCGGGACCGTCGATTCCGCCGGCGGTATTTCGGTCCTGCCGAAATTCGTCAATTCCGCCGCCGGACGTTATGACCTTCTGGCTTCCGCCTCCGAAATTGACGCCGGGCTGGACCTTGGTTATCCCTACAACGGGGCCGCCCCGGATATCGGCGCCTTTGAAAAATACAATGTCTATTATGTCAACCCCAGTGGTGACGATCTTCTTAGCGGCCGCACGCCCGACAGCGCCTGGGCCTACATCGATAACGGCGATTCTCTGTTATTTCCCGGCGACACCGTCTATGTTATGCCCGGCGCCTATACCAACCGAGTCATAATTACGGACAGCGGTCTCGTTGATGACAGAATTGCCTATGTCGGCGTCAGGGATTCCTGCCTGATCGAAACGTCCGAAGCCGCCAACGCCGTCAGTCTTTTATCCGAATACATCCTCTGGTCGGGTATCAGCGTTCACAACGCCATATCCGACAACATGTATATCAACGGCGGCAACAATCGAATTGAGGCCGCCACCTTCGGGAGCGGAGGATCCTACGGCATTGATATCGCCGTCGGGCAAAACAATAACATCGTCCATAGTGTTTTTTCGAAAAACGCCCTGGCCAATATCCACATTCACGACGACTATAATGCCATCTACAACTGTTCTTTTCTCGACTCCGCCGGCTATGGAATCGACGCTCAGGGGTATCAGCACCAGACCATAACCAACTGCATCTTTCAAGGGACAAACGGCGAAGACGTGGCCGTGATTACCAATGCAACCTCATCGTTGACCTATTGCCTTTTCTATAATAACCTGGCTTCCGCCAGCGGCGGCATCGGCATGGGAACGGGATGTTTCGTGGCCGACCCGTTATTCATAGACCCTGCCGGCGGTAATTTCAGATTGCAGTCGCATTCCCCGGCCATTGACGCCGGGGTGTATGTTGGATTGCCGTTTGAGGGGTCGGCTCCCGATCGCGGCGCCTATGAAACCGGAATTCTCGATCAGTTGACGATTTCGCCCGTGTATGAATCGCTGAACGCCGATTCCCAGTATCGATTTGAAACCCTCGGATGGGACAGCGTTGGCTATCCGGCCGATCCCGGACATATAACCTGGTCGCATACCTTCGCCACCGGTAATATAAATGGCGCCGGTCTTTTTCAGCCGCAGATGATCGGAACAGGTGAAATTATCGCTGAATCGGATATCAATCTCATCTCCGCGGCCTCGCCGACCATGACGGTGATTCCGGGCGCTTTGGATAATTTTGTTATAACCCCCAGCCGCGATACGATCTCGGCCGATGACACCAGACTTTTCACCGTCGCCGGATACGATCAGTGGGGCAATGAGGTGATCGAAACCGGATTACTGAACTGGCAGGTGATGAACAATATCGGCGTCATAGACGGCGACGGACTATTCGACGCCCAGCATGCCGGCATTGGTTTCATTCGGGTTTCCAGTGAACTTGGACCGACCGAAATATCCGATACCATCATCGTCATCCCGGGTGAGATCGCCGCTATCGACGTCACTCCGGCCACAATTATTGTCGTCGAGGATTCTTCATATCAGTATTCGGCCTCCGGGATCGATGCCGATCTCAATCTGGTCAGGGACCTGACCGATTCGGTCACCTGGGCGACCACCGACCCCGGCGGCAATATCAGTCCATCCGGGCTCTATACGGCCGGCAACAGCCCGTCGCCGCCTGTGTATTCGGTCACAGCGACCTACCAGGGGCTCATGAGTGATTCCGGTCAGGTATCAGTCATCAGCAATGGTTTGATCAATTATGTCCGGATCGAATGGCAGAACGGCACGCCATTCACTGACACCGTCCTGACCACCGATATCGACTCGACCCGGCTTTATTGCCGCGGATATACATCGGGCGACGTTTTACTGGGTGATGTTTCCGTGATCTGGTCGGTTAGCGGCGGCGATTCCATCGGCGTCTTTTATCCGTCCGCCGGAGTGACCAGTACTCTGGAACTGCGTCGGCCGGGAACCGGTCGGCCGGTCGCCACCTACTCGGCTTTGATCTCCGATACCGGCGGTACTATTGGGTGCGCGGCCGGAATTCCGGATGTCATCGATGTCTCGCCCGATTCGGCTGTCATATCCGCCGACAGCAGTATGCAGTTTACCATGATTCTCTTCGATTCCGACGGCAATGTCACCACCGCCGGTGAAACTCCCGGCTGGCAGGTCATCGGCGGTATAGGAATCGTCTCGCCTGAGGGGAATTTTATCCCCTCGCAAATCGGGACCGGATACATCGTCGGATATGCGGGCGAGACCGCTGATACGGTCGGACCGATAACGGTGACGGCCGGATCCCTTGACCACATAACCGTGATTCCCGATTCGGCTTTGATTTCAAGCGATTCCGTTCTTCAATTCGCCGTCACCGGTTATGATGCCGAAGATAATCTCTGCGATCCCGGCGCTGTCACATGGTCGGTGACGTCGCCGCTTGGAGTCATCGATTCCACCGGATTGTTCAATCCCACAATTGTCGGTTTGGCCCGGATAGTCGCCTCGTCCAGCCTGGGTCCGGTCGATACCTCCGCCTATTTGGAAGTGACCCCCGGCCGCCTGAATGCTCTGCAGATTATCCCCGATTCGGCCACGCTCACCACCGACAGCACTCTGATCTTTACCGCTGCCGGGCGGGATGCCGACGGCAACCCGACCTCGACCGGCACGATTGTCTGGTCGGTCACCGGCGGCATCGGCGATATCAATTCCTCCGGTCAGTTTACGCCTTTGACTATCGGAAGCGGCCGCATCGTGGCCCTCAGCAATATCGACGGCGTCTGCGATACCACCGCTGAAGTGCAGGTCAATCCGGGCTTGCTGGATATAATGGTCATCACGCCCGACTCGGCTCGATTACAGATCGGCGATACGCTTGATTTCGCGGCCACCGGGTATGACGCTCGGTACAACATTACCGACGTCGGTAACTTGACCTGGTCGGTGCTGGGCGTGATAGGCCAAATCGATAATAACGGCCGCTTTGTGGCCCAATCCCGCGGCGAGGGCAATATTAAAGTTGTCAGCGACATTAATTATGTGGAGGCGATCTCGGGCGCCGTCGTGGTCGAGGCTCTTCAACTAACGGCCATCCCGCTTGGCAACAGCTATATCCGGCCCCGCGAATCATCGGTTCCGGTTCTCGCCTTCCGAATCGACAATTACTATATAGAAAATAAATCGCTCACGGGCTTGACGATTCGGGACATCAGCCGGGGGGATGGCAGTACCGAAGAAATGGCGGCCAATCTTGACCGAGTCTATCTCTATATCGACCGGGATGATGATTCCACCCTTTCTCCCGGCGACAGCCTGGCGGCGTCGGCCGCCTATTCCACGGGAATAACCGATTTGACTTTCCCCGGAATCGTGGTACCCGGAGGGTCGGGACTCAATTTCATAATCACCGCCGACGTCAGCCTTTATCCGCATGACGGCGATTCGATCGATGTTTATTTTGCCACCGACAGCGATCTGCAAACCAAAGAAATCCTCTCGATCATCGGACAACCGTCCATAAATTCCGTCGGCTACGGCATTATCAACGGCCTGATCGCGGAACAGATAACCGTCAGCGCCTCGGGCTCCGACATCATCCATCCCGCGGAGACTTTATATAATTGCTTGACGCTCGATATCCCCCGAGACGGGTATGCCTCCGATATCCTGGAAGTCATGAGTATCGCCAATGCCGGCACCGCCGGACCCGCTGATATCGACTCCCTCGTGCTCTATGCCGATGACGGCAATAATGTATGGGGCGGTCCGGACGAAGAAAACCGCCTGGGACGACCGGCCTTCACCGGCAATCGCTGGACTATCAGCGGCCTGGACCTGCCTCTGGTATCGCCTCTGACCCGGTTGTACATCGCCGCGACGCCGTCGGAATATCCGGAAAACGGATCGACCATTGCTTTGTACATCCCCGTCAACGGTCTCGAAATGTCATCCGATAATGACGGCCCTTATGATTTCCCGACCATAGCCGTCGATACGCTTGTCATCGAAACCGACGAAAAAGTTACCATCACCACAGGCGATATTCCTTTCCGCGAACTGATTCCGGGACAACTCACCGGGCCTTTGACCGGTTTCGAACTGACCAACCGGTACAACAATGAACTGGCCCTCGACAGCCTGACCTGCCGGGTGTTGACTTATGATCCCCAGGGAGCCACTCAGGAACAACTCGACAGCCAGATTGACAGCCTGCTCTTGTATATCAATCGCGACGGCGATTACTCGCATCTGGGAGCCGCCGATTCTTTGATCTCGACGACAGTGCCGGTCGGGGGACAGGTCGTGTTCATAACCGAAAATTTGATCATTCCCCCGGACGGCGGCCGGCTGAGTTTGTCGGTGGCGGCGTTTCTTGACCATGAAAACAGTCGCAACGGCAACACTTTGAATATATCCATAGACAGCGCCGACGATCTTAATTTCGATCAACCGGCCGCGGTCGAGGCCGAATGGCCTTTGACCAATGACGCCGATTTCAGAATCAACGCCTTCCCGGCCTCGCGAGTGATTATCAATCCGATTGAAGTGAGCACCCTGTTCGGGGGACAGAGCAACCGTCCGGTCATGGATTTCATCCTTCCCGGCAATGGTTACGCCGCCGATATTCTGGATGGTTTCAGCCTTCACAACTCCGGCACGCTGAATGAATTCGAGGCTCTCTTATCGGTCAAATTATGGGCCGACAACGGCGATGGCGTTTTTACCACCGGCGATAATATGTTGGGGCGTCTGGTCCCGGGACCCGCCGTCTGGACCATAAGTAATTTGAATTATGCCGTCGCCTCGTCCGGCGCTCGATTCTTTGTAACCGTCGATGTCATTGCCGATCAGAGCGAGGCGGGGACATTGCTGTTCAAAATTCCCGTCAGGGGAATCACTTATCGGTCGTCGATGAACGGTCCCGATGATGCTGAAGTCGGCAATCCCGAGGCCCATTTGGTTTTCCCGTCCAACCGGATTTTCGCCATCTCTATCCCGGCCTCCGGCGATAAAGACCTGACGCCCAAAAGCGTCCGCAATATGGCTTTGTCCTTTGCTCTCTACAACGGTTATGTCGGTCAGGATCAAACGCTCGAGGCGATCAATTTCACTAATATCTCGCACAGCGCTTCGGGGGCGCCCTTCGCCGATCATGAGTTCGGCCAGGTCTCCTTATATATGGATACCGACAGCAGTCGGACTTTCAACGGCGACAGCCTGATCGCGGCCGGAGTATTCAAAAACGGCCGTCTGCAGGTCAGCGGCCTCGACGTTACCCTCCCGCCGGAAGCGCTAAAATATTTCTTCGTCGTTATTGATGTCCCGCTGGATTTGATTGACGCCGACAGCCTGGCCCTTTCCATCGCGGCGGCGGCCGATATCATGTTTGCCGAACCGGTCAGTATCGGTGGCGATCTGCCGTTGATCAGCGGCAGTCACCTGATCGTGAACGGATCGGTGCGGCGTCAGTATGTCGCGGTCGAAACCCCGCCCCGGTCGGTCAGTCCCGGCGACAGCGCCGTCACGCTGCTCACTTTCAAGCCGGCCGTCAACGGAAATCTGAGCGATACTCTTCAGGCGATCACTCTGGAAAATACCGGAGCCGCCGATCCGGGGGATTTCCACACTCTTCAATTATGGCTCGATACCAACGACGATAATCTCTGGCAGGCCGGAGATTCCCTGCTTGGACCTTTTACGGATCACACCGGTTTCTGGATGGCAGAGGGCATTTCCGGCGTCATCGAAACCCCGCCGCCGACTATGTTCGTGACCTGCAATATTGCCGATACCACGGCCGTCAACGCCTCCTTCCGGGCCCGGATACCGCTGAACGGATGCGATTACTCATCCGCCAACGACGGCCCGCTTGATTCGGTGCTGACCGCCTCCAACGCCGTCACCGTTTCCGGATCGGGGCTGGCTGTCTCGGCCGGTTCGATGGACCCGACCTGTTCGGTCGGTCAGACGATTATGGTGCGCCTGAATGTCACCAATCGATCAGATATGACGATGACCGGTGTTTCGGGGGAAATCGTCGGCGATTACGATACCACGGTTGTACGGCCGGACAGCAATTTCTCCGGCCCGGTCAGCCTGGGACCGCAGGCTTCGACCGAATTCACCTACTTCTTTACGGCTCTCAGCCCGGCCCTGGTTTCATGGCACCTGCGCGCCGCCGATCCCGGTGTGCCCGATACTTCGGCGAGTATCGAGACCGCCCCGGTGATGATTCAGGCTGCGCCCGGCAATGTCAAAATAAATTTCGTCAATTCCATACCGACGGCGGTCATCAAGGGACAGGCCAACGTCTTCCCGCTGAGTTTCGGCTATGCGCATCCCGATTCCGGGTCGATGTTCGCTTCCCTGAGGCTTGACAGCCTGCAACTGACCGTCGAAAACGGCGCCGGAATACCGATTGAGGCCAGTTCGGTATTCAGCCGGATTCTGCTCGTCACCGGCTATACCAATCTGTCGGCGCTGGAAACGATTCCCAACCAATCGCAAGTATGGTTGGTCTTCGATGAACCGGTCATCGTCGCGCCCGGCCAGACCCAGCATTATTCGCTTCTGGTCGATATCGACCCGAATACCGCCGCCGGAAGTTTTGCTCTGGCCATCGCAGGTGCCGGTTCGATCCCGATCACCGATTACAATACCGAACTGGCGGCGACTTTCGACCCCACGGTCGTGTTCCCGATGAAAACGGCCTCATGCCGTATCGATAATCCTTCGGAATATATGTTCATCTCGTATGAATCGGTGGCTCCCGCGACAGCCAATTACGGCCAGCAGAATGTGCCCCTGATCCGGCTCGATATCCGCCATCCCGGCGCCGCCGGAAGCTCTCAAATTCAGTTTACTTCGCTGGCGGTGCGGTTTATCGATGCTTTCGCCGCGGCTCTGCCGATCGGCGATATGTTCGAACGGTTGTCGATTCGACGGCAGTCAACCATTATCGGCACTGTCTCCTCGATCAATTTCGACTCTCTGGAAACAGTTATCGATCTGGCCCTGCCGGTAACGCTCAGCGCCGGCGAAACGGCGGCCCTGACAATCGAGGCCTCCGTCAATGAAATGACCGCCGGTGATGGGTTCAGTTTATATATCCCCGATAGTACCGTCTTCATGGTGCGCGACCTCAGTTCCGGATCGTTGCTGGAGGTGACCACCGACACCTTATTGCTATCGGCCGGTGTTTCCGCCTTTCCGCTTATGTCCGACTGGGTTACTCTTAAAAATCAGGCGACCGCGCCCGAGATTTGCTTCCAGTCGAATCTCCCCGACATCGTCATCGGCGGCGCCGATTCGACGGTGCTTCTCCAGATGACTTTCGATTATCCGGCGGGCGAGGATTATTCTCCGATCCGCATCAGGGAGGCCCGGCTGGCCGTGCTTGATACCTTGGAAAGATCGCTGGGCCCGGATATGCTCTTTGATCGCATCGGCTATGCCGCCACTGGAGGATTTGGCGGCTATCAAGCTTATGTCGAGTTGGAAAACGGCCTGGCCGTTTTCCGCTTCGGAGCCTATGGGATTCTCCTTGAACCGGGGCAAAGCGTGTCGATTGCCTTTTTCGGCGATATTAAATCCGATGCCCCCTATGATCATTTCCTGATCCGCGTGCCGGAAGCCGACGATATTCGGCTGACCGATGTCAGCGATACCGGTTACAGCCCAGGATTGGCATCCGGGACAGGATGCGATGGAAATCTGCCTTATGAGACCGGTGTGGCTCATATATTCCTGCCGGCCGGTAGGCCGGGGTTGACGCCGCATGAATCACCGGTCATTACCGCCTTTCTGGGGCAAAAACAAGCGCCGATCTTCGAATGCAATATCAGCTATACCAGCGCCGCTCCTCAGGGCGACATCCGGCTCAGCGCCGTCGGAGGGCGCGTCTTGAAGCGAACCAAAGAAGGCCTGCAGGCTGTCAATGCCGGAGATATTTTTGATTCCCTCCAGATAAAAATCAATGATCAAGTCGTTTCCGAAAATGCCCTTTTCAGCGCCGATACGCTGACGATTTCGTTTGATAACGGTCATATCATCTCCCGGGGTGATGGCTTTATTTTCAGCCTTTCCGGCGATATCAGGCCCGACGCTCCCTTGGGCAATTACCTCATCACTTTTACCGATTCGACCTTCATGACCATGACCGACCGCGAACTGGCCACGCCCGTCTATCCGACCCTGACCGGGACCTTGTATCCTCTGTATTCGGCGGAAATTTCCTTATCGGCGGCGGAGTTGAACGGGTCCTTCCGGTGCTTCCCAAATCCCTTCTATCCCTCGCGGGGCGAAGTCACTCATATCGCCTATACCCTCGACGCCTCGGCCGAAGTCGATATCGAAATCTTCACCATTACCGGCGAGGCGGTCACGACGGTGGTGCAAGGTACATTCAAGGAAGCCGGGAGTCATCAGGAGGATATCTGGTCCGGATATAATGATATCAGCCGTCCGGTGGTTCCGGGAACCTATTTCTGCCGCATTCGAGCCCGGTACGATTCCGGCGCGGCGGATGAACTCAAAATCAAGATTGCCGTGTTGCGATGAAGCGAGCCGTTCTGTACATATTGAGCCTGAGCCTGCTGGTGCTGATGTCGCCGCTATCGGCCTCCGATCAGGGCGGCACCGAATCGCCCTTCAGTTTCGGCGCCGGGGCGCGGGAATTGGCGCTTGGAGGCGCCGGTTTGGCCGAATGCAATGGCGACATGGCTCCTTTCTGGAATGCTTCGCGGCTGGCCCGGGCCGGACAATATTCACTGAGCGCCTTCCACAGCAATCTCTATGAATCCGACGTCGCCTATCAATACCTCGGCCTGGCTGTCCCGACCATGGATTTCGGTTCCTTCGGGCTGGGTATTTTCCGACTGGGAATCAAGGGCATCCGGAAAAGAGACGAGGGCGACCTCTACCTCGGCGATATCGACGACAACCGGCTGGCCGTCAATCTGGCTTATGCCCGGACGATTTCCGATTACGACTTCGGCCTGGTCATCATGATGGAGCATCATTCGCTCGATGATTACTCCGCCACTTCCTCGCCCGGCTTCAATCTTTCCGCCGGCCGTCGTTTTGAACTGAATAACGGACGGTTCCGATATATTTCGGCGGCCGTCAATTTCCGCAACCTGATCAAGCCCCATATGAATCTGGTGGAAGAAAACATCGGTTATCCCGGGGCTCTTGATCTCGGATTGACTTCCGGTATCATGCCCAATCCCCGATGGAACCAGACACTGAATCTCTCCCTCCGGCTGACCAAGGTCGAAAATCTGGATCCCGATCTTAGCGCCGGGATTGAATATGATATCGAAAAACTGCTCTGGATTCGCGGCGGTATCCATGATCGCAAATTGTCGATGGGCGCCGGGATCAAAATCAAGTCCGTCGCCTTCGATTATGCTTTAGTCGATCGCGATCTGGGCAGTCTTCATATGTTTACTCTGACGACTTCCTTCGGTATGCCCATCAAGGAAAAACGGCAGGAACGCCTCCGCCGCCGCGAGGCCGAATTCGACGATCTGATGCGTGACCGGCTGATGTCGCTTAATCGTGAAAAAGTCTCTCAGATGACCGCCGAGGGGAGGCAGTTGCTGGAAGAAGGAAAGCTGGTCGAGGCCGCCGGCGCTTTTGACCGGGCGCTCTTCCTGGCCCGCGCCAGCAGTCTTGACTCGACCGCCATAATCGATCTGGCTCAGGAAACGCAATCCCGGCTCCGGGAAGTTTCGCGGACTGAGCGTTACCAGCAATTCCTCGATTCCGCCGGGGTCAAATTAACCAATGGGGATTTTCTGGCGGCCCGTTATTTCGCCTCCCTGGCCCTGACCGAGAAGCCTGATGCTCCGGAAGCGAAGGCGGTATGGAATCGGGCCGATGAAACTATCCGGCAATTGGAATCGCGGGAAGAGACCATCAAGAATCAACTTTGGGCCGCCGACTCCTTGCTCAGTTACGGGCAGATCGATCAGGCTCTGACCCTGCTGTCGGCGCTGGAGGAGTATGCTCCCGGTGATATCAATGTCGGCAAGGCCCGGCGCAAAGCGGTTTTTGAACGATGGCGCACCATGGCCTCAAACGCCTATTCCACCACCCAATTCGACCTCGCCTTGTCGGCGCTCGATTCGGCTCTGAGCCTGTTTCCGGGGCATGAATGGTGTCTTGATTTGAAAAAACGGATTCAAAGGGAATCGACCCTGACCGAACAAAAAACGGCACCGGCGCCGATGGCTTCGATCGCGGAACCTCTCAGCCCCGAACTGGAAAAAGAGGTGGCCGCCGCCTATACGACCGGGCGCGATCTCTTTACCCGGGGCGAATTGCCCGATGCGATAAAATTCTGGGAGAAAGTCGAACGCATGGCGCCCGATTACCTTTCGGTGCGCAGTTATCTGGTCAACGCCTACCGGTTCGTCGGCATCGATCTCTACAGCCGCAGTCTTTACGATCAGGCAGTGGAGGTATGGAAAAAGGCGGTCCGCCTCGAACCGGATAATGAAGAAATCAACGGTTATATCCGGCGGACCGAAACCGAAATCAGGAAATTACAAGAGTTGTCCTATGAGCATGGGAAATAAAATGCAGGAGACCAATTGGCCGGAAGCCCGGGACTATCGAAAGTCGATCCGGTGGGAATTTTCGATCTATGTTTCAGGCATGATCATCATCCTGATGCTGGTCACCGGCTTTGTCATTACCGACCAGTATGTCAGGCGGGTAACCAATAATATCGTCGATAAACTGCTGGTGCAGGCCCGCTCCTACTCCGGCCCGGCCGGCAAATTGATAATCGCCGCCGACGCGCCGGACGCCTTGCTTCTGAGCAACATCTGCAAAAAGCTCTCGATCGACAATCCCGACGTGTACTGGTCGGGCATCGCCGGACAGGATGATATTTATCTGGCTCACACTGACATCAAAAATGTCATCGCCGGCGCCCGGATGGAACCGGTGACCTCGGTTCAATTCGGAGAAATATTGAGGCCGGGCGAGGCCTTCGACCTGGCCGGAGACACCCTGTTCATTCTATCTCCGATCATTGAAAATGGAATCCCGGTCGGCAAACTCAAAGTCGCCGCCTCGACGCGGCAGATCGTTGAGGCCCGTAACGCCTCCATAATGACGGTGGCCTCCATCACGGCCCTGGTGATGCTCCTCGGGATTCCCCTGACCATGATCATCCTCCATCGGAAACTGCGCCCGGTGGCCGAAATGACCGACTATCTCAAAAGCATCGACGTCGATAACATTGCCATCGACATCCCCTTGCAGAAAAACAACGAGTTCGGATATCTGGCCCAAACGCTGAGAGTCATGGGGGCCAAATTGAATCAGGCGCGTGACGATTTGATCGAAAAGGAACGTATCGCCCGCGAACTTGAAATCGCGCACGAAATCCAGGCCAACATGCTTCCCCGCGGTTGTCCCGCCGACGATCAGATGGAATTCTCGGTCGAATATCGAAGCGCCCGCGAGGTCGGCGGCGATTATTATGATTTTATGGAAATCGATGACAAACGCATCGGCTTTCTGGTGGCCGACGTTTCCGGGAAATCGTTGCCGGGAATGCTGGTCATGTTGCTAACCCGGGATATCGTCAAGCGGGAGGCCCGAAGAACACCCGATCCGGCCGGATTGCTTCGAAGCGTCAACCGGGAACTGCTCCCCAATATCAAAAGGGGGATGTTTGTCACAATGTTTGTGGGGGTGCTCAACCGGATTACCGGCGTTTTCACTTTCGCATCCGCCGGTCATAACCCCCTGATTCGCCTGGGCGCCGGAACTGGTGATCCCGAATTGCTAAAAACCAAAGGCTTTCCTCTGGGCTTGATGGAGGCCGAACAGTTCGATGAACGCCTCGAGCGAGGCGTTATTCAACTTGAACCGGGGGACTGGCTGGTTCAATACACCGACGGCATCAATGAAGCTCGCAATGCCGAAAATGTCGAATACGGCATGGATCGTTTTATCAGAAATCTTGAAACCGATCGCAACCTGACCGCGGGAAGTCTGGTCAAAGATGTCATCGAAAGACATTCCGAATTTGTCGGAACCGCCCCTCAGTTCGATGATATCACCCTTCTGGTGATGAAGTGGAAGGGCGTTTTGGCCGATACCAAGAACAGACCCCAGCGCGACGAGGTCCGGGTCGATCAAGAGGAAATTACCAGATGATAATCTTCCCCGCCAGTCTTTCCGCCGATGAGATCGACCGTTTCTACGACGAAACGGCCCGGTCGCTTCAGTCGAAAACCGCGGAGGCTGTCGAAATCGATTGTTCCCGAATCGGACGGGTGACGTCCAGCCATATCAATATCTTGTGGCAGGCTCGTATCCAATGCACCGCCGTCGGTTCGGAACTCTCATTGATATCGCCCTCGGCCGATCTCATCCGCGTGCTTCGGGCGCTCGATTTATATGAGGTTTTTATTCCCCAGCCGGGCCGGCAGGCGGAGACCGAATTCCTTCCTGGAAAAACCGGCCCCCTCGACTCGGGACAAGCTTTCGATCTCAGCTTCAAACCCGACGCTCGGAGTATCGACTCCGCCCTGACCGCCTTCCGCGATTTCCTTGAGCAAATCAAGGTCGTCGGAACCCCGGCCTTCGAACTCGAAACCGCCTTCTATGAAGTCGCGACCAATATTCGCATCCACGGCCAATTGGGGAACGAAGATACGGTCGAATTCACGGCCGAATGTCTGCCCGACCGGCTGTCGATGCGATTTATTGACCCCGGACGTCCGTTCAATTATGAGGCCCTGCAAAGTGATTTCGATCCCGGGCAGGCTATGGCGGAAGGCCGTAAAAGAGGTTTCGGCCTGGTCATGATATCTCGATTGACCGACAATGTCCGGTATGAACGCCGGGATAAGAGATATAATGTCCTGACGGTGGAAAAAAGCTGGAGTCGGGCCGATGGATAAACACTCATTCGATATTAAGAAACTGAACGATTTCACCATCATGGTCGATCCCGGAGGCCGGCTGGATAACAATAACGCCCAGGCTATGGTGGAAACCCTGCTGACGGCCCGGTCCGAGGGTTACATGCATGTCATCATCGACATGAATCGTCTCGAATTTTTATCCTCGGCCGGCGTCGGTTCCATACTGGGGACGGTCGAACACTTCCGGGCCGAAGGCGGCGATATCGTGCTGTGCAACGCTTCCCCCGAAATCGTCCATGTCTTTCGGGTTCTTGACCTGATCGATTACCTGACCGTCAAGGCGAGCGCCGAAGAAGCCGTCAAATTCTGCGAAACCGGGTGATGAGATTGAAAACGACCGCATCAGAAGAAAAAGATAGCCAATATCTGGCCTGGTCGGATCGCCAGAAGTATGACAAACAGGTTCTGGCTCTCAACGCCCTGACCGATCTGGCCCGGAAATTTTCCAATAAGCCCGATTTCCATAATCTTGTCGATACCGTCGTTCTGACCCTGGCCGGGCAGTTTTCGGCTACCGGCGCTTTTGCCCGGCTGGTTCAGCCGGGGGCCTCATCCTCCCGCCAGATGATTTATGCCACCGGAAAATTCAAGAACGAAAGCCTCCTGGAACAACTGGAATTCACCGAAGAACACACCCGTTACTTTCTTGAAAACAGCCATCCCCGGGAAGTCGATGAACTGTCACTATCGGGGCCGTCGGCCAATCTCGGATTCATCTTATCGGAATGCGGCGTCGCGCTCATTGCCCCCCTGCTTCATGATCGCCGCCTGATCGGCCTTTTCGGGTTGGGGGAGAAGGTCACGAAAAAGCCTTTTGAATCTTCCGAAAGGGACCTGCTGATGACCATTGTCAATACCATCACGCCCCTGATCGTCAATGCCTATCTGTTCCATGAAATTTCCGAGGTCAATGACTGGTATTTGCAGATTCTGGATAACGTCAAACAGGGCGTTTTCGTCTTTGATGATATTTACCGCCTTAAAAAAGTCAACGTTCCCGGATACAATATCCTCAAGACCTTTCGGCCGCATCTCAAACATATCGAATCGCTTTATAATATCCCCCTCAAGGCCCTTTTCCCGGATACGATTTATCCCGGCTGGGCTCGTCAGCTGGTCAGGGTCGGAGCCGGGGGCGAGAGTATGCTCTGGGAAAAAATGAAAGCCAAACAGGGAGAGAACGAATGCATTTACAATGTCCGGGTCGGAGCCATCGCTCATGAGGCCGGGCAGGGCCGCGATTTCATTATCACCGTCGATGATGTGACGGCGCAGGAGGAGAACGACCAGCGTTTATTCGACCTGGAAAAATTCGCCGAGAAGGGGATGATGGCTTCCTCGATCTCCCATGAACTGAATAATTACCTTGGGATGCTTCTGGGAGGAGTCGAACTGTCTCAGATCGCCATCAGCCGCGGAAAAACCGACAAGCTCAGTGAAACCCTCGAAAAACTCAAAGCCAATATCGGCAAAATGGAACGTTTTACGACCGGCCTCATGGACTACGCCCGGCTCAATACCCTCAAGAAACAAGCCAGCCTCAATACCGTCGTGACCGATGTGCTGTCATTTGCCGCCATCCAGAAACGATTCAAGAACATCACCATCGCCACCGACCTCGATGGTAATCTGCCCGATTACGATATGGACGCCGATCAAATCGCCCAACTTCTTCTGAATCTTCTCAACAACGCCGCCGATGCCATCCGGGACGGCGGCAGGAAGGCCGGTCATATCAAAGTCGGCACCCACCGCGAAAACGAAAACGTCTGCCTGACGGTTTCCGATAACGGGGCCGGCATCAAACCGGAAGTCAAAGAACGTCTTTTCAAATTCCATCTCACGACCAAACCGGGCGGCCACGGTTATGGCCTGGTGACCTGCAACAAAATTATCCGCAATCATCAGGGGCAGGTCGAAATCGAATCCGAACTCGGCGCCGGCACCACCTTTACCATCGCCTTCCCCATCACCACCGGCGAATGATCTCGGCGGCATTTTCGCCTTTCATTCCACGACGTCTGTCTGGTCCGCGAGACTGCGGAAATTTACCTCGTTTATAAATTTGTGATAGCGGTCGTGATGCGCCGGCCAATATTTTATTGACAGTCCCCAAAGGCCTTCGTATACTGAAAATACAGGTGAGAAACACCGGCTGGACCTGTAACGACCGGGATATGACCTGTCCCGGCAAGACATAGCGGGAAGAGGTGATAAGGCTGTAAATATCCATTTCGGCGGCGCCAAATGGCTGGGAAGGCAAAAGGGCGTCGCCGGCTTCACGTTTTGAGGCATCAAATATCGTGAAAACAACTTCAGGGGATAATTATTAACGGATGCCGGAAGGCGTTAGGGTTTTAGTCGTCTCGGAGATCATGCCTTCGATGCACAAGACCCTGCGACGGCCTGATTCGGGCGCCCTCCTCGATCGTGATAATAAACCTGAAAATAAATAAAAGGGGCTGGGAACGCCTGCATAAGGGGAAGGGGGCACCGCAGGCACCAAAATGGCCGACGCCGCAAGGCGTCGGCCATGAAAAAGCATTACATTTTATTGCGCCGTACCGATCACGGACAAGCCGGCTGGGGGCCGCTTTTGAAAACATAATTAATCAGGTAAACGGCGTCGGCGACATTGGCGACGGCGTCGCAGTTGGCGTCGCCGGCCAGGTCAACCGGATGAGGATCGGGTCCTCCGTTGAATACGAAATTGATCATGTAGGAAGCGTCGCCGACGTTGACATCGGCGTCGGCATTGGCGTCACCCGGCAAATATTTATCGACTGCGATTGTGTACGCCTTTTCGGCATAGCGATCATAATTATCGCTCACGGCGGCCACGAAGCTGATTGAATTTTCCACTAAGGGCGTGCCCGAAATGACGCCGTCGGACGAAAACGACAGACCTGTCCCTTCAAGGCTTCCGTCGCGATCGCTCCAGGTTATGACGCCGGAGCCGCCGACAGCCGTCAACTGCTGCATATACGGCACTCCCAGGCTGCACGAGGGGAGGCTCTCGGTGGCAATGGTCAGGACCCCCGGATAATTGATATAACTGGCGCCGTATCCGATTTTGCTGACGCCGTATTCAATCCGCATATAACCGCCGTCCTCACCCCACCAGGTTCCCCAGGAATTGCGCATAATCCACACCCCGGCCGTGCCCTGATTGTCATCCCAGCCGACCAGCACGACGCCGTGATTAACCGTGCCGGAAGCATCATAATTGAAAATTCCGCCATGATATGCCTGCATGGCTGAACTGGAAACGACCGCTACCGAGATCGGACCGTAATCGAGAATGGCCTGTTTCATGGCGTTCACGCTCGGAATGCTGCTGGAGGTGCCGATATAGGCCCAATTCTGGATCCGGTAGGCATGGGGATAGGGACAGCCGCAGGGCAGATCGGAGGCGGCATAGGGGAAATCGGATTCCATCACGGCCCCGGTTTCGTTGCAGGCGTCGTTTTTCCATTGATGATAATGATGCGCCCACCAGCCGCCGGTACAGTCCCAGCCCTCGGTATTGCAGCTCACCAGCCATTGTTCCGATAAGTTGACCGTGATCCCGTCCTTCAATTTGATATTGCATTCCAGGGGACCGACCGTGGCAAAGGCCCAGCAGCTGCCGCATCCGCCCTGATTGCGCACCGGCGGCAAACCGCCGTTGTCCCGCCAGTCGAAAGCGACGGGGAGACTTTTGTCCGGCGTGCAGGGATCGAAAACCGCACCCTTCTCCCAGTCGGCCGGCGGTTTGAGACCGCATAATTCATTGATCGAATATTGGGTGGCCGGGTTTTCCGAAACGGTGAAAGTCCAGCCTTCGGCGCGTCCCTGTTCCTGAAGACTGGTGATATCGTTAGCCGTCAACTGACCCAGCGCCGGGACGGCGTTCAATGCGAAAATAAGAACCACGGCCGCAAATACTATGGCCGGCGAAAACGACGCGGTCGCATGTCGGAAACGGTGCGTCATAATGGACTCCTCTCCATCCGGTGAGCGATGTGAAGCTTATCTGGAATGATGGCAATACAGAGCAAGGAATATCGCCTTTCGATCAGTTGACACAAGCGAGTAGCGCGATCGCCTTTTGGGGCGATCATTTAATAATATAAGCCCAAGTTTAAAATTTGTCCACAATAAACACCAGACCGGCTCGGTATAATCCTTTGCTTTAGCCTCAGGGAATGCCGGCGGATATCTGCGACGCCCCTTTCCGCCATCAGCCCCCGGCCGAAATCGCGCTTTCCGCAAATTCGTGCGACTCCTGCAACGCCCCTTGTCGCATTTTGCATAATATGTGTAAGCCATTACAACACAGCGCAATACGAGACGACATTTTCGCGTGCGACATCGGTCGCAATAAAAGATGGCGTAATGGACTGTTTGAAACCCGACGCTCCGGGTGAATAATTGACGTATGTCGTTGTCGTATAGCGGCTTTTATATTTTTATAGTATTCGCGAACTAAACGGCACATAAGTTGTTTACATAGAAAGATAATATGCAGGTTTCCCAGCCCCCTGTATAAAGAAGTGGCTTTTGGCCCTTCGGGGAGGTTCTCCACCATTCTCGTTGTAGGCCGGGAGCTGCTGAGGTTCACACCTCCTTCCCCTTGGACACGTGTGTGATTTGATGCCGTCACACACGGGGAAACCGCCGGGTCGTACCAAATTTCGTACGAAAGCCTCCTCGGCCCGGCGGTTATTTTTTTGCCCCAAACAGCATGCATCAAATTCGACAAAATATGGACAAACGCGCCTTATGACGCCACGACTTGTCCTGAATCACATTTAACAGGAAATCAGTTGTTGTTCCGGAGCCGTCCGTGGCCCGGAGAGGTTCGGCCCGGGCCACCGGGGTCTTACACGCTATTTTCTTTTCTTCATCGTCAGGGGCAAAGCCGGGTCAGTGGCGGCGTTGATCTTGGCGGCGTAGCCGCGCCGGGCCTCGATATCATCGTCGGAAACAAAGCGGACATCCAGCAATCCGGGACAATGATACCCGGTCCGCATATAATTGATTTCGGCCAGCGCCAGACTCCAGCCGTTCAGCCAGGTCTGCAATTCCTCTTTCTGGCGCTCGACGCCGTCGAAATGGATCAGGATATCGATGTCGCTGGAGGGGGTGGCCGAGGCGTTCTTGATACCGCCGATCAGGTAAATCCCCCTGACTCCGGATTTTTCCGGATCGATTTCGGAAGCGATCTTTTCGGCCATCTGCATCCGCCACCGCCAGTAATCGGCCACCCGGCGCACGCCCGGCCGTTCGGTGTTGACATTGGGCGTCTCGACCTCATCGCCCGGTTTGGTCAGAATCGCCAGGGCCTCATCGAGATCGGCGTTCATCAATAACCGCATGACAAAACCGGAGGTGCTCAAAGGCACGTCGATCAGTCGGATCGTGTCGGATAGATGAGCGAATTCCGGAAGAACGTCCTTGAGGATATTCTGCCGTTTGGTCAAAAAGTATTCATTGAAGATAACCCGTTCGTCATCGGGATAAAGCGGCAGGTAGCGGATATTGGCTTCGACCAGATCCTGGAAGAAATGAGTGCCGAAAGACAGGTCGGGAACATAATTGTCTTTCTTACGCGCGATTTCGATCAGGGCCGCAGTGTTGTTGATATCGGAATAAGTGACGCTGACGCCGAGTTTGATATCGCCCCGACTGCCCCATCGCCCCGGCCCCATCAGAATAAATTTCCGCTTGGGCAAAAGTTTATTAAGGCGGCTGACGGCCCGTCCGACCTCCATCATCTCATTCGCCGAACCCAATTCGCCGTAGGCTTTGGGATCGACATAGACAATATGCGTGATATCCGGCACGATGCCGTTCGAGACATATTTATGGGCCGTGAAGATAATCTGTTCCTTGGGCAGGTCTTTCGGGATGGGCGGGGCGCTGTCCAGAGTCGAATAACTCTGCGGCCGGCATTGCAGTAAATACAGGTCCTTGCCGTCGGATGCGAATTCGACATCGATCGGGGTGCCGATCGTCTTTTCCAGCGTGTGCAGGATACTCTCCATTTGCTTCACGAACGGAGTCGTTTCGAACAATCCCTCGAAGGTGACCACGAGGTCGTCATTGTCAAAATCAATATTCATCCCCATCGGTCGGCGCAGATGATTATCCTTGAAAACCGAAACGATTTTGTTGACCGTCGGGAGTTCGAACCCCACCTCTTTGAGGAACTCGCCGATATCGAGAGTCTCAAACTCGTTGGTTTCGAGGTTGATGACGTCGATCTGTTTGGGCGAATACCGAACGATCTCATCGGCGCTGACATTGACCTTAAGATTCGGCTGGCCGGGAGCGATCAGGATCGGAAAATCGTCGCTGAGGCGGTCCACAGCGCGCGTTCCCAAACCGGGCACGATCCGCACCAGACCGTCCTTGCGGTTAATCCGGGGCGACCACCGAAATTCATTGTTGCTGACGGCGACTCCGGCATAAGCCGGCAGATAATATTTGCCGACCCGGCGTCCGACCACCTCCTGAATCATGATCCCCATCTCCTCGCCAAAATCGATCAAACCCCGCTCGGCCCGATATTCGATGGGGTCGGGGCTGAAAGTCGAGGCATATACTTCGGCGATGGCATCCATCAGGGAATCCAGCCGTTCTTCCTTACTGCCCTGGTTGGCCAGAAAGAGGCTTTTATATTTGCCGGAGAAGGCGGCGCCCATGCGGTCCTCCAGCAGGCTGGAACTGCGGACGATCAGCGGATGGTCGCCGAAATCATCCAACGCCATCGACAGGCTTTTGATGATATCGGCCGGAAAGCGAGCGCTTTTGAAAGTCTGGACAATATGCGGATATTCGAGGCGAACCTGGTTGATCTCCTTGTATTTCTGCTCGACCACCTCGTCGAAATTATTGTAATGCATGAAATGCAAAACGACGTCGGAAGTAATGTACCAGGTTTTGGGCACCTTGACACTGGCCAACAAATCGGAATCACGCCCTTTTTTCCTGAGAATCTGCGTCGCCAGATAAAGACCGGCGCTTTTGCCGCCCAGCCGTCCATGACTTTCAGTGCTGAAAATGACATTCTGCAGGAGATGATAAAAATCCTTAACCTGGACGAAGTTTTTGGCGATGTTGATGAATTGCAGCTGATCCGAAAGAAAACGCCGGATCAGCGAAACCTGGATACCGCGTTTGCTTGGAGACGGCAGTTCCGGCCCGTCGGCCGCCAGATGATGATAGCGGCGGATGGCGTCGGAGACCTCGGCCAACGACAAATTACGATTGACCACCTGCACCAGGAAACTGAGTTTATCCTCCTGGATCCATTTCTGGATCAACCGCAGGATATCGTCGTCCTTGAGATGGTCGGCCGCAATCTTGAAAGCCACCGAACTGAAATCGGGGGAGAGGCCGAGGGCGCGGCGGCGATGGGGCCGATTCCATTCCTCGAGGCTTTCCTCTTCGGCCGCGCTTTTCCCTTCCCCAAAAGACTGCAGCACCTTTTCGGCCTCGGCGATACCGCTCCAGCTGAGATGGTTGAGCATCTTGCGGGAAATACTGAAATACAGATTCTGATCGGTTTGCTTTAGCAGATCGAGCAAAAAACGCCATTCGCATTCGGCCCGCTCCGAGGTCGTCTGCCGGCTGGTCTCCCATTCCTGGGTGATCTCCTTCATTTTCATATACATGATGAAATGGCCCAGGCGCTCCGCGATCGTGTCTATCAGCTTGACCTCTTCATCCAGAAACGGTCCCCGGCCGGCCACCGGCAATTCCCGCGTGTAATAAACGCTGACGCCTCCGAGAATGATGTCCTGGGGCTTGATGTCGGCGCTGATCATCCACGGCGTTTCCGCGAAACGGGTCGAGTGATACGAGGCCCCTTCGATCGTGATCTTGACCTTGCAGACTTCGGGATATTGCAGTCCCGTGGGAATCACCTGGATCAAACGCGGGAAGACCTCATTATAAGATATCTCCTGATGGCTGAGCACTTCCTCGATGCGGTAAAGGCATTCGAGTTCTTTGGCCCGCTCCTGAAGGGAGTCGAAAAGTTTATCCAGCGATTTCTTTTTGCGCGGCATCCGATTTATCTCCTGTCCGCTCCATGGCTCGGTTTGGCCCGAGCGGCTCGCTTTTCAATATATACGATGGCAGTCAGCCGTTCCAATCGGCCCTTCTCAGACAATTATCAAGGTTTTGTCTCGAAAATCAAGGAAGAACTCGCCCGAAGATTCGGTCGCCGCGCCGGTTCGTCATGAGCCGCGTCTAATCGGCCGGGTGGCGCGCGCCCCGGGGTGAGTTCCCGCTTCTCAGGCACAAATGCACCACTGAAGGCAGGGGGCCGCACTTTTTCAGGAGTGCGGAAAGGGTATCAGTAAGATATCGCGTCGTTAAAGCGGTGCGGCACCCAGCGCAAAAAAGCCAAAAAACGGTGCAAAATCGGAAAGCAAAGCCAACTGGCGGTCGGCTTTGCCCATATATTTTGTGTTGTATGATGCGAGGCATCGCAATATATGGGGTGAATATTTAAAAATACGGCCGTATTTTTTGTGTAATATATTGTTTGGCAAAGCATTGCGGAGAATTTGGCTTTGTTTTGTCATTTTTTAGGGGTCCCCAAGTTTTCTTCCCCCCGGATTTTGGGCGGCATTTTTGGCGGGTAGTGGGTGAGGAGGAGGAGTCGTGTTTTTTTATTATATTTCGCAACAAGATTGTCGGGCCTCCCGTTTGATTTTAAT
>CAZGAV010000011.1:0-66980 GCA_964523575.1 uncultured Ignavibacteriales bacterium
TTCGCCGGCGGTTGCCATGAAATTTCTCGCCCGATCCGGCCAGGCAAAGGATACGATCGGGCAGATCGAGGTTTTGCTGGCACAAATCGACGACGACATCGTATTGCGATACCGGCGCTTTTTCGACCATGAAAAGATATTTCCAGACACTCTCAATCTCGATTGAGGCTTCATACAGTCGCTGTCCCCGATACAACCGCTCGGTCAAACTCTCAAGACCCGGTTCGAATGCCCCGGCTGTTACCGGCCGCCAATGTATACTTTCAAGAACCATCCGGCCGGCATAATCAAGACTGTCAGTAAAAAGTATCATTATCCGTTTATGGCGATTCCTGTTTATGCTTATGGTTCAGAATAATATATCGGGCCTGATGAAGAAAGGACAATTATGGGGCGGAGAAAACGCAAAAGAGGCTGGATGAATCGACCTCCTCGATTTTCGCTATCAAACCGAGATTTTTCGCCAGCGCTTGGAATTGACTGGATGAAACGGTCGTGGCCCGGAAGCCATCATGGCAGACAATCACTCCTTCGCCGGTGTGATCATAATCGATTGTCCCCAACAGACCCTGACGGGCCTGAAGCTCGAACCATTCCAGCCGGTCATCCCAAAATTTCTCCGAATAACTTGAAAAAAGAACCATCCCGCCCGGTCGAGTAACTCGCATCGCCTCGGATATCAATTGTTTCTGATCGACTTGAAAAGCCGAAATGCCGTTTTGCACGCAGGCCACGAGATCGAAGCCACCGTCGGTGAAGGCCATGCGGGCGGCATCCATCAGGCAGACCTCGGCATTGCCGGGGATCGAATCCCGCGCCATATTCAGGCTGGCCGCCGAGGTATCGATGCCGACCGCCATGGCCGCTTCCTGAGCCAGCGACACCAGAACCCGGCCATATCCGCAACCAAGTTCGAGAACCCTATCTCCGGGTTTGATATACTGTCGAACATAGTCAATTTCAGCCTGAAGATACTTTCGCACCCGAGGCGGAGCGATTTCATAAACCCGCCGCAATCTTTCAGCCGCCAGTTTTTGATCGTAATAGCCGGTCATTGCCCAATTTCTCGATTGTAACCGCCGTTTTCGAATAACTAAATTATGGCCGATTAATTCCCTCAAATCAAGCGATAACCGGCCATGGGCGCCAACCCGCCTTTGATAAAATGACTTCTGTCCGGACTCAAAAATGACCGACCGTGCTCATAACCAATACAATTACAAGCGGTTGAGTCTTGGCGGCGGCGGCCTTATGAAGATAGTAAAAAAATGAAATTGTAAAATTAAATGAAATATTGTATTTTATATCTGGATAAAAGTATAATTCATCCGTTTAAAATTCTAGTAAAGCCGCTATACGGGACAGAACGACCGGGGATGGAATTGAGAGACGTTTTCCGGCCACCGGGACACGACGTCACAGAAACACGGGAAACTCCCCCAACAATAAAAAGACAAATTAATACTTATTACTGGGAGGGTAATATGAAGACCTACAAAGTTCCCGCCCTGCTGATTGTTCTCGCATTTTTGTGTTCAGCAGTCGTCGCGGGCAACGATCCGGGTAACCCGGATACAGTTAAAATCGAAGGCGGTCCGCTGGCCGTGGATCAATCCCGGCCGATTGCCTTGACGATTGTCAATGATTATCCCGTGGGCGCTTTCTCCCTGCAATTTCAAATTTCGACGGTCGATGAAGGATTCGCCCGTTTTGATTCGGCGGTCTATATTGGGCGGCTGGCCGACCCGGCCATCTATTCCTACCGGCTGATTGAGGCTCGAGACAATGATGAAAATTCTCCCGATACTCTCGTTCTGGCCGGGCTGGCTCTCGGCACCAGTCTTCCCTTACCACCGGGAGATGATCCCGTTATGGAATTGTACTACACCGGATTATCCACCGGCCAGATTGAATTCGACAGCATCTTTGTGCCGCCGGCCGCTCATTTCGAATTCGTGAATACTTCCGGATACACCTATCCTCCAAAATATGTTGATTCTCTGATTGCCATCGGTGAAGGAACGCCGGCGCCGATACTCACTCTGTCGCAACAATCGCCTCAGATTACGACAGGCACGGGAGTGGAGATTGATGTTTCGACTTCCTCCCCGGTCGGATTTCCGGTCACGATGGAACTGGTTTCTTTGGTCGGCTACGACGATGAAACCCGCGATCCGATAAATACACCAGGTTTCGGATCGGGAAATCCCGCCGCTTTCAATTGGACGCCCGATGGCGATGATATTGGTATCTGGGAGGCGACTTTCCGGGCTTGCGATTCGGCCGGGACGTGTACCGATATAAGCACAGACATCCAGGTGGTTCAGGGTTCGACTTATCTGTTATCATTCGATTATTCGGAAACCCCCGACAGCCCGGATGCGACCGGGATACTCCATGGGAATTTCGACGATGATCCAAACCCGGAGGTGTTTATTGCCGGGACCACTTACTGGTACACCTATGCCGCGACATTATATGATTACGCCTCTGAAAGCGGATTCGGGCTGGCCTACTATTATAACAATCTCGATTTCCCGGCCCTTGCTTCACAACTGGGCTATTTTGATGGTGACGAGCTTCTGGATGTGGTGATGACCCGTATTACACCATCTGTCCAATCGGTCGTCTTATCGGGTGATGGCGATAATTCATTTTCCGTTTCCGATTTTGACGATCCCACATCAGCCGCGCCCAAGGGCGGCACTATCGGTGAATTCACCCGCGACGGCTACATAGATTATGCGACCGTCCAGTACAACGGGGTGAATATTTACGCCGGCGGTTCCGATCCGTTATTCGATAAAGTCGGTTTTGTGGGGGTATCGGGTGAGGCCATGTCGGTCAATTCCGCCGATTTTAACGGTGATGGATATGACGATTTGGCCATAGGCACCGACGCGGGAGTCAACATTTACCTCGGCGACAGCGTCGGCGGTTTCAATTTCGCCCACTTTTACAGCCAGCTTTATGGATCGCTGGATATTGTCGTAACCAATGAAGGGAGTGATTTCGACAACGACGGCAACTATGATCTGTGCATATCGACTCCATCGGTCGGCGGCGCTTACAGCGAAATGGTAGTGTATCTGGGCAACGGCGATGGTTCTTTCGAACAGAATGTGATACTCACCGTCAAGGGTCAGATTTTCGGAAACCGCGTGGGTGATATCAATAATGACGGCGAACTGGATATCGTCTACGTCAACGGCGCCAAAGAATATGCCGCGATTCTGTTTGGAGACGGCGACGGGTCATTCACCAACGAATTGCGCTATGATATCGCGTTCCGTAATCCCCGGTATATTGATTGCTTTGACGTCGACCTCGACGGCGACCTCGATATCGCCGTAAACGCCAACCGTTTTTATCCCAGCAATTCTCTTTTCCTGTTGAAAAACGATCTGGATCCGGGAGAATACTCGCTCAGGTCCTTAGCCGTAACCGGCGTCAATAATGTCGAGCTCGAACTGGTATCGGCCAGCGGGAGGCAGTTCAATAATTTCCGCAACACTATGCCGACCGGCCAGTATTTCAAACGCAATATCGACCGGAACTCAATCATCGACGAATTCGCGGTCTTGTCGCTGGTGGAAGAGGGGGCTTATTCGCTGGTGGTTTCCCCGAAGGCCGATTGCCCGATTGGTGAACCATTCACGGTGGAATTCACTCTCGACGGCGAACTCTATCGTCTGGCCCGGGAGGCGCCGATGAATCAAGACGGATATACTTTCACGGTGTACCCGGCGGCCAACACCGAGGTTGTGCCGAGACCGGGAAAATTCGTGTCCGCCAATCCGCCGTCGTTTGCCTGGACCGGAACCGGCGATGTCGATTTTCAGCTGGCCTCCGATATCAACTTTAATCAGCTTCTTTGCGATGTGACGGTATCGGATAACCAATATGCCCCGTCTTCGGCGCTGGAAGTGACGGATACAAGTACGTTTTACTGGCGGATCAAGCCACACGGTCAAGCCTCTTATGATTGCCTGTATGCAATCAATCTTGTCGCCACCGAAACGGGCTCGTGCGGCGATGCCAACCAGGATGGAGAGCTTAATGTGGGCGACGCCGTATTTCTCATCAATATGATATTCAAAGGCGGCCCCGCACCGATGCCGGCATGTATCGGAGATGCCTCAAATGACGGACACCTCGACGTGGGGGACGCCGTTTTAATCGTCAATTATATTTTCCGTGGCGGCCCGCCGCCGGCCGAAGGCTGCTGCCCCTGATTAGTTATCATTGATAATAATATTGATTCTGAGGAGGTCGTGTCGGCACAGCGAACGGCCTCCTTTTTTTCGCAGGATCGATAGGTTCGAGGGTTCGGGCGTATTCGAGAATTTATTGAATCAGGAGGGCGGACAGAAAGGCGCGGCTGACGCCTTTATCGGCGGCCCGACGGGCTTCGTCGCTGACATCCTCGCCCCGGGCATGGCGCTGATAGAGATCAACGGCCTGCCTGATTCCGGCGACCTCATCCGAAGGATTTTTTGCCACCGAAAGTCGTCCCGAAAGGTTATCGAGTTTATCGGTGGCTCCGCTGGCGGCCCAATAATTGACCGCCTCATAAAATTCACGTCTTAGACGCCATTTATCTTCCTTCTGAGGAGCCACTCGATGGGACATGAATTTGGCCCGAGCCTGATCGAAGAGGGTTTCGGCCTGCCCGACATCGCCGACCCGCCGCCGCACCAGGGCCAGGTTCATAACCGCCAGACCGTCGAACCACATTTTATCGTCGCCGGTGTCGAGCACCAGCAGGGCGTTGGCGTCGCGGGAGACGCGCTCCTGATCGTCGGCAAAATTGGCCGCCCAGCATCTCAATTCCAGCGCAGCGGCATACCAGTAAGAATCGGCCGGGGTGGCCTCGATGCATCGGGTCGCTTTTTTTATGGCATCGGAATAATTGCCGCGATTAAAAGCGGCGCACCCCTCATGGCATAATTGTTCGGGATCGAGAGCCATAATATCACATCCTATATTTTGAGCTGGACGCCGACTTCCATGACCTGTTCCTGCGGGATACCGTAGAAGGAAGAGGCATCGTAAGAATTACGCGAAAGGAAGGCAAAAAGATGGGCCCGCCAGAGGCTCACCAGATGATGCTTTTCCCGGACCAGCTTGACCCGCCCCAGGAAAAAGCTCGTATCCTCCAGCGGAAAATCCAGCCCCTGCCCCTGAGCCAGCGACAGGGCGATAGGAACACTGGGATTTTCCATATAGCCGTAATAGACCGTAATCTTATAGAAGCCACTACCCAGCTTGTCGATTTTCAGTTTTTCCTCATTGGGCATGCGCGGCACCTCGACCGGCGCAAAATTGAGAAAGGCGACCTGGGAGTGGATAATTTTATTATGTTGCAGATTGTGTGTCAGGGCCACGGGCACGCTGTCGGACTGGCCCGACATGAACACCGCCCGGCCCTTCACCCGTTCGATATCTTCGGCCAGGATGCGGGCCTGAAGCTCCTGAAAAGGTATCGACAAATCCTTGAACTGCTCGGCCAGAATCGCCCGCCCCCGCTTCCAGGTCATCATGACCATGAGAACCATGAATCCGATGACCAGCGGAAACCAGGCGCCATGCACAATCTTGCTGATATTGGCCGAAAAGAAAGCTATATCGACAATAATGAAGACCACCGCGGGCACACCGGCTGAGAGTGGACTCCATTTCCATCTCTCCCGGGCCACGACGTAAAAAAGCATGGTCGATATCATCATGGTCGACGTCACGGCCACGCCATAAGCGGCGGCCAGTCTGCTGGAAGATTGAAAACCAAGCACCAGCGCCAGCACCGCCACCATCATCAGCCAGTTCACCTGAGGAACATAAATCTGGCCGACATGCCGGGAGGACGTATGAATGATTCTCATGCGCGGCAGATAACCCATCTGGATCGCCTGAGTCGTGAGAGAAAAGACTCCGGTGATAACCGCCTGCGAGGCGATGATGGTGGCCATCGTGGCCAGAACAACCATCGGGATGACCGCCCATTCGGGCACCGTTGCATAAAAGATATGAAAAGCCTGATCGGGATGGGCCAGTAAATAAGCGCCCTGACCGAAATAGTTGATCACCAGGGCCGGCAACACCAGATAAAACCAGACCAGGCGAATCGGTCGACGGCCGAAATGGCCCATGTCGGCATAAAGCGCCTCGGCGCCGGTGACCACGAGAAAGACCGCACCCAGCACCAGAAAACCCTCAAGGCTGGCATGCATTAGAAAATTGATGGCGTACCAGGGAAGCAGGGCCCGAAAAATTCCCGGATGCTGTACGATTTGATGTATACCCAGAGCCGCCAGAACCGCGAACCAGACCAGAATAACCGGCCCGAACATCTGCCCCACCTTGGCCGTTCCCCGGCTTTGCAGAAGAAACAGCCCGGCCAGTATCAGAACCGTGACGGGAATAATATATGGCTGAAACTGCGGCGCAATAACCTGCAGTCCTTCGACGGCGCTCATCACCGAAATGGCCGGCGTGATCATGCCGTCGCCGTAAAGCAGGCAGGCCGCGAAAATACCGACACCGATCAGGATGCGGCGGATTCTTCTCCGCCGGTCGGAACCGGATATAATCAAAGCCGTCAGGGCAATGACGCCGCCGTCGCCGCGATTATCGGCCCGAAGAATAAAAGTCATGTATTTCAGCGAAACGATAAACAGCAGGGACCAGAACATGAGCGACAGAACGCCCAGAATGCTATGCTCGGAAACGGGGATGCCATAGTCACCATGGAAACATTCCCGGATGGCATACAGAGGACTGGTGCCGATATCGCCGAAAACCACTCCCAGCGCCGCCAAGGCCAGAGCCCGGATCTGATTTTTTTTGTCTGCGACCGGAGTTTTAGACTCAGGTACCGCCATGCCGTCGTTCCCTCGTAATCGTCATGAATGTTTTCAATATATACGCCCCCGACAAAATAGCATGAAAAAAATTATCCCCCGTTCGGGATTAATATCGTCCGCTGTCGGGGGAATTGTGTCCCGCCGCTGATGCCGGATGCAGTCAAGGCTCCTCGGGCGGGAGAGCGCAATGGATATTCACGAACTACTTTCACAAGCGAGTATGCCGCCTGGTCTGCGACCGAAAAATTCCTACCAGCCTCTCTTCTTCATAATATCGGACATTTTGGCCTCGAGGCCTTGTTCGAAAAGGAGCATCTTTTTTTGTTGGGCCTCGCTGATTTTACCCATAAGGGTCGTCAAGTCGGCCGGTTTTTCGAGAAAATCGACCGCGCCCATCTTGACCGCCTCGACGCCCTTTTCGACCGTCGCATGCCCGGTCAGGAAAATTATCTGAAGATCCTTGTTGGTCTCGAGCATCTGTTTGAGGGTTTCAAAGCCATCCATTTCCGGCATGGCCATATCGAGAATAACGGCGTCATACGATTTTTTCTTGATCATTTCCAGCGCCTGCATACCGCTTTCGGCGGTATCGACCATCAGCCCGCGGTTTCGCATCCGCTCGGCTATAACGCTCGAGAATTCGGTCTCATCATCGACAATCAATACATTCGCACTCGCCATATCCGTCCCTCTCTATCATTATATAAATTATTTACGAATCCCCATCCACCGCCCGATAGCAAAATTCCGTTATTCGACTATCAACCGGGCAATTCGAGGCGCACGGTGATTTTCTCCGGCGACTTCTGCAGTTCCGCCGATCCGGACAACGCTTCCATGATGCGCTGAATATCGGCCGGATCGACAACCGGGCCGTCCTGAGTTCCGGCCGGGCCTTCGACGATAATTTCCACGCGGCCGCCACCCCGGTTGATCGCGATGGTCAATATATCACCTTTATGGGCCGATGACAGAATCATGCGGATAGCCGCAAACACGGCTTGTTGCAAATAAAACGGATTACTTTCGATCTCGCCGGGGTCTTCGGCCGGCCGGGATTCCAATGTCACCCCCCGGAGGACTGCCAGCCTCCGGCTCAATTCGATCAGGTTGTTCAAAGTCTCATTAATATCGAATTTCTGCCTGGGCTGGTCGGCGCTGTGGGCGAAACGGTTCAGCCGTTTTATTATTCCCAGACCGCGGGCGGCCTGAGCCTGCAGGGAGGTTACTATCCGGGCCAGTTTTTCGGCGGTGATTTTGATCTCCTCTTCCGATCCGGTCAGACGATCTTCGAGCAATCCCGTGGTCTGATCCATGATGGCTATGACATTGTTGAGTTCATGGGAGACCGAGGCCGTGATGGCGCCGAAGAAGGCGAGACTACTGTCGCGGAGAGGGTCGTTTTGATATTTCAGTTCATCGTCCATAATTCCGCGATTATTTATCGCGAATAACCTCCTCCATTTTCAAGATCAAATCTTCGATATTGATCGGTTTGACAAGATAATCGCGGGCTCCGGCCGGCTTTTCGAAAGATTGATTGATCGGCGAACCGTGACCGGTGATCAGCAGAACCGGAAGGTCGGGATTGGCCTGATTGATGCGCCGCAAAACCTCGAGGCCGTCCATGCCGGGCAGTTTCAAATCGAGCACGACGACGTCGAATTTTTCGCCTCCGATTTTGCGCAAGGCCTCGTGACCATCGAGCGCATAAGCCGCTTCGATATCCCGGTAGCTGAGCCGCTCGACCATCGTGCTGACCAGCTCTTCCTCGTCGTCAATCAGCAGGGCCTTGAATTTCGGCATGATAATTCTCCCGGTTAGGCGGTTTGTACGGGCAGGATAACGATGAAGCGAGTGCCCTTGCCGAGCTCGCTCTCGACCTCAATTTTGCCGCCCAGTTTTTCGACGATATCCCGAGTGATCGACAATCCCAGACCGGTGCCGAATTCCCGCTTGGTGGAGAAGAACGGCTCGAAAATATGCTGTAGATTTTCAGCCGGGATACCGGTGCCGTTGTCGGTCACGGCGATGGTCACCGAATCGCGGTCGGGGCAGGCGACCGAGATATCGACTTTGCCGTCGGAATCGACGGCGGCGAAAGCGTTGTTGATAAGGTTCAATAACACCTGCTGCAACTGCCCCCGGTCGCTGACGATAGACGGCAAATCGTCGGCGAAATCGTAGGTAATATTGATATTGCGATGCAAGGCCTCGGTGCGCTGGAACCCGACAACCTCATCGATCAATTCCCGGATGTTGATCTGTTCCCGCCGAATTTCCATCCGTTTGGCAAAACCCAGCAGGCGATGGGTGACCTTACTGCACCGGTCCACCGACTTGACGATAGAATTCACCAGCCCCAGCATCTTTTCCCTCTGCGGAAACTCGGCCGAAAACCCGACCAGGTCATGAATCAATCCGGCTTTTTCATTGATGATGGCCATCGGGTTGTTGATCTCATGGGCGACACTGGCGGCCATGCGGCCGATGGTGGCCATTTTATTGGTGTATTCCATATTATGAAATTCTTTGGCCCGCCGCAGGTCGGCCTCACGCAGTTTCTTGGTCATATGATCGGCGCCATAGATGATAACCAGCAGAATCAAGGCCGTGCTGACTGCCAGAAACCAGAGCACCTGAGAACGGTGCCCCAGCCAGTGACTGAAATGACCCTCGAGCCGTTTGATGACGATTAATACAAAAGGTGATCCTTCAATCTGCGTGTATCCGGAAACTACCCATTTACCCTCCTCCCGGTTTTCCTCGACAATTTCCCGGGCACTGGACATCGGAGGCACTTCGATGGCCGCTTTTTTAAGAGCGGGACCGTAAAAAACCGAGGCCGTCTGCAGGATGCCGTCCTTGTTCATGATGAAGGCGTCGGTGTAGCGGTCGAGATTGAGCGAATAGACCTGGCGGTTGAGCAATTCCATATCGAGGGTCGCCCGGAGGATATAGAAACCGCCGGGATTACGGTCGTGCTTGAAGGCAATCACGAAATGGGGAAAATTCCGATATCCCATAAAGACGTCGCTGACATAAGAACCGCGAAGGACGACTTCATGAAACCAGGACTGGTCTTCATAACTGCGGTTCTTCAGGTCATAGGGACCGGTATAATAGGACTGCAGGCCGGTCGAATCAATCAAGCCGAGATCGATAAAACCGCCGAAGGAGTTTTTGAGATTACGCAGGGTCGAAGCCAGGGCCGAATCGCTTTCCAAAGCCCGGTGCTCATGTTCGCTGATCACCAGCGCCAGCGCCGAGCGCCTTTCCTCAATCACCGATTCGAGAGTGCGTTTGGTATTGGACAGAATCTGAGTCACGGCGTAATGGCTTTCGGTCCGGTAGGCATCCTTGTCCTGGAGATAATTGATGATGGTCAGGACCACCAGCGGGGCCAGGGCGACCAAAAAGGTGATGACGATGATGTTGCGCCGCAAACGGCGATATTGCGGAAATTTGGTCCCGACCAACTCCGGCGGCAAATTGTGCTCTTCGAATTTTTTCTTCTGGCGACTCATCCCGCACCATAGAAAAAAGGAACGCCCCGAAGGTTTCCGGGGCTAAGAACTTTTCTTATCCTCACCGCCTTCGGTGTCGTGGCCGCGATCGACCGCTTTCATATCGCTGGCCTTTTTGTAGGCGGCTTTCATCACCTGCGCCAGCTTGTCGATATTGACTGGCTTTTCGAGGTAGGCAAAAGCGCCCAGCTCTTCGGCGGTGGTTTTCTCCCGCTCCGATCCATGGCCGGTCAGGATGATCACCTCAACTTCCGGATGATCATTTTTAACCCGCCGCAAAACCTCGATGCCGTTTATGCCGGGCATCATCAAATCCAGCACCATAACGTCGGGCGCGTCTTTGGCCAGCATATCCAGCGCCTGTTCGCCGTCGTAAGCGATGGCCGAAGCCAGATCGCGCGTTTGAAGCCGTTCTGAGAGGGTGTGCACGAACTCTTTTTCATCGTCCACCAGAAGAAACCGCGGCGGGACTTCGATATTCGACCAGGGATTGATCGACGGCGTCTGATATTTGGGGCCGATCCGGGTGCTGACTTCCCTGACTCCCTCAACATCGGACGCGATTTCCATCAACTTTTCCTGATGGCGTTTCATCCGCACCATGTAATCGTTGATAAGCAGAACCACACTGCCGTTTTCGGATTGGACCTCGACGTCATGCCCGGCCTCGGTCAGAGCCCGGCTGACGGTGGCCGACAGCACGAAATCCCGCGCCGCCTGAAGCGAACGCTCCGTGCTTCGAACCGGTTCACTGCCGGCGTAATCGACGATCATCCGCACCGCCGTCTCCAGCGGCGTATCATGCATGGGGACGACGATGTCATAGAGTTTTTCATCGTAGGCCGGCCGGTCGATCAGGCGGGTCGTGCAGGTGTAATTCTGCTTGTCGTCATTGTGTATCAATTTTCGGGCGTCTTTGTCCGAAAGAGCCTTGAGCTTCATGGCCTGTTCGACCCGGTAATCGAGGTTGGCGATAATCAGGACCCGAAGAATATGCGGAATGGTCGTCGGCAGAAGATGGCCGGCGCATCCTCGGATGACGACGTTGTCGGCGACAACCAGTTCGGCCAGAACCAGCCTGAGAGCGGCGATATTTTTCTCCCATTCGCGCGTCAGGCGATTAAAAAAAGGTTCGGCCCCGGACAACGAGCGTGTCAGTTTTTCCGGATCGATTTCGAACCGTTTTGAGGTCTCTTCGATGAGTTTTTGATCGAGACGTTGGTATCCAAGTTGTTCGGCCACCCGGGCCGCCACCTCATCGCCGTTGCAATACGTTCCGCTGAAAATCGTGATTATTGCCACTGCCTTCTCCCTTGCGTCCCCTTCGCTTTTCCAACAATCGCATATTAATCTGTATGCCCATGAGAAGCAAGTACTAAAACTAAGCGCGCGTCCGGCCCCAAAGGCCCTGAAAATACCGGGAATACCATTACGGACGCCGCTTCTATCGGGATATTATTTATCCTCTTTTCATTTCAGAGTTCACTCTGACGATGCGGGGAAAAAAGGCTTGCTCCCTACCGGGTGCGTGGTTATTATGATGCCTGCAATAAGTATCGAATATCCGGGGTCGGGATGCATGACGAGTGGATGCGGCCGGGTTTGACCGCAAGCGGCCGGTCGACACGAATCAGGTAAGGTGAGGAAGTCGCCATGGATAACATTCAAGCCGAAGATATCATGATCGCTCTGGACAGCTACCCCCATGTTCCCTATTGGTTTTCGCTTCGTCAGGCGATCGTCGAAATGGAAAAGGCTCAGCTTGAAGTTGACGGCCGCAAATCTCTGCCCCGGGTGGTGCTGGTGTTCGATGAACAGTACCGGCTGATGGGCATAGTCAGGCGGCGCGATATTCTCCGCGGTCTGGGGCCCAATGCCATGCAGGAATCCAAAGAACGGGCCGGCGAAACCGATCCTCGAATCAAGCGCGATCTGCGCGCTCCCGATGCCGCCGGGCGGGCCAGCATCGAGGATATCCGCAGGCGGGCCGAGCGCCCCGTCAACGAGGTCATGACTCCGATTCGGGTGACCCTGGCCAGCGATACACCATTGATGGATGTGGCCAACACCATGGTCGTCCATAACGTCAGCATCATCCCCATTCTAAAAGACGGCGCCGTCGTGGGCGTGGTGCGTTCGACCGATGTTCTGCATCGAATCGATAAAGAAATCATGAGGGATTCGACGGCTAAGACCGATACATCTGAATAGAGACGGATGGCGGTTGAAGAGAAATTTTTCGATATGAGCGGCTTCGATTAAGGCTGCGCGGCGGGAGAATCAGTCGGCCGTGAGACTGAAACTGTCACAACGG
This sequence comes from uncultured Ignavibacteriales bacterium, assembly GCA_964523575.1. Classification (GTDB taxonomy): domain Bacteria; phylum Zixibacteria; class MSB-5A5; order GN15; family JAAZOE01; genus DAOUTW01. The sequence continues at coordinate 12,705 of CAZGAV010000011.1, forward strand.
GGTAATTGAGTGGCTTCAAAAAAGATCCTGCGGATATTTCCCTTTCTGGGCTGGTTTGAGAAATACACCGTCGATAAACTGCGATCGGACCTGATTTCCGGCCTCACCGTCGCTCTGGTGCTGGTGCCGCAGTCGATGGCTTATGCGCAGCTGGCGGGCTTACCGGCTTATTACGGTCTTTACGCCGCTTTCCTGCCTCCGATGGTGGCCGCCCTGTTCGGGTCCAGCCGCCAACTGGCCACCGGCCCGGTGGCGATCGTCTCCCTGATGACGGCGACGGCTCTGGAACCGCTAGCCACGGCCGGCAGTGACATGTACATCGTATACGCCATTCTGCTGGCTTTGCTGGTCGGGCTGTTCCAATTAATGCTGGGCGTCCTCCGGCTGGGACTGGTCGTCAATTTCCTTTCGCATCCGGTCGTCAACGGATTCACCAATGCCGCCGCCTTGATTATCGCCACTTCGCAATTATCCAAATTGTTCGGCGTCAACGTCGACAGCGCCGCCCATCACTATGAAACCGTTTACAATGTCATTAAGGCGGCATTTCAATATACTCACTGGCCGACTCTGGCGCTGGCGGCGCTGGCCTTTGCCATTATGATAATTTTACGGTACGTAAATCGCCGTATCCCCAACGTCCTGGCGGCGGTGGTCATCACCACCGTGATTTCATGGCTGACCGGTTTCGAACACAATTACAAGGCCGATCTCAGCCAGATAAAGTCGGAGATTTTTCATAGCCTGGTGCTGGTTTTCGATTCGGCCTGTGAGGGCCTGGCCGACAAATCCGAGACCCGGGTGACGCTTCGAGACCAGTACAGCGCCACCGTCGATAATCAGGGACGGGATTCGTTTGATGCCATCCAGCTTTTATATAAATTACACATCATCGACAGCGAAATCGAACGCCTCAAGGAGCAGTTGCGCGAATATCGTTCTGAAATGCGAGACTACTTCTTCAAGGCCGCCAATGTCGGCGGCGACAGTCTTGTTTTTTACGTGGCTGAAGAATTTCCCCCCGGGCTTCAGGCCTCCGGCGATCTATGGCGAATGAAAATCGGCAACAACCCCCTTAATCCCGCCGCGCTGACGATGACCGGCGGCGGCGCCGTGGTCGGAAATATTCCCAGCGGCCTGCCGTCCCTGAAAATACCGGGCTTTCCGGTTTCCACGGCGGTCGGTTTGATTCCGATGGCGATGATTATCTCCCTCCTGGGTTTCATGGAAGCGATCTCCATCGCCAAAGCGATGGCGGCAAAAACCGGCCAGCGTCTCGACCCTAATCAGGAACTGGTCGGTCAGGGTCTGGCCAATATTGTCGGATCTTTCGGGCAAAGTTACGCCGTTTCCGGCTCGTTTTCGCGTTCGGCCGTCAACCTTCAGGCCGGCGGGGCCACCGGTTTATCGAGTGTTTTCAGCAGTCTGGTCGTGGCCGCGACTCTGCTGTTTTTCACGCCCCTGCTGTATCATTTGCCGCAATCGGTACTGGCCGCTATCATCATGATGGCGGTGGTCGGTTTGCTGAACGTAAAGACTTTCATCCATTCCTGGCGGGCTCAGAAATACGACGGTATCATCGGTATCATCAGCTTCCTTTTCACGCTCGCTTTCGCGCCTGATCTCGACCGCGGCATCATCATCGGTATCGGGCTGTCGCTTCTGCTGTATCTTCTGCGCAACATGAAACCGGCTATCACGATGCTCTCTCTGCACCCCGACGGCACTTATCGGAGCCGGACTCGCTTCGGTCTTGATCAATGTCGCCATATCGCCGTCATCCGCTACTCCGGCTCGATTTTCTTCGCCAATGTCAGTTATCTCGAGGATCAGGTGCTGGAAACGGCGCGGTCGATGCCGGAACTGAAACATGTCCTCATCGTCGGCAACGGCATCAATGAACTCGACGCCTCCGGCGAGGAAACCCTGGCCAGCCTCGTCGGCCGACTGCACGAGCAGGGCCTTGAGGTCTCCATGAGCGGTATCAACGATGCCGTTCTGGACGCCATGAGACGCACGGGACTACTGGCTAAAATCGGCGAGGAAAATATTTACCGCAACGCCACCCGGGCCATCGAAAGTATCTGGGGGGCGGCCCATGAAAAATCTGATGAAATCGAATGTCCTCTTCGGATCATCCCCCTGAAGCATTTCCCGGTGGCCGATTCGGTCAAGGTCAGCCCGGCTATCAGACCCGATCATCCCGATAATCGCCGCCGGTGAGAAGAGCTTGCCGGAGGCGTTTTATTGATGGGGATTGACGGCGCCGGTCTGCCATGATGCGACCCAACCGACCCCATGTCGAATGCATTCGAGATTCGCCCAACGACCGAGGCGTTGTCCCGGCTGACTGAATCGATATATAATAATACAGACCGGAATCAAATCCCGGCCTGAGATCGAAATTTCAGTGAACGGTTTCCTGACTGCTTAATTCGTGGCTTTCATGGTGCGCTCCCGACAATGAATGCACTTCCATATCAGGCAGAAGCGTTTCCCAGGTCCCGAACGGTTCATCCGTGATCGACACGCACGCGTCGGCCATCCAGGTCCTGAAATCTCTCCAGTAATCGGCGCGATCGGTCGCCAGCACAATTCGAATCTCGGGCCAGACTTTCCGCAAATTCACCAGGGCCTCAAACCAGGCGTCATCCTCGGAACTCAAATGGATGACCGCCACATCGAATGACCGCCGCGATAAGTTGTTGACCGTGCTCAGGGTGAAATCGGTTTCGAGATAGACGTCGCTTTCGCCATCCATGAATTTGTGCTCACACTGCTCCAGAAAGTCCTCATCCCTCGACAATATGATCACCTGTCTCATTTCGTTCGCCTCCCATCCGTACCCGGCCGGCGCCGGGCCTTCAGAAAATTTATCCCGGGGCGGATCATCCTCTCCAGCGTCCGCCCCGGATTTATATAAAATCCAAACCGCCAATGATTATGATACTCCCCTTCAACTGGCCACATAGTCTTCCTCAGCCAGAGCGATAACACGGTTGAGATGATTCATGGCATCCCGAACGGAGGCCTCATCCATCACGATCCCGCCCGCGAGTTTCTGCGAGGTATCGAGAAGGTTCTTGATGAGGACCTTAGATTCGGGGTCCAGAAGGTGTTGCAACCAGATCTGGGCGTATTCGGCGTTTCGAGTTGCCGCCATCAATTGCCGGCCGGCGTTTAAATAATCCTTTTTATCGAAATAATCCCGGGCCAGATCCCGATGATAGCGGGATAGGGCCAGTTGGGTGTGAGCCAGAACCTTGTCAAAATCGTCGGGGGCGATTAGAAATCCTCGCTGAAGACTGTCGGCCATGCCGACCATTTCCCGCGTCGCCGCCTGAAGATCCATTTTGGCTTCACCCTGAGCCAGGTCCGTCTCCTCGATCATTATCTCGACGGCTTTCTGGACGCCGCCTATGGCCGAAACCGTATCATCAGCCCGGTAGGCCTCATGGGCCCGAACCGCGTGGGTCCAGGGATCGAGTTCATCGTAAACCCACAGGTCTTCGCCGATTATGCTATCGGTGGGCACGACAGTGGTGTCGCTTTCGGCGATGGCCGAAGCCGCCCCGGCCTCATTCTTGGGCTGGCTGTGACTGCAGGACAGAACCAGCATCGGCGGGGCGATCAGGAAGATAGCCGGGATCAGGAATTTCTTTAACATTTCTTTTGTCTCCTCTATGACGAAACCTTTAGACCGTGACGTCTTTGCTATCCCTCAGGGTTTGACCGTTACGGCTGAAAGGCCAGAAACAGGCTGTGTCCGTTGCGATAAACGCGAAGCAGAATCGTGTCACCCTTCTTCATCATGGAAATTTCATTGGTAAATCCATCCACCGAGTCGATTTTTCTTCTGTTGACGGCGGTGATGACGTCGCCTTCGCGCAAACCGGCGGCGTAGGCGTTACTGCCCTGATCGATATCGGTGACCGCTACGCCCTGGGTATCGTCGGCGAGACCATAATACTTCCGAATGTCGGGAGTTATGTCCTTGACCGCGAATCCGAGACCTTCCATCATACTGTTCGGGTTGGCGGCGATCAACTGGTTATCCGAAGCCTCGGCCAGCTTGACCTTGATGTCTTCCTGCTTGCCATTGCGCATGATACTGAGATCGACGACAGTGCCGGGGCTCGTGGATGCGACCCGGTTGCGTAAATCGGAGGAATTGTTGATATCGAAACCGTCCATTTTCTGGATGATGTCGCCCGCCTGCACGCCGGCTTTATCGGCCGGGCCATCATGGACGACTTCGCTGACCAGGGCGCCGTTGGTTTTCTTAATACCCATGGCGTTCGCGATCGATTCGTTGATATCCTGAATTGCCACGCCCAGCCAGCCGCGGACGACCTTACCCTGCTTGATCAGGGAATTCATGACATGAGTCGCCATATTGACCGGGATGGCGAAGCCCAGGCCCTGCGAACCGCCGCTCTGACTGACAATCGCGGTATTGATACCGATCAGCCGGCCGTCCATATTCACCAGCGGACCGCCGGAATTACCGGGGTTGATGGCCGCATCGGTTTGAATAAAATCTTCGTAATCGGCCAGGCCGACATTGGATCGGCCGGTGGCGCTGATGATGCCCTGGGTAACGGTATAAGCCAGATTTTCACTCATGGGACTGCCGATGGCCAGAACCAGTTCGCCGACGTTCAGGCTGTCGCTGTTGCCCATGGATATGCTGGGATAATCGTCGCCGTCTATTTTAAGCACGGCAATGTCGGTTTTGGTGTCGGCGCCGACTACTTTGACGGGATGCTTGTTGCCGTCGAAAGTCCGAACATAAATACTGTCGGCGCCGTCAATCACATGAGCGTTGGTCAATATATATCCATCACTGCTGGTAATAACTCCGCTCCCCAGCCCGTATTGATGAAATTGGCGTTGCTGCGGCTGTTGCTGTTGACCGCCATGCGGATTTTGAAAAAAGTCAAAAATTGACCCGAAATCGTAGGCGTTGGCGGGCATAGTCAATGTTTTTTCCGTGGAAACCGTGACAACGGTTGGTTTGATAGCCGCTGCAATATCTATCAGGGCCTGATTGAAATCATGCAAATTGGCGATAGGTCTGTTTTCAGCCGGGACCACGTGCGTGGGGCGGGCCACTGCGGCCAACTCAATGACAAGAAAGAGACTCAGAGCGACTCCGATACCTAAAACCAAATATCTTATGCGGTGCGAATTGCCGGAATTTTTTTTCGTCTTCATGACCTATTTCCCCATTTATGAGCGACGGCGTCCGGCTGAGTGAGCGAATCACCACACCGTTCGCCCGACTCAACCGTTGTCGCTGTCGCAGTTTTCCCTTACCCTTGCAATGTCCGTGCCAAGATTGAATCGCATGATAATCAACCACTTATGAGATGCGTCTCGGTGGCATTTCGCCTCAACGGGGCATCTTGCCACACCCGATGTAAACGATTGAATGAAGATCAAAAAGGGAAGTTTTAGGCTTCGGTATCGCGAGGCCGGATAGTATGCGAGACTCGAATTTCCCGCCGGGTAATAAGCCGGTAGAGGCCTTCAATCAGGAACGAGAGTGCGATCATGGCCACCAGCACCCAGATGCGGACCGGCTGTGTCGTCATTGTATGCCAGATAAGAGCCGCCAGGGCCAGACCGCAGGCGAGTGCACCGGCGATCGAGATCCAGGGGCGGCTCCCGGTCTGGCGATGAAGATGAAAGTTGGCCAGATTGACGGCCGCAAAAATTATCAGGAATCCGGCGCTTCCCATCATCGAAATACTCGACAGGTCGAACACATTGGCTACTATAAGGGTAATGCCGGCCGTTATTAACAAACCTTCGGCCGGGCGATTCCAGACTTTTTTCTCGAGGATGGGCGGCAGTTCCCCATCACGGGCGATGGTATAGCTGAGGCGCGCCGCGCCATACAGAGTGGCATTGATAGCCGAAGCCGTCGAAAGCAGAGCGGCAACGGCGATAAGAATAAAACCAAATTCGCCCATAAAAGGCCGGGCCGCTTCGGCCAGGGCGTAATCCTGAGCCTTGACGATCTGAGGGACGGACAGATTGCCTACCGCCACCCCGGCGACCAAAACATAGAGAATGATGACAAAAATGACGGCCGAGAAATAGGCTTTGGGCAAAGTCCGCTTCGGTCGCTCGACGTCATGCGCTGTGTTGGCGATCAATTCAAACCCTTCATAAGCCAGAAAAATAATCATCCCCCCGGCGACCAGGTTCAAAGGCGGTGACCAGGCGGCGGGCGCCAGACGGCCCCATTCGATCGTCACGAAGCCCAGACCGGCAAAGAGCAGGAGAATCGACAGCTTGACCGCGACGATCAGGAGTTCGGCGCGGCCGATGGCCTGCGTATTGAGCATATTTAATCCGGTAATGGCGACGATACTGAAACTGATCAGCAGATGACGAAAAAGAGGTTGCAGATGAGCCGGAAACAGGGCCGCACCATAACTTCCGAAGGCGAAAGAATACAGGGACAACATGACGATGTAAGAAAGCCAGAGGAGAATATTGAGTCCGCCGGTGAACAACCCGGCCCCGAAGGCTCGATCAAGAAAGGTGACTGTCCCTCCCTGACTGGGGAAGGCGATGGACATTTTGGTGTAGGAGTATGCGGTCAGAAGAGCCACCAGTCCGGCCACCAGAAAAGCGACTGGAGAACCTCCGCGGGCGACCAGAACCGCCATCCCGAGAACCGCGAAAATTCCCCCGCCAACCATGCCGCCGACACCGATGGCTGCTGTCTCCCAGTAACCCAGTTTTTTTCCGGCGGCATTCTTCATCTAAGTCTGTATCCCTTTACTGGACCGGGGACGTCGTGCGATCTCGCAGACCGGTCATTAGTTAGCCCGCTTTGCGTCTTACGTTCATTTCCGCCGCTTCAAGATATTTCTTTATCTTGCCTTCCGCAATGTCGAAAAGAAGTGTCAGATCAGTCTTGAGACCGGCGGATGGGGCGTCATCATGGTTGTCGCTGGTTATCACGAAGACTTTTCCCGGCAGCGTCAGTATCAGGCGTGAATAATAGAGCTCGGATCCGTCGGTCGTAATATGGTTCTCGATTATCACCCGGCAGAAGATGATCTTCTGGTTGAGCCGGGTAAGCTTCTCGGCCTCTTTGAATATATGTTCTTCGATATACATCAATCGCGGACTGTTGCGGAAAATAACATCGAGCGGAAAACCATGTCTCTGGGAAATAACCTTGGCTGTAGCCTTTTTCGCGGCTTTGGCAGAGACGTTGCTTTCCAGAATCTGGGCCACGATTTCCTGAAAGACATCGAGATCGAACGGTTTGTCCAGCATCGCCGCCACTCCCAGACTTTCCGCCTCGGCATGGGTTTTGGCGTCGCCGAAAGCGGTTATGAGCATTATGGGCGGGAAACCGCTGTTATCATGGACAAAATCAAGTATCTCCATTCCGGTAAAACCGGGCATACGAATATCGGAAACAATAAGATCGAAACTTGCCGATTGCTCTTCATCAGTAAAAGACCCGAAGTGCTGTAATAATTCCACGCCGTTGGTGCATTCTTCGACTCGATATCCTTCTTTCGCCAGGACACGAATCAATAGCGATCTCATTTCATCATCATCCTCAGCCAGAAGAATGGCGTATGGCTTTTCTTTTCTGCTCCGGCGCGCGGCCGAGCCATAATCGCGATTCTGCTGAGATTTCGAAGTGGCCATGACCTTTCTCCTCTAAGCAAGTGGTGGATGATTATTATTTTCTGATCATGATAAAAGCAAATAATGTGCCCGTATAAATCAATTGCCGCACAACGACTTAAATGCAGACGGAATGTGTTATTCTTCCCCATTGGGGCGAATTGCCTCAAATGACGGGCAACAAAACCAATCTACGATAAATGCAGGAGATAGCCGAAATGCCGAGAAATCACCCGGCTTTCATGAAGCCGGTTTATCTTCGTCGTATTGTTGTAATTTCCGATAGAGGGTTTTGCGGTCGAGGCCGAGGATTCGTGAAGCCAGAGAACGATTGCCGCCAACGGTATCGAGAACATGGAGAATATAGCGGCGTTCGATCTCTTCCAGAGGAATCAGGTCGGCCGGATTTTCACTGTCGAAAGCCATCCGCGAGCCGCGAAAATCATGCACTTTTTCGGGCAAATCTTCAGACGCGATATTATCATAAAGAGTCAGGGCCACGGCCCGTTCGATGGCATTTCGCAATTCCCGGACATTTCCCGGCCAGGGATAATCGATCAGTTTCTGGGCGGCCGGTTGTGATATACCGACCACTTTTTTGCCCATCCGCTTGGCGAATTGACGGACGAAACGTCCGGCGATGAGCAGGATATCGTTGCCGCGGGCCCGCAGGGGCGGGACATCGAGCCGGATGACATTGATGCGGTAATAAAGATCTTCTCTGAAACGGCCTTCGGTTATGGCCGTTTCGAGGTCCTGATTCGTGGCCGTCAGAAGTCGCACATTGAAATCTGTTTCCGTTTTGCCGCCCACCGGTCGAATACGGCGTTCCTCCAAGGCCCGCAACAGCTTGGGTTGCAGGGTCAGGGGAAAATCGCCGATTTCATCGAGCAGGAGCGTTCCCCCTTCGGCTTGTTGAAACAAACCCTGGCGATCTTCCCGGGCATCGGTGAAGGCGCCGCGCTTGTGCCCGAATAATTCGCTTTCGAGCAGGTTTTCGGGGAGAGCCGAGCAGTTGATGGCGACGAAAGGCTTGTTTTGGCGGCGGCTACGGTTATGCAGAGCCCGCGCCATCAATTCCTTGCCGGTGCCGCTTTCGCCTATGATCAGGACCGAGGTTTCGGTGTCGGCGATGCGGCTCAACTGCGAAAACAAGTTTATCATCGGTTTGCTTTCGCCGATAATTTCGTCAAACTGCTGTGATTCCTCAAGAGCCTCGCTGAGAAGATGGACCTTCTGCTGGAGTTCCCGGTGCCGTACGGCCCGTTCGATGGAGAGCGAAAGCAGATCGAGATCGATCGGTTTGGTGACAAAATCATAAGCCCCGGCCCGAATCGCCGCGATGGCCGAATCCATACTGCCGAAAGCGGTGATGACTATGACGGGAATATCGGGCCGATTGGCGTTGATCCTTTTGCATAATTCAATGCCGTCGATACCGGGCAGATTTAAATCGGTCAGAACGACGTCGATATCGTCATCCTTCATGCCGGCCAGAGCCTGATGCGGATCGGTGAAGGTGGCCGGCGTGAAACCCCGGCGGCGAAAATCGCTTTCCAGCAGTTTGCACATCTCATGGTCGTCATCGACGATTATTATTTTTCCGCTCATCCTCTCTCCTCGGCCGGCAGGTAAATCGTAAATCGAGTGCCTTTACCCACCGTGCTTTCGACGGCAATCCATCCCTTGTGTTCCTCGATTATTCCGTAGGCGATTGACAGTCCCAGCCCGGTCCCCTGTCCGACATCCTTGGTCGAAAAGAAGGGATCGAAAATGAGGTTCAGATTTTCGGGAGCTATGCCCTCGCCCTGATCGGTAATATCGATGGCCAGATAATCGCGCTCGGCGGCATCGGCGTGGGCCAGATTTTTGCGGCGATCGGGATACAATTTTATCTCAACGGTTCCGCCCCGGGGCATGGCCTGGATGGCGTTCATGACGAAATTCATCAGAACCTGCTGAATCTGCGATTGATCGACCGATACTCCCGGAGATTCGCCCTCTTCCACCAATTTCAATGTGACCCTGGCCTTACCGGCCATCGGCCGCAGAAGATCCAGAACCTGACTGCACAACTGGCGCATGATCGTTGACATCCGGTGCGTCTGCCGCCGTCGCGCGAAATCGAGCAATTGCCGGATAATCCTGATAATCCTCTCAGTCTGCTCGACAATGATGCGCGAATAGTCGCCGATCTCCTCCGAATCCAGTTTCTCGGTGCTCAACAGCTTGGCCCGACCGGTAATAACATTCAAGGGAGTACCCAGTTCATGAGCGACGCCGGAGGCCAGCCGGCCGACCGTGGCCAGGCGCTCGGTGTGCCGCAATTGCTCCATGGTCGACAGCCGTTTTTCGACTTCGGCCCGCAGTTTCTCGCGGGAAAGCTGCAGCTGGGCGCACATCTGATTTAAAGCCCCGGCCAGCTGCGATAATTCGTGGTGGCCGGAAAGTGTCAGGTCGCAAGAGAAGTTTCCCTGCCCGATCCGCCGGGTTTTTTCCACCAGTTGTTTCAACGGCTGGCCGACATATCGGTTACCGAGAATCCATAAAAAACCCAGACCCAAGAGGATCAGGACGACCGACAGAATGACGACCCGGATGGCCGTTTCCCTGGTATAATGCCGCAGACTGCCCATCGGTTCTTCCAGTTCAATGGCGCCCAGCTTCATATCTTTTGCATTGACCGGGACATAGGTGCGCATGAACTGGCGACCGTACTCATCGACATAATGCAACGAAGTATCCCGGCCCTGTTCCACGGGGAGAAGATATTCGGGCCGGACATCGGGCGGCAAAGTCGGTTCGCTCACGCTGCTGGGATAAATCCAGCGAATGCGGATACTGTTTTCGGCGCGGTTGATTTCATGAATTCGCCGCAACGCCCGTTCGGGATTATTCTGGAACATCGCCTCGGATACCATGCCTCCGGCCAATTGACCCAGCTGGACGGCTGTGGATTGCATATTATTGTGGAAAAGATCTATTTCGCGCCGCACCGATAAATAACCGTCGATGACGATCGTAAGCAGAATAATCGGAAATAATACAATCAGTAATTTTAGCGTCAGTCGCATAGGCCTGTCCAATTTATCCTAATAGAATACTCAATATTGCGGCGGAAAACTCCAAAGTCAAGTTAATGCGCACGCTTCGCCTGCCTGATTGCGCGTTCGCGGCGCTTCTGGTGCATGTGTTTGAGCAGGCCCGGTTCCCGCGATCCGAAAATCTTAAAGGCCAGTAACTTGGAACCATCTTCGATTATAAAACCGGCCAATGCATAAGCCCACACGACTCCGGCCCAGCCCCAGCCGATGGGAGCCATCAGGAAGCCATACACGGAAATCAGGGTCGCTACCATTTGGGTCAATATAACTGCGGCCAAAAGCGGCGTGCCCGGTCGCGAGGACCAGAAGGGCCGCTCGGTTCGGGTGACAAAAATTGTCAGATGGCCGGCCACCGAAAGCTTGAGATACATGAAAGTCTGAAGCATATCACGGCTCAAGTTGAAAACCCTCTCACCCAGAAAGAAAAGGCCGAAAGATTCGATCACGCCAATCACGCCCAGAACAGTGGCAATCGGCAAAAGGATATGCATATCCCAGGCATCGGGACCCAGCGATTCCGTAACGCGGTCATAGGCAATGGACAGTATCGCGCCGTCGTTGAGCAGGGCCAGAAGAACAATCATAACGGCCGTAACCGGATAAAAATTGAAGGCCAGAATCGACAGCGTCATGAACAGCAGGACCCGGATAGTTTCGGCTATTCGATAGGTGGCGTAAGCCTGCATCCTTTTGAATATTTTCCGGCTTTCGTGAATGGCCGAAATAATAACCGACAGACCCTTGGTCAGGAGAACGATGTCGGAGGCCGAACGGGCCGCATCGGTAGCGTCGGAAACGGCGATGCCGACGTCGGCTTTTTTCAGCGCCGGAGCGTCGTTGACGCCATCGCCGGTCATACCGACGATATGGTCCCGCTTTTGAAGGGCGGCTACAATATTGTATTTATGCTCGGGGAAAACCTGGGCGAAACCATCGGCTTCTTCGATCTGGACCGGGGAAAAATCAAATGTGGCCTGATCCTCGCCGTCGGCGGAAATTTGCAGAATATTGGTGCCCAGGCCGAGTTGACGGGCTGTCTCTCGGGCGATGGCCTCCTGGTCGCCGGTGATCATTTTCACCGTGACGCCCATTTGCCGCGCCTGTTCAATGGTCGCTTTCGAATCCTCGCGCGGCGGATCATACAGAGGCAAAATCCCCAGAAACTGCCAACGGCCTTTTTTATCGGTTCGGGCCACGCCCAGCGAGCGATAGCCGCGTTGAGCGAAAGATTCGATCTCCTGCAGAGTATCTTTTTCGATATCGGCTGAATTTACCGACATTTTCAAAATGACCTGCGGCGCCCCTTTGGACACGCGGAAAGCCCGGCCGTCTTTTGGTTCAACCGCGGCTTCGGTTTTTTTATGCACCGGATCGAAGGGGATGAATTCGGTGACTTTGTAGTCTTTCAGCAGGTCTTTATCTTCCAACCCTTCCACGACGGCGACGTCGATCGGGTCATTATCTTCTTCTCGTGAAGCCAATGCCGCCGCCAGAAAAATATCGCCGGCCGTGACCCCTTTAACGGTGAACGGTTCGGCGGCTTTTAATGAATTCTGGGTGAGGGTGCCGGTTTTATCGCTGCATAATATATCCACTCCGGCCAGTTCTTCTATTGAGGCCAGCCGGGAAACGATAGCTTTCTTGGCCGCCAGCAATCTGGCCCCGGCTGCCATAGTGACCGACAAGACCGTCGGCATGGCGATAGGAATCGCCGCCACCAGAAGCACTAACGCAAACTGCATGGTGGTGGCCAGGCGGTCGCCGCGGAAGATGGAGACGGTGAGGATAATAATAACGAGAAAGACCGCCAGGACAATGAGATAGTCGCCGATTTTAAGCACCGCCCGCTGAAGGTGGCTCAGCCCGCCGTCTTCCTTGACCAATTGGGCCGTTTTACCGAAATAGGTCGCATCCCCGATGGCGCCGACCACAGCCCGGGCTTCGCCGCGCTTGACATTGGAACCGGAATAGACTTTCTCCTTCTTGTGACGCGACACCGGCAATGATTCTCCGGTGAGGGCCGCCTGATCGACCTGAATTTCGTCGTCGTCAATCAGAACAGCATCGGCCGGTATGATATCGCCGGACCGTAAACGGATCAAATCCCCCGGCACCAGGTCCCGAACGGGAATAATTTTCCATTCTCCGCCTCTTCTGACCCGAGCTTTGATCGCCAGAGTCTCCTTGAGAGCGGCGATAGTGTTGTCGGCCTGGTATTCCTCCCAAAAACCGATACAGGCGTTAATCAGGAGCATGGCTACGATAATACCGAAATCGCTCCAATGGCGGACGATAATCGAAAGCACCGCCGCGGCCTCGATCATCCACGGAATCGGTCCCCAGAAATAACTCAGGAATTTCAGGATCGGATGCGTTTTATGCTCGACCAGTTCATTATAACCGTACTGCTCGTGCCCTGCCCTCACTTCGCTGTCGCTCAATCCCGCTTCGTTGAACTGAGGGATAACGGCGGCCTCGGAGTCATTATGGGATCGAGGGGCGTCATTATCCGATTGGGACGCCGCCGGATGATCAGTCACTGCCTTTCCACTCATACTCGTCTCACAACCTATTCTTCAACGGTTTCCGCGGGTACCTTTTTAATGGTTTTCAACGCTTCCCGCGCCAGAACGGCGACATGCTCCCATGGTCCCAAAGTGCGAATATCGTCCAGAACTTCAAGCACCGGCTGGCGCAAATGACGCTGGCGCTCGAGGTCATGGAGTACATGATGAGCGCCGTTGCGCAACGATTCCGATTCCGGTCTTTCAACCAGCCCCCGAAGCAGAGGTTCGATGGCGGCCTTATTCAGGGCTATCAGGGCCTCGGCGGCCAGCCATTGAATTTCATAATCTTCATCGCTCAGGGCCTCGACGAGGTTATCACCGGTTTCGGGATCCTTGATGGTAATTAGGGCTTTGGCCGCTTCCCAACGGGCGTCATCGCCACCTTCTTTGAGTATTTTGATCAACCAGGGACTGGCTTCCCGGCCCAATTTTTCAAACTCCATTCGAGCTTCGTGCCGCACCATCCAATTTCGGTCGCTCAGGTTGTCTGCCAATCTCTTCAGTGTGGCCGGTGTCGGTTTACTTTTATCTTCGGTTTGAGCTGTCATCTCTTCTCCTTTATCGAATCCACCTTATTTTTCTATCCTGTCATCCACATTTAATTTAGCAAAGCCCTTGCCAAAGAACACGGAAGTCGTCCGATGGGCCTTATCGCCATCGAGACAACAGGTTATCCGAATCCGGGAGGTCACAATGACAATTCGCGGCAATCTCGGAATGGGGCATAATGCCACAATGGGTAATGATGCTACATCTATTACCCTACTTTCGAAGCCTGCCAGTTTTCAGGAATATGGCCCGCTGACAACTTCGGCTGCGGTAGTCTTTCTCAATATATACGGACTCAAATCGAGACCCGGCTCGCACGGTCCTGTGCCGGTCACAACGGTTTCGATAGTTCCGGCACGAAAATTGCATCAGAGAAAAATAAAAATTGTGGAAGGAGCCCACATCATGTTAAAGAAAATTGCGATTCTTTTGGGTATGGCGGCCATGATCGCCTGGCCGGGGAGTCATGCCATGGCCCAGCCCAAAACCGAATCCAATGGCGCCATGAGCGCTCTAATCGCCTCCACCTCGCCCGATTCTATCCGTAGTCTGGACACGAAAGACGTCATCGACGCTCTGCTGATCGACGGGACCAAAATGGAAGCTTCTTATGATTCACTGCAGACCAATTTCGAAAGCCTGACAAAAATAAAGGACGATGAGGCTCGCCGGACGGAAACGGCTATTTATAAAACAGAGATGCAAACCCTGCGGGATAAACTCTCGGAAGAGATGGATGAATTGCGATTCCTGAGATCGATGTCCCAATCGGAAACGGCCGCGTCTGCCGGGGAAGTACGGGCTCAGCCGGCCAAGGTTACCAAGGGAGACGCCACCGGCCACTGACGGCCGTCATTGGGGATGGAGAAATGAAGAGGGATGTGAAAATTTCAGTTTTATGAGGTGGATTTCCTTCCTGGGTATGTCAAAGGGATGCGACCGGGACGTCGCATCCCTTTTTTAATATACTCCAATCACTCCCGGATTGCCGGGAGTTTAGTTTTCAGCGACATCAGGGACAGCAGAATTCCTGAGGTCCCGGACCGGCTTTGAAAACGTAGCCGATCAGGTACACCGCATCGGCGATATTGGTCTCGCCGTCGTTGTTGGCGTCGCCGGAGCAGAGCGGATCCGGAGCCGGACCGCTCTTGAAGACATAATTGATCAGGAACACCGCGTCGGCCACATTAACGTCGCCGTCGCCGTTGGCGTCGCCGCAAACGTAATCGCAGACGTCACCGATACCGTTGCTGTTGGCGTCGGCCTGATCCGGGTTGTAAACATCGGGGCAATTATCGCAACCGTCCGGGAACCCATCAGCGTCAGTATCGACGTTATCGTCGAATCCCGGACAGATGTCACAACCGTCGGGGACGCCGTCGGCATCGGTATCGACATTATCGTCGAATCCCGGACAGATATCGCATCCGTCGGGTACGCCGTCGGCGTCGGCATCGACGTTATCGTCGAATCCCGGGCATATGTCGCAGGCGTCGCCGACGCCGTCGCCGTCGACATCTTCCTGGCCGGGATTGGCGACATCGGGACAATTATCGCAAACGTCGCCGATTCCGTCGAAATCGACATCGTCCTGTCCCGGGTTGTACAGCGCCGGGCAGTTGTCAACGTCATCGCCGATCCCGTCGCCGTCGGAATCGACAATGATTCCGGTGGGGGCAAAATGGATGAAAATACTGGTGTCGGGATCGTTATAATGTCGATATTCCCAGATTATCTTGGTGCCGTGATCGGAATAAGCGGAGCTATGCACGTCATTGATGACGACATCGTCGGGGACGGTGTTGACGATGCTCGGCGCTCCCCAGGTGGCCCCGGCATCCTCGGAGATCGTCTGATATAACGTATCGCCGCGCACAAATGAACAGGCGAAAACGTTGCTCGCGACATGCGTCACGCGCGGGTGCCGTTCGCTGTCGGTGGTAGCCACGACCGTCGACTGCAGGAGATTTTCCATGTCGGAGCCGCCGGCGTAGAAGCAGATGATATCGACGTCATCGGGAGCTCCATCGGTATAGTATTCCATGACAATGACGATGTTGCCGTTGTTGGCCGCGACATCCGGGTAGCGAATATTTTCGCCGGCATTGAGGCTGTAGGTGACAGCCCCGCCGATTACGGCGTCTTCCATATCGGCAAAATTATCGCGCCGTAAAAGAAGGAAGCGCTGAGAGACGCCGGCATCGTAGGGATCATAAACGGTATAGCCATAGTGAGTCACGTGGTCGATGTCGACCGCCGTCGAAAGACACCCGGTAAAACCGTCGATCCAGGTCAGCGACGCATAACCGGTAGAGATGGTGGTATCGTATTGATAGAAAAAGAAGGGGCCGTCAATAATATCCTGATAGCTGAGAACATGGGAAATGAGGCCGAAACGGTATTCACCAGGGAAATAGGTGAACTCCTGGGAGCTGTCGCAGGCGATATCGGCCATCTTCATACTGTTGACGCCGTATTGCTCCCAGTTCCAGGTACTGAGGCCGAAAGTCGCCACGGCCATCGGATTATCAATAGTGATCAACTGGGTATTGGCGCCGCTATTCTGGGAGGCCTTGGGGACGAAGGTCGCGTAAAATTCAGTGCCCCAGCCCCAAAAATCGGCCGCGGGATAAGAATAATCTCCCGTAAACGAGCCGGCGCTGGGGAAGGACATGCCGTCATCGTCCGAACCGGCCCAGATGACAGCCGTATCGTTCGTGTTCGACTCGTAAGCCATAAGCAGGGTACCGTTGCCGGCGTCGGCCAGGATGGGATGAATGAAGGCCGAATCCATGACATAGGTAATATCCTCGGCCGTGCAATCGAGGACATAATCGCCGGAGGGATTGCTGGAAAAATCGCCGTCAACGACGATATAATAGGTGGAACCGGCATTCATGACGACGCCCGTCAAAATTGACCGCAAACCGCATCCGAATCGGATGGCCGCAACCAGCGTATCGGCGTTGGTGCGGTAGACCCAGAGATTGGTCATGTACGACGATTCGCAGAGGCTGATATCGACCAACTGGTTGACCGGCGGCGAATAGGAATAGACGACGTCGGGCGAGTGACCGATATTGCCAACGGACGCCTCCTGGTAATCATCGGCGTACCCGACGGTCGTCCCGGAATCCAGGTAAGGCATGGAAGTAATCACGGTAGCGGAGGCAATATCCTCGCCGCCCTGCCGGCTTCCGGAATTGAGCAGTTGGGAAGGAGTGAGATCGTTGATGGAGATTGTCTCACCTTCGGCCGTCAGCCGCTGGGGCGCCTGCGATACTTTTTCCGCCTGGGGTCGGTTCAAAACCAATCCCTTGGGATTATTGGGCGAAAACCCCTCGTTCGAAGGAATCGCCCCGATCGCGCCGGCTATCAAGGCTATCAAAAAGGTGAGAGCCAGTCCCGCTGTCAGACATTGACGTTTCATGACATAATCCTCCTACTGGTTAGCATGATGCGACGCCGCCGCTTCCGTTTCCGGCAGGCCGGAGCCCGGCTCAATCCTCAGAAAGAGAACGGACGCCCGGCAATCGAAGAAAACTCCCGGACGCGTCGACATCTTCAAAGTTTAATATCACACAGTATCTTTCGGTACGGAGGGTGATGACAGGTGGGGACCATAAAACGTTACTGCGGTATCGAAAACACCGCCGGCCGAAAATAACCGGCGCCGTTTTATGACGGTGATAAGACGGGCGGACGGTCTACTGGGGGAAAGGGCCGCCCGCATTGGAGGATATTCTCACTTAAGGCGTTGAACATCGGTCTCACCGGCAGGTACATGGTCATCAAAAGCCTCCCGAATCTTGCGCTGGCTGACGTATCCTCCTTTCTTTCTTTATTCGAAAATCCCCGCTGTTTGTTTCACGCGGCCTCGGAATTATTCGCCGCCAAGGGATTTCGAATATGACGCTTCACAAATTAATATAAGTCCAATTTCTATTTTTCCACGCTTATATTTTCATATTATTCGGCGATAACCCTTTCCTCCCGGCCGACCGCCTCAAGAATTAAAGCCGTCTGAAAAGCTCTTTCAATCGCCTCCATAGTAACCGGGACCAGGGGCAATAAATGTCGCTCAACAACCTTTTGCCGAATGACTATCCGCCGCCGCATAATGATCTCGCCGTCCCGGCGCAGGGTGTCGCCGGTGATATCGCACAGTTCATTGCTCAATGAAAAGGAATCGGAAACATCGCTGATCCTCTCCGGCAGTCCACCGCTCAAAACGACGTCTATCTCCACGGTCGTCGGCTGATAAAAGACGAATTCCCGGTCAAAACAGAGGTTTTTCCAATAGCCGGTCGGAATCGTCGGATCGTTCCATTCCATTGTGCCCACCAGCCGGTTGCCGATACTCGATAGCTGACATCGATTCTGCATGCCCAGCGCCTCAAAGGTATCCGAATGGGCCGTATGCGAAATCCGGTCGAACGAAATCAGGACGGCAGAGGGAAGAAAGCCGCGCAAAATAGACTGCGCCGCCTGAAGCTGGCTGAGAGACTGCAGGGATTGAGCCTTCAGGTTTTCATCGACCAGGCGGGCGATATTGCCCCGGGCTTCGAGATGAAAAGTGCCCGACAGCCAGTCCAGATCGACCCGGTCAAACGTTTCGGTAATCGAGACTCGGTTGCGATCCGGCTCATCGACTTCAATCGTCTGCGGTCGGCCGCCGTCGTTTATAATCAGGCCTTCCGTGCCCTGATATACCGGCGGGCAGGATTCGAATACGGCATGGCGGTTGGCCGCATCCAGATAATACCAGCGATCATCCAGACGCACCCGGATGAAAACATGGTCGAATTGGTCGCTGGGCAGGTCATCGAAAACGATACCATATTGCGACGACACCGCCACCAGTTGCGCTTCCAGATCCAGCTTTTTGCATACCAGATACAGCAGATAAGACTTATCCTTGCAATCGGCTACCCCGGAACGGATAATGGCTTCGGCCCGGCCCGGTTTGCCGATGAGCCGGAACGACGAGTCCATGGCGGCATACTTCAGTTTGTCCCGTATCCAGTAAAAGGCCCGGCGCAAGGCTTCCCCGGCTGAACGACTCCCGGCGACAAAATCGAACAAAGGCGCCGGCAGGTCTTCATCGCCGCTGAGCTTGCCGAAATTGTGAATCAACACCGATTGGGCCACCTCGGACCAGTCTTTCAACTCCGTGGCGCAGGCGATGACCGGGTTACTGCCGTAACTGCCGAAATAGGAATTGGTGTTCCGAACCGGCACATAGCGATGAATCGTCAATGATGTCACCTGATATTCTTCATCGTCGGATTCCTTCATCTCGATATCGGCCTGCCGATCCTTGCGACTGCATTTCAACCGTTGATCCTTCGGAGCCATGATCTTTGTCTTGCCGATAAAAGTCGGAAGTTGGGGATCCTGAATAGTACTGACGATGGAAAGCGGCACCCGGTCGTCGGCCACTGAAAAACTCTCCCGGCAGAGCAGACGATAACCCAATTCGACGATGTCGCCGGCGGAGAGGTCGGGCAAAATCCATGAACCCGATTTTTCCTGCTCGGTCGTGATATAAATATTCCGGGTCGGGCTGTCGCCGACCACAAACCGCTCCATCGGCAGATCAATGACGGCGCCGTCGGCCTTGATAATCCGGCAGGCGGAGAAAAGGAGAATCTGCCGGGTGGAAAAATCGAATCCGACCCGCGACAACATCCGAGCCGCCACCGGGCGGCGGATCTCGAACGTCTCCCGCACTTTTTTGAGACACCATTCGTTGAATCCGAGCTGATAAACCTGGTCATATTCCAGGACCACCAGCCCATGATGATCTTCCAGCTTCCAGTCGCGGCTCCGGTCGCGCAGTTGGTTTATGGACTCGACGGGGGAAAACCAGGTATCCCGCACCCCCGCTCGATAACGGTCGCCGGCAAAATCGGCCTGACCGTAAACCATCATTTTCAGTATATATTTTTCGAATTCCGGGGCTTTTTTAAGCTTATGGCAGGCCTCGGCCATGTATCCGAAGACATGCGGATTTTTATCCGAATACCCGAGGTATTCCTCCAGCGATTCAAGAGCTATGGCGAAATTATCGTTTGTATAATGATCGAATCCGGCCCGCATGATATCATAGTCCGGGTACTTGTCCCGAACCGTCCTCGTCTCCACCTTGTATGAAAAATCATAATCCAGACTCTTGAATTTAAGAACCGTTTTGGTTATCGGGCGTAGTTGGGGCGTCAGCAGTCGGATACGGCTCGTGTCGTCATTGGTCTTGGTGTCAATCCCGAAGGCCTGATCGATTTCTCCATTTTCATATACGAATTTGGCGTCCTTCAGAACCAGATTGGGCGCGCCTGTCAGAAAAATATTTGAATAAATGATTCGGCGCGGGACAAAATAGACGATCTCCATCTCGCCTTCGCTCTGGTGCATGTTGATATATAGCTCGTACTTGTCAACGGGACGTCCGCGCAAGATCGAAATAACAGCGTAAAATATCCGACGCCAAATCGAAAAATCCGGGCGGAGCCGCCCGTCTTCCATATGCGGATTCAAGTTGACCCCCCATGCCTGAAGTGATTGGTCGGCTCGGCCTTCGTTGACGAGCTTAACCATCAATTCCCCCAGTTTAAAGAGGATTAAAGCCGCCGCGAAAAAACCGATAAATTCCAAGAGATACTCCCGGGCTTCGGCATTTAAAATGAATGATATTAATACGGCTCCGACTGGGCCATTAACATCTATTATAATTTAGATCAGAAAGTAAATTTATGCAAGCACAACTTGAAGTGGCAGACGGGAATTGGAGCCTCGCGGCTTAAAGATACAGAGGGAAAATCAAATTTTCTCGCGTTCGGCGACGCCCGGCGCCAGGTTCAGTATTTCCGGAACCGATCGGAGAACGGGTACATCATTGGGAAGGGAATCGGGATAATTCATGCCCGGCCGGTATTTCAAAACGCCGACCAGACCGGCCTTCCGGGCTCCCAGAACATCAACGTCATACCGGTCGCCGACATAGATCATTTCCCTCGGTTCAAGTCCCGATCGGGTCACAGCCGCCTCAAAGACGGCCGGGTGCGGTTTGCGGTAACCGATCTCCGGGGAGTAGACCGTTATATCCAGATAGGGTTGCAATCCCAGGCGGACCAGATCGGAGTTCGGATATTCCGGGGCATACAGAGTATTGGATATTATACCCGTCAGGTAACCGCGTTCCTTGAGTCGGCGAAGCGTTTCCACCCCTCTCTCGCAAACCTGCATATACTTTTGAGCCTCAGTATAGACCATACGAATGAAGCGGGCGCTCACGGCCGCCGGATCATCAACCCCGAACTCGGCCAGCAACGCCGCCGGGGCATCCGTCGCTTTCCATTCCCTCAGGGACTCACGATCAGCCGGGCGGCATTCGGACTTCAACTGTTCCAGCCGTTCATGAAATATGCCGAAAGGCGGCAGAGGGTACCCCCGGGCAACCAGATCGTCATAGCCCCGCTTATGCCCCTCGAGGTCGATCATGCGCCAGTCATGACCGCCATACTCGATCAAAGTATAGCCCAGATCGAAAAAAACGCCTTTGATATGCCGGAAGTCCATAATCAATAAATCTCAGCGATATCAGGTTCATAATTATTCATCGCCGTCGTCATTAATAAAGCCGCTCGGCTTCGACCGTGTCCCCGGCCGCCAGAGTTCTTATGTCCACGTTCATGAGTATGAAGCCGTTGATGCCTTTGATCGATGACAGTCGTCCCGAATCCTGCCGGAGCGAAGGATAAGCCACGATTTGGTTTCCTTCTTCCTGTAATTTTACGCCTATCAGATTAAGCCTGTCGCCCTGCACTGTCACGTCATCATGAAGGACGGCCTGCACCCGACTCGGCTCGCAGTCCTGCCCCATCATCCGAGCAATGACCCGTCGGACATAGAGATGATACCCGGCCACGACACTGACCGGGTTGCCGGGAAGACTCAATATCCAGCTGTCGTCGATGCGGGCAAAAAGAATCGGTTTACCCGGTTTGACCAGAGCCTTATGGAACAGGATTTCTCCTCCCGATTGCCGGATAACATCCGGGAGATAATCGAAATCCCCCATCGACACTCCGCCGGTGGTGATAACCAGATCGGAAGCTTCAAGACATCTCTTCAAAACCTCTTTCAACGATTCCTTATTATCCGGCACCATTGTCACGATTTCTCCTTGTGGAAGCCCCAATTTTTCGATAAGGGCCTGCAAAACACTCCGATTGGAATCATAGATTTGTCCCGGAAGCAACGGCGTGCCGGGTTGAGCCAGCTCCGACCCACTGCAAAGCAGGGCTGTCCGGGGTCGTGGAATAACCGATACGCGCGTCAATCCCACCGAGGCCAGAACGCCGATGTCAACCGGCGTCAGGCTTTCCCCGGCTCGAAAGAGGCTGTCTCCGACGTGGATATCATCGCCGACCGGACGGACATATTGCCCCTTGGCGACACCGTCGGCGATAAGTACCTGATTCCCTTCAAAACTGACGTCCTCGACCTTGATCACCGTGTCGGCCCCGGATATCACCGGAGCGCCGGTCATGACTTTCACGGCATAGCCCGGCTTGAGGTTTTGATCGGGGCTGTCCCCGGCGGCCACGACCGATTGCAGAGGCAAGGACCATGGTTGACCGCCGGTCAAATCGGCTATTCGGACGGCGATACCGTCCATTTTCGAGCCTTCGAATTCGGGCACATTGATGGGCGACAAGACATCATTGGCCAGGGTGCATCCGACCGCTTGCAACAAGGGGACGTCCACCGGCGGCAGAGAACCGACGGCCCGGTCAATAATATTCTTGGCCTCCTGCAGGGTAATCATCTCAGCTTAAAATCCTTATGTCATCCCCTTCGCGCAGTTTTCCCCCGGATAGAACGCGGGCAAAGACGCCTTCGCGGGGCATGATGCAATCGCCGACCAACTGGCGGATAATACAACCTTTGTGGCATTCCTTGCCGATCTGAATCACTTCGACTTCCACCGAGGCGCCCAATTGTATCCGGGTGCCGACCGCCACGTTGGTGAAATCAAGACCGACGGTGGTGATGTTCTCGGCGAAATCACCCGGCTTGACATCCAGGTCGGGATGTTCGACCTTGACGAAACTTTCGTGTGGAAGGAGACTTAAGGGGCGATGCGAATGGCCGTGAGCATCGCCTTCAATACCTCCGCCGGCGACCACCTCGACTTCGCTGACATTCTTCTTTTTTTGACCCTTTTGGGGTGAAATCGAGATGCGATAGATATGTGCGCCATTATTTTCCATGTTCCACCTTTTCCGCTGTCTCCGTCGGATCGGAGATTTAATTTCGATCCCGCCCAAAACTCAGGTTCGGTTGTCGCATCAGAGCTTTCATGACTTACTTTTCTTCCTCCGCCACGGCCGTCGCCCGACGTTCGGTTTCCGGTTTGCCGCCGATATCAACCATGCGCGCCCGGCTTTGCGTCTCGACATGTGACATTTTTTTCAAAGTCAACCTCCCACCCGCCGCATGCACGGTTCCGGTTCCAGTACCGAAAAAAGCGACTGACAGCGCCGGAAACCGGGCGTGGCAATCAGCGACGTCAGGAAATCCACCAGGTTATCATCGTTTTCATATTGCTCGAGAATCCGGCCGATGTTCACCCCCTCGGCGCCGAATAAACAGCCAAAAATCTCGCCGTCGGAGGTCAGGCGCAGACGGTTGCATCCGGAGCAGAAATTGTGGCTGACCGCCGATATAAAGCTGACCCGCCCCGGCTGCCCCGAAACCCGATAACTTCGGGCCGGGCCGCCGGTGATGTCGCCGCCGATAATCGGCTGTAATTCAAAATCGATTCTCGCTTTCATTTCATCTTCACCTATAAACCGATCCGCGCCCCATTTGGAATCAGCCGTGGGCATGAATTCGATCAGACGCAGGTCAATCGGCCGGGTCAGGGCCCATTCGGCCAGTCTCGGAATTTCATCGTCGTTGATTCCCCGGATAACCACGGTATTGACTTTGACCGAAGGAAAACGTCCGCATTCGATGGCGCTCATGATACTTTCGTAGACCCGTTCGAATCCATCAACCCCGGCGATCCGCCGGAAACGTTCGCGGTCGAGGGTGTCGAGGCTGATGTTGATGCGGTTCAGACCGGCCGCAATCAAATCCGGAATCATCCGTTTCAGGATCAAACCGTTGGTAGTGATACCGATTTGCGAGATCCCGTCGATGGCGGCGGTTTTTGCGACGAGGTCGACCAGACCCCGGCGCACGGTCGGTTCGCCCCCCGTGAATCGAATCTTCACGACGCCAAGGGAAGCGAAAATATCGATTAGCCGAATCAACTGCTCGTCGGTGAGGGGTTCGCGGGCCCGGAAGGTATCGGCTGCGGACCCGTAGCAATAGACACAGCGCAGGTTGCAACGATTGGTCAGCGATACCCTCAGGTAAGTAATCTGTCGGTTGAAAACGTCGATCAGGCGTTTTCGATTATCGGAGTTATCCATAGTCATTTGTCCGGTTTTCCTCCGTCGATCAGAGCCAGCGCATGATGCAAAGCCGGTTTGACGACGTCAAAATTTTCGACCGCCCCCTTGGGGCTGCCGGGAAGATTTATGATCAAAGTACCGCCGGCGACGCCCGCCACTGCCCGCGACAGCATGGCATGCGGAGTGATTTTGAGCGAGACCTGCCGCATGGCTTCTTCCATCCCCGGAATTCGCCGGTCAATAACCTCAAGCGTCGCCTCCGGTGTCACATCCGATGGCGCCAGGCCGGTGCCGCCCGAAGTCAGAATCAGTTTGATGCCGGCGGCGATCCACCGACGCAACATTTCGGCAATCTGCACCCGATCGTCAGGAATGATTTCGATTTCATGAACCCGGTAGCCCGCCCCTTTGAGGCGATCTCCCAAAAGCGGCGCCGTTTCATCCGGCCGTTCACCGCTGAAGGCCCGATCACTGCAGATCAAAATGGCGGCGGTCGGGAGAGATTCCGGCTGTGATTCCATGTGCCGTAATTCCTATCTCCAAAAGACAATGGCCATATCGAATCGAGGGAATGTCAGGATAATTCCCGGCGTACAATTCAATGTGGATAATTTGTATCCGTATTAATTTAAACCCCGAGCCAAAGCCGGTTGTTCCCAATGGAGCGCATTTTTCAAGCTGCTGGAGTTGTCGTAACTATTTTATATTCAGCATGTTACAAAATTCACATGGCCGCCGGGCAGGGATGCGGCGGTTGGAGCGCATCCCTGCCTGACAGCATTTACGCCGCCTTACCGATTTTGGACCGGTTCATAAAATAAAACAGAACCGGCACGATGACGAGCGTCAGAATCGTGGATGTCACCAGGCCGCCGACCATCGGCGCCGCAATCCTCTTCATCACTTCAGCGCCGGTGCCATGACCAAACATGATCGGAAGCAGGGCGATGATCGTGGTGCTGACCGTCATCAGTTTCGGGCGTACCCGTTCGACGGCGCCTTCAACCACGGCCGCATGCAGATCGGCGATCGAATTCAATCGTTTCTCGGCCTGATATCTCGCCACCGCTTCTTCCAGATAGACCAGCATAACCACTCCGGTTTCGGCCGCCAGTCCGGCCAGGGCGATAAAGCCGACATAGACGGCGACCGAGGTGTTATATCCAAAAATATAAAACAGCCAGATACCGCCCACTAATGCGAACGGCAGAGACAGCAGAACGATCAGGCTGTTGGCCAGATTTCTGAAATGCAGGTACAGGAGAAGAAAAATGATAATCAGCGTCAAGGGAATAATCAGTCGCAGTTTTTCGGCGGCGGCCTGCATATTTTCATATTGCCCGGCCCAGATCAGCGAGTATCCGGTCGGCAGTTTGATATCGGAGGCCACCGCCTCACGCGCCCGGGCGACATAGGTGCCGACGTCGATATTGCGGATATCGACGAAAACCCAGGCTGTGGTGCGGGCGTTTTCGGACTTGATCATGGCCGGCCCCTTATTGAATTCAAGGCTGGCCACCTGTCCCAGCGGCACATAACCGCCGTCCGGCGTCGAAATCAGGACGCGGCGAATCGCTTCCGGATCATCCCGTAATTCACGCGAATAGCGAATATTAATCGGGTATCTTTCCCGCCCCTCGATGGTGGTCGCGATATTCATGCCGCCGATGGCGGTCTTGATGACATCCTGAATATCGCCGACCGTCAGGCCATAAGCGGCCGCTCGAAAACGATCGATATTAACGTCGAGGTAATTGCCGCCGGTGACCCGTTCGGCGTAAACCGACCGCGTTCCCGGCAAAGTCTTTACCGCGGTTTCGATGCGCTGGGCGATGGCGTTGAGACTGTCAAGGTTCGGCCCCATCACTTTGATGCCGACCGGCGTTTTGATGCCTGTCGCCAGCATATCGATGCGGGTTTTGATCGGCATCGTCCAGGCGTTGGTCAGACCGGGAAATTGAATCGAAGCGTCCAGGGAATCGATCAGCATCTCCGGCGTCAAACCCCGCCGCCATTCCTTTTCCGGCTTGAGCATAATCGTCGTTTCGAGCATGGTCAAAGGCGCCGGATCGGTGGCCGTCTCGGCCCGGCCGACCTTCCCGAAAACTCTTTTTACTTCCGGGAAAGATGCGATGATACGGTCGGTTTGCTGTAATAGCTCCCGCGCTTTGTCAATCGAGATCCCCGGCAGGGTGGTCGGCATATAAAGCAAATCGCCCTCATAAAGAGGCGGCATGAATTCCGAGCCGATGCGGCTGATGGGGAAATAGGTAATCGCCATCAGGATCACCACCAGCGACAATACCAGCACTTTGTGCCTGAGGGCAAAATTGATCACCGGCCGATAGAGCCAGATGCTGATGCGCGAGAGCGGATTTTTGCTTTCGGGACGAATTTTGCCTTTGATGAACAGGGCCGTCAGGACGGGGATGATGGTCACCGAAAGCAGAGCCGAAGCCGCCATGGCGAACGATTTGGTATAGGCCAGCGGTTTGAACAATCGCCCCGACTGGCCGCCCAGAACCAGCACCGGCAAAAAGGAAATCGTGATAATCAAAAGCGAGAAAAACAGGGCCGGGCCGACCTCTTTGGCCGAATCGATGATGATCTGACTATGCGGTTTTTTGCCGGCGTCGCGTTCCAGATGCTTATGAGCGTTCTCGACCATGACCACCGAGGCGTCAACCATCACCCCGATGGCGATAGCAATACCTCCCAGCGACATGATATTGGCGTTGATCTTAAACAGGTACATGACCAAAATCGAAATCAAAACCCCGGCGGGCAAGGTCACCATTGCCACCAGCGTCGATCGGATATGAAACAGAAATACCAGGGTGATAAGCATCACCACGATCATTTCCTTAATGAGGGTATCGCGCAGGTTATTGGTAGCCCGGTCGATCAGGCCGGAACGGTCATAAACCGGGACTATCTCGACTCCCTCAGGCAAACCGCCTTTCAATTCAGCCAGCTTGGTTTTGACCCGTTCGATCACCTTGCGAGCGTTATCACCCCAGCGGACGATAACGATGCCGCCCACGGTTTCACCGCGGCCGTCGAGATCGGCCAGTCCGCGCCTGATTTCGGGGCCGTACTGGACATTGGCAACGGCCGACAGCAAAATCGGCGGACCACCCTTGGGCATGTGGATCGGAATATTCCTTAAATCATCCAAATCACCCACATAGGCCTGATTACGAACCATGAATTCGCTTTCGCCCAGTTCGATAAGCTTGCCGCCGGCGGCCCCCGTCGATTTTTTGACGGCCATGATGACATGGTTCAGAGGGATGTCGTAAAATTCCATCTTGCGGGGATCGACTTCTATCTGAAACTGCCGCACGAAACCACCGACCGAGGCCACCTCGGAAACACCCGGTACCGACGACAGTTCATATTTGAGGAACCAATCCTGCAAGGAACGCAGTTCGACCAGGTCATGCTTATTGGTGGTATCGACCAGGGCGTATTGATAGACCCATCCGACGCCGGTGGCATCGGGGCCGAGCTGGGGCGTCACTCCCTCCGGTAAGCGGCCGCTCATCTGCGACAGGTATTCCAGCACCCGGCTTCGCGCCCAGTATATATCGGTGCCGTCATTGAAAATGATATAGACGAACGACAGCCCGAAATAGGAATATCCACGAACGTTTTTGGCGCCGGGGACAGCCAGCATGGCCGTCGTCAAGGGGTAGGTGACCTGATCTTCCACCACTTGAGGCGGTTGTCCGCTGTAACTCGTCTGGATAATGACCTGAACGTCGGACAGGTCGGGGATGGCGTCGACCGGAATATGATCGGCGGCATAGATGCCGGCAATCACCAGGATAGCAGTAATTCCCAGCACCAGCCATTTATTACGGATCGAATACTCGATCAATTTATTGATCATGACCGGCTCCCGGCTGGAATTTGACCAGTTTCATCCCGCAAACCGGGCAATTCCCCGGCTTGTCCTGCACCACGCTGTCTTCCGGCATGGGGCAAACATAAACTTCGGTATTATGAGTCTGCTCGATCGGCACCAACGCCATGCCGCACTCCGGGCATTTCCCGGGGCCATACTGAAGCACATGATAATGTTCCGGCATCGGACAGGTATATATGCCCGATAACGAATCTGAGGCGGTCGTATCCATCGACATCGGTTTATCGACTTCGGCGGCATGGTCAGAGATTTGAGTTATCGGTTTATGGACTTCGGCTTCATGAACGGAGGTCTCAGGCATCGTATCCATTGATTTCTGGCTATCGGACTTCGAGGCCATATCGCCATGCTGATGCATCCCGCCCATGCCCAGCGCTTCACTCAGCCGCGTCTCGCTGTCGAGCATAAACTGACCCGACACGACCACCCGATCCCTGGTATTCAAACCGGAGACCACCTCAACCATATCATCGTCGCCGACGGCGCCGGTAGTCACCTCCCGCGGTGAATAGGAGCCATCGCCTAAAGCGAGATAAACAACCTGCCTTTTTCCGGAATTGATGACCGCCGAGCGCGGGATAACCACTCTTTCACCCGGCAATTGCGACCGGAGGCTGACCTCGGCGTACATATCCGGCCGAAGCGAGCCGTCGCGGTTATCGAGGTCAAGGCGGATTTCGACCTGGCGGTTGGCGTTGAGATAGGGGGAAATATATATGATTTTCCCTTCGAACGTCTGACCCGGAAGGTTGGGAAAGACCACCTGAGCCGTCTGGCCGATTTTGACGAAAGGAATATCCTGCTCGTAAATATAGGCCTTGACCCAGACGGTTGACAGATCGGCGATCCGATAAATCTCGGCCCCGGCTTTCAGGCGGTCGCCCTCATTTACTTTCTTGGCCGTGACCACGCCATTGCCCGGTGAAATAATCTTTATCGACCGGGTGATTTCGCCGGTGGTGACCAGGTGATTGATCTGGTCCTCGGAAAGATCCCAGTTCTGCAGGCGCGTCTCGGCCGCATTCCTCAATCGAGTCAGCCCGGCGTTCGATTCGGCACCTTTTAAGGATCGATTGACGGTCAAAAATTCCTGCTGGGCGTTGGTCAGGTCGGGGGAGTAAACCTCCGCCAAAGGTTGTCCTTTGCGCACCGTTTCTCCTTCGTAGGTGACATACAATTTTTCGGCCCAGCCGTCGGTGCGAAGGTTGACGGCATAGATATTGGCCTCATCATAAGTCACATCGCCGAAAGCCCGCACCATCCGGGTTATTCTTTGCGTGGCGACCGGTGTCGTCACCAGCCCCATATTCTGGGTTGTGGCCGGATCGATGGTGATGGCTCCAAGGGAAGCGCCGCCGTCCTTTTTAGGGGTCAACTTCATGCCGCATATGGGACAATAACCCGGCTCATCCGAAATTATTTCCGGATGCATGCCGCAGGTATAAAGTTGTTTGTGCGGAGGCGCCGGCGCCGGGTCGGAAGCTGTAACCGCCGGCGATGACGGCGCGACGATCATATAAGCGATCCCGAACCCGGCGGCGATGCATATTATGGCAATCAGTAGAGTCTTCATTTTTCTTACCTCCCGTCCCGATAACCGAGACCGATTAATTCGCGGTATCGGGCCGTATTCTGATGATAGCTTTTCAGCAGGGTGAGCCTTTCCAGATCGATATTCAGCAAATCCATCTGGACCGACAACAGGTCGTTGAAATCGCCTTTGCCCGTTTCATAGGCGGTTTGAGCCACCTCAAGGGCGGCGCGGGCCTGCGGTAAAATATCGTTGTGATAATTATCCAGTTGTTTGGCGGCCGCATTCAGAGCCAGTCTGACATCAAAGATCTGCTTTTCGATTTTGAGATCGACCGCCTGCCGGTCGGCCCGGGCCGAGGCCAGGTTCTGCTGAGCCGCCCGGGTTTGATTTTTCTGGTTCTTGAAAAACCACAACGGCAGCTTCAGGCCGAGCTTGAAGGACAAGTAATCCTCGCCGTGCACGGCGTCCATTGGCTGATCCTTGCGGAAACTGTAATCGACGCCGACCATGAGATCGGGCCAATAATCTTTTTTGGCCAATGATAATTTCTCGCCGAACATATCGGTTTTCACGCCGGCGCGAAGTAAATCAGGATTTTGACTCACCGCCGATCCGGTATTGGAAATGTCGATGGCGGCAATATTTTCGGGCAAGGCCGGGGTCAATTCATAATCGGCGCGCGGCGTTTCGCCGGTCAGGGTCGTCAGGAGGGCCAGAGCCGAACGCTGCATCCGGTCTATATCCAATTTGCGGTTTTGCATCCGGGACTGGGCCGTCTGGGCGCGCAGGACGTCGGTGGCCGACCTCATACCGTTGGAATAACCGGTTTCGGCGATATCGATGATGGAACCGATCAAGGCGATATTCTCATCGAGGATACTGTCGGCCAGACACCAGTATGAATATTCGTAATAGCCGTCGGTCACCATTCGCACGATATTATTCCGCCGGGCCGTGACATCGAGGGAATCCATTGCAGACTGAAAATGAGCTATTTTGCCGCGCGAACCCAGTTTGGAAGGCCAGGGGATAGCCTGTGAAAACCCAACCACCACCGCCGACATCGGCGTTTCATCAAGAGCCAGCGATTTCCACGGAAGGTTCATGGTCGCCAGCGATAACTGCGGATCGGGCAAAACCCCGGCGGCCTCGGCTCGATAATCTGCCGACGCCTTCTGAAATTCGGCCGCCTGAATATCGGGATTATTTTTCAGCGCCGTCTGGATCAGCGAATCAAGAACTTCTCCGGCATTGGCCGCGGCCGTCAATGACAGGCAAACTGCCAGAAGAAGCATGCCTCTTCGAAACATGGGAATACTCCCTGTTTAAAATGATTAAAAGACAGACTTATCTGTAATCGGGAATTAAATAGGGCTGGAAATCAGATGATGAGAGAAGACAGAGAGATAAAAATGGGTGGGCTATTGACGGCGGGAACCGTTTCCGGCGTCCGGGTCAAAATCGTTACCTTCGGCACTAAATCCTGAGACACGGTTTCACCCGGTTCGACCCATGTTTGATGGCCGTTGCTGTTGGGAATTTGTATATCCAGCGGCGCTTCGGCCGGTATTTCGCCCCGGTTAAAATCGCAGTGGCAACCGTCAGGACTGCCGGTCAACTGACATTGACTCCCGGCGGCTGATTCGCCCTTGCAACAGCAATGACTGGAGCAATGACAAGTGGACCCGGACACGAGCCGCACTGATTGATGGGCCTGTAGATAGGGGGCAAAAAGCAGTGCCATAAAGGCCATGGCCACGGTGGTCAATCGGCCGACCCGAAGCGATATATTAACCAAGCGTTTCATGATAGTTACTCAATTGAACAAACCGGGGCAAAAATAGTTCCCTTTTCTTCCAGATCGGTTCCCGGCTTCATTTTGTTTAATATCGGAACTCATTAAAATAGATAAATCAAAGGGCACCCAGAATCTCGGCCGCTTTGTCATAATTTTCCGGCTTAACCCACAGGATATAGCCGAATCGCCCGCCCCCGTCGATAACGCCATTGGCGGCATAAGCATTGATTCCGGCATTGGCCAATTTCAGGTGGTGCTCATGAAGGGCCCCGATCCGGTCCCGCCCCTGAATCATGAAAGCCCGCTTGGGCCCGACCAATTTGATTCCGGCATCGGCCGCCGCCTTTTGCAATTGCTCCGGATTTTCGGGGAAAAAATCGAGTTGAGCCTTGTTCTCGCCGATCGGGAAAGCGGTAAAGGCCACCAGATTAACCCCGTGTTCGCTGAGATGTTCGAACAACCGGCGTCCCTCACCCGGCTGGTCGCTCACTTCGGCATAAAAATATCCCACTCTATGCACTGTTTCTGCCATACCGGCGCCTCCCTTTAAAGGAACTATCTTCTCTTTGATATCTTCAAAAGCTCAATTCAGATGGCTGTGAATGTCTATAAGTATCTACGGCGCTTAACGGAATTCCATGAAGGCAAATCGTATTGTTTATTCAGAATGCGAAGGGAAGGGAACGGCCAAGGATATGGAGCCATCAGCCCGGATAGGAATACCGCGCTGTCGCATTCTGGACTACGACGCGTATT
Source organism: uncultured Ignavibacteriales bacterium (assembly GCA_964523575.1). Taxonomy (GTDB): domain Bacteria; phylum Zixibacteria; class MSB-5A5; order GN15; family JAAZOE01; genus DAOUTW01. Next base: position 45,075 of record CAZGAV010000011.1, read on the forward strand.
TGTCGAACTTGGTCCAGTAGGCCTTGGATAATTGATAAGGCACGAAAGTTCCGGGCTGGTCGGCGTTTTCGACTCCCTCAGCCGGGACAATGATCCCCAGATCAGCGGCATAATCGAAGATCTGGGTGATATCCGGTCTCGGCCCCAAGGGCACAGTCGGTTCCGGTCCCTCGCCGAATTCCCATTTCCCGTCCTTTTTGCCCAGCGCGCCTATATGCACTTTGCATAAAGTGTGCAAATATTGTTGCACCGAATACTGATGATGGGCATAGAAGTCGATTTCAGGTTTGGGCATCGGGATCAGATTGTCCAAAACGATTTCGTACTTGAAATATTTAAATGTTGCGTCGACCATATATTCAAAATCGGCAAAAACTGTTCAAATTTCAATAAAAAATCACAGGATTTCAAGATAGTTTCCGGCCTCACGCCGAGACGGTCGACCTGAAAACCGGCCCTGCGGCGGAATAATAGTTGTTGCCGATATAAAATGCCATGATTAATTTTTATGAAAATGCCGATTTTATATTAAAAATTATCGACTTTGGAGCAACCGTGGAACCGCAGGGGATAGTATCGGGATTCAAAGAGGCCTTACAGGGCTTCGAAATCCCCCTTCAAATTCGTTTTTTCGTCGCTCTGGCGATTGCGTTCCTGATCGGCCTCGAACGTGAAAGCGCCAGCGTTCGCAAACCGCGCGTTTTCGCCGGCGTGCGAACCTATACCCTGATCGGCGCCTATGGTTTCGGATGCGCCTGGTTGTTCCATCTGCAGGTCGAGTGGGCCTTGCCGATCGGCATGGTTTCCATCGCCGCCCTCGTGGTCGTCGCCTATCTGGCCAAATTGCGCGAGGATCATATCGGCTGGACCAGCGAAGTGGCCGCTCTGCTGACCTTTATCATCGGCGCCCTGTGTCTGCTGGCCGATCTATGGGTCCCGATGGCTCTCGGTATTGTCGGCACTTTCCTGTTATCCGAAAAATCGAAATTCGAGTTATTCGTCGAAAACCTCGATAAAGCCGAATTTTTGGCCGTCGTCAAATTCCTGCTGGTGACCCTTATTATTCTGCCGGTTTTGCCCAATCATGAATATACGACGTTCCATCTCAATCCCCGCCATATCTGGCAAATCGTGGTATTGGTTTCGGCCATCGGGTTTGTCGGGTATTTCCTGTCCAAAAAATTCGGCGACCGGATCGGATTATGGCTCTCGGGTCTTTTGGGCGGCATCGTTTCCAGCACCGCTGTCAGTCTTGTGATGGGTCGTATCGCGCGGCAAAATCCAAACAAAAGCGCCCACGCCCTGCAGGCTTCTATAATCGCCGGCAGTGTCATGTACGTGCGAATCCTGATCCTGATTCTGATCATCAAACCCGAATTCATAATTCATATCTGGTGGAAGCTGGTTTACCTGGCCGTGGTCGGCCTGGTTTTATCAATTCGATTCAATAAAGGCAACGGCGTCACCGAACGGCCCAGCGTTCAGCCGCTTACTAACCCCTTTGAGATAAAACCAGCCCTGGTCTTCGCCAGCCTTTTCGTCGTGCTTTCGATTGTCACCTCGCTGACACAGGAATATTATGGGCGGGCCGGAGTTATCGTTCTGGCCGGTGTCACCGGCGTCACCGACATCGATCCTTTTATTCTCTCGATCGTCAATCAGGCGCCCGGATTCGAGACCTTCCTTTTTTCCGCGATTGTGGTATCGATGATGAGCAACACCATTATCAAGGGCCTTTATTTCGGTTTCCTGGCCAAAGAAGCCCGGACGGCAACCGCCTGGCGTTACGCCCTCTGGGCCGTTCTGCACCTGCCGGTTATTTTCATCCGCTAAAACTGAATCATGAATCGCGCTGCTCAGTTATCCGCCCTGGATCGGGTTGGAGCGTGCCCGGGAAAGACTAATAAATCGGGCCGGGCTTGTGTTTTACCACCAGCCCGGCCCATCTATGCATAGCAACCGCCTGATTGCCGAATTCAGAGTATCACTTTGTCAACAATTCCTCGATCCGCCCGGAGACCGTGATTGCGGCATTGTCATAATTTGACATCACCGCCACGGTGTATCCGGAATTGAGGTACATGGCCAGGTCGCTGTTGATTCCCGGCGCTCCGCCGCCATGCCCGATAATCCTCTGGCCGTTGACGGTCTTGTCCTGGATCAAATAGGCATATTCCAATCCGGGACGGCGCTCGGTTTTGCCGGTCGTCATCAGGTCGAATGATTCCCGGCTCATCAGCTTGTTTTGACGCAGGGCGATATCGAATTGCAGGAGATCCTCGACCGTGGAATACCCCCCGCCCGCCGGCCCGCCCTTGATCGCATGAAGGAAAAGATTGTTGCGCAGGCCGCCTTCGGGATCGAACATTCCGTTGTAACCGACCCGGGTGTAGCCGATGGCCAGATTCGGCACCGGGCGATCGACTTCATAGCAATCGGTGTTGATCATCCCCGCCGGTATGTAAATATGGTCGCGAACATAATCATAATAGCTCTGGCCGGTAATCTTTTCGATTATCATCCCCAGAACAATCGGCCCGGAATTGCTGTAATGAAAATCGGTGCCCGGTTCAAATAATAGCGAATCATCGAAAATCAAATCAGCCATCTGGGCCACGGTCTTGATTTCCCACCATTTAGCGTTGAATAACTCCTCCCAGTAATCCTGCATGCCGGAAGTGTGGGTCAACAATTGATGGATGGTCACTTTGTCGGCGATTTCCTTATTCGGTATATCGGGGAGGTATTTCCCGACCTTGTCATCCAGCGACAATTTGCCTTGCTCCATCAACTGCATAATAGCCACGCCGGTAAACATCTTGTTCATCGAACCCAGGTTAAATTTGGTATCCAGATAATTGGGGACTTGATACCGCTTGCAGGCTTCGCCGTAAACCCGGGTATAAAAGGGCACGCCGTCTTTGGCAATCAGGACCGTTCCGGAAAATTTATCTCGGGCCACGAGGTCTTCGAGGTATTTATCCATATAGGCAACGATTTCATCATCGGTCAACTTCCCTTCGGGGATATCATCGGCCGGCGCGCTGGCCGGACGGATACCGATTCGGGCCAGCCGGTAGGGCGGAAGCGAATCGATGTCCATGACGGCCGTCACCCATTCGAACTGTCCCTGCGAATTGCGCGCCTGAAGGAGGGCCGATATCTGATAATCGGAGGCGTTGACGATTTGACGCAGATCGGCGCCGGCCATATCGCTGTAAATCATCTTGAACAACCCCAGCCGCCGGGTTGCGGCCTCGGGGTCATCCGACGGCGCCCAGTTATTATCGATAAATAACTGCCACTGGGCTTCATCGCCGGAATTGAAAGCTTCCAGAAACAGGTTCAGTATTTTCCCGACCGGGGTTTCGGGTGTCGACGGCGTATTTTGTTGCGCGCTCGCCATAGCCGCCGACAGGCAGAAACAAAGCCCTATCAAAATCACCTGAAAACGTCGTGACAGCATATTCCCTCCTTAAATAGATATCCTCATTAAGTAAAGGGCCGTCTTCAACTGGTCAACAATTTTATGTAAGCGCTTACTTATTCTTTTACCTATTAGACTATAATCTTGCCAAAAGGTTGCGAATAATTTACCATGGGCGAGGTACAATACTTATCGTTGGCACAACATGGTACGTTTATTCCGGCCCGGGACAACCGGGCGGCAAGGCCTGCGTTATCAATGCCGGAAAATTAAACGCGAGTCTAAGCGAAGATTTAGAAAAGGATACCGACATGGTCCGGATTCAAAATTTGTCGCGCTCATTCGGTTTGATCAAAGCTGTCGATGATTTATCGTTTGAAGTCAAAGGCGGCGAAATTTTCGCCCTGCTGGGGCCCAACGGCGCCGGCAAAACCACCACCATTAAAATTATCCTCGGCATGCTCCGGCCCGACAGCGGCACCGTCTGGTTCGACGGACATGAGGTTTCACCGCAGGAAAACGGTTACAAGGCTCGCACCGGCTATGTCCCCGAAAACTGCGCCCTTTATGAAACTCTCAGCGGCCGCGAATATCTCGAATTCGTCGGCAATCTGCATCATCTGTCGCCCGAATCGGTGCGGCGCAAATCCGACCGCCTTCTCGAACTCCTCGAAATCGGCGACGCCTCGACCAAACTGATCCGCGAATATTCCAAAGGGATGAAACAGAAAATACTGATTATTTCGGCTCTCCTTCATGACCCCGATTTGATTATTCTCGACGAGCCTTTCTCCGGTCTCGACGCCAACGCCGTTTCGGTTTTCCGCGAGGTTTTCCGCGAGCAGGCCCGTCAGGGCAAAAGTATCATTTTCTGTTCGCACATCCTCGAGGTCGTCGAACGGCTGGTCAGCCGCATCCTTATCATCAAAGACGGCAAAAACCTGGCCTCCGGTTCCCCGGACGAAATCATCCGCCAAACCGGCCATACCAGCCTCGACCGCGCCTTCAATGACCTCACCGGCGCCCGGGATATTGATACTCGCGCCCGGGATATTGTCGATGCCATCGGGCGGGACGATGGCGATGACTAAAGCCCGGCAGATAATCGACTGGCATCAGGTCCGGGCCATGATCGGCGTCAGCCTCAAAAACGACTGGCGCGGCGCCAACAACCCCTTCACCGGGTCGTCGGTCCGCAAAGGCAAAATTCCCGGAATCGTCATAATCCTGATCATGAATCTGGTCATGTCGATTTTTCTCGGCGTGGCTTTTCTTCTGGTGGCCGATCTGTTCACCGGTATGGTCATCGCCGCCGTTGGCGCCCTGACCGTGGTTGCCGTTCAGGTCTTGTTGGAATTCGGTAACGTCATCATCTCGCCGGACGATTATAATATCCTCAGCCCTCATCCGATCAATTCTCGAACCTTTTATACCGCCAAACTTATCCACCTGCTCTTTTATGTCACCCTGTTGGCGGCTTCGGTGTCGGTCGCCCCGGCGATTTTCGCGGCTGTAGCCGCAAAGTCGATATGGGCCGCGCCGGTGGTTCTGATCCATTTCTGGATAACCTGCGTTTTTGCCGCCGTCCTCGTCATGAATCTCTATACCCTGATTATCAAAAAAATCGACCGGCGGCGGCTGGAACGACTGCTCGGTTATATCCATATGCTGATGATGATCGGCTTTTATCTCGGGCTGAATATTCTCTCGCGCGTCATGAAACAGGCCCTGGTGGGACTCGATGTCAGCCGCCTGCCGTGGCTGAAGGCCCTGCCGTCTTACTGGTTCGGGGCCTGGGTCAAGCTCGCCGTCAGCGGCTGGGATGGGGAGACTTTTTTGCTGGGACTGCTGGGACTGGCCCTGCTGGCCGGCCTGGCGGCCATGGCCTTCTCCTATCTGTCATTGACCTACGCCGAATCATTGAGCCATGTGGCCTGGTCGCGATCCTCCGATATCCGCCGGGAAACACCCCGGCTGTTAAAAATCGTGGGGAAGCGAATCATGGGCTTCGAGGAACGCGCCCTGTTGATGCTGGTGCGGGCCAACTTCAAGCATGACACTCAATTTCGGATGGGCGTCCTGGGATTCTTGCCATTGATAATATTCTACATGATTTATGGCTTTATCGTGGCCGGCTCCAATGTCCGTGATCCCCTGAATCCGTTGCCGGATACTCAGGCCATGACCAATGTTTTACTTGGTCTCGCCGTCGTCATTATGCCGGCCATGATGCTGTCGCTGATGCATACCTCCAAATCATGGTCGGCGGCCTGGATATTTTATACGGCGCCGTTTGACCGGGTGAAAATGATCCGGGCCATCGATCGCCTGGTATTGATGATGCTGGTCGTGCCGATCTGCATCCTCATGTGCGCCATCTTCATCTACCTTTACGGCAATGTCCTCCACGCTCTCCTTCACACTGCTTTCATGATGACCGTGGCCGCGACCGGATTGACTTTTTTGAACATCTTCGATATTCGCCTGCCGTTTGCGGCCGATAGTCGGCCGGGGGGGACGATGGGTGGAATGCTGGGTCCGATGATCCTGGCGGCGGCCATATTTGGCACCATTATCGCGATCGTCGCCAACGTCGGCTATGGGGGATACCTGGGCTGGGGAATTTATATGGCCGCTTTTCTGATTTTCAATTTCCTTCTCAGCCGGGGCCGGGTCGGTCGTATCCGCAAAGTCTCCGCCACCTGGGAATTCACCGGCTGACGACAGCCCTCAACCATCGAATCGAGTAATTGTCCTTTTTCCGCCTTCATCCCCGTCGCACCGAACTCAAGGAATAATTAAACGCTTGTTCAATTAGCCGCTCTGCCTTATTTTATACTCAAACCGCAGGATACTTCAGCCGACATAGGTTATAGACACAAGTCGGCAACGAAGCTTTGACAAGCCGCGCGGCGCCGTTGAACAGAATTTTTCTGGTGAGGGGGATCACCGGTTCCATCGGTTCTCGCCCGGGCATCGGTTTAAAATTGAACGCCGACGACAGGAGGCGGTCGAAATTGTCTATTGGCAGGCAATGGGCGAGATGTATATCTCGGGCGGAAGTATGACATCTATCCGAATTTTGATCATTCTCAGTCTTTTCGGGACGGCCATCGCCCTGGCCGAACCGGCGGTCAGGATCGAACACCCCGTCGTGATTTCACCCCAGGGCAATGTCAACGTCGATATTTCTCTGGACAATCCCGACAGCCTCGCCTTCGGCGGCTTTGACCTTTATATATCGTATGACTCGGCCCTGTCCCTCCAGTCGGTTTCAATGGGGCAACTTCTGATCGATTGCGGCTGGGAGTACTTCACCTATCGCGGTGAGGGGCTCAATGAAATACGCATCGTGGCCATGGCTGAAATCAGCAACGGCGCCGCCCACCCCTCATGCTACGCCCAAACTTCGGGGACGCTGGCCCGCATCGCGTTTGTCCCCCAATGCAACCCCCTTCACGACGCCGATTTTCTTTCGATTCGTTTTATGTGGTACGACTGCGGCGACAATACCTTTTCCTCGATTGCCGGCGACACCCTGATTATTTCCCATGACGTTTACGCCTTCAATGGTCTCGACGATTTTCTCATCACCGGGGACACCGCTTTCCCGACCCCCTACGGCGCACCCGGTCAATGCCTGCCCAATTTCCGGGGAATAGATTTCTACGGCGGCGGCATTGCGGCCATATTCCATGATACGATACCTCCCCTCGCCCATTGTCCCGGCAATATCATAGCGGAAAACGACCCCGGCCAATGCGGCGCGAGTGTAGCTTATACCGCCTCGGTTTCGGACAACAATCCCGGAGCGACCATTACCTGCGATATACCATCCGGTTCGTTTTTCCCCGATGGTTCGACCACTGTCACCTGCATTGCCGTCGATATTCTCGATAACGCCGACACCTGTGATTTTCAGGTTAACGTCCATGATACCGAAGCGCCATCGGCCGTCTGCCCCGGGGATATGACCGTCGCCGCCGATCCCGGAACCTGCGGAGCGATTGTGCCGTTTGCGGCGGAGGTGACCGACAACTGCCCCGGCCCCACCATTTCATATTCCCCCGGACCTTCGAGTTTCTTCGAAATCGGACCTAACCCGGTAATTTGCGTCGCTACAGACGCCGCCGGCAATGCCGATACCTGTAGCTTCACCGTCACTGTCATCGATTCCGAGCCGCCCACAATTAATTTTCCGCAAGACGTCGTCGTTCCCAACGATCCCGGCCAATGTGACGCCGAGGTCGCCTACGAGGTTACGGCCGAAGACAATTGTTCGACGGCCAATGTTTCCTGTGATCATCCTTTCGATTCCTATTTCAATCTCGGGACGACCTCCATTACCTGCATTGCCGTCGATGAAGCAGGCAATGCCGATACCGGAGTTTTTCACATAACCGTCATTGACACCCAGCCTCCGGTGGCCTCCTGCCCCGACGACACCACTCTGTACAATGAACCCGGTTTGTGCGGCGCTCATCTGGTCTTTACTCCCACCGTTGAAGATAATTGTCCCGGCGCGACGATTTCCTGCTATCCGCCGTCGGGAGCGCTGTTTCCGACTCGGCCCCTGCCGGTCGTTTGTGTCGCCGTTGACGCCGGAGGCAATACCGATACGGTCGGCTTCACGGTCACCGTCGTCGATACTCAGCCGCCGATTGTCAATGTCCCGACCGAAGTTATTAAACCCAACGATCCCGGCCAATGCGGCACGGTTGTCGAGTTCGAAGTGAGCGTCATGGACAATTGCGCCAACGCCGTGATTTCCTGCGACCACGCTTCAGGCTCCTACTTCCCGGTGGGATTCACCGAGGTTACTTGCATCGGAAGCGACGGCTGGAACAACGCCGATACGGCGATCTTTACGGTTATCGTCTCCGACACCATCCGGCCGACTTTGTTCTGCCCCAACGATATCGAGGTCCAGAACGATTCCGGCGCCTATGGAGCCATCGTGAATTACACGCCCACCGCCGAAGACAATTGCCCCGATGTAACCATTTACACCTCGCCTCCGTCGGGCTCATTTTTCGATATTGGCACTAGAACAGTACAGGTTATCGCCACCGATAATGTCGGCAACGCCACGGTTGGCCATTTCGATGTGACCGTTACCCTCAACGATCCCGATCAGGACGGCTTCGCCACCTGGGATGATAATTGTCCCGAAACGTTTAACCCCGATCAACTCGACTCCGACGGCGACGGTCTCGGCGATGTCTGCGACTGGCGCTACGGTGATGCCAATAATGACGATGACATCAATGTCGGTGACGCCGTTTACCTGATCGCTTATGTCTTCAGCTATGGTCCTGGGCCGGAACCGGATCAGGCCGGCGACGCCAATTGCGACGGTCAGGCCAATGTTGCCGACGCTGTTTATTTGATTAATTACATTTTTCGCCAGGGTTCGGAACCCGGATGCCGCTGAGGGTTATAATTATCAGCACACGCAATATCATAGCATGGCAACGCCCACCTGCCGGCTGTGAGTAAGAATCGCCGCACCCCGGCCGAAAGTTCCAATCTTGGACCGGGGACGGCAATTCTTTCTTTACAGGCCAATCATTGAATTGTTAAATTGAGGTTAAATCGGTCCTCTAAGCACGGGGTGAATTATGAAATACGCCGTTTTATGGCTGATCCTGGTAATCGCCGTCGTCGGTTGCACCAAAATCGATTATATCGGCGAGGAATATCCCCCGACCAGCCTGGTCGATCTCTATTTTTCCATGGATGACGTCCGGCTGGAGTACAAGGTCATGGGGCATGTGGTCGCCACGGCTCATGATATCGTCAGCGCCGAAAAAATGCAGAAGAAGATAATGGAAGAAGCCCGGAAAAAAGGCGCCGATGGGGTCGTTATTCTCGGGCTGGATCGCTACCAGGCCGGATCATCAACATCCTACACCGAGACGACCGAGACCGCCGAAACCCAAAAAGGCAGTCAATCGGTGACGACCGCCACGACCAAAACCGACGTCGAAGAGAAAAAGGAAATCCGGGCGACCTTCATCAAATATCGATGACGCCGCCCTTAAGGCGACGGCGACAGCTTTTTGGCCAGTTCGATCATGGTCGCGATATGATGGTCGTCATGCTCGGCAAAGAAGAAAACCATATCAACCACCCGCATCGGTTTGTTCAGTCGGGGATGTATCGCTTCCCGGGCGATGATTGATTCATCAAGTGATTCCAATCGCGCCACGATGCCCATCCGCACGGCCCGAAACGAAGCCAGTAAGGCCTCGATGTTTTTCTCATGATGCCGCCGGGCGACGGTTCGGGCATTGGACATGTCGGCCGGGCGAAGGGTTTCCCTGCCGGCAATAAAATCGTCAATCCGCGCGTTCAGCAATTCTTCGACATCCTCCAGATGCCCGATCTGTTCCTGAATCGACCAGCTTTCTCCGTGGCGCATCGTCAATATTTTTTGGGGAAGCGATTTGACGATTTCCTCCACCCGCGCCGGCGTGCCTCTCAAACGCGTCAGGATACAGGGGTATTCCCCCTGCGGTGGATGATATTCAAATTTTCTTTCGATCCATTTGGTCTTGTCGGCCATAAACCGCCCTCCTCAACAATCTTCAAAAATACAGTATAATAAAATTACTCTTATCAGAGGCCAGGAATTTCTCCCGGTTCTCCGCTCTTTTCCGATACGATTTCGGACATTTCCGGATTCAAAAAATATGGCCACTGGGGATGGGTTATTCGACCTCCGATTTACCCCCGATTGCTATTGACAACCCTGAACCGCAGGAGTATCCTAACGCGGGTAGGCAGTAGCCGATCCCGGCCGTGGTTTTTGAAAAAGAGTGACTTGAGCTCAATCTTTGTTTCCTGCCGGGGGCAGGATTTTTGGGGCGCGAGGAGTGATGAGAGCAGAGTCGTCCCCGGGGTACGCTCCTTTCACGAAGGAGCACTATAGAGAACTCAGGCGAAAAACCGTCGTTCGCCTCCTGGTCACCTATCTGGCGCCGTTGATTCTTTTAGCGGCGTATTTTTTTTACCAGTATGACGCCATGCTCACCGAGGGCCGCCGCCTGCATCTGCGGGCCATCGCCGAAAATCAGGCCAATATCCTCGACCTGTTTCTTTCGGAACGGCTGGTCAACCTTTCCAATCTGATCGACGATCCTAAGTTTGAAATCGCGCCGGCCCCCGTCAAACTTCAGGCCTATCTCGACAATCTCCAGAAAAGCAGCAAGGCCTTCGTCGATATCGGTTCTTTCGATTCCTCAGGCGTCCAGGTGGCGTATGCCGGCCCCTACCCTTCGCTGGAAAAACGCAATTACAGTTCCGAAGCCTGGTATCAGGCGCTCAGGAAAAAGCACGATAATTTCATCATCACCGATATTTACCTGGGATTTCGTCAACAGCCCCATTTTACCATCGCCGTCAGCCGTCTCATTGACGGCCAGTATATCGTCCTGAGAGCCACCCTCAGCCCGGAAAAAATTTACGAATATATCAGCGGGCTGGAAGGCTCCAACGAAGTCTTCACCTCGATTGTCAACAAGGCCGGATTTTATCAGGTGGCGACCCCCAATATCGGCACGCCGCTTCAGACTTCATCGATCGTGCCCCCCGAAACGCCCCGGCTGGGGACGGAGAAGGTTGATATTTCCGGCACCGATATCACCTATGCCTACTCCTGGCTCCGCACCGCCGATTGGGCCTTGACGGTGCAGTGGTCGGGCCCAGTCGATCAGGGATTGTTGACGGCTTTCGAATGGCGTCTTATTATCATCTCGCTGGTCGTCATCGGCCTTATCTTCGTCATTATTATCAGCCGCGCCCGTAAACTGGTTGACCTGCAGATGGAATCGGATCGCACCCGGGCCCAGTTGGAACATGCCGCCAAGCTGGCCTCAGTCGGCGAACTGGCCGCCGGAATCGCCCATGAAATCAACAATCCCCTGGCCGTCATCAGCGAGGAAGCCGGCTTGATGAAGGATCTGATGAATCCGGAATTCGGAACGCCGATTCAAAACACCGAACTAGTTCCTCATCTGGACAACATCAGCGAGTCGGTCTTTCGGTGCCGCGATATTACCCGCAAACTCCTGGGGTTTGTCCGCAAAACCGATATCGATCTGCGCCGCCATAATATCCATACGATAATCGACGGCGTCGTTGACGGCCTGCTCGGTCCGGAGTTGGCCGTTTCCAATATCGAGGTCATCAGGCAATACGGCCGCGACATCCCCGAGCTGGTTACCGATCGCAACCAGCTTCAGCAGGTGTTACTCAACATCCTCAACAACGGTATCGATGCGATTGCGGGACGCGGCAAAATCACCATTACCACCTCCCTCGAAGGCAAGAGGGTTAAGATAACCATGACTGACACCGGCAAGGGTATAAGGCCCCAACATCTGGATAAAATTTTCATGCCCTTCTTCACGACCAAGGAGGTCGGCAAGGGCACCGGACTGGGGTTGTCGGTCAGTTACGGCATCATCAAAAATCTCGGTGGAGAGATTGCTGTGGAAAGCACGGTCGGCGTCGGGACGAGGTTTACGATTAAACTCTCGATCCGGCCTTGATAAATAAAGCGAAGGCGGCCGGGAAACCGGACGCCGGTTTTTAATGCAAGGGTTTGGCTATGGATTCAAAAACGGTTAAAGACCTTATTGTGCCGCTCGACCAGTACGCGGTGGTGCCCGAAAGCGCGACCGTACTGGATGCCATCCGGGTCCTCAAGCTGGCCCGTGCCCAGACGTCGCCGGATCGCCACCTGCCTCGCGCCGTCGTGGTCATTGATGAAAACGAAGTCGTTATCGGACAGATTGGGCATCTCGATTTTCTCGGCGCCCTGGAACCCGCCTTTCCGCCCCGGGGCGATATTGATGTCATGACCCGGGCCGGCGTGGACGATGCTTTACTGGATTCGGTCGTCGAAAGTCAGCGTTTCTGGCAAGGCAACCTTGACGACGCCTGTCGCCGGGTGCGGGGGATAAAGGTCACCGCAATCATGCACCCGGTCACCGACAGCATCGACGAAATGGCATCCATCTGGGATGCTATCCGCAAAATTGTCAAGATCGGGGCCATGCGCATGCTGGTTTTGAGCGGCGGTGACGTCGTCGGAATCGTGCGCCTGGCCGATCTGTTTGCCGAAATAGCCGATTGCATCGACACCGTCGAGGAGTAGCCGCGCCGGAGAATCAACGGCGCGAAAGTGTGATTATTAACCATTGACCCGGTGATACCCGGCCGGGAGGAAGGTCGATGGATACTAAAATAGTGAAAGATTTGATGGTGCCGCTCGACGAATACGCAGTGGTGCCGGAAGAAGCCACTCTGCTGGACGCCATCAATGCCCTGGAGGCGGCGCAGAAACGCCTGCCCGAGGGACGTCAGCCGCACCGGGCGGTTCTGGTTGAGGGCAAAGATAAAAGAATCATCGGGAAAGTCGGCCAATTGGCTTTCCTCAAAGCGCTGGAGCCCAAATACAATGTCCTTGGAGATATGGAAATGCTGGCCCGGGCCGGCGTCCAGCCCGATTTCATTTCGTCGATGATGGAAAATTATCAATTCTTCCAGGACAGCCTGTCCGACTTATGCTGGCGGGGTCGAAATATCCGGGTGCGGGATGTCATGCGCCCGGTTGCCGAACATATTGACGAGAAGGCCTCGTTGCGAGAGGCCATCCATCAGATTATCATGTTGCAGACGCTCTCGATTCTGGTCACGCGCGGCCGGGAAGTCATCGGTCTTTTGCGACTTTCCGACTTGTATGAGGAAGTGGCCGCCCAGATAAAGAACGCGCCGAGCGACTGCGAATAACATCGGGGGATACATAAGATGCCAAGAGTCCTTCTGGTAGACGATGAAGATAAATTCCGCGAATCGATGGCCAGCCGCCTGCGATTGCGCGGCTATGATGTCGTAGATGTGACCAACGGCGAGGACGCCATCAAAAAAGTGAGAAGCGACGACGAAATCGACGTCGTCGTTCTGGACCGCAAAATGCCGGGGATGAGCGGCGAGCAAACGCTCAAGGAAGTTCGAACCTTCCGCCCGGCCATTCAGGTAATCATGCTGACCGGTCACGGGTCGCTGGGTTCGGCCATGGAGGTCGGCAAACTGGAGGCTTTTTCCTATTTGCAGAAACCATGCGAACTGGAAGATTTGATCAAGACCATCGAAGAGGCCCGGGAAAACAAAGTCTTCGCCATGGAGCGCTACGAAATTCCGCGCGTTGAAAAAGGCTCAGCCTGGAAATGGCTCAAAGGTTCGCACAATTCCCGGCCCGGGGTCATTATGCTGGCGGTTCTGGTGTTTATTGGCATCCTCGCCCTGCCGACGCCGAAACGGCTGATGCAAATCGTCTCGGCCCCCAAAACCGGGCAGTTGACCGACTCCAACATGGGATACGCCAGTTACCGGAAGATGAAAGACGGCGAAACTATCGCCGATTATTACAGCAAATCTTCCGGCATGGGCGTCACCCGGGTCGACGCCGACGGCAAGAAAATTTCCGAACCTCTGCCGCCGAAGGGAGTCGCCTTCAAAGCCCGCGTTATGCTGGGCATACTGGTTGTGGCCGCCATGTTCTGGGCCACCGGCGCCATTCCGGTCGGCGTCACCGCCCTGCTGGTGGGCGTCTTCATGTACTTCTTCGGCATCCTCAAACCCGATGATATCGCGGCCGCCTATGCCAAAGACTCGGTTATCTTCATTTTCGGAGTGCTGGCCATTTCGCTGGCCATAAGCAAAACCGGACTCGACCGGCGCATCGGCCTCTTGCTTCTGGGACCGGCCAAAAATCTGGGCCGGTATCTTTTCATTTTTCTGCCGCTACTGGGTATCGCCTGCTCGTTTGTTTCTGAGCATGCCCTGATCGCCTTCATCATGCCGCTTTTCATTATGGTTTATGCTTCCTCGGTCCGCGCCGCCGGGCTCAAAAAGGATCGGGCTTTGGCGGTCTTGTTTATCCTGTCGGCCTGCTATGTGGCCAACTGCGGCGGCCCCGGTTCGCCGGCCGCGGGCGGACGCAACGCCGTCATGCTCGGTATCCTCACCGACTACGGCATCGCTCCCTCTTTCGGGCAATGGGTGAAATACGGACTGCCGTTCGTGCCCGTTATGGCGCTGGTGATCGCGCTCTATTTTTATCTGACGTTCCGGCGAAAATTGAAAGTGACCAACCTCAATATTTCATCGCTGGTGCGGCAGGCCTCGGAAAAAATCGGGCCGATGAATAAAAATGAATATCTGACGGCGGCGACCCTGATTCTCCTGATCTTCCTCTGGATCACGGCCAGCGACCTCTACGGTCTGGGCGGGCCGGTGATACTCTGCATCGTCCTGCTCAATATCATGCGTATCCTGCGCTGGCGCGACATCGCCTCCATTCCCTGGGATGTGGTCGCCCTCTATGCCAGCGCCACCGCTCTGGGCAAGGGCCTGGCCGTAACCGGCGCGGCCCTGTATATGGCCGACGGTTTTATCAATCTTATGCCCGATTTTCTGACTCACGGCACCGGGCTGGCCATTGCCGCCAGCATCTTCACCGGCATCGCCACCAATTTCATGAGCGACGGCGCCACCGTTTCGGCTATCGGGCCGATCACGGTGCCGATGGCGACCATTTCCGGGACTCATCCCTGGATGGTCGGGCTATCGACGGCTTTCGCCTCATCCTTCGCCCACATGCTGATTATCGGAACTCCCAACAACGCCATCGCCTATGCCATGGCCAAGGACCCGGTGACCGGAGAACAAATGGTAACCCTGGGCGATTTCCTGAAACATGGTTCGGCTATTTTGCTCCTGTCATTCGTCGTCCTGTGGTTCTGGACTTTCCTGGGCTACTGGCGCATACTTGGATTTTAGGTTTAAAGAAGAGAGGTAATCCATGCCGGATAAAATCAAATTGCTGATCGTCGATGACGAGGTCAAATATCTGGACTCGATCGCCCAGCGATTAGAATTGCGCGGCTTCGACGTCACCAAGGCATCCAGCGGAGCGGCCGCCCTTGATGCCGCCAAGGCGGGCAAATTCGATCTGGCCCTGCTTGATCTGAAAATGCCGGGCATGGACGGCACCGAAGTGCTGGCCCGCCTGAAGCAGGAGCATAAATTCCTCGAGGTGATTATCCTCACCGGACACGGCTCACTGGACTCGGCGGTCGAATGCACCAAGCTGGGCGCCTTCGGCTATCTGCCCAAACCGTACGAGCTGGATAATCTCCTGAGTGTGATCAGGCAGGCCTATGAGGCCCGCCTCAAGAAAAAATTCGAGCTCGACGCGGCGCGAATGGATAAAATCGCCGAAATCGCACTCGGCTCCAGCGCCCTGGGCATTCTGCGCGAATTGTCGAAGCTGGACAACGAAGAAAAATAGACTTCCCAAGGCTGTCCGGGAAGGTGACAGCCGGGATAGAGACAGGGGAAAACGTGAATCTTGCGTCGCAGATCGACATCAAGGCCCCAGCGGAAAAAGTCTTCGATCTGGTCAGTGATATCGTCCGCATGCCGCAATGGATGGACAACCTGATCGAATCCGAATATTTGGCCGGTTTCGATCCGGTCCGGGCCATCGGAGCCGGATTCAGACAAAAGGCCTCGGAAATGGGCCGGGAATTCATCTACGAGGGCCGAATAACCGCTTATGACCCACCGGCCAAATTCGCCATACGCGTCGACAGCAAGGATTTTGCCCTCGAGATAACGATCGACATCACGCCCACTCAACAGGGGTCACGGCTCGATTACAAGGCCGAAATGACCCGAGCCTCTTTCAAAATTCGTCTTCTGGCGTCGGCTTTCACTTCGGTGGCCGAAAAGACTCTGACGCGGCAGCTGAGCAATCTCAAGAAACTGGCCGAATCGTAAACTCCGAGCGCGAAGTTCATGACAGGTCATCGCACCACCGGCCGCGGGTCAAAAAACAGGTGTATCAATTCCAGTTTTATATTAATTTACGGTCGGTAACCATGGACTGCCTCACCCTTCTCAGGATGGTGCTTTATGCCGAAAAGTACTTCGCTGGCGGTGTTGGCCTGTATGATAATTTTTCAGGCCGCACCGTTGATGGCTCAAAACGACCGGGTCCAGTACGTTCCCTATTACAGGGACCCGGCCAATGAGGAATTGCGCTTAAAACTTGATTCGCTCAAGGACGTGCGCGACAGCATTACCGATGAAATCCGCGACCGACAGGAAGAATTTAAAAAGCAGGAAAGAGAAAACCGCCAGTCTCTGCAATTCGATTTCACTGGCGTTGTCAAACCGGCCTCGCCCGACGATTTCAAATCGGAGTTCCATTTCCCGCCTGTCCGACAGTATCGCACCGGAACCTGCTGGTGCTTTTCGGGGACTTCGTTCCTGGAATCGGAAGTCTATCGGTTGACCGGAAAAAAAATCCAGCTCTCGGTGATGTACACCGTTTATCATGAGTATCTTGAAAAGGCCCGCTATTTCGTACGACAGCGCGGCCTCGAATGGAACGGCGAGGGTTCCGAAACCAACGCCGTTACCCGGATGGTTAAAAAATACGGCGCCGTACCTCTCGATGTCTATCCCGGCTATGTCGGCGATCCCCGGCATGATCATTCGGAGTTGTCCGACGAAATCGACGCCTTTTTCGAATTCGTCAAAGCCAATGATTTCTGGGACGAGGATGCGGTGGTCGAACATGTCAAACTGATTCTCAATAAATATCTTGGAACGCCGCCCGAGACTTTCGTTTTCGAGGGGAAAACGATAACGCCCCTCGCTTTTCTACATGATGTCCTGAAATTCAATCCCGATGATTATTACAGCGTCATGTCAACCCTGTCCGAACCGTTCTACACCCAGGGACCCCTCGAAGTACGCGACAACTGGTGGCATGACAGCAGTTATTGCAACGTGCCTCTCGATGAATGGTTCGCGGCCATCGTCATGGCCATCGATAACGGCTATACCGTGACCATCGGCGGCGACAATTCCGAACCGGGCTGGAACGGTTTCGAGGATGCCTGTATCATTCCCGATTTCGATATTCCCCAGTCTTACATTAATCAGGATTCGCGGGAATACCGGTTGTACTACGGGATCACCGGCGACGATCACGGTATCCATCTCGTCGGCCATACCCGGATCGACGGCCGCGACTGGTTCTTGATCAAGGATTCCGGCAGTAGCGGCCATTGGGGCAAGTACAAAGGCTACTACTTCATGCGCGACGACTACGTCCGCCTCAAAATGATGACCTTCACCGCTCATAAGGATATCCTGGCCGATCTTCTGGCAAAAATGAAACCCCTTCCCGGCGAGGAATAGAAATTAATGGCGGTGAAAGATATTCTGCAGTTGGGCCATCCGTTGCTTTGGGAAAAATCAACGCCGGTCGATCCGGCGGAGATGGACGTCGCCGTTTCAATTATTGATGATTTGCGCGACACCCTTGCCGCCTTCAGACAGGATAACGGTTTTGGGCGCGGTATCGCCGCGCCCCAGATCGGCATACTGAAGCGGATGATATATATCGCCATGCCGTCCGGCGAGTTTTCCGGAGCCTTGATCAACCCGATTATCGTGGACCGAAGCGAAAACAGCGTCGAGTTATGGGACTCCTGTTTCAGTCTGCCGGGCCTGATGGTCAAGGTTTCCCGTTCGGCCGCCGTCGGGGTCGAATACGATGACCTGGCCGGACATCATCACCGCCTTGAGGCCAAAGACAGCCTCTCCGAATTATTACAGCATGAAATCGATCATCTCGACGGCCTGCTTATCATCCATCGCGCCTTATCGCCTCGGGCTTTTACAACACGGCAGGAATATCTGCGTATCACCTCCAAAGCATAGCTTGATGGTAAATAATTGTTTCCGATGAGGTGACGCCTGATATGAATAATTTCGATGAAATAACCGGGGCCGAATTCGAAAAGCTGGAATTGAGAGTGGGGACGGTCGTCGAGGCCGATGATTTTCCCGAAGCGCAGAAGCCGGCCTACAAATTGAAGATCGACTTCGGACGCGAAATCGGCGTCCGGCATTCCAGCGCCCAGATAACCGACCTGTATGCCCGCGAGGAACTGATTGGTATGCAGGTGGTGGCGGTGTTGAATCTTCCATCCAAAAAAATCGCCGGGTTCACCTCCGAAGTGCTGGTCACCGGCTTCCCCGATGGCGATGGCGCTGTGGTTCTGGCGGTTCCTGAACGGTTCGTTCCCGACGGTTCCAAACTGTTTTGATCGCCGCCGGAAATTATTTAAAATAATATCAATCGCACCGCGCCGGCCCACTATTTCTTGACATAAATTTTAAAGTCGCTTATTATAAATTTATACCATTTTATCTTTCTGCAGGAGGGAATTAATCATGTTTTCAGGAAAATACAGGGGCTGGCTTGTCTTGTTGGTCATAGCCGGCTTCATCGTCGGTCTCAGCGTCGGCTGTTCCGATGATGACAAAACAACCGATCCCGGCAACGGCTGGGAACCACCCCCGGCGACCGATGTCGGACCCGAGGGGGATACCCTTGATATCGTCAATCAATTGAAACTGATCATACCGCCGGGCGCGCTCGATGACACAGTGAGATTCACGATCGTCCAGAACGACCCGCCGAGTGGAACGCCGGCTCCGATGGGCCTGGTATCCAATTATTACGAGATCCAGCCCAGCGGTACAAATTTCGATCCTCCGGCGACACTGATATTGAACTACAGCGAAGCGAAACTCGGCGGTGGCGATGAGAGTACGATTCAATTGTATACTTATGACGGCGTCTGGACGGCGTTGACAACGACCGTCGATACCGATTTGAATAAAATCTCCGCTCCTATTTCACACCTGTCCGGTTACGGCGGCCTGGTCGATACAACCTCCCCGGCCGCAGAGGGTATTTTCGCCAAATTGGTTGTGGGGCGCAACATCACCTATATCGGCGCCGGCGATCCCTATCGCATCGATGCCTTTGAAGCCGTTTTCGACAGCGCCTACGCTCCCTGCGATCCCATTCAACCCATCGGAACCGTGGATGTCACCTGCAATGACAGCACCCTGGTCTGGAATCAGAATACGGATATGTACACTTATCCCGAAACTCCGATGCCGATGGTGCCCCTGATTTCTCTGGGCGGCACTTATACTTTCGAGGTAACGGCCGGGGGCGGCGTGCCGGCCTTGAGCCGGTCGATCCTTTTCCCCGCTAACGAGCCGTATATCACCTACCCGACTATGATGATGACCCTGAGCCGGACCGAATTCGATATCACCTGGGCCGGATTTGGGACCGGCACGATCGAATTGACCTTCATGGATTCCAACGGGCAAATTGTGGTCTTCGAGGAAACCCCCAATGACGGCAGTTATACGATTTCTTCGGCTTTGCTCAGCGGCCTGCCTTCGGGGGAATGTGTCATACTTATCAGTCATCACAACAAGGAAACCATCACCGCCGATGGATACGATTCGCGAAGTTATATCGCCGCGCGGGTTCAGAGCCAAACCATGTTTACTCTCGAATAACGACCAATATAGTCCTCTAAAACCCCCGCCCGCGGCGGGGGTTTTTTTATCCCAAAACGTCTCAAGCCGCTATTTTATTGGCGATTCGGGCCGGCATGGTCGATACCCCGGTCATCATTTGATAATTTTCTCGTGCAGAGGCTTTGACAGGTAAGGATATTATCTTGTGACTGACAATATTTATCATGCCGGTTGCATTCAAGCCGCGACAATCATCAGGAAATGTCGATTTACAAGGGCAGGCCCGACCGGGCCTGCCTTTTTTTCCCACGGTCTATTAGTAATCGCAAAAAATCCGGGAACCCGGCCACAAGTAAAATTTATAAATATTTCATGGAATGAACATAGGTGTTGAACCATGGGTGGTAGAGATAACGATCGACCGCGGGTCCTTGACATTTGGGACCGATGCGATATATTTCCGAATTCAATACGTGACCATATTATCATGATTACCGTATGCCTCGTTACGGCTCAACACTATTTTAGCATTTTGTGAGGTAGCTGTATGACGGATATTTCAAATCAGGCCATGATCGAGGCCAAAAACCTCTCCAGGTATTTCGGCCGATTCATGGCCATCAAGGATATCACTTTTTCCGTTCCTCAGGGCCAGATTGTTGCTTTTCTGGGACCGAACGGGGCGGGAAAAACCACCACCATGCGCATCCTGACCGGTTTTCTGGGACCGAGCTCCGGATCGGCGGCCATCGCCGGACTGGATATCAACACGCATCGGCTGGAAGCCGCTCGGCATCTGGGTTACCTGCCCGAAAACGGTCCCCTGTACGAAAACATGACACCGCTGGAACTGCTGACTTTCTTCGGCGAAGCGCGTGGTCTGGATGGCCACACTCTCAGAAAACGAACCGACGTCGTCGTGGAACAATGCGCTCTACAGCACGTGCTGGAAAAACCGATCGGCAAATTGTCGCGCGGCTACCGTCAGCGCGTCGGGCTGGCTCAGGCCCTTCTTCATGATCCCGACGTGTTGATCATGGATGAACCGACCGCCGGGCTGGACCCCAATCAAATTCGTGAATTCCGCACCAATCTCACCAACCTGGCCCGATCCAAGACCATCCTGCTTTCGACCCATATTCTACAGGAAGTCGAGGCGGTGGCCGACCGGGTCCTGCTGATCCATGACGGCCGGCTGGTCTTCGACGGCCATCCCGACGATCTCAAACGCGGCGGCACCATCGAGGAGAACTTTTACCGCATGACCGACTACGGCAAACCTTCCCCGGCCACCGAGGAGGAAGGAGCGGTATCATGAAATCGAATGTTAAATTCAACAGCCGTATGATTGCGGTCATTTTCAAACGTGATTTGAGGGCTTATTTCAGCAGTCCCACCGGCTATGTTTTTGTCACCCTCTTTATTTTCCTGAGCGCCGCCGCCGCTTTCTGGCAGGAGCGCTTTTTCGCCAACAATCTGGCCAACCTCGATCAGTTGAATATGTGGTTCCCCTATTTGCTGGTCCTCTTCATCCCCGCCCTGACCATGAGTATCTGGTCCGAGGAACGCAAGCTGGGCACCGATGAACTGCTTCTCACCCTCCCGGCTTCGGACCTCGAAGTGGTCTTCGGCAAATATCTGGCCGTGCTCGGTATTTACACCGCCTCGCTGGTTCTGTCGATGAGTCACATCATCGTCTTATACTGGCTGGGCAGCCCTGATCTGGGACTGATGATCTCCAATTATCTCGGCTACTGGTTTATCGGAGCGGCGCTGGTATCGGTCGGGATGCTGGCCTCGCTTTTAACCGTCAACGCCACCGTGGGATTTATTCTGGGGGCCATTTTCTGCTCCCTTTTCGTTTTCATCAATTCCCTCGACTGGCTTTTCGGCGGCTGGCTCAACGACTTCCTTGCCAACCTGAGCGTTTTCAAATATTTCGGCGATTTCTCCAAGGGCGTTATCAGCTTCTCCGGCCTGCTTTATTTTGTCTCCGTCACCGGAATTATGCTCTACCTGAACATCATCATCATCGGGCGGCG
>CAZGAV010000012.1:0-278 GCA_964523575.1 uncultured Ignavibacteriales bacterium
ATCAAAAGGTGTATATAGCGGAAGCGAATTATGGTATATCCCTGCAAAAGGCAAAATTCGTGGAAATATAAGTCTCGAAAAATATATAAAAGGAATAATAGGCCAGGATACTAATGTCGAGGAGGTGAAAATTCACTTGGAAACGACCATATGTTATAAACGATGGTCTTCTATGCGAGCAAAAGGATGGATAATTTCAATGTTACTAAAGTGCCTTTGCTTTGGGAATAATCGTAAATATTATTACTCCCCTATTCAGAGGTGGCAATTAACATCAG
>CAZGAV010000012.1:288-64606 GCA_964523575.1 uncultured Ignavibacteriales bacterium
AAATTTTAAAAGTGCTAGGGATCCAATAAATGTGAAGTACAAAAAGTTATTCGAAAAGCCTTTATAACAAACTGCGGACTGAAACATGACCGCGACGGGTGGCCCACAGCTTGCTGTGGGATGATCTCCCCATATATTTAAACTGAACGATTTCATCGTGCCAGCCCGCATGACAAGATAATTTTACTTAAAATCAATATAAAATCAACGCCAAATATCCGGGACGACAAAATCAACGTAGAATCGCTGGTGATTAATAAAAGAGGCCGGTTAGTAGGAAACCTTTACAGAAAGCCTCTTTTGCCATGTCAGAAACTCAAAGAAAAACCATCGCCCCCGGCACAGCCGGCCAGTCAACCGATCAGCTCATCATGCCTATAAACCATCACCAAAAGTCGGGGGAGAGAAAACTTGGGGACCCCTAAAAAATGACAAAGCAAAGCCAAATTCTCCCCAATGGAATGATTGATAATGAATTACCCTCAAAAAAACAGCCCCGATTTTCGATTCTCACACTATATCTTGCGATGCCCCCGGCCCCCCAACACAAAATATATGGGCAAAAATTCCTCCACGTTGGCTTTGCCTTCCGATTTTTGGCGTTTTTTTCGGCTTTTTTTGGCTTTTATGTGGCCGGCAGATGTCCACATCTGCCGCCAATCCCGCGATGTGCAACGCAGAAGTGCATCAAAAAAAAACGGCCCGCCGAATTCGGCAGGCCGTTTGATGGGTGGGGCACTTTATGACACTATTTGTCCGAATCCGATTTCTTGTCCTTGTCGGCTTCTTCTTCCTCGTCCACCATTGGCAGGCCCATCATATAACGATGCATGGCCCGCGCGGCAACCTTGCCCGCGCCCGCGGCCAGAATCACCGTCGCCCCGCCGGTTACGATATCGCCTCCGGCAAAAAGACCGGGGCGGGAGGTCATCATCGTTTTCGGATCGACGATGATGTTGCCCCACTTGTTGGTGTCCAGACCGGAGGTCGTCCGCGGCACCAGGGGGTTGGAGGAATTTCCGATGGCGACGACGACGGTATCGACCGGGATCATGAAATTGGAACCTTCGATGACCATCGGGCGGCGTCGGCCCGAGGGATCGGGCTCGCCCAGTTCCATCCGGACGCATTCCATCTGCGTCACCCAGCCGTCTTCGTTGCCGTGATACTTGATCGGCGTCGTCAGCAGTTTGAATTCGATGCCTTCTTCTTCGGCGTGATGAATCTCTTCGGAACGGGCCGGCATTTCGGCGCGGCTCCGGCGATAAACAATCGTCGAATGATCGGCGCCCAGCCGTTTCGAGGTCCGGACGGCGTCCATGGCGGTATTGCCGCCGCCGAGAACGGCCACGTTCTTGCCGGAAAAGATCGGCGTGTCGTAGTCGGGAAATTCGTAACCGCGCATCAGGTTCGAACGGGTCAGATATTCGTTGGCCGAATAGATGCCCTTCAGGTTTTCACCTTCAATGCGCATGAAATTAGGCAGGCCGGCGCCGGTGCCGATAAAGATGCTGTCGTACCCTTCCTCCAGCAATTCGTCGATAGTCTCGATTTTGCCGATGACGAAGCTGGTCACGATCTCGACGCCCATCTGTTTCAGGTAATCGACTTCAGCGGCCACAATATCCTTGGGCAGACGGAATTCCGGGATGCCGTAGATCAACACGCCGCCCGCTTTATGCAGGGCCTCGAAAATCGTCACTTTGTGACCCTTGAGAGCCAAATCGGCGGCGGCCGTCAAACCGGACGGACCGGAACCGACGATGGCGACCCTCTTGCCGGTCGCCGGTTCGAGTTCCGGAACTACGACATCGCCATGCTCCCGTTCCCAGTCGGCCACGAATCGTTCCAGATTGCCGATGGCGACCGGGGTATGTTTCTTGGCCAGGATGCAGGCGATTTCGCATTGCTCGTCCTGCGGGCAAACGCGGCCGCATACGGCCGGAAGAGCATTGGTCAGCTTGATATGCTTGGCCGCTTCGGAATATTTCTTTTCCCGGATCAACAGGATAAAGCCGGGGATATCGACTTCGACCGGACAGCCGGTGACGCATTTCGGCTTGGGACAATTGAGACAGCGTTCGGCCTCGATCAGGGCGATTTCGGGAGCAAGGCCGATGGGAACTTCTTTGAAATTGGAGCGGCGCACCTCGGGAGCCTGGTTGGGCATTTCCTGCCGGGGGATTTTCATCCGCTCTTTATTGGTAATTTTTTTATCTTCTGCCACGATGAACTCCTTTAAGCATCCGTCTCGGAACCGGCCTGAGCCGCCTGCGCCTGACAGGCGCCTTCCGCGTGCAGAAATCTATCGTAAGATTCCTTCTCCTGTTTCTGGTACATCTTCAAACGACTGGTCATTTCCTCGAAATCGACCTCATGAGCGTCGAAATCGGGCCCATCGACACAGGCGAACCGGGTCTTGCCGCCGACCGTCACGCGGCAGGCGCCGCACATGCCGGTGCCGTCCACCATGATCGGGTTCAGGCTGACCCAGGTTTTGATCCCGGCCGGCCGGGTGGTGTTGGCCACCGCCTTCATCATCGGGACCGGCCCGATGGCCATGATATAGTCAATCGGCGTGCCGTCCTTCATCAGTTGTTCCAGCACCGTCGTGACGAATCCGTGGGTGCCGAAGGAACCGTCGTCGGTGGCGATATGCAATTTATGAGAAGCCTCGGTCAATTCTTCCTGATAGATCAACAGGTCCTTGGTGCGGGCGCCGATGATGGTCTCGACCCGGTTGCCGGCTTCCTTGAGGGCCAGGGCGATGGGATAGATCGGGGGAATGCCGAGACCGCCGCCGATACAGACACAGCGGCCGAATTTTTCCACGTGCGACGGCAGGCCCAGCGGTCCCACGACGTCGAGGAAATAATCGCCGGCATTCATGCGGTTCATGGAGGCCGACGTCTTGCCGACTTCCTGGATGACGATGGTCAGAATACCCTTTTCCTTGTCGAGGCCGCCGATTGACATCGGGATGCGCTCGCCTTTTTCATGCTGCCGCAAAATCACGAATTGACCCGCGACCGCCTTTTTCACCAGCCTCGGAGCTTCGATCCGGAAGCGGCAAACCTTGGGGCAGAGTTCCACTTTTTCAACGATCTTAAACACGATTCCTCCAGGTTACTTGCGCAGGCGTTCGCCTTACTTCTCTTTCACTTAACAGTACAATACTAAACGCGTTCCAATAGTTATAACAGCCGTTGACCGCCGAAGTTCACGCGATTGACACGCCGGCGGCGGGGACGATTATCCTCCGACGTGGCTGAGTCTGACAATCCTTTCCGTTTCGCGGGCGATGACCAGTTCTTCGTTGGTCGGCACGACCATGACCTTGACGGGCGAATCGTCAGCCGAAACGGCTCCGATTTCCCCTTTGTGGGCCAGATTTTTTTCCTCGTCGATCCGGATCCCCAGGAACTCGAGCCCGGCGCAGGACATGCGGCGGACATCCGGCGAATTTTCGCCGACGCCGCCGGTGAAGACCAGGATATCCAGCCCGCCCAAAGCGGCCATATAGGAGCCGATATACTTCTTGATGCGGTAAGTGTAGACATCCAGAGCGAGCTTGGCGTTGGGCCGGCCTTCAGCGGTGGCCTTGAGAATCTCGCGCACATCGGACGACAGGCCGGAAATTCCATACAATCCGGAATGCTTATTGAGCAGGGTATTGGCTTCGTGAAGCGACAATTCCTCCTGGCTCATGATATGCAGGATGATGGCCGGATCGCAGTCGCCGCTGCGGGTGCCCATGAGGAGGCCTTCAAGGGGAGTGAATCCCATGGAAGTATCGACCGAAACGCCGCCGTCGATGGCGGCCATCGAGGCGCCGTTGCCCAAGTGGCAGGAAATAATTTTCAATTCTTCGATCGGCCGCTTGACGGCCTCGGCCGCGCGGGAGGAAACGAAGTAATGGGACGGGCCATGAAAACCATAGCGGCGAATGCCGTACTTTTTATACAGCAGATAGGGGATGCCGTAGATGTAGGCGTGCGGCGGCATCCGGTGATGGAAGGCGGTGTCGAACACCGCCACCTGAGGCACATTCTCCAGCGTTTTGGTGGCGGCCGTGATGCCCCGTATATTATGCGGATTGTGCAGGGGGGCCAGGGCTATAAGGTCCCTGATTTCGCCCATCAATTCCCTCGTCACCAGCACCGATTCGGTGAATCGTTCGCCCCCATGCACGACGCGATGACCGACGGCGGATATTTCGCTTTTGTCCTTGATGACGCCGTGATTGGGGGAGAGGAGCATGGAAATGACGAAGTCGATAGCCTGGATATGATCCAGGATTTCGCCAGAGATCACCGTCTGGGGCCGGTCGAACGGCTTGTGGGTCAGGACCGAAGCCGACATGCCAATGCGATCGACTTTGCCCTGAGCCAGCGACAGCTCCCGCTCCATATCGATCAACTGGTATTTGACCGATGATGATCCGCAATTAAGCACGAGTATTTTCATGATTTGTCCCCGTCAATGGCAGGTTCCTTGATGCGGTTGCCTTCGGCATCATACTTGAAGAATCCCTCGCCCGTCTTGACGCCCAGGTGGCCGGCGCGCACCATCTTGCGCAGAAGGGGACAGGGGTTGTACTTATGCTCCGACAATTCCGCGATCAGATTTTCCATCCAGGACATGACCTCGTCCAGACCCATCATATCGGCCAGCGCCAGCGGCCCGACATTGAATCCGAAACCGAGCTTCATGGCGGTGTCGATATCGTCGGCGGTCGAGATGCCTTCCATCAAGACATGCATGGCCTCGTTCAGAAGCGGCACAATGATGCGGGTCGTAACATAACCGGGATATTCGTGCACCAGAATCGGACGCTTGTTGATCGATTCGGCGAATTCGCGAATGGTCCGGTAAGTTTTCTCGGAGGTCTGCAAACCGCGCACAACCTCGACGATCTGGACCTTGGTTACAGGGTTGATGAAATGCATGCCGATGACTCTGTCGGGCCGTTTGGTGGCGGCGGCGATTTCCGAAATCGACAGAGTCGAAGTGTTGGTCACCAGAATCGTTTCCGACGGGCAGAGTTTATCCATTTCGGTGAAGAGTTTTTGCTTCAGATTCAGCCGGTCGGGAATGGCTTCGATGACCATCTCGGCCTCGGACAATTGCCCCAGATCGCCGGATGGAAAAATTCGTGACAGGGTAGCTTTTTTTTCGGAGGCGGTCATACCCCAGCGTTCGATTTCACGATTCATATTTTCGGATATGTGCTTGATCCCCGCTTCCGCCAACTTGGTGCTCTTATCTATGAGAATAACTTCGGTGCCGGTCAAAGCGATGGTTTCAGCGATGCCGGTGCCCATCACACCGGCACCGACAACATAGACCTTGTGTATAGCCACTTTGGTTACCTCGAAATCAAACCAAATATGTGAAAAAATTAACAATCGTTTTTTGCATAACGGCTCAAATATATGGATTTGTACCAAGTAAGCAAGCGCTTTTTATCCCCAACAATCGAATAAAAGATAAAATTTACCGTCATAATGTAACACGTTCTGGTACCGTAAATTACGACCAATCCGGGGCGAGGCGAAAAGAGCATATCCTTGCCATTATGACAAGCCGGTTATGCAAACATGGCAGACGATTCTGCCATGTTGACATTCGGCTGCTTGGTGGAGGGACTCTTTGTAAGTCAATCAGTTGATATAAAATGACTTATAAAATACGGCATAGTATCTGCTTGTATGATAAATGAAAAAAACATTAACCAAATGGATGAAAGGAGGCCCAAAATGCGTAACCTCATGATTCGACACGGACGCAATAATCTCGCGAGCGAGATTGAGAACTTTTATCGGGATTTCTTCGGCGGTTCTCTGAACAGCGATTCTGAATACTCCTTTGCCCCTTCGGTGGACATTCAGGAGTCCAAGGATGATATCAACCTGACCTTTGAACTGCCGGGTATGGACAAGAAGGACATCAAGATCATGGTCGAAGACGGCGTTCTGACCGTTTCCGGCGAGCGCAAACTGCGCAACGAGGAAAAGACCGATGATTATATCCGCACCGAAATCCGCGACGGCAGTTTCAGCCGTTCCTTCACCCTGCCGAAATCAATCGACAGCGGCAATATCTCGGCCGATTACCGGGACGGCCTGCTGGTGGTCAAGCTGGTGAAGACAGAAGAAGCCAAACCGAAAGAAATCGAGATTAAAGTCAAATAAACTATTTCGCGGGTCAATCAATGCGAGTGCGTCATAATCGGGTCGGCCATTGCGGCCGGCCCTTTTTTATTGAATCATGAATATCCATGATTCGAATCAAATCGACCGACACTTGCCATGACCGCCACGCGGGGACCAAATCCGTATCTTATTATGAAGCGAAAAAGCCAATGATATACTTGCCGGCAATAAAAAACATAATGGCTGCCAGAACGCCTTTGATCAGTCTGGCCGGGAGGAATTTCTGCACCCGCGCGCCGGCATAGATACCGATGGCGCCGCCGATACCGAACATCAATCCCAGAAGCCAATCCACTTGGATAGCCTGACCGGTTGCGGAAAAAGACGATCCGAAGAGAATATAAAAAAGGACCCCAACGGTGGAATTGACAAAAGTCCCGCAGAGAGCGGCTCCGGAGATAGTGTGTACCGGGAGTCTGAAGACTGTTACCAGAAAGGGCGCCAGGATGGCGCCGCCGCCGATTCCGTAGATGCCGCCGATGGCCCCGACCACGGCGCTGAGGGAAAAAATGACCGGCGTCGATACCTGATATTCGATGCCATTGAATTCGTAGGCGATGCGTCTGATGGTGAAGGCTTTCGGAACTACCACGAACTCGGCCCCGACCTGCCGGCGTTCGGGAATTGCTTTTCTCGGATGCAGGATATCGAGCAGCAGGCGACCGGCGATATAAAGAAGAACGAGGCCGACAAAAAATTTAAATGGTCCCGGCTGAGGCAGGTATCGCACGCGAAGGAAGACCCCCAGGAGCAGGCCCGGGATGGTGCCGATCGAGATTGTCCAGACCAGCGGCCAGACCATCCGTTTCTCCCGGTAATACCGATAGACTCCGCTGGGAATGGCGATAATATTGAAGAGAAGATTCGTGGGGGTGACGCCGGGGGAGGTGAATCTTAAAACACTGACTTGAAACGGCAGAAGAACAAAGGCGCCGGAAAGCCCGGCCGTAGAAGTCACGGCGGAGATGGCGAAGGCGACTACGATCGGGAGCCACCAATAGGTTTCGACCCCGCTGATTGGGAAATTAAGCATCCTGGGCCGAAATTACATTATTATCAATCCATAAGTCAATGCTTATTCCAGCCGGGATTGGGTAGCTTCGATTTGATCCAGAATTTTCCGATAGCCGTCGGGATCCCACTGATCCATTTGGGCGGATTTCAGGATATCGCGGGCGCGCACCAGCAGGTCAAGGGCTTCCTGATAGTTACCGGAAGCGACGCCTATTTCACCAAGATCGCGACAGGTCAGCCCGATAAATTCATCATCGTGGGCCTGTTCGCATTGAGTCAACACCGGGCGCAACCACTGGCCCGCTTCCTGGAAACGTTTCAGATTCACCAGGGCGTGACCGACAGCATAATCGGCGATGACTTTATTGCGGTCGGTACCATATTTATAATGATATTCGCGAGCCTTCATGTAGGCTTCCAACGAACTGTCGTAGCGACCCATGTCTTCGTAAGTCGCGCCCAGATTATTCCATAATGCCCCCAGCCAGCGAGTGATCTGACCGGTCTCGGCCTCTTTGATTCCCTTCTTGCCCCATTCCACCTGTTCGTCCTGTGTTCCAGTAATGGCGACCATGTGGGCGGCATCGATCGCGCGTTCATAAAGTTTGCGGCCCGAGCAATATTCGTAGAGGCTTTTAAAGAGGGCTGTCGCCTCGTCCGGTCGTTTCTCCTGCCAGAGAAACCTTCCCTTAACGCTCTGGTAACGCGACCACCCCAAGGGATCGTGATCGTCGGCGAGTTTCTCGGCCTTCAACAGCCATTCCCGACCCGCTTCGACCTCATTCAAAATCAGATAAGTCCGGGCGATCATTGACAGCGCTTCGACCTGATCGGAATTACCGATTTCGATCTCGGCTTTGGCCAATGCTCTTTTATACAGGGATCGCGCCTGAACATACTGATCGCTGTTAAAGAGATCGTCCGCTTCTTTGATAAGTATTTGGGCTTCGCTCATTATTCCTCTGGTTTCATTCCCGGCATCGCCGTAATTCTGCGCTGAGACCGCCGGCCACATTATAAGCGCCAGCATCGCCAGATACAGATAACTCTCTATGGGACCCGTCCCGGAATGTAACTGCATTTGATATCCCCCGATTAACAGTTACCTAAAATACGCCGTGAACGAATCTTTCATTGACTACTAAATCGAGAATCATCGGCGCGGCGGTTATTAATTGACAACCCTTTAATGACACTCTATATTCGCCCCGAACCTAAAATATCGGACGAAGATGCCGCCGGTATTCAACTAGAGGGAAGCGCCATGAAGAAATTTCTGCTGATGCTGTTGGCCATAATATTTATCGGCGGGTGTTCGAAGGACGAGCCACAGAGCCGGAAAGAGGAATCGGTCCTGGAGCAGAGTCGGCCCCGGGTCGTTATGGAAACCAGTATGGGCAGAATCGTCCTGGAACTATTCCCGGATGTGGCTCCGAATCACGTCAAAAATTTTCTCGACCTGATTGACCACAGTTTTTATAACGGCCTGACCTTCCATCGAGTCGTCAAGGGCTTCGTGATTCAGGGCGGCAGTCCCGACAGCAGCATGGCCGGCCAGGCCGGATATACCATCCCGGCCGAGTTCTCCAATCTTCAGCATATGCCGGGGACGCTGGCCATGGCGCGCGGAGCCGACCCCAATTCGGCCTCCTGCCAGTTTTATATCTGTCTGGCGCAATTGCCCGATCTGGATGGCAAATATACTATTTTCGGTCAGGTCGTCGAGGGAATGGATGTCGTGCAAAAAATCGGAAAAGTGGCTACCGACGAGAAAACCGAAAAGCCGCTCGAACCGGTTACTATGATACGGGTTTACGAAGAAGACCGGGAGTAGGCTTCGGAGAAAAAACATTAAGCTATCTCAATTTTAGGATTATGAATTGCGAGCCGCCCACATTATGAGAGGGCGGCTTTTAGCTTGATTCAATGACAGAATTGTCCAATTTTGGTGAAACAGAGGTTGCCGACCGACCGTTTATCTATATGAAACTATGCAGACCAGAAAATTAGCCATACTTGGTTCCACCGGCTCCATCGGACAATCGGCTCTTGAGGTCGTGGTTGCCCATCCGGGATCTTTTGAGGTCGTCGCCCTGTCGGCCGGCCGTAATATCGATCTTCTTGCGGATCAGATAAGGCGTTTCCGGCCTCGCCTGGCCGTTGTCTATTCGGAAAAGGAAGCTGAGGCGCTGGCCGAGCTCAATCCCCTGCCGGGGCTGAAAATAAGTCATGGTCAGGAAGGCCTGAAAGAAGCTTCCACTCTTCCCGATGTCGATATAGTCCTGAATGGTCTGGTTGGCGCCGCCGGGTTGAAGGCCTCGCTGGAAACCGTCCGGGTCGGAAAAAGTCTGGCCCTGGCCAACAAGGAATCGCTGGTCGTCGGTGGACCGCTGTTCGAACCGATCCTGACCAAGTCGGGAGCTAAAATTCTTCCGGTCGATTCGGAGCATTCGGCCATCTGGCAATGCCTGAACGCCGGCAAGTCAGCCGAGGTGAGGCGGATTCTTCTTACGGCTTCCGGGGGACCCTTCCGGGACCGGGACAAATGCACATTCAAAGACATAACTCTCGAACAGGCGCTGGCCCATCCGACCTGGAAAATGGGTCCCAAGATCACTATCGATTCGGCCACTATGATGAACAAGGGGTTGGAATTGATCGAAGCCGTCTGGCTTTTCTCACTGCCGCCCGAACAGATTAAAATCGTCATTCACCCGCAGTCGATTGTCCATTCGATGGTCGAATATGTTGACAGCTCGATCATTGCCCAATTGTCCAATCCCGACATGAAACTCCCTATCGCCTACGCCCTTTTCTGGCCTGAACGTCTGCCGTCGGATAATGGAAAAATCGACCTGGCGGCGGTGGGGCAGTTGAATTTCTTCGAACCGGACGAGGAGAAATTCCCGGCTCTTCGTCTGGCCCGGCAGGCGGCCGCGATGGGCGGGACGGCTCCGGCGGCCCTCAATGCCGCCAACGAAATCGCCGTCGAGAACTTCTTGAACGGTCGGATCGGCTTCGATCGGATAACGGAACTTATCGAAAATATTTTAGTTAAACATGATGTAATAACGGAGCCGAGTCTGGACGATATCTTGAATTGTGACCGGGAAACCAGACGACAGACGCTTGAATTGATTGAAAGGGAATAGATGATCACAATCCTATCCACTATTTTTGTACTCGGCGTTTTGATATTCATCCATGAACTGGGCCATTTTCTGGTGGCCAAATGGTCGGGCATCAGGGTTGATCGCTTTTCGCTCGGTTTCCCTCCTTCCATTTTAAAAAAGAAAGCCGGCGAGACCGAATATTGTATCGGTGTCATCCCCTTGGGCGGCTATGTCAAGATGGCCGGGGAAAATCCCGACGAGGAATCGACCGGGGCGCCTTATGAATTCATGTCCAAACCGGTTATCGTGCGCACGGCCGTGGTCATCGCGGGACCATTCATGAATTTCGTTCTGGCCTGGCTGATTCTCTGGGGATTGTTTTTCATTCAGGGTGAAGCTGTCACCGACCCCAATCATGTCGTCATCGGCGCAGTTTCGCCCGACGGCCCGGCCGCCAAAGCCGGAATCACCGACGGCGATATCATAACCTCGATCAACGGCACGCCGGTCAAGACTTTCTCCGATATGGCTGTTTTGATATCGGAAGAGGTCGAAAAACCTATCACTATCGCCTGGGATAGAGACGGCCGGGAAATGTCGGCGAACGTGACGACCGAATCGGAAGAGACCTATAACGCTCAGGGTGATAAAATAGCCGTGGGCCGGATCGGAGTCGGCGAAAAAGGAGTCTATCATCGTCTCGGTTTTTTCAATGCCGCCTATGAGGGTTTTTCGGAAACGGTGGTTTTCGTCCGGATGATCGGGGATTTTGTCTGGAACCTGATATCTCTCAAAGTTTCGCCCAAGATGATCGGCGGCCCGGTTTTTATCGCTCAGATGACCGGGCAGAGGGCGCAATTGGGAATGTCGGCCCTGCTGGTCTTTATGGCTTTTCTGTCGGTCAACCTGGCGATTTTGAATGTCCTGCCGATTCCGGCCCTGGACGGCGGTCATCTCGTTTTCCTGCTGATCGAAAAGGTCAAGGGTTCACCGTTGTCGATCAATCAGCGTATGATTGCCCAGCAGGTCGGGCTGGTGTTTTTGCTGATCGTAATCGTGATGGTCACGTATAACGATATAGTGCGTTTTATTTCGGGGTAATGTTTCCGGTTGACACCGAGAGTCGATATGAAAAGAAAATTGTTCAGCGAAACTAAAGACTACGCCAAGGCGCTGATTTTCGCCGTTTTTATTGCCTTTATCATCAAAACTTCGATCGTCGAGGCCTATGGAATTCCCTCCGGCTCCATGGAGGACACCCTCCTGATCGGCGATCTGGTAGTGTCCAATAAAATGCTCTACGGCGCCAAGATTCCCTTTATCGGCTATCGCCTCCCGGCGATACGCAAACCGCAACCGGGAGATATCATCACCTTTAAATGGCCGGGCGATGGCGTCACCGACTATGTCAAACGATGCGTGGCGGTTGAAGGCCAGACGGTCGAGGTGCGGTACAAGGTTCTATATGTAGATGGAAAAGCGGTTTCGAATCCGGCCCATTCCAAATTCGTCGATCGACGGATCATGCCCCGGGGCCGTGATGTCCGCGACAATTTCGGGCCGTTCGTGGTGCCGCCGGGAACGGTTTTCGCGATGGGCGACAACCGCGATCAGAGTTATGACTCCCGGTTCTGGGGTCCGGTGCCTCTGGAGAATATCGAAGGGAAAGTGGAGTTTATCCAGTGGTCGATTGCGCCAGACGAGAAGGCGCCGCATATGGATCTGACCGATCTGGGAACCGTCCCTCTGACGGTCTGGCATAATGTGACCCATTTTATCGGCCGGATTCGCTGGGGGCGGACGGTGAGCGGTGTCGATTGATAGAAATTTTACTTTTTCGCAGAGCCTCCGGGTGCTATATTATGCGCCTGAAACTTTTGGCTCAATCCCGATAATATAGCGGAGGACTCTTGGCCAGAAAAAGCTCATCCGGAATTTACGAATACGCCAAATCACTCGGTATCGCGCTGATTTTGGCCTTTATTATCAAGACCTCGATCGTCGAAGCCTATAAAATCCCGTCGTCATCAATGGAAGACACCCTTTTGGTCGGCGATTTCCTCCTGGCCAATAAATTTATCTATGGGGCGCAAATTCCCTTTTTCGGCTGGCGTTTGCCGTCGATCAGGGAGCCCGAACAGGGCGATGTCGTCATATTCCGGGTGCCGATTGACCGGAAAACCAATTATATCAAACGGTGTGTCGCGGTCGGGGGACAGGTCGTCGAAATCAAGGACAAGGAATTATATGTCGACGGCAAACGTTTTCCAAATCCGCCCTTTTCCAAATTCACCGACCCCCGAATCCACCCCGCCGGCACCGATCCGCGGGACAATTTCGGCCCTTTTACCGTCCCCCGCGGACAAATTTTCTGCATGGGCGACAACCGTGACAACAGTTACGATTCCCGATTCTGGGGACCGGTGCCGCTGGATCTGCTTCAGGGCGAGGCACTTGTCATCCACTGGTCGTGGGAGCCGGATCGCAATGCCCCGGAAATCAAGCTCGATGACCTGTCGAGCATCCCCCGGTCGGTTTTCTATAATGTCCTGCACTTTTTTCAGCGGGTTCGCTGGAGTCGATTGGGCAATATCGTCCGCTGAGGCCCGCACCCGGGTCGCATGCGGCCGATCGCATCACATTGTCATCGCTGGCCGTCTCTAATTTTGTTTTATCCTTGACAACGATGTAAACTTTTTCGTTATGTTGTGCGTATCAACTGTAGTCAATGGAAATTTGGAGGCGTCATCGTGGGTAAGAAACCATCTGCCCAGAAAGTGGCCGAAAAACTGGCTGAGATCCAGAAGGTGCCAGTTTGTGAGGATTGTGAAGTCCTGCGCGGGGCCAATATATGCGCCATGAAACATTTCGGGACGACCAGGGCCGTCTTATTCGAAAAAAACCTGTCGGCGATTGTGACTACTCATGTCGATCTGGGCTGCAAAGCCTGTCCGGTTGACGACATTATGAAATTACTCCGTAAGGACCGCTTCTCCGCGGTAGCGGCCTTGTTTTAATTTTATTATTCAGACTTCTTTGACTTTCCCGATTCTCCTTTAAATCGAAAGCATGTATTGAGGCTCCGTAAATTAAGTGACGACCGGATTGGTGTGGCTACAATATTTTAAAAATATAATTGAAAAAGGCCGATCCGGAATCGGCCTTTTTCATGACATGACTTACGTTCATGGACAGCAGGGGGGCGGGCCGCCTTTGAAAACATAATTTATATCCCAGACGGCGTCGCCGATATTGATATCGTTGTCGGCGTTGGAGTCGGCGGCCTGGCGGGGGATTGGCGACGGACCGTAGTTGAAAGTATAGTTAATTATCATAACGGCATCCCCGATGTTAATACCGCCGTCATGATTGGCGTCGCCGCAGTAATATTGAGGCTCGGCCGTAATATAGAGTGATAGCTCCCGGCTTGTCCCGCAAACGATATCGGCATCGCCGTCCATATATGTCGTGATACCGGCCCAGTCAACCCAGGGCAGGTTCCAGTATTGCTCGATGCGAATCATGCTTTCTTCGAAGGTGCCGTCGTCGTTGTAACCGAAGCAGACTTCCACATTCCCTTCGTACGTGGCCGAGGTTTCGAAATAATAGTAGATGGGGGTAGACACCGGTAATTTCTGATAATACGGCAGGTCGGGGCCGCCGGACGACATTTCCAGTGAGGTCAGACCGCTTTGTGTAACATGATCGAAGGCGACCTGAATTCCGGGGGTGAAATCCAGCACCACATCATCGCCGACCGGAGTAGCCAATTCGAAACTGCAGGCGTCGCCGATACCGTCGCCGTCGTTATCGGTCTGGTCGGGGTTGTAAACCATCGGGCAGTTGTCCTCCGGGCAGGTATTGGCTGGAAATCCAGGGTTGCCGAAACCGTCCCCATCGATATCGGTGCAATCGTCGCAGGCATCGCCGATGCCGTCGCCGTCATTATCAAGCTGAAAGGGATCATAGGCCAGCGGGCAATCGTCTTCGGGGCAGATATTTTCGGGATAACCCGGATCGCCGTAACCGTCTTCATCGCCGTCAACACAGAGACCGTTGAGAAATACATGAAAGTCGAATTCGGGCTGGTTTCGAATCCCGAAATCGAGGTCGCCGTCGTTATCCAAATCGGCGGTCAGTACATCATAGACCTTGACGTCCGACTCAATCATTCTTTGCCGATAGAACACGCCGTTGCCGTCATTGCGCAAAAGACCCAGAGTCATGTCGCCATATCGGCAGACCGCGCCAAGATCGATGTCGCCGTCGCCATCCAGATCACCGTCGCAGATTGAGACCGCCATTTCATTCTGCAGGTAATCGCCGGACGCCGAAAAATCGCCGGAGCCATTATTGATCATTATCCGTACACCATAGCTACCGGGGAATCGCACCGCAAAATCAGGAGCGGCGTCGCCGTTGAAATCGGCCGGCAAAATCTGATAAGGGGCATGGTCCATTGCGATGACATCGCCGTCGGTGAAGGCGCCGTCACCGTCGTTCAAAAACAGGGCGATATGCTCGGAAAAGTAAATCGCGTCCCCGACGGCCAGATCGACATCGCCGTCATTGTCGATATCGGCGGCGGCCAGGGCCACCGGGTTACCCTCGATGTCGGCAATCTGGGTTTGCGAGAAAGATCTGTCTCCGTTGTTGGTTAAAAGGATCAAGATTTCGGAATATCCGACCATGACGGCAATATCGAGGTCACCATCGCCATCAAAATCGGCCGCCTCGAGATCTGCGGGATACCTTTCTATGGCGATAGACGAGGTCTCGACGGTTCCATCGCCGTTATTGAATAAAAAAGTGACGGCGTAGGGGTTGTCCTTGCATACGGCCAGGTCCGGATGTCCATTCCCATCGAAATCTCCGGCGACCATCGACTCAGGCCCATCGCTACAGGGGTATGAATCGCCAAGGCTGAAAACGCCATCGCCCCGATTGACCCCAATGTGAATCGCATCCAAATTATAATCTGCGACAGCGATATCGAGGTCGTAATCCCCATCGAAATCCAGCATCACAGCGGAGCGGGCATAGATATTCAGGCTGAAATCATAGCTGGAGTCATACTGCAGGGCCCCGCATGAGGGGTTGTCCGTTTCGACCGTAAACGACCAAACTCGGGGCGCAACGAGAGGCACCCCCAGATTCGACAACACGCCCGTGGTAATCGAAACCCACACCAGTTCACCGATATCGAATTCGGCATCGGGAGTGAAGGTGGCGGTTTTCGTGGGACCGTCATAAGCGATGGAACCGCTGTGCCGGCCGCTGAGAACGCCATTGACCGCAATCGTCAGGTCTGTCAGCGTAACCGCGTCCATGTCGGTATCGAAAGTTATCGAGATGTCGGCATCGGTGGGGATCATCAACTCATTTGCGGCCGGTGAGGTGGAAACAATTTGCGGTGATTGTGCGGCTGAGAGCCCGGTCATGAGCCAGATCATAACGAGCGCTGCAAGAAATATCCTTTTCTCGGGATAACACATAAAACCCTCCCATGGTTTTAGGTGGGCCGATGAATCAAAGGTACAGAGTCGTAGCGAAGATGAGCGGTGGGGCTCTATTATTAATTTAGGTATAAGATTTATTTCTGTCAACTCTTTTCCACTCCCGTTGCATCCTCAGGTCGACCCCGATGGAGGGGGAGGAGATTTTGCTTGACTGTTCTCGCCGGACGGCCTTATTTGCCCCTAACCTGAATTGGGCTGTTTATCAGTATGTACCGACTGGAAGCCAAAGACATATATCGGAATTTCGGTTCGCGACGGGTCCTGAGGGATATATCCTTTAGCCTCGCGACCGGCGATTCGCTGGCTATTATCGGCCGGAACGGATCGGGCAAAACCACTTTGCTCCGTATTCTGGCCGGGTTGTCCATGCCCACGCGGGGGCAGGTCAATTTCATGGAAAACGACCGCCGGCTTGACCGGGGTGAAGCCAGGAGGCGGTTATCATATCTCGGTCCGGAATTGACCTTATATGATTCCCTGACGGCGGCCGAAAATCTGAAATTTTTTGCCACCATGCGCGGCCTTTCTCTCGACGCCGATCTCGTCGAAAAAATTCTCGGTATGGTCGGGCTCGGCGGCCGGGGAGAGGATTTTTATCGAGCTTACTCATCGGGCATGAAACAAAGATTGAAATACGCCACGGCTTTGCTCAATGATCCGGCCTATTTACTACTGGATGAGCCGACCAGCAACCTCGATGATGAAGGCAAGAAAATCGTGTCTCAAATAATCGCCCGCCAGAAGGAAACCGGCATCCTGATTCTGGCAACCAATGAAAAAGAGGAATACGGTTTTGCCGAAAAACAGTATCGGCTTAACGACTAAAGCGCTGGCTGTCTGGCGCAAGGATTTGCTTTGCGAATTCCGGACGCGCTATGCCATCAATGCCATTCTGCTTTTCGGAGTGACGACTTTGATCGTTGTCTCCTTCTCGGTGGGTCAGAAAAATCTGCCACCCGAGGTTTACGCCGCCCTCTTCTGGATCATTATCTTCTTTTCAGCCATGTCGGGGTTGGCCCATGTTTTCGTTCGCGAAGAAGAGTCGAAGACGGCCACGGTGCTGCGTTTGACATCCGATCCGACGCCGGTTTATCTGGGGAAATTGGGCTATAATGTCGTTCTGCTGGCCCTGCTCCAGGTTATCATTGCGCCGCTTTTCCTGGTGTTGACCGATGCCGTTTGCAGCGAACCGGCTCTCTTCATCGTGATTATTGTCATCGGATCGATAGGTCTGGCCGGCGCCACGACGTTGATTGCGGCCATTATCGCCCGGGCCAGCGTCAAAGGTGCGCTTTTTGCCGTCCTTTCGTTCCCCATTTTGCTTCCCCTGTTGATCGGCGTCATCAACGGCACTACCAAGGCTATGACTCCCAAAGGCGGTGGCTGGGCCGCCGCAACTTCCGATCTCCAACTATTGGTCAGTTACGCGGTCGTCATGATCACCGCCAGCCTTTTGCTTTTCGAATATGTCTGGGAAGAAGAATAAAAAAGGGAACTTAAAGAAAAAGAGACTGTTTTAATCTTTCTATTAATACAAACGCCGACAGTGGCGTATGGAATATTGTGTTATGGTGTGGAAAGTCATTTTATTTTTGTTGATGTCGTGGGTTATCGTGGGTGCGTTCGTTTTCCCGGCGCCTCAGAAGATGATCGGCGAAGCCAGCCGTATTTTCTATTTTCACGTGCCCCAGGCCTGGGTGGCGGTTTTGGCTTTTGTCGTCTCCATGGTCGCCTCCATCCGCTATTTACGCAAAGGGGAGAGTCTTGACGACGACCGGGCCCGGGTCGCGGCCGTGCTGGGGTTGATATTCAGCCTTCTGGCCACCGTCAGCGGTTCTATTTTCGCCAAGATCACCTGGGGTTCATATTGGAACTGGGACCCGCGCGAGACATCGATACTGGTATTGCTTCTGATTTACGGGGCCTATTTCGCCCTGCGGTCGGCGGTCGAGGGCGAATCCCGAAAAGCCCGGCTGGCGGCTGTTTATGCCATTTTCGCTTTTATCACCGTGCCCTTTCTGGTCTTCGTCGTGCCGCGCGTTCTGCCCTCCCTGCACCCTTCTGACTCGGTCGTCAATTCTTCGGGGCAATTCACGATGGGCGGTTTTACGGCGGCGGTTTTCTTTTCGTCGCTGGCGGCCTTCACCGGCTTGTTTGTCTGGATTTACCGATTGACCATGAGGATCGTAACCGTCGAACGCAAGATTAATGAGGAGTCGCTCTCATGACCTCCAATTATGCCGTGCTGGCCGTGACCCTGATAATCTGGGTTGGCATATTTCTGTACTTATTGTCATTGGACCGCCGGACCCGAAAAATCGAGGAAGAACATTGAAAGCCAAATTCGTCATAGGAATAATCATCATCGGTGTTTTTGCCGTCTGGGGCATCACCTCCTTCATGTCCACTTCGATTAAATATGTGCCCCTGGCCGACGTCGCCAATACCTCCGGCACGATTCAGGTCATGGGCAAAATCGATTTTGATTCCGTCCATTACGACACCGACCGGTCCCGGATGATCTTCGATGTGACCGATCTTGAGAACCAGTCCAGCGGTCGGCGTTTGAAAATTATTTACTCCGGGGTCGTTCCGGGGAATTTCGATCAGGCGACTTCGGTTGTCGCCCGGGGACAATATCAGGACGGCGCTTTGCTGGCCGATCAACTACTCGTCAAATGCCCCTCCAAATATCAGGGGCGGGATGGAGAAACCTAATCCGTGAATATTGGAATTCTGCTGATTCTGCTGGCCTTTGCCGGGTTATTGATCAGCACCCTCAGCTTTTTTCTGGCGGCTCGTGGTAAGGCCCGTTTCATCAATCTGGGCTACGCCAGCTATAAATACTTCGTCATGTTCATCGGCCTGGCTTCGGCTCTTCTGCTCTACTACTTTTTGTCCGGTGATTATTCCTTTCGCTATGTCTATGAATATTCCTCCTCCGACTCCTCGTTTTTCTATCTGATCTCCGGCTTTTGGGCCGGCCAGCGCGGCACCTACCTGCTATGGGCGCTGATGGTATCTCTGCTGGGTTTCTACATTCTCAAACGCGGCCGGGAATACACGCCTTATGCCATGTTCTTCTACGGGCTGGTCAATATCTTCTTCATCGTCATGCTCTTGGTTTTGTCGCCCTTTGAGAAACTCCCGATGGCTCAACCTGACGGCGCCGGTTTGAATCCGCTTCTCAAAGATCCCTGGATGGTTATCCACCCGCCGGTGATCTTTCTCGGTTATGCTGCCGTGGTTATTCCCTTCGTGATTGCGCTGGCGGCCTTGGTGAAGAAAAAATACGACGATTGGCTGGCGATTTCCTTCGGGCCGGCTGCATTGGCGGCCGTGATGCTGGCGGCCGGAAATATCATGGGTGGTTTCTGGGCCTATAAAACGCTGGGGTGGGGCGGTTACTGGGCCTGGGACCCGGTTGAAAATTCTTCCTTTATCCCCTGGATGACCTCACTGGCTTTACTTCATGGTCTCCTGATCGAACGCCGCGACGGGGCTTTGAGAAAAACGAATCTGTTTCTGGCCCTATTCACTTTTTTGCTGGTGATCTACGGCACTTTCCTGACCCGATCCGGAGTTCTGGCCGATTTCTCAGTGCACAGTTTTGTCGATCTGGGTGTCAATGTTTACCTGATCGGTTTTATGAGTCTTTTCATCGTGCTTGGCCTGGTCATTTTCTTCGCCCGTATCGGGCAGATCAAAGGACCGTCGATAAACATGTCGTTTACTTCGCAGGAATTCGCCCTGTTGATCTCGATGTGGGTCTTGCTTCTGATTGCCCTGGTGGTTCTCTCCGGGACCTCCTGGCCGCTGATCACGACCCTCTTCGGCCGTCCGGAAACGGTTGATACCGCCGTTTATACCCGAGTCACTTTCCCGCTGGCTATCGTTCTGGGTTTCTTCCTCGGATTCTCTCCGTTCCTGGTTCGGATTGGGACGCCGGTCGGCCAGATTCTTAAAAAAGTTATGCCGGCGGCGATCATATCTATCATCATCACCGGATTCGCCTATGCCGTGGGTGTCAAGGATATAGCGTATCTATTTTTTATTTTCTTCGCATCGACGGCGGCGTTATCCAACCTGCTTGCAGTTTTCAAGTACTTCCCGGGTGACCTATGGCATGCCGGGGCTCAGCTATCGCATTTCGGATTTGCCCTTATGTTGATCGGAATTCTGGGGTCGTCGGCCTATTCATCCAATCAGAAATTGACTCTCGACCGCGGCCAGGACGCCCGGGCCTATGGTCTGGATATTACCTATGATGGCATGGCCGGAGACATCACGACTCCGGACAATGAAATTATCCTGACCATCAAAGATGGCACGCACCGTTTTGAGGCCCGGCCCAAATTATTCTGGGCGCAACGTATGGAAGGCTTGATGAAAAAGCCTTATATCCTGCGCTATTTGTCCTACGATCTCTATCTGGCGCCGGAGCAGATACAGGAACCCAACACCTCCGGCGGCTTGAAACTCACCAAGGGCCAGACGGCCACTCTCGACGGTTATTCGTTGAAATTCACCGGATTCGAGCAGGGATCTCACAGCGGGGGCGGCGATATGACTTTCGGGGCCAGAATCGAAGTGATCGATTCTGCCGGACATACCGGAACCACTTTGCCGGCCATGGAGTTCGTCGCCGATCAGAAGATCAAGTACCATGACACGCCGTTGCTGATGGGCGTCAATAATACGCCGGTGCGGCTGGAAAAAATATTCGCTGACGAGGGCGCGGTGCTGATTTCCATTCCCGGTTTGACCTCGGCGGGTTCGCCGGATCGCCTCATTCTCGAAGTTTCCAAAAAGCCGACCATGAATGTTCTCTGGGGCGGCTCGATTCTACTCGTGCTGGGCGGTCTGTTGACGGTGCGCCGGCGCTGGGGGATGTCGGCTTTTGGCGGCGGAAACAATTGAGTCGCGGAAGTTTCCATTGCACAAAAACTTTTCTTGAGCGTCAAAAGGAAAAACCGATAATTTTGCTTGCACGTCGCGGGCAAAGATGTTATGTTTATCGCCTGTTTTGGAATATTATCGGGAGGAATACATGAAAGCAGTCGTTTCTGCCCTCTTGGCCTTGAGCCTGGTTCTGTTAATCAGTTGCACCAACGACGACAATACCGTCGAACCCATCGAGAAGTATCATTCGGTCTACCCGGTGTTTCATCTGAAAATCGATAACGGTCATCGGACTTTCGGTATCGATTCCCTGCAGTTGACGACCAATCCGGGCATCGGCTGGCCCGGTCCGGTTTATACCGATATACAGGGATTTGTCGGCACTTTGGCGGGCGGGACATTCGTGGACCGCGTCGATACCATTATAAACCCCGACACGACGATCTATGACACGACCTGGAAAGTCTATGGCTTCCAGCCTTCGACGACCTACAACTTCTCATTCTCACGGAGCGAAGCGTTTATCTGGCGCGATTCATTCCGGGCCGATTACGCCATTTCGGTCGATTCTTCCTGGTTGTTGTTCTCGGCCGATACGGTGCGGGTTACCAAGGCGCTGAATCCGGCCGACCCTCCCGAGACGGTTCTTTATAAAGTCGTTTTGAATCCGGCCTCGAATTTAACGCCGAAGCCGGATGATACCGTTATGCAGAATCTGTTGATCGGTTATTGGTTCGATTCCGCATACGTAATTTCCAATTCTGACGACACGGTCGCTTACCCTCCGGATTCGACCCGGGACAGTACTATCATGTGGGGACTCTGGCACCGCGTCGATTCTTTCTACCTGCCC
Source organism: uncultured Ignavibacteriales bacterium (assembly GCA_964523575.1). Taxonomy (GTDB): domain Bacteria; phylum Zixibacteria; class MSB-5A5; order GN15; family JAAZOE01; genus DAOUTW01. The sequence continues at coordinate 21,905 of CAZGAV010000012.1, forward strand.
CCTGATTCCAATATCTGGTGCCAGCTCGATTCCATCGTGGAAGTTCAGGATACGATCTACGACATTTACCAATTCCCTTCAATCGTAACCGATTCGGTATATTATTACAGTCAATGTAACAAGAAGATAGATACTGTCCAGCAACGCATTTACCGTCATTATAACTGGGGCGTATATCCCGGAGGGGATCATTCGGCGACTCCGATTCCTTCGTTCGATACGACGATCCACTTCACCTACCCCGACACGCTTAAGACTCTCGCGGTCAATCATGACGGCCTATCGATTCTGGTACCGATCGAAGACCCGGACACTCATGATACCACCTGGGTCCAGAAAGACGTCACCATCGAATTCATATATAATGGTGTGTCTCAGTCGGTTGATAGTCTGGCCTTGAACCTGACCCTGCCGCCCGTGGAAGTGTTCCCGCAATACGATTTCATTATCCGTGAGGTGCCTTCGGGCAAGAAATAAGGTTCGCATTCGACGAATTATCGAAACCCCGCCCCAAAAGGTGGGGTTTTTTTATTGACAGATTCTATTTCTGCTCATATTATCATCTCAATAACACATTTCGGTCCCGAAAGCGGTTAATAGGGAAGACGGTGAAAGACCGTCGCAGCCCCGCTACTGTAATCGGCTACGAAAGGGCCAATATTCCACTCTCCCGGGTCGGCCGGGGGGGGAAGGGGCCCCGGTAGGCATGATGCCGTAAGCCAGGAGACCTGCCGGAATGGTAACTCGTAATTCGACAGCCCTCGCGGGAGGGGGAGTTGAAGTTGTCCCGAACCCCGAAAGCGGCTGCCGGGAATTTTTTTGGCCCGATTCCCGACAGATCATTCCGAAAAGCGGCGGTCATTTATCGGCTGATAATTCTGTGCCTGATTCTTGGCTTCGGTCACATGGCGCAGGCCCAGACTACAGTCAGAATTTCCGGCTGTGTTTATGACGCCGTCGACGGCCATCCCCTCCATCACGCCCTGATTACCCTGCGCGGCACCGACTTCGCCGCCGTCAGCGATCAATTCGGCCGTTTCGAATTGGAAAATATCCCCGACGGCCGCTATCGTCCGGAAGTATCGGCTTTCGGTTATATTTCGCAGACGACTGAGGCGATTGACGTCGTGGTCGATATCACGCGCCGGATAACGGTGCATCTCGAACCCCGGTATCACGACATGGGGCGAACCGAGGTTATCGGAGAAGCCGCCCCGTCCCTTACCGGTGATATTGAGATCATCGATCAGCAAGCTATTCAGAGTTCGAATGCCCATACTCTAGCTGAGGTCCTCGACCGGTTGGAGGGCGTCTATATCCAGGATTCCGGCCCAGCCGGCGGCAAAAAACAAATCAGCATCCGCGGCAGTGCCGCCAAACATGTTCTGGTGCTCCTCGACGGGCGGCGTCTGAATCCGGCCGGAAGCGGCGAGGCCGATCTTAATAGTATTCCGTTGGAAATGATCGAAAAAGTGGAGGTGTATAAAGGCGGGGAGTCGGCCCGGTTCGGCGCCGACGCATTGGGTGGCGTGGTAAACATTATAACGCAGGCAGGGCCGGGTCGGAGCCGCCCGGAGTTGAAAGCTCATACCTATCGCGGCCGTTGGGATACCGACCTTTACGATTTGACCCTGATCGACCCGGTTCGGTTCAAGGGCCTGACAACCAAGGTCACTTACGGTTTCCGTGGCTCCGAAGGCGATTTCGATTACAATTACACGGGGGCCGTCTTTCCGCGTCAGGGCGTGGAACGGGTTTACGCCGGTACCCGGGCCAACGCCGATTTCGAAAGCCGCAATTATTTTATATCGAGCCTTTATCAGGCGCGGCCGGGCACCAGTCTCAATTTTTCGGGTCAGCTCTATCGGTCCGATCAGGGTTTGCCGGGTAAAGCCTCGCAACCCGATTCCACCAGCCGCAAAACCGACGATCGTATTCTGGCCGGTATCGGAATGGAGCATCAGTTTTCGCCGAAACAGGTCCTTCATATGTCGCTTGGCTATTCTCGTCTGAAACAGGAGTTCGAGAACGAAGCGGGAAGATCTTCCTATCATAGCCGCTATACCAATGATATCGCAGATATGGAAATCTCCGGCCGCAGTCGGTTTTGGTCCGGCAATGAAATCGGCGGCGGTGTCGCTCTGCGCCGCGATATCCTGTACCATGATGAAATACTCCATCCCGAACGGAGTATGGGCCGAACCATACGCGATAATATCGGATTGTTTGCTTCCGACCGCCAGACCTTTGACCTCAACAGCTTGCCTGTCTGGGATTTGGCCGCCGTCGATGTGTCGCTTCGCCGGGATCGTACCGACACCCGTCAGGACAAATTAGCCAGCGCCGAGTCGCCGTCAACGAATCATCTCTCCCATTGGTCGCAAAAGATCGGAGCCTCGCTTTCCGCCGGCGTCCGACTTCGTCTGGTCGTTCGGGGCAGTTATGGAACTTCCTATCGCTTGCCGGAGATGAACGCTTTATTCTGGAAGAATGATATCCGGTCGCAGGGCAACCCCGACCTGAAACCGGAACGATCCGAACATTCCGACGCCGGCTTTGAGATAAGTCTGGATAAACCGATCAGAATTTCGGCCGGCCTGACTTATTTCCACAGCCATGTCAATGAGATTATCATCTGGCGTCCCAGTTCGCCGCTGGGGATATGGACGCCTGAGAACCTCGACGCCGCCCTGATCACCGGGCATGAGGATTTCGTCCAGATCGGTCTGTGGGATGATCGGGTGCGTCTGAGCTACGGCAATACCATCACCAATCCCCGGAACAAATCGCGAGGATCCTCCAACTATAATAAGGTCCTGACCTTCCGGCCCCATTATGTCACCAGCCTTGACTGCGATCTCCGGTTCTGGATACTTCGCGGTGCCTATCAGATCCGGATGGCCGATATCCGATATCTTCTTGACGCCAACACCCGCTGGTACGGCGCTTATCGCGTCGATAACGCCGATTTCGGCATCCAGACCGAAATGTCCCGTGTCAAAATCGAGGCCGGGTACCGGGTGCGCAATCTGCGGGGGGAGAACTACGAATTGATTGCCCAGTATCCGATGCCGGGACGGGAATGGGGCGTTGACCTGTCCGTATCCTGGCGATTGGAATAAGATGCGTCCCACTAATGGTAAACATGATGGAGATATCCATGTCATATAGAATAATAATTGCCGGTCTTGTTGTCCTGAGTCTGGCGGCGGCGGTCATGGCCGCCGATCCGACAGCCTATGTGATCAATACGTCGGGGGAGACCCTGTCAAAAATTAATCTGAGCACCGGGGCGGTAACCAACAATATCCTGCCGCTTGGATCCGATGTGAACTGTTACCCCAATCAAATCGTCGTCCGCGACTCCCTGGCCTATGTGATCGCCTCCGGTACTGATGAATTGCAGATTATAAACCTCAACAGCTCCGCCACCGTCGGCTGGATTGTCTTCAGCCCGGCCGGTTGCAATCCCTATTGGATGGCTTTTCTGAGTCGTCAATATTTATATGTCAGCCTGATGGTTGATAACAGCCTGGCCAAAGTTGATCTGACCGCCGGTCAGGTCGTTAAAACTGTGCCGGTGGGGCAATCACCGGAAGGGGTACTGGCTTTTGATAACAAAATCTATGTCGCGGTCACCGGCTATGATTATTCGACATGGAGCTGGGGCCAGGGCAAAGTGGCCGTTTATGACACGAATATCGACACTGTCATCGCCGAAATCGACGTCGGCACTAATCCTCAATTCCTTGCCTCAGATGCCAATGGACGGATTCATGTCGTCTGTACCGGAAATTATTGGGATATCCCCGGCGCGATTTATATCATCGACCCGAACACAAATGAGGTCATCGACAGTATTGCTATCGGCGGACAACCCGGCCAGATAGCCATAACTGCCGACAATACCGCCTTTCTGGCCGCTGGCGGATGGTCGGCCGACGGCGAGGTCCTGATGTACAATGCCCTGACAGGAGAAATCTATCATGACGGCGGCAATCCCGTTTATGTCGATTCCGGCGCAACCGGGGCAGTCGCTTTTCAGGATTCGACGGTTTTCATCTCCACCTTCGGCGACCGCATCAATCGCCTGAATACCGGGGGCGAGAAAATTCAGACCTATTTTATGGGTGACGGCCCGGTACATATCGATTTCAATTATCATCCCGGCGACGCCAATGGAGATTGGGCGGTCAATGTTGCCGACGCGGTCTATCTGGTCAATTATATTTTCAAATCGGGGCCGGCTCCGGCTCAGCCCGCCTGGCGGGCCAATACCAATGATGATATGGCTATCGACGTCGGCGACGCGGTTTATTTGATCAACTATGTTTTTCGCGGGGGGCCGCCTCCCAAATTCGGCCCTACCTGGGTGCGATAGGTTCGCACGGGCGGGGAAGACTCCCGAAATCGGCTTATGAGGAAATTTATTTATTTTGTTCTTGACAATAAAATCCAAAAGAATTATAAAACAGGATAGAAAATGTATCGTATTATATGATGCATGAGTCATACTTGCCGTCGACGACAAGCGGCGGCACTACATTGTATTATCCCTCCCAGATAAGGCGCCGTGTCGGTCAAACACTCGGCGCCTTACCATTTATAGACAATCATCGTCGGCCATAGGTTTCCTGCCGTGACGCTTTCTTTGATGAAAGCCGGCATGGATTATATTTACTCCCGGTAGCGCAACAGCTTCCGAAGATAGTGGCGGCGCCGACAAATTGTCCAATAGTGGATAAAAAACTGCGTAAATGATTGAAAATAGACCGGCCCCGGCTTTAGCCGGCGGCTCGAAAAGGGTTGTCTTGACGCTGGAAAAAGTGTAGTTTAGGAAGACCTGACGACAATAAAATTTATGTGATAAATATCCGGGAGGATGATTTTGGAGATCGTCTCATTAACCGAAAAACTGCGTAATTTCAAGGGCAAAGCCGGGACGCCGGTCAAAGGCGATAAACCGTTGGCCGCCTACAATGGTCTGAAACCGAGCGAACTGCGGAAGATGTACCACTCCATGTTATTGGCCCGGCGGATCGAACGGGAGGAGAAGTTACTGCTCCGCAAGGGCTATTGCCGGTTTGTCATCGGCTGTGGCGGCAAAGAGTTGATCGACGTCGTCGGCGCTCATTACCTGAGACCCAATGATCCCTTCTTTGGTTATTACCGCAACAAGGCTTTCGACATGCACCGCGGCGCCTCTATCGCCGAGAAAATGATGGAGGCCATCGGCGATGTCCGGGGGCAGTCCACCGGAGGCATGATCCAGCCTTCGCATTCGGCCTATCCCGAATTGGAAATTCTGCCGCAGGCCTCGCCGACCGGGTCTCACGCCTTGGAAGCCGCCGGGTTGGGTTGTGCCATTGTCAGTAAAGCGCCCCTGACCAAATACGCCGTCTATCCCAACGGACGGTATCCCAGAGATGCGGTGGTCTATGCCTCCATCGGCGAGGGATCGACGTCATCGCCGGAGTTCGGGCGAGCCGTTTTTTATTCGGTTTTCGACCATGCGCCCAATATCTATGCTATTTACAATTGCGGCTGGGCCATATCGGTTTCGGTCGAAGAGCAGTTCCCCGAAGGGAATCCGACGACGCCGTTCGAGGGCTTCCAGCGCTTCGGGTTGAAGATCATGAATTTCGATGGCACCGATATCAAGAAATCGTTGCCCAAAGTCCAGGAAGCGATCGAATATGCGCGTTCGGGGGCCGGTCCGATCCTGATGAACATACGGGTTACCCGGGAGGAATCGCATTCCGGGTCAGACGATCAATCGTTCTATATGGATCCCGACAAACAAAAATGGCATATCGAAAACGACTGCTCGCTCAAAACCGGAATGACCTTTATCAAAGACGGCATCATGAAGCCCGGACAGATCGGCGAAATGTGGGACGCCATCGATCAGGAAATCACTGAGGCCTCGGCCAAGGCGGTCGCCGATTTCCATCCCAAAACTTATGACAGCATCATGTCGAAAGTGCTGAGTTGTACTTTCGAGGATATCCAGAAAAGATGGGCCGATATCCTGGCCCACGCCAAAGTCGACCGCAAGGCCAAATTCGCCCAGTATGCCAAGAAGAAATATTATCCGAAAGCGGACCTGCCCGAGACGCTGGGACCGATGACGATGCGGGCGGCCATCAACTATTCACTTTTTGATATCCTTGAACATTCGGCCGAAGCCCTGATATTCGGGGAGGATGTCGCCGATTTTTCGGGAGAAATTCTGGAACACCCGGAAAAAATGAAGGACCTCAAGGGCAAGGGTGGCGTGTTTCTGGTGACCAAAAATCTTCAACGTCATTTCGGCCGGAACCGTTGTTTCAACACTCCCCTTGACGAGGCCGGAATTCTCGGCCGGGCCATTGGGCATGTCTATCAGGGCCGCCGGCCGATTCCCGAAATCCAGTTCATCGATTATATGTCGCCGGCTTATCAGGCGCTCAAGGATCGGATTTGCACCCTCCATCAGCGGTCCAACGGCCAGTGGACGTCGCATATGGTGATTCGTGTTTCCTATGGCGGTTACAAACAGGGCGCCGGCGCCTTCTGGCACAGCGAGGCCAATATCGGAACCTTCATCAATATCCCCGGTCTGCACGTGGTGGTGCCTTCGAACGCTTATGACGCCGCCGGCCTTCTGCGCACCGCCTATGCCTGCAATGACCCGGTGCTTTTCTGCGAATCGGTGGCTCTCTATAACCGGCGCGACTGGGAAGGGGTGCCGGTCGAAACCGAATATCCGCCGCTTGACCTGCTGATACCCTTCGGGCAGGCCAAGGTCTATAATCCCGAGAATCGTGACGTGGCCGTTATCACCTATGGCGCGACCGTGCACATGGCCCGGAAATGCGCTGAAATCCTCAAGGAAAAAGGGATCGGGATGCAGGTCGTCGATTTACGGACGGTACGGCCGCTGGATGAGAAAGCCATTATCGAGGCCGCCAGGGAATGCGGGCGGGTGATCGTCTTGACCGAAGATCGCATGATGGGCGGCGCCGCGCCAACCATCTCCGGCGTCATCACCTCCGGCGAAGCTCTTAATTATCTTGAAGCGCCCGTCAAGCTGGTCACGGCGATTGACAGCCGCGTCGCCTACGGCGTTGACGGCGATGCCATCTGCCTGCCGACGACCGAAAAGATTTTGGCCGCTGTCGATGAAATTATGAATTATTAGGGCCGCCCCAAAACCGAAAACGGCTCGCCTCAGATTATAACGCCCCGGGTAAAATTCCGGGGCGTCTCTTTTTATTTTAATTGCCGTCCCGATCGGCGTGTATAATATATCGATATGTTTCGAGCGATTATTTTTGCCCTGGCCGTAATTCTCGCCGGCCCTCCGGCCGGCTATTCGGCCGAACAGCCCGAAGCCGAGATCGTGACGCCCTATTTCGGGTTGTCGATGCCTGTTCCCGATACCATACCGCCTCTGACTATAGAAAACAGGAAGGAATTGAGGCTCCTGAATAAGGAATTCATTGCGGTCATGGCCGTTGACGGCGGCGGGGAAGTGCGGAAGATCGAGTACGATTCGGTTATGGCCGAATACATAAAGCCGCTGATGAAGGATTTGAGGAAAATATCTTTTCATTTTACCGACGGGCATGCCCTTGATTATCCTCTGCAGGTTCCTTTCGAGATCAGATTTTCGGGGGTTCCCGGAGGCGGAAAAAAAGTGCGATTGAAATTTCCTCTGGCGCCGGACACTACCTCGGATGCAAGTTTACTGGATTCATATTTTGATCGAAACGATGTCGATCCGCCGGAAGTGATCGATATCCCGCCGATATTCTACAAAGTTGATCCTCAAAAAGACAATGCCGAATATTTGACGATTACGGCCCGTGTGTTTCTGGACGAAAAGGGCCAATTGCAGAATATAAGTTTCCCGATATCGGGGCAGGATATGATGACGCACGCGGTCCAGATGGGGCTGATGAACGCCCGCTATTCTCCGGCGCGGATCAGAGGTGAGCCGAAGGCCGCCGATTTTCTTCTGACTTTCCGCATTTTCGATAATCTCAAATATCCTTTTTCCCCCCTGCGCAAGGGCGATACGACTGAAATCGAGCCGATCACCGCCGGCTATTTTATGATCCGCTATTTCAACCCACTTGATATGGCCATACCGGCGTTGCCGCGGACACATGGGAATGGCTATATCCATACGGCTCCGTTGGCTTATCGACGGACGGGAACGGCCGAGGTTGTTCTGCGCATTGACTCGGAAGGAAAAATAAAAGGTGTCTCGGTGGCCAGGGCCACTCAGAGGTTGACTGATATAATTGCACCGGTGATTAAGTTGATCGATTGGTATCCCGCCAAAGATCGAATGGGCCGGCCGGAACCGTTTGTGGGACGGATATTTCTGACGTTCGAGGCTTCGCCGAAAGTCGTATATAATGCCGAATGGCTGGCCCCATGACGCAGATTATGCGTCTCATAAGACGTTACCCCACAATGCTATACGGCAGTGGATTGGATATTCTGAGGTCTTTGGGGAAAAATGGCCTGTCCCTACCCGGAATAACCGAGGAGACACCCATAACATATTGTATCGCAATTACTTATTTAATGGAAAAGGAGTGTGCCGGCGGCATAAATTTTGTTTCTTTATGGAACCAGAGGCGCATATGGTGCATTATATTGGGAAGAAAACACGATTTGCGGATGTATAAAATATAGATGAAGAAAATAAATTTTCAGAACTACGTCAACCTGGTTTCCGCCCTGATCGTGTTCATCGGCGGCCTGATGATAATCTTCATGTATCCGGGCGGCTTATCCTCGGCCAGCCGGTTATTGATCGGGCTGATCGTGACGCTTTATTTCGCCTTCAGGATGACCCAAACGATCATGTCGATCAGACGTGAGCGACGACAGAGTGAAGGCGATTTGAAGGGGATAACTCAAGGCGGCAAAGATGGATACGAGGGCCCAAAAAGCCCTTGACAACCCGGCTGTTTGTTGTATTATGGGAATCTTGATTTGATATGAAACGGAAAGGTTTAACGGACTCATGATCGTTTCTCGAAAAATCATCACACTTTTTCTGATCCTGTCGGCGATGCTGGTTATCGGCGCCGCGACGGTTCGGGCTTCCGATTTCAATTATGATATGAAACCGGAGGTGCTCGATGCTCTCAATCGTCACGACACCACGCTGGCTCTGACGATGATTAACGACGCTATCAAGCTCGACCCCGCCTATGCTCCCAATTATTTGCTTAAGGGAGAAATTTTTTACGCCCGGAAGCAATTGCCCGAGGCCCTGGCTCAGTTCCAGACGGCATTGGAGAAGAAAAGCAAACTTTATGAGGCGCTGTATTATTCGGGCCTGGTTTATCTCGATCAGGATGATCTGGAAAAAGCCGAGAAGGCGTTCAACCAGGGTCTGAAAAAAGCCAAGGATGAATTGGCTTTGTTTCACAACGGCATGGGCCTGTTGCTTCTCAAGAAGAAAGAATACACTAAGGCTGACGTCGAATTCCGCAAGGCCAGCAGTATCGGGCCGGACCGCGCCGAATATCACGCTAATCTTGGCGACGCCAATTATTTCGCTCAATCCTACCCCCTGGCGATTAATGAATATAACAATGTCCTCACAATGGACACGACCTACCTTGACGTCTATTTCCGTCTGGCGCGCGCCTATGTCGCCCAGGGCCAGTACAACGACGCCCTCAACCAGCTTCGGGTGGTGTTGATCCGCGATAGCCTGTATACACAGGCCTGGAATGAGATCGGGCGCCTCTATACCATGGCCGGACTTTCGGCCACTGATCGCGATACCAAGGTACAACGGTTTACTGAGGCGATCGGGTCCTATAAGAAATATCTGGAACTCTCCCACGATACGACCGACGGTGAGGTCTATTTCAATATCGGGCGTTCCTATTTCAATCTGGGCGCTTTTCCGGAATCCGACTCGGCTTTCGAACGGGTTCTGACCATCGGCGACGTGCCCAAAAATATTTATCTTTATCTGGGCCGCGGCTATATCGCCGAGGGCGAGTTCGAGAAGGGGATTGAAGACCTCAACAAGCATCTGGCCTGGATGAAAGAGCAGGACCCGGACTGGAAGCCGGGCGCGACCGAAGCCGATATTTTCCGTCGTATAGGCGACGGTTATAAAGCCGAGCAGAATTGGGCCAGCGCCGCCGAGAATTACGCGAAGGCCGCGGAACTGGCCCCGGACGATCCCCGGATCGTGGTCGAGGCGGCTGTAGCTTATCATCAGTTACAGGATTTCCCGAAGGCCCTCGAGTATTATCAAAAACGAATATCTCTCGGTCCCGACAGCTGGAATATTTACATGAATGCCGCCTATTGCACCATCCATATGGAAGACTGGGAAAAATCGGTGGAATACCTCAAGAAAGTGGTCGAGCTGGATTCGACCAAAGTGAAGGCTTATTCTCTGCTGTCGGATGCCTATATGCTCCGTCTGCAGGATTGCGAAAACGGCGTCAAATGGACCAAGAAATGGCTGGAACTCGATTCGACCAGTTGCGACGCCATGAAGACGCTTGGTTTCGGTTATTTCGGCGGTGTGTGTCCGGCGGATTATATGGCCGCCATCAGCTATTTCAAGAGGGCTTTGAACTGTTACAAAGCGGCCGGGACCAGCGAATGCGGCAACGAGGATCTTATCGTTTATATTGCGCAGGCTTATCACCTCTATGCCGCCGATCTTCTGGAACATGACAAGAAACAGGAATCGAAGGAGTATTTCAAGGACGCCTTCGACTGGTACAATAAATGTTTGAAATGCAACCCGGGTAACGCTGATTGCAAAAAGGGCGTGAGCGATACCGAGTTTGAATTCTAAGGCGGGAGCTCAAATTTAGCGACCGGGTAAGGTACGGGAGAATATATGGCCGACGATGAGAAAAATAAAAAGTCGACTGGTCCATCCGAGGAACGCTTCAAATACATCGGTTTTGACGTGTTTCCCGGCAAAGCCGGAAACATGTTCAAATCGGATGAGGAACGGAAGACCTGGGTGGAAAAGGTCCGGGCTAAATTATCGCGCAGTCAGGGCGAGGTGCGGGACCGTTGCACTCTGATGGAAACACGCGTTTCCTCGGTGGAAAAGATCTTTTTAACGCTGGCGGCGGTGGTCATGCTGGCCGGCCTGTTCATCCCGTGGTTTTCGGGATATATACCGGTTTCCTATTCCGAACTCGGGTCCTTTGGCGATTATTCGTTCTTTTACGCCTCCCGGGTCGACGAGAGAGGTATCAGGGATTTATCCAATGCCCTGATCACGAAACAGGAAAAACGTTACGCCGCCGACCGGGCGGCGGAAAATGCGGCCCCGGTGCCGCCCTTGACCAATGATGCCGTTCCGATTGACAGTGCCACTGTTGCGGAACAGGTCGCGACGGCCGACACTGTCGTCAAAACGAACGAGGAAGAGGCGGCGCAGGGCCAGATGCCCCAGGAATCAGCCGGCGGCGGGGAACCTGAGAGAGTTCCGGTGCCGGAGGCGATTAATGTCATTTTCGTCAATACTCCCGATATCGATCAAATTCACGGCGTTGATGATTTGAGGAAACATGTCGTGGCGGCGTTCAGCTATAACGCCCGCACCAAACGGGAAGACCTGGTGCATGGGAGCGACGGGGTGATGGGGATACTTCCCGATCAGATGCTGTTGAAGGCCCGGTCGGACGATTCCATAGCAACGGCGGTCACCGATTCCATGAGGGCGGCGGCGGCCAAGCGAATCGCCGCCGGCGACAGCACCATCAGTCTCGATTCGATCGCTTTCGCCGGGCCGATTCTGGTCAGCGATAAAGCGGTGCCCGAACTGGCGCTCAAGGGTATCGTCAACGACAATTACTCCGTCACCGGCATCGGCGCCCTGCTGTCTTTCGGCGCCTACAGCTCCCGAATTTTTTCCAGCGGGCTGGTGCTGGTTATCTCCGGTATTTTTCTGATCGTCTATTTCCTGTCATGTGTGGTTATCGCGATCCTCGACCTCTACCTGTTATACGGGGGCGGGAAGAAGGGGACGCCGGAGGCGCAGATATTATACCTGAAACGTATGCTCCGTTACAACTGGGTGCCGGTCATTCTCTGGCTGGGCATGTTTGTACTGTCGTTTTTCGGGGCTTCCTACGGCTTTGATCCTTCGGGCTTGCTGCAACAGGTGGGCGATTCCTATGGAATCGGGACCTTCATCGGCCTGTCGTCATTTGGAATGTATATTACCCTGGGCGCTTTTCTGATTGTGGCGCTGAAGGGGAAAGAGATATAAAGATTCGAGAAGCGAAACGAAATTCACATAGAGTGGAGGAATAGTAAAGGTGAAACAGACAATCTTCGTAACTCTGAACGCGTTGATTTCCTTTGCCATCGGTTATGTCACATGGGGAATCATCTTGAAGAATACTGAAGAGGGCACTCTGCCCCATTCGATTTACCAGGGCGGGCCTCTGGTCGTCCTGCTGATCATGATTCTGCTGATGCTTATGTCTTTCGTGGTGGAACGGTTCCTGTCCCTGCGCGTCGCCAAGGGCAAAAGTTCCGTCCAGGTGTTCTTCAAGAACCTGATCGGCCATCTTCAGAACAACGATTTCGAGTCGGCGCTGGCGGCCTGCGACAAGCAGCGCGGCACGACGGCCAACGTTCTTCGGGCCGGTATTGAGCGATACATGCGCGTCAAAGACGATAACACCATGGAATCCGAGAAGAAGATGGCCGCGACACAGGCGGCTATCGAAGAAGCCAACGCGCTGGAAGGCCCGCTTCTGGAGCGCAACCTGATCGCCATGTCAACGATCGCCTCGATCGCCACCATGGTCGGTCTGCTGGGTACGACCATCGGTATGATCCGCGCCTTTGCGGCCACCGGCCATGCCTCCGGCGGTGTTATCGATGCCACTCAGCTGGCGACCGGTATTTCCGAAGCGCTGGTTAACACCGCCGGCGGTTTGACTTCCGGTATTCTCGGTATTTTCTTCTATAACTATTTTGTCAACAAAGTTGACTCTTTCAACTACACGACCGATGAGGCTACCTACGAGGTGCTTCAGTTGTTGAAAGCCAAGGAGGCGGCGAGTTAAATGAAGATTAAAAAGAAAAGGCGCCTCAGCATCAAGATCGATATGACCCCGATGGTGGATATCGCCTTTCTTCTCCTGATCTTTTATATGACGACGACTCAGTTCAAACCGCCGGAGAAGAAGAAGGTCGATTTGCCGACGTCGCATTCGCAGGTTTCCCTGCCGGATAAGGATGTCATCAACGTCACGGTGACGGCCGACGATTCCATCTTCGTCGATTATATCGTCAAAAAAACGGTTAATATCGACGGCCGCGATATCACGATGCCGGTGCGTATGTATGACGAGGCGACTACTGGCACGGTCGGCGCCCTGATTAACTCGGCCCGAATTCGCAGTCCCCGGGCCTTTCTGGTGATCAAAGCCGACAAGCAATCGAGTTACGGGGTGATGGAAGGGATAATGAAAACCCTTCAGGAACAACATCTCTCCCGTTTCCAGATAATCACGCTGAGTGAACAAGAGACTTAACGTTTAAGGTGGTGATTTAACATGGCTGGTGCCGATGTAAGTGCAGACAGGCCAAAAGGCGGAAAGAAACAAGGCCTGCGCCGTCCCAAAAGGCGGCTCTCTGTCCGAATCGATATGACTCCGATGGTCGATATCGCGTTTCTCCTGCTTATTTTCTATATGGTAACGACGGTTTTTTCGATGCCGCAGGCGATGGAAGTCAACCTGCCGCCGGCGTCTGAGGAAGAAACTCAGATCAAAGTCAAAGACAGCAATCTTCTGACCATTCATGTCGACGGAAAAAACCAATTCTACTGGAATATCGGGCGCGAGTTGCCGGTGCCGATGAAAGCCGATTCCCTTCGAACCCTCATGGTCGACCAGAACAAGGCCAATCCCAAATTGAGCACGCTCCTTATCATCAACAAGGAAGCCCGTTATAAAACCATGGTTGACATCCTCGACGAGATCGATCTCATAGAACGTTCCTTCAATAACGCCACGGCCAAGGAACTGGGCGTCACTCTGAAAGATTTCAACGATCCCGATAATGAGCGGTACGAGGAATTTAAGGCCAAGAAGTTTTCCTACCGCTATGCCATGTCACCCTGGGAAGACCGCGATTCGAGAATTATCGAAAAGGTCCTCTCATTGCATGGGGGTGAATAGCTATGGCCCAATCTGCAAGCACCTATTACGGCGCGTTTGAATTAAAACGCAGGTACCAGCGCAATATGTTGCTGGGTACCGGTTTTTCGGCGGCCTTGACGGCTTTGGTTATCCTCTCGATATGGATTTACAATATTATCACCTATGAGGATATGGAAGTCAGAAACGTCGTCCGGATCAAAACCATCGCTGAACTGGGCGCGCCGCCTTCGCTGGCGGCTAAACCGCCCCAGGTCAGCATCGACAAGCCGAATGTCGCCCCACCCAAGGTCGGTATTCCGACGGCGGTGGCCGACGATGAGGTCGTCGATGAGGATATCGTTATCGCCTCCCGGGAAGAACTCCAGGAGATCAATGCTCCGGTGCTGTCCGGCGCCGGAAACGGTTCCAATACGGAACTGATTATCGATATCCCCGATGAAGACTATATGCCTTCGCCCGACGAATTCGTTCCGGTGGAAGAATACCCCGTACAGATTTCCGAGGAAATTCCGGAGTACCCTCGTCTGGCGCAGGAAGGCGGATTCACCGGATCGGTGATTGTCCAGGCCTATGTTGACAAAAACGGCGACGTCAAGAAGGCTCAGGCGGTAAAATGTACTCGGCCCAATATGGGCTTTGAGGAATCCGCGGTCAAAGCGGCCTACAAAAACAAATATCGCCCGGCCATCCAGAACGGCAATCCCATCGGCCTCTGGATCGAGTATAAAATCGACTTTACGCTCTAATCGCCGAAATGAAATGCGGGGGAAGATAGAGCAATCTTCCCCCGGCAAATTCGTTATACCCCTCCGGGGCGGCCGCCCGTCCCGTTGACGTCACATCCCTCACGTCCCTCACGTCCGCGCAGCGCTACTTACCGGTAGTCCGTACACCGGAACGAGAAAACGGTGTGGCGGCCTTCCGTCCGAGAGAAAAGGCGTTAACCGGTCAGCCTTCGGCTTCGAAGCCGGCGGCCGACCAAGACAGCCTTTGAACGGAGGGAAAAATGAGGATACGCTATAGCCAACAGGCGCTGGTCTGGCAGAAACCGGACCGACTTCGGGAAATCGGCGTGTTTCCTCCCGGATGGCGGCAAGAATGGTTCACCAACCTCTGCCTGGCGGCGGCTCTGACGGCTCTGTTGTTTCTCATGCTGTTATCCATCTATCTTGTTTTCACCAAACCGGCGGCGACGTCCATTCCCGGCTATCCGCGCACCGGAGCCGCGGCTTCGGGTACGGGATTCGCCCATATTAACGGCCCGTCGGATGGGGAAGCGCCGATCGTTTCAAGAAACTGGGGATAGCAGGAATCAGCGCCGTTTATCGAAGGAGGTGATGATAAATGGCAGGCGTTGATCTGGGCAAGGCCCGACCCGTCCGAGACGATAAGCCGAAAAGCCGGCGTCGAATAAAACGTCGCACCGGCGTGCGAGTGGTTATGACGCCGATGGTTGATATCGCTTTCCTGCTGTTGATTTTCTATATGGTGACCACGATTTTCGCCATGCCCCAGGCGATGGGGGTCAATCTTCCGCCCGACGAGGTCGTTACGGTTGGGAAATTGCTCACCATCCGGGTTGATGGACAGAATCGATTTTATTGGAATCTCGGTCATGATTTGCCGGTCCCGATGAGGGCCGATTCCCTGTTCACTTTGCTTTTTGATAAGAGCCGCGAAATCCCGAAACTGAATACCCTGCTTACCATCCATCCGCAGGCAAGATACCATGTTATGGTCGATATCCTCGATGAAATCGACCTGGTTGAAAGAAAGTTCAACGACGGGGTAGCGGCCAGACTCGGCGTTTCCGCCGAAATTTTCAACGATCCCGATAATGACCGATACAGCGAATTTTATGATAAACGATTTTCGTATCGTTACGCCACCGCGCCGTGGGAGGACCGCGACACCAGAATAATTAATAAGATATGGCGCACCGGAAGGGGGGGAATAGCCATGAATAACAAAACCGCGATTATCTTTGATGATGAGTTTCCTTGACGACTATAAAATATAAGTTATAATATTTTCCGAGAGAAAAGGCCGATGATCGGCGCCGGGCCGGTCATACATCCCGCGACCTTTTGATAAGGAGGGAGACATGAGCCTTTTTTCAAACCCCGAATATATAATTCTCACGCCCATCCCCGCGAGAGCCGCCGTCGCTTGCACCGACAGCGGGAATTATGCCGTCATAAAATCGCTTTTGATGGCCGCCGTGCTTGGCGCGGTGCTGTTCATGACGGTCCTTTCCATCCTGTTCGTGCATTTGGGCCAGGTTCCGTCTTTCCCCGGAACTCATACCGGCCGGAATCATGATAAACCGCGGATGGTACAGGCCCTCGATACTCTCCAAAACAATTCTGACTGCTTTATATCAATAACAAAGACAAAAGGGGGTGAATATCATGATGCGCTCATTTGAACTGCCTTATGGCGCCTTTGAATTAAAAAGCCGCTACCAGCGAAATATGCTTATCGGAACGACAACGGCCGTGTTGCTGGCGACGGCGTTGATCAGCTTAATCTGGATTCTGGGCTGCGCCGCCGCAGTGGAAACGCAGATTGTGGATCCGCCCGGACTCACCGACAGCATGACGATAATATTTGTCGAGCCGTCTCCACCCGGCATCGACGATATTCGAGGCGGCAAGGGCATCAAACCACCGCCGCCATCTAAATTGGATAATGGTATTTTCGTCGCGGTTGACGATTTACTGGCCGAGGAGGATACGGTCGACTTTTCGGAACTGCATAAAAGGGGGACAGGTGAATACGATCCGGAGGCGGAATATGGCGAAGACGGCGACCAAGGTGAGCCCGGCGGGCTATATATCGGCCCGGAGGTAATACCTCCCGTGGGGGCTTTCATCGCTGTCGAAGTTGGGCCCGTGATCATCCATGAACAAAAACCGGAATATCCGCGTCTCGCCCTGGAGGGGGGATTCACGGCTTCGGTTTTCATCGACGCCTTCGTTGGCCGCGAAGGACAGGTGCTCGACGCCCGAGTCGCCCGATGCACTCGAAACCATATGGGTTTTGAGGAAGCGGCCCTGAAGGCCGCTTATAAATGCACCTATCGGCCGGCCATCCAGAACGGGGCCCCGGTCGGTGTCTGGATCAGCTATCAAGTCGATTTTGTCTTGGACAGGTCGCGATAGAGCAAAATAATTCCCCCTCGTCGGTTCACCCGGGGGCCGGACGCGGCCCCCCTTCGCCGCCTTATTTTTGTGTTGTCGATATCGGGCCGGGGCTGAAAGGCACTTTTCCTATGGGGGCATTTTCAATATGTCGTGTCGATTTTTAGATTGACCACAATATATGGCAATCGGACTCCAATAATGATAATTATAAAAAAATCGCTTGACAACTGCACAAATGTGCAGTATTTTTAATTTGACACCGATAATAATACCGGACACAAGGAGCAGGCCATGGATTGCAATCAATACTCGGAACGGAAAGTTATCTCCGCGGCGGACCGATGCCGGGGCTCGTCGCAGCGGAAACCGGCACCATCGGACGAGGCGCGACTTTTAGCGTCCCGGCCATCGTCCGGCCCGCAGGCGGGTCGTTGTACCTGTGGGGGAGTGCTGGTCAGGCGCGGATACTGCTTCGTGTGCGTTGTCTGCGGCTGGGGAAGTTGTGAGTGAATTGGGGGAGTATTTCCGGGGCCGGCCATAGGGCCATAATTCAGGGGGATGAAACGATGCGAAAACGACTGGCGAAATCGGGACTGCCGGAGCCGATTCTGGCGCAATGGGAAGAACGATTCCACGGGCGACTTCTGCCGCTCCAATATCGGGCGGTTGAGGAATATAAGCTTCTGGAGGGGAATTCGCTTTTAATCTCGGCGCCGACCTCTTCGGGCAAAACCTTCTGCGGCGAAATGGCTCTGGTGCGGGCCGTGCAACAGCGGCAGAAGGGCATTTTCCTGGTGCCGCTGAAGGCGGTGGCCGAGGAAAAATACCGTCACTTCGTCGATTGCTACGGCGGCCTCGGCTTACGCGTCGTTATCGCTACCCGGGATCATCCCGAAAATGACGGCCTGGTCGAAAGCGGCCGGTTCGATATCGCCGTGATGATTTACGAGAAATTCAATTCCCTGTTATTGACCAATTTTGACCTCATGTCGCAGGTTGGCACGGTCGTCGTCGATGAATTGCAGATGCTTGAGGACAAAACGCGCGGGCCTCAACTGGAATTGGCCCTGACCAAACTGCTCTATTCGGAATACCGGCCTCAGCTGGTGGCTCTTTCGGCCGTTCTGGGCGAAGCCACCGAACTGGCCGAATGGCTGGGTTGCCGCCTCTTGCTGGAAAATATGCGCCCGGTGGAATTACGACGGGGGGTGGTTTCTGACGGTCGTTTCTATTTCCGATGCCATAATTCCGGCGAACTGGGGGAAGATACCTGCCGGCAGGGCGAAGATATCAACCTGACCTTGTTCGAGAATATCCAGGCGGTCACGGCCGTCGGCAAACAGACTTTGGTGTTTCTCAAATCGCGGCGCGATACCATGCTCGCGGCCCGGCGTTTCGCGGAATATACCCATCGTGCATCATGGTCGAAAAACAAAGAATTCTTCGATGCAAAGTTGGCCGACGAAGAGGAATCGTCGCTTCTCAAAAACCTCCGCAGTCTTCTGACGGTCGGCATTGCGTTCCATAACGCCGACCTGACCGCCGCCCAACGGCTGGCCGTCGAAGAAGGTTACCGGGCCGGTTTGATCGACGTTATTTTTGCGACCACTACTCTCTCGACCGGCATCAACTTACCTGCGGCGACAGTTTTCATCGAGGCGCAAAAATATCGGCGGCAGGGCTATAGCGGCCGTCCCGGTCTCGAACCACTCTCATGGGCCGAATACGAAAGCATGTCCGGTCGGGCCGGCCGAGTCGGATTGACCGATGAAGAGGGCGATGGCCAGGCGGTGTTATTCGCCTCCGGCGAACTGGAGAAGTCAATTCTCTGGGAATACTATATCGACCGGCAGGCGGCGTCGCTCAAATCCCAATTGCCGTCGCGCCATCCGGCCGATATCCTCATCGACCTTTTCAGTTCCGGGCTTGTTCGGAGCCCCGAGGAGACCGCCCGGCTTCTCGAAAAATCATATTGCCATATATGTAATGACCAAAATACAAGCGATATAGAGAATATATGTGAAGTATTACTTGATGATGGTTTTTTGGTTCGGCAGGGCCGGCAAATCACGGCTACGCCTCTGGGGCAAACCGTTGCCGTCACCGGCATGACGGTGGCCGGCGCCGACTGTATCCTGAAGAGACTGCCCCGTCCCGAAACCGAAAGCGACGGTCAAATCCTCTTTCATTTGTTCCAATTGCCCGAGGCCGGATCACTGTACTTGCCGACACCAGCCGGCCGAGGGCGGATGCGCCTGCCTCGAAGATTTTTCGCCGAATCGGCTGAGGAAAATCCGTTAATCCGGGAGCTGTCGGCCATGCAGCGGGAACTGGCCCCCGACGAAATCAACCGCCTGGGGCTGGCGCTTTTGATGGAAGACTGGATGGCCGGAATGCCGGCCATCGAAATCGAAAGCAATTACGCCCTTCATCCGGGGATGATGGAAAATCTGGGTTATCAAACGGGATGGCTGCTGGCTTCGGCGGCGGCTATCGTCCGCGCCTGCGACCGTTTTGCATCCCTGCCCGCGCGACTCGATGATCTGGCCTTTGCCTCCCGGACGGGACTGCCGGTCGTTTATCGGGACCTTTACAAGGATTTCGGGGATATCCTTTTCCGCAGTGACTGGCTGGCTCTGCATCACAGGGAAATCACCGATCGGCGCCGGATGCTTGATGAAGGTCTGGAGATTATCAGAAGTCGGACGAAGTCGGAAGAACGCCTGATCAAAATCGAAGAAAGATTCCATAAAATAAAGGAGGCTTCTATGTCATCGAAAGGTGTATCGATGCTGAGTACGGCCCCGTGGCCGGAAACCATTGAAATCGACGGAACTCCCATCCGGGAACGGTTCCGGGTGCGGATCAATGGTCATACGGTGAACCTGACCGGGAAATCTTTCAAGTACCTTGTCAAGCTGGCCTGGTCGAGGCTAACTAAAGACAGTGGATGGTTATACAAGGAAGATTTAGAGTGTGGCTTTAATCAGGCCCGATACCTGTATCGTCTCCGACAGGAGATCGGCCGGGATTTTCTGCCGGAATGGCCGTTGTACGAAAACAACCGCTCTGGCTATTATCGGCTGGCCGCTGACCGGGAAGGGATCAAGATCAATGTCGAGGCTTTGAAGGAAATTCCGGATTATGAGATTCAGCAAATAGCCCTGGATTTGAATCCGGTGGCGGCCGGTTAAAACGGAGAGGCTTTGTACGCTTTGGTGATCTTTACGTTCGGGCTGTTGACATTTTGCTTCCGGGGCGGTAAACTCTCTTGAGAAAAGATTGTATAAGCCGATAAGAAACGTAAAGATGACCATGATTATAAAGCCTCGTAAACATTTGCCGCTTGACGAAACTCAGGCGGAAAAAAACCTGCCGGTTTTACCGCTCAGGTCGGCCGTGATATTTCCGGGTGAAATTTACACTATCCAGATGGGCCGCAAGGAGAACCTGGAACTGCTCAAGGCTGTAGCCCAGCGGGATAACCTGCTGGTCCTATCCTTCGCACCCCAGGATGTGCCATCCGGGGCCGCCCCGCGGCTGTCTCAGGTGAGCGTCCTGGCCCGGATCGAGTCCATCAAGCCGTCAATGGCCAATTCACAGATGGTCACGCTCGAAGGACTGCAACGTGTCGCCCTGATGGATATCGTCACCTCGGTGCCGTTCATCGAGGCCCGGGTACAGGAGGTCAGGGA
Organism: uncultured Ignavibacteriales bacterium; assembly: GCA_964523575.1. Lineage (GTDB taxonomy): Bacteria > Zixibacteria > MSB-5A5 > GN15 > JAAZOE01 > DAOUTW01. Next base: position 42,926 of record CAZGAV010000012.1, read on the forward strand.
GGAAAACACCGACGGAAGCGTCGTCGAAGGTTATCTCTCAGAAGTCACGCACCTGATGACCCAGCTGGTCCGAATCGATAATCGTTATTCCAATGAATTGATATATAATCTGGAAATGAACCGACCCTTGCCGAGCGCCTTCGCCGATCGCATCGGGGCTATGATTCATTTTCAATTGAGCGACAAGCAGGAAATTATTGACTCCCTGGAAATCGGCAGTCGTCTCGAAACGATAATCCGCCTGCTCAAAGATGAAATCGACAAATTTTCCCTGACGACGCAGATCAATACGCGGGTGAACGAATCGCTGGAAAGGAAGAAGCGCGAGAATTTCCTGCGCCAGCAATTGGCCGAAATCCGGAGGGAGCTGGGCGAAGAGTTTATCGAGGAAGACGTTTCCAAGATCTATCGCCAGAAAATCAGCGAAAACAAGGCCTTGCCGGCCGAGGTCGCCAATCGTCTTCTCCTGGAAATCGATCGCCTGGTGCATCTGCCGTCGTCTTCGGCGGAATACGGTTCCACCAAAAATTATATCGACCTGATGCTCTCGTTGCCGTGGCAGAGCCCGCCCATGGAACCTTTCGATCTGGTCGACGTTGAAGCCGCTATCGGCCGCGAATATTACGGGCTGTCCCATATCAAAGAACAGGTTCTGGAATATCTGTCGATGCGGCAGTTGAGCCGCGATAAAAGGGATTTGCCGATCCTTTGCCTCGCGGGCGCGGTTGGAACCGGCAAGGCGTCTCTGGTCAAGGCTATCGCCAAGGCGATGGGCCGGGAATTGGTCCGAATCAACGGCACCAGCCTGATAATCAGCGAAGATATCAAAGGTTTGCATCGCAGTGAAATCGGTTCCGGACCGGGGCAATTGGTGCGTGCCATCCAACGCGCCGGATCATTCGATCTCGTGATCTACCTCGAGGATCTGGAGTATGTGATCGAATCCGAGGACACCAACGCCCTGCTGGCCTTGCTGGAGGCCGTTGATCCGAGGCAAAACGGCCATTTTGTCGATAATTTCGTCGGCATTCCTCTCGATCTTTCCCGGGTCTTGTTCGTTCTGGGCATTACCGCCGAGGATTTCCCGGAACCGTTCGCTCACCGCCTGGAAATGATCGAGATGTCGGGCTATATCGAGCGGGAGAAGATCGTCATTACCAAGAAACATATCCTGCCCAAATTGTATAAACGATATGGCTTGACCCGGGCCGAATTGCGTTTTACCGACCGGGGTCTGGCGCGGATTATTCGCCAGTACACTATGGAAGCCGGGACGATCGGACTGCAACAACAGCTGGAGAAGATTTTCCGGCGGATTACCCGCAAGAAAGCCATCAGCGAAAAATGTAATTATGTGCTCAAGGAAAACAATGTCGATCAGTACCTGGGAACGCCGCAGTATATACCCGAGAAGGCCATGTCCAAGCCGGAAATCGGCGTGGCCAACGGTCTGGCCTGGACCGGAGCCGGCGGTGATTTAATGCTGATCGAAGGATTGAAAATGCGGGGTACGGGCCAGGTTTTCACGACCGGATCATTGGGCGAAGTGATGAAAGAATCGATCCAGGCGGCCCATAGCTTTGTGCGCGCCCGGGCCGATTTACTCGGGATCGACCATAATGACTTCGTCAATTTCGATATCCATATTCACTTTCCACAGGGGGCTATTCCCAAAGATGGCCCTTCGGCCGGGGTTACCGTCTCGCTGGTGATCGCCTCGGTTATGGCCGAACGGCCGATTCGGAGTGATATCGCCATGACCGGCGAAGTGACGCTTCGAGGCCGGGTACTGCCGGTCAGCGGCGTCAAAGAGAAGGTCTCGGCGGCCTACCGCGCCGGAGTGCACACTATTATCCTGCCCAAGGAAAATCAGAAGGATATCAAGGAAATACCGCGGGAAATCGTCCGGAAAACATCGTTTGAGTTCATCGAAACCGTCGACGAGTTATTCGAAAAAGGACTGCTTGATTTTACTCCCTCGACCTATACTCTGGAAAAAATCTTTGCCGAGGAAATCGAAAAGGCCCGCAAACGAGGCCGTACGAAATCCAGGGCCGCCGCAGGCAAAACCCCGAAAAAGACTAAAACCACCAAGAGCAAAGCTACGAAAACCAGGACGACGAAAAAGAAAAGTGAATAGACGGCATATGACCTGCCCTCAGATTGGCATTGACAGGCAGGGCTTATGATATTAACTTGACATTTAATCTTGTAGCATAAAAGTCTCCGGAGGAACGGAATGCGTTTATTAACCCTTCTTACTGCCCTTGCCTGCATGGTTCTTGTCAGCGTGGTCGCAAGCGCCGAAACCGCGATTTCGTCCAATGATGAGAATTTACCCGATACTCTCCTGATCGATCGGATTCAGACCGTCAAAGGCGACAAGGTTGCCGTAAAAGTCGATTTTGTCAACGATCAGGAACTGGCCGCGTTGACCATTCCTCTCGGTCTGGTCGGCGACCTGTATCGAATTGATTCGGTGTCGTTCGTCGGTAGCCGGGTCGAATATTTGAAAATGAAACCGGTGACTATCGCCGAAAATCGCGAGGATGTCGTTTTCGGGGCGATATGTATGACTGAGGACTATATCGCGCCGGGAAGAGGACTGCTGGCGACCCTGTATTTGTCGCCGATCGCATCGTCCAAATCCGATTTCTGCGTCATCGACACTATTACCATGGGGCCGGCCTCGATATTGTTTACGAAAGTATCTTCGGCCTCGTTTATTCCCGAATTTCAGGCCGGCCGGATTACTTACGGTCAGGCCGAATCCGACAGCGGCGCTGTTAAAAAAGAGGCCGAAAGCGAAACCGCCGGTAAAAAAGACGGCGAATAAAAGCGCTTGATCCGCGGGCGCTTCGGCGCCTGCGGATTATTCTCCTTGACACACCATACCCTGTAACCTATTTTATATTTAACAGACGAAAATTATACATCGTACTACACTTGTCAGGCCTTATGCGGCGTTAAATTTAGTTGATTACAACTTTTTTTTGTACACAGGAGGTTCCCATGCAATACAGGATGTTGTTGCTTGTTGTATTGACAGCGCTGTGTGCTACAATGGCTTTCGGACAGGGGGCTGCCAACGATCCCGGGCTTCGCGACACCCTTTATATTGAGTCGGTTACCGTTGATGCCGGACAGAAGGCCGTGGTCGAAATCAACTTTTTCAGCGATGAGGAGCTGGCGGCGTTGACGATCCCGCTGGCCTGGACATCGGCGGATATCACACTCGATTCGGTTTCCTACGCCGGCAGTCGCATCGCTTATATCAACACCAAGCCGTACACTATTTATAACTCCAATCAGGAAGTCGTTTTCGGTGCGGTCGTCTTTTTCGAAGCCAATATCGCTCCCGGTAGCGGCCTGATGGCCACACTCTATTTCGATGTCCCGCCCGGTACACCCGATCAATTCGTCGATATCGACAGCACAACTATCCCCCCGGCCCAGCTCTACTTCACCAATACCAACTCGAGCAATTTCACGCCCGAAGTGTTTCCGGGAACGATTCAGATCGGCGAACCTCAGTTGCCGCCCCATATTGTTCTGACGCCGACTTCGATGACATTCGAAGGGACGGTGGGATTTCCCAGCCCGCCGGGGCAGGCGTTGTCGATTTCCAATAGCGGACCGGGGGCCATGACCTGGACTTCTTCCTTCTCCTCCACCTGGCTTTCGGTCAACCCTTCAAACGGCACCGCTCCCTCCGCGACATCCATCAATGTCAACATCGCCGGCCTCTCCGATGGCGTCTATTATGACACCGTCGTCATCACCGCGCCGGACGCGGATAATTCGCCGCAGAAATTACCGATAACCCTCAACGTTATCACTCTGCCGCCCAAAATCGTGTACACGCCAACGTCCTTCGCCGTATCGGCCATTCAGGGCGGCGTCAATCCTGATGATCGCTACCTCAGGATATTTACCGATGTTCCCGGAAGCAGTCTCAACTGGTCGGTTGCCAATTCCTCGGGCTGGCTGAACCTGACGCCGACGTCGGGTATTTCCGACGATTCGGTCACTTTGCAGTTCGATATTACCGGCCTTTCGTTCGGATTCTATTATGACACTGTTCTCATCACCGACCCGGCGGCGACGAATAATCCTCAGAAAGTCCCGGTAACCCTGCAAATCGTATCCGATCTGCCCGTTCTGGGACTCGAGCCACCGGTGGTCCATGTCGTAGCAGCCATAGGGACGAGTACCCCCCCGCCGGAAGAGGTTTTGATTTACAATTCGGGTGAGGGAGTTATGACCTATCAGGCCACCGAAACCAGCAAAGCTATCGTCGGTTTGTCGCCGGCTTCGGGGTCGGCGCCGCAGAGTATGCAAATATCGTTCAACCTGTCGACGGTTCCTCCCGGCGATACCTATGACACCATTACCGTGACCTCACCGGAGGCGGTCAACTCGCCACAATATATCATCGTCCATTATCATCTGTCTGCCAACCCGGCCAATATCGCCCTTTTCCCGAGCGCGATCTCCTTTTCTTATTATGAATGCTGGCAGGGGCCTCATTCCCTGCCGCCCATCAAAACCTTCCAAATCGTCAATACCGGAGATGATAACATGTCCTGGTGGCTGACTCATAACAGCGACTGGCTGATGCTTTCCACCACTTCGGGAACCGACGATGCCGTCGTTACTCTGACGCTCGACGCCGAAGGATTGCCAGTCGGGACTTATTATGATACGGTTGTCGTCTATTCCGACGAAGCCCTGGTCAGTCCCAGGCGGTTACCGGTGACCCTGAATATTATCCCGGGGACCGAAACGCCCGAACTCGTTATCTCCGATACCGTCAAGAACGTTAAAGCGCAGGAAGTGTTCGGCCCCTCCCTGAATCTTATCGCCATAACGCAACTCTATAATCTTTATCCGGGCTGTATGGACTGGTGGGTGGAAGAGGATATACCCTGGTTGAAATTCATCGATTCTTCCGGTCAGGCCCCCTATACGCCGGTCGTGGCCATCGAAGTAGGAAGTTATACCTGGGGCGTTTATCCCGACTCATTCTATTTTTATTCCTCTACGGCCGCCAATTCGCCGGTCAAGATGCACGTCAACCTGCAGGTCTGGCGTCTGCACGGCGATTTCGACTGGAACAATGAAATCAATATTGCCGATGTCGTTCAGATGATCAATTATGCCTTCAAGTCCGGAGTCGGTCCCCAGCCAGAGTACCTGGTCGGCGATTGCAACTGCGATCACTTCATCGGGATCGATGATATCGTGGTTTTGATCAATTATGTCTTCAAATTCGGCAACAAGCCCTGCGGCAATCCCTGATCCCGGCGATATCAAAAAAAATGATCGCCCGGCTCCGAAGGCCGGGCGATTTTTTTTGCCGGGAAAATGAAACCTCGAGTCGATCCGGTTGTTTCAGAAGTAGAAGACAGAATTCGGTTAAGATAATTATCCTATTGACAGATAGGAGATTATGAATATTTTGTGAATAAACCCGTCACTGTCCTCACTGGAGCAGGTTTCCGGCGAATTTATGTTTTAGCAGCGGAGACCGAAAACAATAAGTAATGACATGCTGTATTCGAATAGGAGACCGGCAGTGAAAATAAAATTGCCCTTACTGATATTGCTACTTTGCTTTTTACCGGTCATCGGCATGACCGCCGACGACCAGACTGCCGCAATTGACGGTTCGGCGATATCTTGGGACCCCAAGGCTCTTCATCAGGAGATGTGGGACAATCTCAAACCGCGTCTGGCCCGGATGCAACAGGAATCGGCGCTGGCGGCCGACAAAAACGCCTCCAACTGGACCGAGTATGACATGGGCTATCATAAGATAGATTTGACCATCGATCATATAGACCAGATCATCTATGGCCGGGTCGATTCCTATGGCAAAGTCGTGGTTAACTCGCTCGACAGCGTCAAAATAAATTTCCTTAACACCATGACCGTGGACTCGGTTTATAACGGCACCGGAAACCTGGCTTTTACGCATGATTCCGATCACCTCACCGTTCATCTCGGCCGCAGCTTTCTGAAGGGCGAGCAATTTCAGTTCACCGTCGTTTATCATGGTCATCCTTCAAGCTCGGAAGGATTTCTGGGATTGAGCTTCTCCACCCGCAACAACTTGCCCCTGATTACCACCCTTTCGGAGCCGATGGGGGCGCGAAGTTGGTGGCCCTGCAACGATATCCCCCGGGACAAACTTGATTCCGTGGATATGATTGTCACGGTCGATACCTCGCTGGTCGTTTCCTCCAACGGGCTGGTGGTTTCCGAGGTGAATAATGGCAACGGCACCCATACGACGCATTGGGCCACGAGGTACCCGATCGCGCCCTATCTGGTCAGTCTGGCCATTCATCCATATGCGGTATGGTTCGATTATTACAATTACACCCCGACCGATTCGATGCCGGTGGAATTTTTCGTTTACCCCGACCATAACATGTATTCCCGGACTTTTTTCGACGGCGTCGTGGCGCATATGCTCCAGGTTTTGTCCGGCATCTACGGCCAGTATCCTTTCATCAACGAAAAATACGGATGCACTCATTTTGATTGGGGCGGTGCGATGGAGCACCAGACCAACACCTCGACGACCGCGACCTCTTTCGGCTATTCTCAGCCGGTGATCGTCCATGAATTATCCCATCAATGGTGGGGCGACATGGTCACCTGTGAAGACTGGCATCATATCTGGCTCAACGAGGGTTTTGCGGTTTATTCCGAGGCGCTCTATTTTGAGGCCGACAGCGGCCTTGATTATTATCATCAATACATGAATGATTTCGAATATACCTCCGGCGGCCGCATTTATATCGACGATACCACCGATATCTGGAATATTTTCAGCGCCCGGGTTTACGATAAAGGCGGCTGGGTATTACATATGTTGCGCCATATCGTCGGCGACGATGCCTTTTTCCAGGCCTTCGCCGATTATCGCGACGAGTACACCTGGAAAAGCGCTACCACCGAAGATTTTCAGGCCGTAGTCGAAGCCGCCTCGGGGATGGACCTCGACTGGTTTTTCCAGGAATGGATTTACGGCACCTATCGTCCCAATTACCGCTACGCTTACCTGACTCAGGAAGACCCGGACGGGGGGTGGAATACCTATCTCCATATTCGCCAGATTCAGACGACCGATCCGGAAGTGTTTACCATGCCAATAGATATCAGGTTATCCTATTCGGCGGCTCAGGAGACCCGAGTCATTTACAATGACGCCCGGGAGCAGAATTTTATCCTGCATACCGACGACAAACCGATCGATCTGGCCCTTGATCCCGATCGCTGGATTTCTCGTCAGGCGGCGGTGGAGACCTACACGGCTTACATCCTGACGGAAAGTCTCCTCGACGGCAACCTGCTGGCCGATTATTCGGATACGGTGCAGGCCAAGGGACAGACCGATAATTTCGATTATGAAATCGTCGCGGGCGCTTTGCCTTCAGGGCTTTCTCTGGACCCGTCCACCGGAATTATCTCCAGTCAGCCGAGGGAATTCGGCTCGTTCACCTTCACGGTGATGGCGACCAATACCGATTACATCTACTATAGCGATGAGAAAGAATACACCATAGAAATCGGCCAGCCCCTGGCAAACTATCCCGGCGACGTAAATATCGATGGCTCGGTGGATGTCGGCGACGCGGTTTATCTCATAAATTACATATTCAAGAACGGTTCTTCGCCGGTGGTAGCCGACTGGGCCGATTCCAACGCCGATTGCCATGTCAACGTCGGCGACATCGTTTACCTGATCAATTTCATATTCCGGGACGGAGCCGCTCCGCTGCTTGGCTGTGTCGACTGATGATAGCCCGGAAAAGCCCATAAATCAGGCCCCGGACAGGCATCCGGGGCCTTTTTATTGGATATTGCGACTGGTATTTAGTTGACAATTCCCGGAAAATCGGAATATATTTAGACTCTGACACGGAGATCGAATCGCTTTACTGCACTCGAATCGGGGCGGACGGATACTTATGCTTCGGAAGACCTATTATTTACATAGTTATGGTTGCCAGATGAATCTGGCCGATTCCGGGATTCTTTCGGCCGCTATGGAGGCGGCCGGTTATACGCCGGTGGCCGACCCCGCCCGTGCCGGCGTTATAATCCTCAATACCTGTTCGGTGAGGGAGAAGGCCGAAGAGCGGGCCTTAGGCCGCCTGACGGAACTGGTGCGCTTCAAACAAAACGAGGAAACCTGTGTCTGCGCCGTCGGCTGTATGGCGCAGAGGATGGGAGCGAAACTGCTCGAGCGGATTCCGGGTATCGATTTTATCCTCGGCACTCAGCAATTGTTCGAGCTACCCCGGTTGCTGGCCGGCAAAAACGGTCAGCCGGTCATCGAAACTGAAATCAGCAACGGCTTGGAATGGGCCGAGTATCCGCCCGAACCGGACAATCCTTATTTGGCCCATGTCACCATCACCCGCGGCTGTAATAATTATTGCGCCTATTGCATCGTGCCTTACCTTCGCGGTCCGGAACGCCATCGGAAACCGGAAGCGATCATTCGCGATATCAATCATCTCGCCGAAAAGGGCGTTCTTGATCTGACTTTGGTGGGGCAGAATGTCAATTCCTACCGCTTCGACCGCATGCAGTTTCCCGAGTTGATCCGGATGGTCCTTCATGAGACCGGGATCAGACGACTGAGGTTTATCACGTCTCATCCCAAAGACCTCTCCGATGAACTAATCGACCTGTTTGCCGCCGAACCCCGGCTTATGGGTCATGTCCATCTGCCGCTCCAGAGCGGCTCCGACCGGATTCTGGAAAAAATGTTTCGGCGCTATACATTCGGTCATTATTATGGTCTTGTGGACAAATTGCGGCAGGCCCGGGCGGATATCGCCTTGACTACCGATCTTATTGTCGGTTTCCCCGGAGAAACCGGGGAAGATTATGAAATGACTCTCGAGGCGGTGAGTGATATCCGTTTTGACGCTGCCTTCATGTTCCGCTATTCGACGCGCGAAGGCACCTGGGCGGCTAAAAATCTGGTCGATGATATCCCGGAAGAAGAGAAGCTCGCCCGCCTGCGTCGCTTGATTGATCTCCAGAAACAAATATCATACGAGGTCAATCAGAAGGAAGTCAGCCGCGTCCGGGAAACTCTGATCGACGGCGTGAGCCGCCGCGATGACCGGGTATGGAAAGGCAAGACTGAGGGAAACAAAACAGTTCTGGTCGAATCCGATCAGGAATTGCTCGGCCGGATCATGCCGATAAAAATCACGCGGGCCGATAGCTGGACTCTGCACGGCGAGGTGGCCCTATGAGTATCGAATTGCTCGGCGCCATCCTCTTTTTTGTCCTGACCGTTTTCGCCCTGCTGTTCAGCCTGACCAAAACCTCGCAGATCGACGCCGAAAGTTTCCCCAATCGGACGAGGTTTTATATTGGGTTGATGGTCTTGATTCTCTCGGGTATCCTGGCCGTTTTCATGAGCTTCCCCGGTTATGCAGAGTGGTTTGTCCCGGCCGTGTATCCTGTCCTGAAAATCACCTTTTTGATTTTCTTCATTGCCGGTTTCTTCATGGCCTTGACGACCCTGATCGCCTTTCCGCAACATATGAATTATTATCGCCGGGAGATCAACGGCCGCTCCGACCGCATCGCCTTGCTCGAAAACATCCGGCAGATAGCGTCGCAACCGTATCCGATAACGGAATTATTCACGCTCGTCCTGAAGGAGCTGGGCAGTTTTCTGGTGCTCCAGAAGGGAGCGGTGTTCATGATTAACCCATCGCGGCGAGAGATGTATTTGGTGGCCCAGATCGGTCTTGACCGCGAGGAGTTGAGCCGCCTGGAGAGATTTCCAATGGGCCGCGATATTATATCGCAGGCGGCTATGGAGCAGGAGCCATGCATCTCCGGCGATCTGGCCTCCGCCGACAGCGGGAGTCGAAAACTAATTCTTGCCGGCCGCGATTTGACCCTTTCGGCCGCCGCCCTGCCATTATCATCGCGCGACCGTTCTCTTGGAGCTTTGCTGGTCCTTTCCGACAAGCCGTATCGATTTGAAAAGCGGGATCGAATGTTGCTTATGGCCGCCGCCGAAGCGGTCGCCGGAGTGGTGGAATCGAATCGCCTCTCCCGCGATAACCAGAAACTGGCCGGTCGGCTCGACGATGTCTCGGCCCGCCTCGACAGTTTCCGGGCCGGTTTGAATGAAATTGCATCAGGCGTGGATCATCACGTAATCCTGACTTCGACCTGTCGGCGATTGGCGGAAAAATACAGCGCTCTGGCCTGTCGTATCGTCAAAATCGAAAACGGGGAATTGATCAATATCGCCCACCATGAATCCATGGCCGATACTTCACTGGGCAGTCAATCCTATCGCATCGCCGTCATCGACGCCATCCGGCGCAAGAAAATGGTCGTCCTTAATCAGGAGGCCAGGAATCGGGAAGGCGGCGTTTATATCAGCCGTTCCGCGCTATTATGCCCCTTCAACCTGAAGGTGCCGGGTGAATACGCCATGTTGCTGGAAGCGCCCGGCAGCGGTCTGGCGCTGGATAATCAATTTTTATCGGAGGTTGAAATCGAAGTCAACCTGGTGACGATGGCCATGAATTTGTACGGCCTGAAAGACGTCGAATCATTCAATCAGACTTCGGTAACGGCCCTTCTACGAATATTGAAAATTCCGCCGCAAGCGGCGCCGGAGGAAATATTTCGGAGCTTTCAGGCCGAGACCGAACGTCTGCTGGCGGAGGATTCGACGGCCCTGGTCTTCATCCGTGACGATGACCACCGGTACCGGATACTTGACAGTGGTCATCTGACGGTCGGCGACTTGGCCGAAACGGTTTTCCTGCCGGGCGAGGGGCCGATCGGTCATTCGGCCGCGACCGGGGAGACACTGGAATTTATCGGCCGGGAGAAGGTCGCCAAAGGATGGAGCGGCCTCGATCAGGTCAATCAGGATTTCCTGAATTATCTCGGCGGGGAAAAAGGTTTGCCCGATTATCAACTGTGCATTCCTGTCTCAGTGCTCGATCAGGTCGTCGGTGTGGTGGCGGTTTTCGGTCATGGAGTCGGGCCTCGCTCCGAGGGGAAAGAGAAAGCCCTGGTGCTTCTGGCGGCGCAATTACTGTCGATCAGGATGTCGATGGCCGAACTGGAAAGCCGTCCCTTCGGGGAGGACGTGACCGGGATGGGCGCCGATATCGGACATACTATCAACCGCATCAACAACGATCTGGCCACTATCATGGGGCAGGCCGAATTGCTGGAACGCCAGACCGATGTGTCGGGCCAGACCCGTTTGGTCGCCGGTGAAATTTTGAAGGCCGCCGAACAAGCGGCCGGCGCGGTGCGCCGCCTGCAGGATGGTACCCTGCCGGCGCCGTTGGAGCCGCGCAGGGCGGCGGATGATCTGACCGGACGCCTCGGCCGCTTCCTCGAGGGCCATCATGTCACGGGCAATTTATATATGTTCGACAACAACCGAACGGTGATGATGCGTCAGGATCTGGCCGAAACCCCATCACGGGTACTGCCGGATGAACGATTGTCATCCATTATGGAAGAAATTCTCAAATATTTCGTCACGCTCCAGGAAGAGGGCGATGAGGTCCTCTTGCAAACCCGGATCGCCGAAAACTACTTCTATATCAGCCTCGTGCGCGGCTCACGGGAAAAGCATGACGCCTTCGAGCCTTCGGCGCATGATTTCGGCGCCCCCGATGTCCTGCCGACGGATATCGCCGACCAACCAATGGTAAAAGTTCTTGGCGATCAGAAAAGCGAAGTGTCCTTCGATCGGTTCGGTCGTCGGCCCACGTACTTGTCATTCCGCTTCCCGCTGGAAGGCCGATCCGTAGAGACGCCGCCGGTTCGACCAGGCTCCGCCGTGGCCGGTCTGAAAATTCTGGCTATCGACGATCAGCAGATGATCCTTGATTTGCTGGCCGGAATCTGCCAGTCGCTCGGGCTGGAATTGTCGGCTTTCATCGACCCGGCCCTCGGTTTGGAGGCGTTCAAGAATGACCGCTTCGATATCGTCATGGTCGATCTGGCTCTGGGTCAGGTTTCGGGCTGGGAAATTGCCCGGGAAATCAAGCATCATTCGCCCGAGACGCCGGTGATTATGATGACTGGCTGGGGCATGAATATCGATCCCGATAAGGCGGCCTCCGGTGGGGTCGATTTTACATTGGCCAAACCGTTTAGGATTGAACAACTTACGGAAGTCATCAAACAGGCCAAAATTAAACTCCATTCATCTTAAGCCAATCCCTAAATCATCTGCCGTCTTTGCCGATTTAAATATTATAAGGCGCGGACCATTCATCCTTATCACATGAAGGACGGTATGAAGGAACTGAAGTATATCGATAAGATCAGAAGCGGCGATTCCTTGCTTTCGATGCCGCAGAGTCTTTCCAAAATTATCTCGATGATCAATAACGATGATTTTTCGATGGACGATCTCAGCGGGATAATCATGAAAGATCCGGGTTTGACCAGTAAAGTCCTGAAGATGGCCAATTCGGCTTTCTATCGTCAGCGGACCCAGATAGCCACCGTCAATCAGGCGGTTATTATGCTGGGCGCCATGCAGGTCAAATGTCTGGCTTTATCGACTTCGATTTTTCAGACTGAAATTTTGGAACGTAAGCTGAATATCGATTTCAAGGAAATGTTCAGCCATTTCATATCGGTCGCGCTGGGGAGCCGGATGCTGGCCGAGGCGGGGGAATTCAAGGACGCCGAGGAGGCCTTTATCGCCGGCCTGTTGCATGATATCGGACTGGTATTTTTCCTCAATCACTATCCCGACGATTATCGCGTAGTCATAGAGAAAATCGGCAATTATCCCAACCTGATTGAAGCCGAAAATGATATCCTCGGCATCGATCACCCCGCCATCGGGCAGATGCTGGCCCAGAAATGGAATTTCCCGAAAAGCCTATGCGACGCCATCGGTGAACACCACCTGCTTCCCCCCGAGACGGAAAAACTGGAGGTGCGGCATTTCGTCCAGTTATCCCGACTCATCAACAAACCGATCATCGATAATCGGCCTCGCAATCTGGAGCATCGCCTGTCGGCCATCGAACAGATGAGCCGATTGGTAAAAGTTGATCGCAAAAAAGTGGATGAAATATCTTTCTCTCTACTAGCCGAAACCATCGCCACCGCCGAATATCTGGGGATTGATATCGGGGATACCTCCGAGGTCATTACCCGGGCCAACAAGGAACTGTTCAATTCCTATCTGACGATCGAGAAATTATTCCGCGAACGCCAGGATTTGTCAAAGCGGATAATTGCCGAAGAGCGGCGGGCCGCCATGATGGAAACCAAGAATGTCGCCATCGCCACGCTTTCGCACTATATCAACAACGCTACTATGGCCATATCGGGCCGGGGCCAATTGCTCAAGATGCTGACCAATAAGGGCGCCATCATCGACAAAGACCAGAAGCTGATCCCGATTGCCGACGTTATCGAGAAATCGGTGCGCAAGATTATGGCCGTCCTGCAGGAATTGCGCGAATTGACAAATCTCGAAGATATGGAAAAATATTCGGATTCCAAAGCCATCAACATCGATGACCGCATCAAAGATCGCCTCCGCAAAATGGAAGAATCAGGCATCGATATCGTGACCGAACCGGTCATCCAGAATCATTAGATAAATATTGCTCCGCCTTCCGTTCCGTGCTATCTTGAAGTCTAAACCAGGGAGGCGACATGTTGCGTTTTCTCACCGCCGGTGAATCTCACGGGCGGGGTATCATCGGACTCATCGAATCATTTCCGGCCGGTTTTCGAATTTCGGCCGAGGCTGTCAACCGACAACTGACCCGGCGCCAGCAGGGATATGGCCGCGGCGGACGGATGAAGATCGAGAATGACCGAGCCATCATTCTCTCGGGGTTGCGCCACGGCACATCCACGGGGGCTCCGGTCACCTGCCTGATTGAAAATAAAGACTGGCCCAACTGGCGAAAAATAATGAACCCCGAGAAGCCGATCGCGTCTCGTTTGAGTCCCCGCGAACAACATCTGGCCTATGACGTCACCGCCCCGCGTCCCGGTCACGCCGATCTCGCCGGAGCTATAAAATATAATACCCATGATCTGCGCCGGGTGCTGGAACGAACCTCGGCTCGGGAAACAGCGGCCCGAGTTGCCTGCGGCGCGGTCGCCCGGCAACTGCTTGAGGCATACGATATCGAAATCGCCTCCCATGTACTGTCGATCGGATCGGTGCGGATGCCCAAAAGAAAGATCGGGTTCGACGATATTATGCGGCTGGCCGATGATTCTCCCGTGCGGTGTATTGATCCGGTCGTTTCGAAGAAAATGAAAACAGCCATCAAAGAGGCCATCAAGGACAGAGATACACTTGGCGGTGTCTTTGAAGTGAGGGTCAACAACCTGCCAGTCGGTTTGGGCTCGGGGGCTCAATGGTTTACCCGCCTCGACGGCGCTCTGGCGGCGGCGATGATGTCGATCCAATCGGCCAAAGGGATTGAGATCGGCGATGGTTTCGAGGGAGCCCGCAAGCGAGGTTCGAAAGTCCATGATGAAATCTATTATCGAAAGCAATCGCCGCCCGACCGGCAAAAAAATTTCTACCGCCGCACCAATCGCGCCGGAGGTGTCGAAGGCGGTCTGACCAACGGTTCGGAACTGGTCATCCGTGTCGCCTGCAAACCGATTTCAACGCTGGGACAGCCTCTCGAAACCGTTGATATCAAGACCCGCCGGAAGGTCTCGGCCATGGCGGAACGATCCGATACCTGTGTCGTTCCGGCGGCGGCGGTGGTCGGCGAAGCGATGGCGGCCATGGTGCTGGCTACGGCTTTCACGGATAAATTTGGCCACGATTCCAAATCTGATATCGACGCCAATTTTGATGCCTGGCTCAAACGGGAATTCTAGATCTAATATATTGGTCAGGAAATTTCCAGCTTCAAATAGGCGAAAGCCGATTTTTGGGGATACCAACAACTCCGTCATTATGATTGACGACGGTCGCAAAATTCATATAATGTTGTAACACAATCTCTTTTCCGGGAGTGATCAATGAAGATTTTATGTTCGATTGCGAGCTTTTTCGACATACCCGGCGACGCCTTAGTACTGTTCTGCGCTCAGGGTGAACGGCCGGCCGGGGACATCGTTGAGAAACTCGATATTCTCACCGATGGAGCCATAACGGAAATGTATGAATCGGGTGAGTTCGACGGCGCGGCTGAAAAGGAAATCCTTCTCCGACGCGTGCCTGAAACCGCCGCCGGAAAAATCATTTTATCCGGAATTGGCAAGGCTAGTAAAACCGACTATGACAGCTATCGCCGGGCCGCCGGTCGAATTGGCAAGCTGGCTCAAATGCATAAGATCAAATCGATCACGTTTTTCCATGACGGCCCTGAAACCAATCCCACCGCCTCGGCCATCGTGGAGGGTTTCGTTCTGGGGAGTTATCGTTTTCTGAGATATGTAACCGATCCGGAACGCGCCGAGGGTGAGGTAGATTCGTTAACGGTCGCGGTTCCGACTCGAAGTAAGCAAAAACAGGCTGAATCCGGGGTCGCCCGGGGCGAAATCATCAGTGACGCCGTAACTCAGTGCCGTGATCTGATGGTGACGCCGGGCAATGATCTCTATCCCGAAAGCTTCGCCAAACACGCTCAAAAACTGGCCAAAAGCTATGGTTTTGACTGCAAGGTGCTGGGACCTTCGGAAATTAAAAAAGAAAAAATGGGAGCCCTTTACGCCGTCGCCCGGGGGTCGGATAATACTCCCCGCTTCGTTATCCTGCAATACAAAGGCAAACCGGGCGGACGGCCGGTGGTCCTGGTGGGCAAGGGTATCACTTTCGATTCCGGCGGCATTTCCCTCAAACCCGGTCTCAAAATGGATGAAATGAAGGGCGATATGACCGGCGCAGCGGTGGTTCTTATGACGCTGGTGACAGCCGCCAGATTGAAGGCCGGGATTAATCTGGTAGGACTGATGCCTCTGGCCGAGAATATGCCATCCGGCGGGGCGACCCGTCCGGGAGACATTGTGACCTCGCGTAAGGGCCATACCATTGAGATTATCAATACTGATGCCGAGGGGCGCCTGATTCTGGCCGATGCCCTCGATTATGCCAATACCTTCGAACCCCAGGCGGTGATTGACATCGCCACCCTGACCGGAGCCTCGCTGTATATCCTCGGTTATGCTGGAGCGCCTTTCGTCGGCACCAACACCAATCTCAATGACAATATCCGGGCGGCGGCGGCCCGGACCGGCGAAAAAGTGTGGGAATTGCCTCTCTGGGATGAATTCTCGGACCTGATGAAATCGCCCGTAGCCGATATCAAAAATTCCGGCGGCAAACCGGCCGGGACCCTGTCGGCCTCTTCGTTTCTGAAGAAATTTACCGGTGACTGGCCTTGGGCCCATATTGATATTGCCTATTGTGACCTGGAACCCAGCGGCAAGCCCTATATCCCCAAAGGGCCGACCGGTTTCGGCGTCCGCCTTCTGGTGGATTTGATTACTCAGTGGAAAAAGATATAAGACCGCTCGAAATAGATAAAGAAAAGCCCGCTTTTTAAGCGGGCTTTTTAATTTCTATACATCGCTACTCATTTCGACCAGGCGGGATTGCTGTGTTTACCCGGCCCGGAAATAGGCGTGAGATTCTCACCGTTGATATCGATGACGTAGATATTCCCGTCCATAGTGGCGAAGGTGAACCATTTGGAATCGGGCGACCAGCTGACCGGATCGGGGAAGACCTGCTGGGTAAGAGTTGGGGCAAAGACGAGTCGTTTCTGGCTCAGGTCAGCGCTGACGATATAGATACCGGCATTGCGCATATCATTATTGACATAAGCCAGCCATTTGCCGTCCGGCGACCAGGAAGGGGCGCTGGCGTCCTCAAGTCCCTTGGTCGGCTGGCGCAACTCAGCCTCCGGCATCATGATATTCGCCATGTCCATGATTTTCACGCCATGGTTGGTCATGGTGTACTTGTCCGGATCGGCGCTGTAGGTAATGACGAAAGCCACCTTTTTGCCATCCCGGGTGAAGGAGGGCATTAGCATCGAGGTTTTCATCGTCTGCCAGTCCTTCCTCAGGTAATCGGCATGGCCGTCGTTGATACTGACCCTGGCCAGTTGCTGAGAAGGAGCGATATAGTCAACCTGGTTGGCGTAAATATCGTTCTGGTAATAAATCATGGTATCGTTCTTGGACCATTCCGGATAGTAACCGCCGAGACCGAAAGTGACCCGCCGCCACCAGTTGGTATTGGTCGCCGCCGAATCGACGAAGGCCAGAAAAATATCATGGAGCAAATGCATACCGCCTTCATCCGAGGGCAGTTTATTGGCGTCTTTGCCTTCGCGGGAAAAGGAGATGATCTTATTATCGGGTGAGAAGGAAACTCGGCCCCGGGCATTGGTAATATCACAGACTTTCCGACGGTTTTTTCCGTCGGTATCCATAATCGAAATGCCGCCTTCGTCGATGAAGGCGATTCGCCCGCCCGGCCGCGCTCCAACTTGAATCTGGCCGGGGTTCTTATTTACGTCTGGAACCTGGGTTCCCTGATCGGCCCGGGCCGGCGATGAGATAAAAAGCAACGCACCCAAAACGGCGATCGGCAAAATCAATAATCGAAGTTTCATAGGCTGCGGTAACCGTCCTTCCTGTCTAAGAGTCTATAAGCATCTGCAATATACTGCCGACACCGCGCCCGATCAAGTCTTACCAGCTGAAATATCGCTTCAAGCCGATCTGGAAGCGCGGACCCGACATATCGAGTTCGACCTTGGCCCCGCTGTTGTTGACGGTGGCCACGACCTCCTGATTACTTGAATTATACCACTTTATGTTGGTAAAGTTCAAATAGAGGTAACGGGCTTCGCCTTCGATTACCAGACCGGCCAGACTGACAGGGATCTCCGCCGCGAGATTGGCCGTGAAACCGGGCGCCGAACCGCTCAAGTTGCCGCCGATAGTCTCCGGCGTACTGGTGCTTAAGTTGTATCCGGCAAAACCTTCCCAGAGTTCCCAGTTAGCAAAATAATAACCGGCGCCGCCGCCGACTTTGAGGGCGATTTGACTGAGGACACCATCTTTATCGGGTGGCGACGTCAGATAATAATCGACGCTCCCGGAAAAACCGTAAATTTGCACCTGAGAATTAAGCTCGAAGCTGTAATGATCCAGGGGGTCGTCGAGGTTGACCAGCGACAGGTTGAAATCACCGGTCTGGCTCGATCCCTGTTTCAACCAATAGCTCATGCCGAATTCCACCGATGTTTTGGGGGTGGCCATCATGCCGAAACCGCCGAACAGCTCATAGGAATAGTTAAGCTTTTTGATTTCGCCGGTGCCGGTGGTGCTCAGGCTGGAAACCAGCGGCGATACCCGGACCGACATTTTGTTGTAATCGTTGTCTTGGAGCAGCCGGCCCATAGAGCCGTTAAAAACCAGATAGCCAACTTTTTTGTTGTGCTTTTTCTCGACCTTTTTCAAAAACTTGGCGACCAGCTCATCTTCGGTTTGAGCGAAAGCCGGGGTGATGAGAAGTATTGATATACCCACCACCAGGATAAAAGTAAGAATGGAGCGCATAGGTCCTCCTAAAAAATATTGGGCTTTTAGACTTGTATCGGATGGCCTAAGCTCAAGCTTAAGTGAGACTTGAAAATAAATCTACCCGAAGGCAAATATGTTCAATTGGGATTAATCGGCGCCCTGTGGTCAGGCAATCAGCACTAATCGTAATCCATTGAATGACAACAAAATAATCGGTCTATCGAAAGTTATAATATAACGAAAGGCCGCCGGGGAATTTCCCGACGGCCTCGAAAATAATCAACCGGATTCAGCCGGTTATTTCTTCTCGGCGTCTTTGCCATCCAGACTGAAGCCGAGTTTGGCCAATTGCTCGTAAACGTGGAAACGGAGGCTGGCGTCCTGCTGGGCCAATTTCCCCAACATTTCGGCCCGCTCGGGATCGATGCTCCGGAGCGAACGCCACCGGTTTTCCTTCATGGAGTAATCGGCGTAGGGGATCGAAGGCGGCTTGGAATCCAGTGAAAGAGGATTCTTACCTTCTTCGATCAGGGCCGGATTGAACCGGATCAACGGCCAGTGTCCGCATTTGACAGCCCGGTCCTGAGCGTCCAGACCGAAGGCCATATCGATTCCGTGAGCGATACAATGGCTATAGGCGATAATCAGTGACGGGCCGTTATAGGCTTCGGCCTCCATGAAGGCTTTGACCGTCTGATTCTGGCTGGCTCCGACCGCTATCCGGGCGACATAGACATTGCCGTAGGCCATAGCCATCATGGCCAGGTCTTTTTTGGGCAATGGCTTGCCGGCCGCGGCGAATTTGGCCGTGGCGCCCCGCGGCGTCGATTTTGACATTTGACCGCCGGTGTTGGAATAGACCTCGGTATCGAGAACCAGGAGATTGACATTCTTACCGGAGGCCAGGACATGGTCAAGACCGCCGTAACCGATATCATAGGCCCAGCCATCGCCGCCAACACCCCAGACTGATTTTTTGACCAGATAATCGGCGATGTCCAGAAGGCGTTTGGCGTTCGGCTCCTTGTTGCCGGCCAGCTTGGCTTTAAGTTTCTCCACTCGGGCTCGCTGTCTCTCGATGCCGTCCTGAGTCGATTGATCGGCGTTAGCGATTTCATCATACATGTCGCCGGCCACTTTTTGAAGCAGTTCGAGAGCCGCCACCGTCAGCTTATCGACGGTCAGACGCATCCCGAAAGCGAACTCGGCGCAATCTTCAAAGAGCGAATTGGACCAGGCCGGACCTCGGCCGTCCGCCCGTTTGGCGTAAGGCGTCGTCGGCAGGTTACCGCCGTAGATGGAGGAGCATCCGGTGGCGTTGCCGATCAATGCCCGGTCGCCGAACAACTGGCTCAGAAGTTTGACATAGGGAGTCTCGCCGCAGCCGGCGCAGGCGCCGGAGAACTCAAACAGCGGCCGGACGAACTGACTGCCCTTGACCGTCCCGATATTGTACAACGAGGGATCGGTTTCCGGCAGGCCGAGGAAGAACTTGAAATTTTCAGCTTCGGTTTTGCGCAGAGGAGCCTGACGTTCCATGCTGAGGGCCTTGGCGCCCGATTTTTCTTTCTGGTTTTCCCAGGCGGGGCAGACCTGATAACAGATAGTGCATCCGGTGCAGTCCTCGGGAGCCACCTGTAAAGTATATTTCAAACCTTTGTATTTCGGTCCGGTGGCGTCAACGGCCTTGAACGTCTCAGGCGCGCCGGCGAGGTGCTCGGGATCATAAGCTTTCTGAAGGATCGACGCGTGCGGACAAACCAGAACGCATTGGCCGCATTGAATACAGATGTCCGGATTCCAGACCGGGATATCAACCGCAATATTCCGTTTCTCATACTGCGTCGTCGCCGACATGTAAGTGCCGTCAACAGGGAAGACAGAAACCGGCAGATCGTCGCCTTTGCCGGCGATAATCGGGCCGGTCACTTTCTTGACGAATTCCGGAGCGTCTTCGGGAACCGGCGGACGCATGGCGATTTTGCTGGTCACCTTCTGCGGATAATCGACTTTGGAAATAGCGTCGGTGGCGGCATCGACGGCGGCGTAGTTCATGTTGACGACTTTCTCACCCTTGCTGCCGTAAGTCTTTTTGATCGCCTTTTTGATTTCGCGGATGGAATCCTCAGGCGACAGGATATTGGAAATCATGAAAAAGGCCGTCTGCATGATCATGTTGATGCGGGCGCCCAGTCCCAGCTTTTCGGCCAGAGTGATGGCGTCGAGGACATAGAACTTCAGTTTCTTATCGATAATCTGTTTTTGCACCTCGGCGGGCATCATGTCCCAGACTTCATCCTTGCCATAGGGGCTGTTCAGCAGGAAGGTGCCTCCGGGGATGATGTTGGACAACATGTCGTATTTTTCCAGGAAGCTGAAATTATGACAGGCGATGAGGTTGGCCTTGGTGATCAGATAAGGACTGCGGATCGGCTTCTTGCTGAAACGCACGTGCGAAATGGTCACCGCTCCGGCTTTCTTGGAGTCATAAACGAAATATCCCTGGGCATAATTGTCGGTGTTTTCGCCGATAATTTTGATCGTGTTCTTGTTGGCGCCGACGGTGCCGTCCGAACCGAGGCCGTAGAACAGGGCCCGGTGAACGTCGTCGCCCTCGGTGTCGAAACTGCGGTCATAATCGAGGCTGGTATGGGTCACGTCATCGACGATGGAAACGGTGAAATGGTTTTTGGGTTGATCCGACTTGAGGTTATCCAAAGCCGCCTTGACGTCGGCCGGAGTGAAGTCCTTCGAGCCCAGACCATAACGGCCGCCGACAACCGTCGGCATCTGATTCAGGGGAAGAGCGCCTTGCTGCTGGCTTTCACGCAGAGCGCTTTGGACATCGATGTAAAGCGGCTCGCCGGCTCCGCCGGCTTCCTTGGTGCGATCGAGAACCGCGACAGCCTTGACCGTTTTGGGTAAGGCCTTGACGAGAGCTTCTCCGGAGAATGGCCGATATAAACGAACTTTGATAATGCCGACTTTTTCGCCGTGCTGGTTGAGATAATCCACGGTCGAATGGGCGCATTCGGCCCCCGAACCCATGATAATGATAACTCGGTCGGCGTCGGGAGCGCCGAAATAATCGAACAGCCGATAAGC
>CAZGAV010000013.1:0-63702 GCA_964523575.1 uncultured Ignavibacteriales bacterium
TTGTCTCCGTTAAGGTAACGCCATTTTGTTCACGTTTACACGTTTTTCCCAAGGGGTATGAAGGGGGTTTTTTTCGTTTTTTGCTCCACCTCGGCACCTTTGGGGCCAAAAAACCCAGCCTGCTGAAATACTATGAATCAGATATTATATTAATATTGTCGGTTTGGGTGTCCAAATAGTGTCCATTTGAGAGCCAAATTACTGCAAAGTCCGGCAAATTCCAGCAATGTAAAATCTGCCATAAGTCTATTGCGGACAAACAATTGCCTTGAATATTAATAAGTTGCAAAAATCGCTGAATGGGATTTTAAGTTCCTGGTGTCTACCAATTCCACCACTCCGGCATGCGCCGCGGGCCCGATCGAAATCGGCCCGTAATCTGCGGTGGCAATGTAAGATTTTGTGAATAAAGAGGCAAGAGAGAATTTATTGGTTCTGAATCTGGTGTACTTCCCTCTCGACCATAGCCTGGCGGCGTCATCTTTCGCTACCATGCTTATGTCTAACGTCTTTCGGATATGTATAGAATGAGGCTGGAAGAGCCGCATCCTTCCCTTAGATGTCGTCTATGGACAGCAATCCGCACCGGCACGATAATTATTGCAGAAATGGCCTGAGGGACAATCCGTCGAAGTGTGACGGCCGGTGTATGGACCGCCGGTATCGCATTCTCTTGCAAAATCGCCCGTGAATGTCTGTCCCAGCGGTGTCTCGAAAAAGGTCCCGGTATATTCCAGCCAGTCCGGATTCGTCTGGCCGTCGTATGTTCGTATTTCATCCGACCACCAGCTGATCGAATCGGCGTGAAAATACATATACAATCTCATATCCACGCCATTCTCCTCCCATTCGATCTCCAGCGAGCAATATGTCGAATCACCATAATCGGAGCCTATATCGATATTCTGATCTTTGGCCCAAAAGGTGTCGCCATCGGCCACTGTAAAGAAATGGTCGGCATCCAGTCTGACACGGCTGGTCACCCAACTCACCGGATTGGCTGCCGGCACAATCGGCGCCGTAGTATCGTCATCGTCGCTGCACGACACCAGACAAGCCATGAGAAGCAAAAGACAGCTGCAAACAAATCTCATCGTTATAACTCCCTTCGAAAATGATTTTATAAAGATCGCTATCTGCCAGCCGATCGACTGGCTCTACGTATGCGGTACTGGCGGCGATGAGTATTATCGCCTGACAAATCCTTGTCATCCGACTTCCTGTAGAAAACATCACTGGTATCAATATGCCAAAACGTTTAACCCCACATGATAATGCCAGCGAAAATCGCTGTCATATTGAGGGCTGGTAGTCAGAATCGTCGCCTCTATGTTGACATGTTTGAATATTTCATAACCGAGACCAGCGACCACTGTCGGAAAACCACAAATATCCCCTCCGTCGGATAAATCCCACACTTCCCACGATATGCCCAAACCTCCGGAGGCGAAAAACGTCGGAGCCTGCGGCTTAAAATAATATGTTGTCCCCAGCGTCATGTGATTCAGCAAGTCGTCCATTTTCCAGATACTGATACCGCTATAGTGAATTTGCCAATGGTCTTTGATGGCATAGCCGATCTTAAAGTTAGTCTGGTAACCGAGTCTATAATCCACCTGCCGTATCAATAATGTCGCCGCCGTTAGCCCTATGCCCCCGCCAACTACAAACCCCCGGTGCTGACCATCCCATGCAATACTATTGCACGCCCCAAGGATAATAACGCCAATAAGCACGATCACGAGTGTTCTCATTTTCATTATTAACCTCCGTCACGTTGCTGTCATCTCCCCGCCTCGGCGACCTCCGCCATGATTCCGACGGACTTACTTTTTCCAGGATAAACGACGGAAACCGAGCCGCCTGCAATACCTCAATCAGCATGATTTTTTCATCCATATCGATAGCACCTCACCAGTTGATGACATGATCGTAAAATCTACCCCGGCGAAAGTCATTATCACCAACATGGCCGGAAAAGAGATGCCCCCGCAAGCCCGAATATAAATCGATATTTACGCCGCATGCCACCCATTCAATTATTCAAATCTTAAAATACTCGGTAGCTGGTGGTCCACTGTTTTATTGGAAAAAAGCCAATCCCAAACCCTATCCCGACCGCCGCAGATTTGTCAACGAGCGATTACAATATATTTTATGCCGATCATCCGAGGGGAATAGCCACTAAACCTCTATGCGATAGATATTGCAATATACCTTCTGAGATAACACTTGTCAAGTATTAAAGACATCTATGATATATGCAAATTTATCCCCGGCGGGCTTGTCCTTTTTACAAATCCTCTTTATCCTATGCTAAAAGCAAACCTGTTACCGGTCGACCTTCGGTTTATGAAGCTGGACCGAAGTCTAAAGAGCGGAAAGCACCAGTAACTGACCTGAAATAATAGCGGAGACTCATGCAAAACCACGTGTCTGGTGTTTTCTCCAATTTTCTATTGTCTTGGCTAATTCTGTTAGCAAAATGTTGGAAAGAACTGTGTGTTAACATAGAAACAGGACGCCACGATAGAGGCGTCATTTTGTAATTTTCGATTTTATTATCACCTCTATTTTCGAGAATGAATCAAATTCCCGGCAATCTTGATCAGATTTTGGCAATAGTTATTGCATAGTTGGAATTTGCGTTTGAGATTTGAATTTTCTATCTTACGATATTAAATGAGGTAGAGTAGCAGTGAAAAAGAATATGAGACAATTTGCCTGTGGCGGCAAACGGATCAGGTGATGATCAGACAAGATCATTCACTGTCCTGCTCACTGGTGTGTTCAGTTTCAATGAGGAACCAGTATGGCATCTGTAATTCATTATTATGAGGGAATCAACTCCGTTGCCGTAATCGGCAACTATTTGCCTCGCCTGTGCGGTATTGCGACATTCACTACTGATCTTGTTGAGGCCTTATCGGCAGAAGCGCCCGATATTAACTGCTGGGCGGTTGCCATGAATGACAAACCCGAGGGATATGCATATCCTGGAAAAGTGCGATTTGTGGTCAACCAGAACAGACTTGCCGATTACAGTGTGGCGTCGGAATTTCTCAATATCGGCCAGACTGATATTGTCTGCGTGCAGCATGAATATGGTATTTTCGGCGGACCGGCCGGCAGCCATCTCTTGAAACTTCTTGGAGAACTTCGCATGCCGATCGTGACAACGCTGCATACGGTATTGAAAGATCCCGCCCCGGAATATCGTGAAGTCATGCATAGGCTGTCTGACCTGTCCGACAAGCTGATCGTGATGAGCCGGAAGGCTGTCGATTTCCTCAAAGATATTTATGCCGTCCCGGAGGAGAAAATCGCCTTTATCCATCATGGTATACCGGATATGCCTTTTATTGATCCAAACTTCTACAAAGATAAGTTCGGTGTGGAAGGCAAAAAGGTGCTTCTCACATTCGGCCTTCTTTCGCCCAATAAGGGTATTGAATATGTGTTGCAGGCGCTGCCGTCCGTCATCAAAGAACATCCCGATGTTACCTACATTATCCTGGGAGCAACACATCCGCATATTATAAAAGCGCATGGGGAGGAATACCGTATCAGCCTGCAACAGCTTGTGCGCAAACTCGATCTTAGCGATTTTGTCATTTTTCGTAACCGGTTTGTCGAACTGAAAGAATTGTGTGAATTCCTCGGGGCCGCAGATATATATATAACCCCTTATCTTGAAGAAGGCCAGATTACATCCGGAACCCTCGCCTATGCCATGGGAACCGGCAAAGCAGTCATTTCAACCCCGTACTGGTACGCAACCGAGATGCTTGCCGAAGGGCGGGGAATTATAGTTCCGTTCAAGAACCCTGATGCCATAGCGGAACAAATTGACGGCCTCCTTGCCAACGATGTGAATCTGCAGGCGATACGCAAGAAAGCCTATATGTTTTGTCGCGAGGCGATCTGGAAGGAAGTATCCCGAAGATATCTCGGCGTTTTCAGCGAGGTTCAGCTCAACCGTTCCCGACGCCCCCGCCCCCGACACTTGTATATTGAAAATATTAAATCCATTACAAAGTTCGAACTCCCGGAGCTGAAGCTTGACCACCTGAAAAGCCTGACCGACGATACCGGCATCTTGCAGCATGCCACCCATACCGTTCCGGATCGTGGCCATGGCTACTGCACCGATGACAATGCCAGAGCGCTGATGGTTACAGCCATGGGTCGGGAATATATGGATACGGACAGCAAGTGCCTCGATTCGCTCAGCAGCCAGTATCTTAGCTTTCTACTGCATTCCTTCAATGTTGAGAAAGGGAGATTTCGTAATTTCATGACCTATGAGCGGCAGTGGATCGAGGAAGTGGGATCCGAGGATGCTCACGGCAGAGCCCTCTGGGGCATTGGCAAGGCTGTTGCGTTTCTTGCCAATCCCGGACAGATGGCAATGTGCATGACACTCTTCAATAAAGCGATGAAAGCGGTGGAGCACTTTGAGTCGCCCAGAGCCATTGCTTTTGCACTCGTGGGCATTCACGCCTACCTGCACAAATTCTCAGGCGACAATGAAGTGCGGAGAGTTCGAGAAATCATTGTAAACAGGCTTTTCGATCAGTTCAAAAACAATGCAACGGAAAGCTGGCCCTGGCTGGAAAACGCTCTAAACTATGCCAACGGAGTGCTGTCACATGCCCTGCTCCTATCCGGCCAATGGATGCAACGTAGCGAAATGGTCGAAATGGGACTCAGATCGCTCAAATGGTTGTTCAATATCCAGTCCGAAGACAACCATTTCGTACCCATCGGCAATAACGGATGGTATGAGAAAGGTGGCGCAAAGGCCCGATTCGATCAACAGCCCATCGAGGCTAATGCTATGATCGGAGCCTGTGTCGAAGCCTTTAATATCACACGGGACAAAACATGGATCGATAATGCGGTCATGTGTTTTAACTGGTTTCTTGGACACAATGACTTGAATATGCCGCTTTATGATCCGATGACCGGCGGCTGCCGTGACGGGCTGATGGCTGACGGCATCAACCAGAATGAAGGCGCCGAGTCGACGATTGAATGGCTGCTTTCGCTTATGACTTTTCAGAAGCTTTATGCCGACGAGATTCTAAAACAACCATCGTCCCGAGCAACCGGTTAGCGTAAAGGATAGGTTATGCGGATTGCGATGCTCTCACCGATTGCCTGGCGCACGCCGCCGCGACACTATGGCCCCTGGGAAAGTGTCGTCTCCCATTTGACCGAAGGCTTGGTTTCGCGCGGCCATAATGTTACCCTCTTCGCAACTGGCGACTCGGTAACAGGCGGCAAGCTGCATGCCGTTTGTGCGCGGGGCTATGAAGAAGACCATTCCATCATTCCAAAAGTATGGGAGTGCCTGCACATTTCGGAACTCTTTGAGCATGCTGAAGAGTTTGACATTATACATAATAATTTTGACTTTCTACCCTTGACCTATACCGGCCTTATCGGCACCCCGGTCGTGACCACTATTCACGGTTTTTCATCGCCTGAGATTCTACCGGTTTACAAGAAATACAACGGCAAAGTTTTCTACGTTTCCATCAGCGATGCCGATCGGTCGCCGGATCTTGACTATATTAAGACTATACATCACGGTATAGATATAAACGAGTTTGATTTTCAGCCTGAGCCGGACGATTATCTGCTTTTTTTTGGGCGCATTCACCATGACAAGGGCGCCAGAGAGGCCCTTGAAATTGCCAGGCTCTGCAACAAAAAGCTGATATTGGCGGGAATCATCCAGGATGATGCCTATTATCACCAATACATCGAGCCGCACTTGGATAATAAAAATGTCGTTTATTCCGGAAGCGTCGGACCGGTCCGGCGCAACCAGCTTCTTGGTAAGGCCACCGCGCTTCTGCATCCCATCAATTTCAACGAGCCTTTTGGCCTGTCTGTTATAGAATCCATGGCTTGCGGTACGCCGGTGATCGCTTTTAACAAGGGAAGCATGCCCGAACTTATAGAAAACGGTAAGAATGGTTTTCTGGTGAATACAGTCAGGCAGGCAATAGACGCTGTTGCACATATAAGTGATATCGACCGGGCATGCTGCCGGCGCCGCGTTGAAGAGTATTTCACAACCAACCATATGGTTGAAAAGTATACTCAGGTCTATGAAGCCATTCTCGAAAAGACGATAAAAAAGGAGCACCGACACTGACTATGACTATTCAAGATCCCATTGTAAAACGCTATAATAAAAACCCGATTCTCACAAAGGACGATGTTCCCTACCCGGTAGCCACAGTGCATAATGCTGGCATCGTCAAACATAACAACCGCTACATTATGCTTTTCAGATCGCACCGGTATAACGGACGCTCCATCATCGGAAGAGCTGACAGCGAGGATGGTTTCTCCTTCACGGTCCATCCCAGGCCTTTTCTCACACCTGCAACCGACAGCATATTTGCGGAATATGAGGAGTTCGGAGTCGAGGACCTCAGGATCTGTCCCGTAGAGGACGACTATCTTCTTACCTACAGCGCGTATTCGCGTCACGGCGTTCGAATTGCTCTTGCGCGGACCAGGGATTTTGAACAAGTTGAACGTGTCGCGCTTATAACCCAGGCCGACCTTCGCAACGTCGTTATTTTTCCCGAAAAGTTCGGTGGCCGCTATGCGCGTCTTGACCGGCCGCATTCCGAAATTTCACCTTGGTCCATCTGGATTTCCTATTCCCCAGACTTGGTTCACTGGGGCGACTCACGGGTGATTATGAAACCGGTTCCCTACCACTGGGATGAAATGAAAATCGGGCCGGGCGCACCGCCCTTCAAAAGCGATAAGGGCTGGCTGAATATTTACCATGGAGTATTTAATACTATGGCTGGTTCGGTCTATCGCCTTGGCGTGGCTCTACACGACCTTGACAATCCGGCGAAAATCATTGGCGTTTCAGATCAGTGGATACTGCAGCCTGAAGCCCCCTGGGAGGTGAGCGGCTACGTGCCCAATGTTGTTTTTACATGCGGAGTTGTACCTGAAGACGATGGTACGGTGAAAATATACTGGGGTGGCGCCGATACCGTCATGTGCGCTGGTACGGCAGTGATTGATGACCTTGTACAGTTATGTCTTACAAATACCAGGTCAGCACTATAAGAAAGGCAATCGGACATTCCTGAACCGGTATATTAATAAAGAACCGTGTCCTATGTCCGATAAAATAATATGAATCCAAAGATCAAACGCAAAAAGAAAAAACTTTTCGGTGACTCCTCACGCGTCATTGCCAAGCTTCATTTGCCCGACGGCGTATATCGCATACCCAAAATCATCCAACGCATAGTTGATCTGCCTGACGCAATAGCCGAAAATCTGCTGGAACAAATACTGATTGATTTTTCCGAACGGCACAGAGACATCAAACGCATTTTTGGGCTTCACCTGAATAAAGTAAAAGATTATGTTCCCTGGGATTCCGAGATCAGCGAGACCAAAAAGGCTCTTATCGGAGCCTATTTTACCATGGAGTACTCCATTGAATCGGCCGCCCTTTTTAATCCTTCTATTGTTCTCCACCCTGATCAGAGCCAACTTGACAACGGCAGCATGCGCTTTATTATGAGCCTGCGGGCAACCGGCGAAGGTCATGTTTCTTCTATTGTATTTCGCAGCGGCCTTCTTGACCAGGACAATAAGATTCTCTTTGACTCGATCAGCGATTATGTTGAAACACCGGATCTCCGATTAGACCCGGTTTATGACCGGCATCTTTTCCAGTTGAAGCTTGACGAAATGGGTGCCTGCAACGAGACCACAGCTTATTTGCTTGATCAGCTGCCGGAAATCTTCACCCACAATGAATTAAGGGAAAAGATCGGAGCTCTTGCCTCACAACCCGTATTCTCTGAGACGCGCCAAAATGAGACATTTGAGGTCATGTACTGGCTTACTAATTCCAATTACGAGATAAGTTTCCGACCCAATCACCAAATTTCCGAACGGGTTATCTTTCCCGTTTCAAAAAACGAAAGCCGAGGTATTGAAGACGCCCGATTCGTGCTATTCACTGATGACAACGGTGAGGTAACCTATTATGCAACCTATACAGCCTATAACGGCTTCAATATCCTCCCCCAGCTGATTGAAACAAAAGATTTTATCAAGTTTAACATATTAACCCTCAACGGCAGGGCGGTACAGAACAAGGGCATGGCTCTATTTCCACGTAAGATTAATGATCGCTACGTAATGCTCTCGCGCCAGGACGGAGAAAACAACCACATCATGTTTTCAGACAATATCCATTTCTGGCAGGAGTCAAAAATCATACAGGAACCGACACGCCCCTGGGAATTCATTCAGATTGGCAACTGCGGCTCACCTTTGGAAACCGAAGATGGGTGGATCGTACTAACCCACGGTGTCGGGCCGATGCGTCAGTATTGCATTGGGGCAATGCTGCTTGATCTCGAAAACCCGGCAAAAATCATTGCACGCTTGGAAGAACCGTTACTTGCACCGCGTGAGGAAGAGCGCGAGGGGTATGTTCCTAATGTCGTTTATACCTGCGGGGCTATTATCCATAATAACGAGCTGGTCATTCCCTATGCCATGTCTGATATCATGTCTGGCATAGCAACCGTTGGAGTAAGCGATTTGATTAATTGTATGCACCCGCTGGCGGACTGATATGGGGTTGTAATCTGACCCTCATTAATGAAGTTAGGCAGTCCCGGAATCGGCGGCCATTGACTATATATCGGGATAACATTTTCATAATAATCATTCTGCGGGAAAGGCTCAAGTCATGGAAATCACGCTTGGTGAAAAGGATGGCGTACAGGTAATTGCCCTGGAGGGCAAAATAATGGGCGGCCCGGAGGATACCCGGATCACCGACATCATTGCGGAGTTTATTGAGCAGAATAAAGCTGACGTTGTTCTTGATTTATCGAAGGTGACCTGGATGAATTCATGGGGTCTGGGCATATGCCTCGGCGGCCTGACACGATTGCGCAACCGCGGCGGCGATCTCAGGCTGATCGGGATTCCGGACGTCGTAAAATCGTTGATGGAAAAATGCCGGATTCTCCATCTATTCCAAAGCTATGACACTATTGAGGAAGCGCTAAAAAGCTTCCGCTGATCGACTCGGCAAGCGATCAGAGCCATCCCCGTTTCTTGCCGTCGATCTCGAGCTTGACTGCGATTATATCATCCCATTGGAAGAAAACCGTCCCCGTCCGGGTTTCATGGCAGAGAATATCGAATTCCTTGAGAAGCAGGGCCGAATCGATGGCGGTATCCCGGGCCGTTCCCGCCTCGCCGCCGCACCTGATCATTATCACGAGTTTCTCCCCTTCGCCGCCTTTCAGGACATCGTCAACGATCCAGCCCTTGTGCTCGAAGAAGTTTTTCCATTTTTCACCTTTGGTCATAACTCTCCCCTGCCGGTCGGGTTTATAGTCTGTCGTTAGATTATATCAAACTCCACTTTTTATAATTTAACAGACCTTTTATCCATAAGCAAGCGGTCAGTTTCCTAATCTTTTGCCCGAAAATTTTTGACCATCATACATCATAACTAATCCTGCCCCCGAAATGCCTGCCGTTGCGCAGGATGGTGCCTCTGCCGCAATTCGTCAGATAATCCGCGCGTGAAACGCGTACCCTGTCACGAGCCCTTCTTCTGTGCGAGAACAAAGAGATGGCTCGAACCGGGTGAAGTGGCGTCGGGAATGACCTTCGACCAGATCAATTCAAATCCACAGGCGCGGACCAAATTCAGATTCGTCTTGGCGTCATAATGACTCCAGTACATCTGCGCGCCATTATAATCTTCGACAATTTCTTCTTCCAGGTCATCGGCTCCAAGGCACAGCAAAGCAAGGCCGGACGGCTTGAGCAACCGATAGAAATCCTGCATAAGCGCCTCGTGATCCTTTCGGGGAATATGAATAATGGCATAGTAGGAACAGATGGCATCAAAGCTGGCGTCGGGAAAGCTTAGTTCCGTGATGTCTTGGCTCATGAACTCCGCTTCAGGAACCAATTGGCGCGCCAGCCGAATCTGCGCTTCGGCAAAATCCACGCCTATAACTTTGAAGGACCGACTCAGGAATCGAGTCACCGGCACTCCCGCGCCGCAACCGGCATCGAGGATCAGCGCACCAGATGGCAGTCGTTCCACCAGTTCATCAAGCAGACGTACATCTTCTGAATCCACACCACGAGTTGCGAGGTAAGTATTGGCGATAATGTTGTACCCGGCTTTGACGGTTTCTTTCTTATTCATCTTGACGACCAATATTAGGGTGTGCTTGACATTGATGTCTGTGACCGGCGGACATTCCCGGTTGCAGGCGGGCCTTTTGGCGTATAAAGGCCCACCCCATTTGTGGAAATGTAAGATTCCATATATTCACAGCCAAGAAAAAACTTCCGCCGCCCACGAGGGCGACCGTGACCGCCGATATTTACGTTGACAATATAGCTCAGTGACATTATATTAAATAGTTGCTATCATGTCCTTATCGGACAATCTATTACCTGCTTTCAGGCAATTTTGGGCCCTTTGCGAGGGGCGGTGAAGATGCCAACAGATAATTTTCCTGAGGGGGAATCAGGATGAAATATCAGCGAATGAGATTCGTTGCCGCCGGCCGACTCTGGCCGCGCCTGGCTATGCTTACAACTGTAATTGTCGTTCTGGCGGTTATTCAAACGGCTACGCTCGACGCCGCCGAAATGGTTTCTTATACCGCCCGTTTCGACCGCGCCGACCTTAGCATTAAACCGATCGGAGAATACGATCAGGCTCAATTCGACGGCGGGTTATTCCTGTCCCGGCCGGGAGAACCGCTTATCCCGGTTACTACCGTCAGGCTGGCCGTGCCACCGGGCCTGAAGGCGACTGGTGTCAGAGTGGTCGCGACCGAATATATCGATATCCCGGGAAAATTCCATCTAATCCCGGGCCAGCGAACCGTCCGGCTCGACGACTCCCCTCCGCCGGATTGGGTAAATCCCATTGATGACATCTATCTTTCAGACAATCCTTATCCGGAAATCCCCGTAGCAATAATCGCTCAGGGCGATCTGGCCGGGCAGTCGATGGTAACCGTGCAGGTGGCCGTCCTCAATTACATCCCCTCCGAGGGCCGCCTCGCCTTCCTCAGCGAAATCAGTTTTGTCGTCGAGGGCGAACCCGGATATGAACCGGGCGATTTGGCCTCACCGAATATGTCCGACCAGGCGCGCCGGGAAACCGAAAATTATATCAAAAGGCTGGTCGATAACGACGACGCTGTCCGCCTGGAAACGGGATACACCGACAAGGAGGCCACCAATCTGCCGTCGCCCGGTCCTTTCGAACATGTTATAATTTCGCCCCCGTCGCTGGTTTCGATCTACCAACCGCTGGTGGATTGGCATATGCGCCGCGGCCTGCGCGATACGATCGTGACGCCGCAATGGATTCGCGCCAACTACGCCGGCCCCGCCGACACCGTCCGATTCCGCAATTTCATTATCGACGCCTACACCAATTGGGAAACTCGTTACGTCCTTATGGGCGGAGAAAACGACAGTATCCCTTTCGGGATTCGAACTTATTCCTCGGAGACCGCCTCCAGCGACCAATATTACGGCGATTTCGACGACGACTGGCAGTACGAAATCGCCATCGGGCGAACCACCGACTATGATACCCAACGTCTTGGCTGGTGGGTAAATAAGATTTTGACTTATGAGACTTCGCCGCCCCTCGATAATTATTCGCGCAGTTTCTGTTTTCTCGGCATGGACTTGGACTCGACCGATAATACCGCCGGCGAAGAGCTCAAAATTTTCGTCGATACCTCATATCTGTCGGACAATATCGACCCCACCAGAATCTATGACAGTTACTCCTCAGACCACCGAACCGCTTTCCTCGATGCCCTTGAAGCCGGGCAGAATATTGTCAACCATTGGGAGCACGGTTCATACAACAGCCTCGGCACCGGTTATATCAGGCACGACCATTCGCTGGTTGGCTGGGACGATATATGGCACAGCGGCAATCATGGGCGGTATACCACCATGCTCGCTTTTGGCTGCGAGGCGGGAATGATGAACTATACCAGCGATTGCATCGGTGAAGCCTTCGTCTTTCTCACTCAGGATGAAGATGGTGTCGCCTTCATCGGCAACGCCGGGGTAGCCTTCTATACTGGCGGTCTGCCGATGTCATTATCGGGCGCCCTTGATGTCCTCTGGTGGCAGGGGCTGATGGCCGAGGACCAATATCGCGTGGGCGACGCCTTAAGCTGGATGAAAAACAATGCCTCGGTCGGAGATCAGGATGAACAATGGTGTGACTGGATCGTCAACCTCATCGGCGATCCCGCCATGCCCCTCTGGACTGACTCCATCCATATCCTGACGGTCTCTCATGACCTCACGGCCCTGCCCGGCCCCGGCTTTTTCACCGTTCATGTCGAGGACGCCGGAGCGCCTCTGGAATCGACTTATGTCTGCCTCTGGAAAGGTCAGCAGGTTTATGAACGGGCCTACACCGACGCCTCGGGTGATGCCGTCTTCGGCATCCAGCCCGATTCCCCCGGTGAAATGCTGGTGACGGGCGTGAAACATAACTACCTGCCCTACACCGGATCGGTGACAGTCAATGCCAACGGCGCTGACCTCAACGCCCTTTGGGAAGCTTCCTCCGGCGATTTCCCGGAAGACGCCTGCCCGGCATGGCTTAAAACCGAAAACGGTTCGCCGGCGCCCCCGGCCTTCGTCGGAGATTCCCTGGTATTGACGACCACGACCGGAACAGACAATATCTACTACTCCATTCCTTTTCCGACTTTCGCCCCGACCGATACCATCGTCGTTCAATTCGGCCTCCGCATGATTTCAAGTTCCTTTTCCGATTCGGCCCGGGCCGCTTTTCAGGTCAGCATCGAGACCGGCGGCAATATGGGAATCGTGCTGGGTATAAACCGGGACGATATGTTCCTCTTGTCGGACTGGGATGTTTTCGGCCAAAGAGCGGCCGTGGATACCGATGATCAACTTCATATTTATCGCCTGATTGTCCTCCCCTCCGGAGATATCACGGTTTACCGCGACGATTCCCTGACGTTGTCGGGCTCGTTGTTTTCCAATCCCGGCTGGTCCGATGACCCGGCCCTGACCTGGGGGGATCGTTTCGACGAGGCTTACGGCTCCGCCTACTGGACCTATTTCGGCTATACGGCGCTGGATACTGATGCCGACGGCGTCCCCAACGGTTGCGACAACTGCCCGTCGATCTACAATCCCATCCAGTCCGATCAGGACGGCAACGGCGTCGGCGATGTCTGCGACGGCTTTATCCGAGTCTTCAACCTTAACGACCACGGCGCCGGATCACTGCGATGGGCGCTGGGAATAGCCAACTCTCTCCCCGGGCGCGATACGATCGCCTTCAACGTTTCCGGGCCGATTATCCTCGAAACCGCCTTGCCGGACATCACCGACGACAGCCTTCTTCTCGCCGGTTCGTCTGCCCCCAACGGAATTTACACGGTCATTCTCGACGGCTCGGCCGTGGGTACCGGCAATGGCTTGACCCTCCAGAGTTCCTACAACCTGATTCAGGGCCTGACCATCACCGGCTTCCCCGATAATGGAATCGGTGTCGAGGGAGCGCTGTCGGTCGGAAATACCATCACCAATAACCGGATCTTCAACAATGGCGGCCTGGCCATCGATCTGGGAGACGATGGCGTCACCCTCAATGATGCCGGAGATACCGACGCCGGCCCCAATGATCTTCTCAATTATCCCGTCATCGATTCGGTCAAATCGGACTCGGATCAGACTTACATAATTTACGGGCGAGCCACGGCCGATGCCTGGGTCGAAATTTTCCAGGCTCACCCTGCCAGCGATACTTTGCGGTTCCCCGATCCCTCGGGTCACGGGGAAGCCGCCGCCTATGTCGGCCAAGTTCAGGCCGGGCCGACCGGCGATTTCAGCTATGTCGTCGGACCAAGCGTCGCGCCGTTCTCGATAATGTCATGCACCGCCACCGACCCCGCCGGGAATACCTCGGAGATGTCGGAAAATTTCCGTCTGCTTCCCAAACCGCTGGTCATCATGGCCTTCGGTTTTATGCCGCCGCCTCCACCCAAGTTTACCCGCCAGAATCTTAATATCATCAACCTCGTCGTCACCGATCCCGACGGTCTCCAGATCAGCCTTGAAATCAATGAAATCCCCGGAGCCTCCTATACCGATACCTTGTTCGATTCGATTTATATCCCCGATCCCGTAATCGGCAATTACCTCATAAATATCATTCCCGAACCGGACGCTCCGGAGAATTCCATGTATGCCGCCATTATCAGAATCGACGGCACTCTGCAGATGGTCATCGATATGGATTATGTTCCCGAGGTGGGATCGATCAATAGCGCGTCCTATACTTATGACGAGGGCTGGGATTTCGTCAACGGCGACGCCAACGCCGACCAGGGGGTCAACGTGGCCGACGCCGTGTACATCATCAACTATGTTTTCAAGCAAGGCCCTGCGCCCGATCCGCTTACTTCCGGAGACGCCAACTGCGACGGCGAAGTAAACGTGGCCGACGCCGTCTATCTGATTAATTATGTCTTCAAGGAGGGTCGGGCCCCCTGCTACTATGTTCTGTAGGCGGGTGAATTATTTAGCGCAGAAAACATTTTAGCACCGGGTCATTGGCCATCTCCTCGCGAGACGGTCCCCGGACGGTGGCCACAGCCAGGTCGATATATTTTTGGGCCTCTTCCCGATTGCCCATGATGGCAAAGACATGGGCCAGTTCCGTCGCAAAGGAACCGTCAAAGGCCGCATAATGCCGGACTTCGTCCAGCACCTCCAGACAGTCGTCCCGTTTTCCCAGAATGGCGGTTGTCTTGCACATCAGGGATTTGGCCACCACCAGATTGTTGTCCTTCTCGAGCAATTCGGCACTTTTATCATAAGAGAGTTTGTACATCGCGTTGGCGGCGGCGGCATTGCCGCTCATGTTCGCCGTTAAGCCCAAATAAAAGTCGGCCAAAAAGGCGATCTCCGGGTATTGAGCCGCCTGATGCAACGCTTCCGAAGCCTTCGTGTACTGCCCCGCCGCGAGATAATAGGTGCCCAGAAGATACGGGGCATTGATATCCCCGCCCAATTCGATGGCCCGCTCCATATTGGCGATAGCATCGCCGATCCGTCCCAGTTGAAAATAAGCCATCCCGCTATGAAAATAAGCCCGGCCATAATCGGGCCGCAACTCCAGGCAACGGGTAAAATCGTTGATGGCCGGATTTGATTCTTTCCGATCAAGATGAATCAACCCCTTGAGCAGAATCGTCTCGATGTCGGTCGATTTTATCGACAAAGCCTTGCGCACCCAGGCAATCGCCTCATCATAGTGGTAGGCGTCCACTGCCAGCCAGCCCAGGGAACGATACGCCTGATAATAATCGCTGTTATAGGTAACGGCCCTGAGATAATACGAGCGGGCTTTGTCCGGTTCGCCGATTTCCCGCATGATCCGGCCGAGGGAGCGATAAGCCTCCGGCAGGTGAGGCGCAATGCTCAGCGCCCGTTCGGCCCAGGTCGTGGCGCTCACGATATTGGCTTCATGGCGGTCGAAATAATTCATGTACTCGACGCAATGGCAATCGGCCAGACCGACATACGCCAGCGAATAATCGGGGTCGATCTGCAACGCTTGATTCAGAATTTCCCTGGCATATTCAACGTCTTTCTTCGTGTTCTTGACATAATAACTTCGCGCCAGCAGATATAATTCATAGGCCTCGGGACTGGGCGTCGTGGCTCCCCTGGCCGCCGTAGTCTTGGGAAAAAGTCTGATTTTCAGCTCGATCAGGACGGTGTCGGCGATGGAATCGATGAGATCGAATAGATCGCCCAGCGGTCTGTCGAATTTGTACGAACAGATAAAGTCATCTTCGGCGGACTTGAAGAGAGTGAAATATATGCGTAACCGGTCTGATGTCCGCCTGACCGTTCCCCTCAGGTAATAATCGGCGCCCAACAGCATCCGGATGGCAGTGCCATCGACCAGCTGATTGACATGGGGTTCGATCTTTATCGGCGATACTATTTCAAGACCTTCAACTCCACGAAAACTGGAATAAAACTCCTCGTTCAATCCCTGGGCCAGAACGCGGCTTTTTTCATCCTTGTCCGGATACGAGAACGGCAAAATCGCCAGACGATTCCCCCGCGGCGAGATTGCTTCCTGAGTTGCCGCCAGGGCCTCGGCCAATAGCTGTCTCACCTCCAGCGCCGACCCCGGCCGGTCGGCCGGATTCTTGGCCAGCAAACTCATGATCAGAGCCGATAATTGGGGCGTAACCCGGTTTGAAATTTTTTCCGCCGGGATAGGATCGTCATACAGAATTGAATACATGACGGCGTTGTCTTCTTGTCCCTTGAACGGATTACTCCCCGTACAAATTTCGTAAAGAATAATCCCGAATGAGAAAAGGTCGCTGCGGATATCATGAGGCTTGCGATCGATCTGCTCCGGGGACATATAACGGAGCGTCCCCCGGATTTGCTTGATATCGGCGGCGATCTCGGCCGAGGCGGTGCGGGCGATGCCGAAATCGATCACTTTGACGTTGTCCCGGCTGTCGATGATAATATTGTGCGGTTTTAGATCGGAATGAATGATGCCTTGCGAATGGATATAATCCAGGGCGTCCAGTATCTGATGGGCGTATTTTTGAACCGATTCGAAATCCAGAAGTCCCGATTGCAATCTCTCATATAAGGTGCCGCCCTCGACGTACTCGGTAACGATGCAGAAATCGTCATGATATTTGAAAGCGTCGAAAAGCCGGATGACAAAATCATGCTCCAGTATTGAGAGAGTCTCGATTTCCTTTTTTATGAGCTTGGCGCTGACCAGTTTCTGATCGACGGTTTTCACCGCCACCCGCCGTCCCGATTCTGAATCATCGGCCAGGTATACCTTACCCATGCCGCCGGCGCCGATTCTTTCCAGAATACGGTACCGACCCACGACCGTCCCGACGGCAATGACATCGATTGTCCGGGTTTTGTCGTCGTCGTGATTAATCGGACTCATTTTTGAACCCTCGCGGGGGAATAGATAATAAATAATATAGGTCAACCGATCCAAAAATCAACACCGAAATACGGCTCTTATAACACATGACAAATCATAAATAAAATCGACCGGTTTACCGATTATCCCGGCGCGGAGATATAGCCGAACGCCAAAGCTCCATCAATGGAAGCATGAAAGATTTTATTGGTCTGCGCGGAAACGAGCGCATCGTGCAGCCCGCCGCCCGTTTATTATTGCATCGCGGTGCAATCCGGGTCGGGCGTCGGGCCCAGTTTAAAAATATAGCTTATCAGATAGACCACGTCCCCAACGTCGACACTGCTGTCGCAATTGGCGTCCCCCGTCCAAACCTGATTTGGCGGCGGGCCGCTTTTGAAAACGAAATTTACCAGATAGATAGCGTCGCCGACATTGACAAACCCGTCATGATTGGCGTCGCCCCGAACTGCCGCGGCTGAATCAGCAACCAGCAACGGCGTGAACGCTGAACGCCATTTCCCGCCGATCTTATCGTTGCCCGAATAAAACAACAGCCACTCCGGTTTGGCTCCGCTCCACTTCATCAATTCCGGGGCATAGATTTCGCGGCCATCCCAATGGTCGGGATCGACCGTCAACAACGGTTCCGGCTGGCAAATCCAGCTGTTGCCTTCATCGCTGCTTTTGCAGATTCCGATAAATTGACGACAACTCACGGCGGTGGTATTGAACACCATCAGCCGGTTCGCCCCACCCGTCGCCTTGACTCCGATATGCCAGATCTTCTCCCCCGAGCAGGAATCGAAACTGCCGTTAAAATCATGAGTGCAAGGCATCGGCGGCGGCCAGTACCCGGAATCGGGAAGGATCGTGGCCGAGCCAAACTTGTAAACTTGCCCGGAATGATAGTCAGCCTCCATATCGCCGACCGCCGCCATCCACATCACGGCCGAGCCGTCGGTATCGATGATCGGGGCGGGACAGGCCAGCCCCCCATTGAGATGAGTGATCCGGGTCAAATCCCGCCAGTTACGGCCGTCCGATGAACGAGCGACGTAAACCGCACCCGGCTTGACGCAGTTAAGATGACCGCCGCGCCACCAGCATCCGGCAAAGGCGGCCTGAAAAAACACGTACATATCGCCGTCGGGGCCCATGAGCAGACGCGGATCAGCGGTATGAACCGAACTCAGCCAGGTATTGATCGTATCGGCCCCGTCGTATTCCGGCACGAGGACACTTTCCGGGACATACCGTCCCGAATCATAGAATGTATAGAAACTGTCGATGCCGTTCTGACCTGTTTGAAGATACCAGAAAACGGTATCGATGATGATATTGCACGGGAGAAACAACGGATTGGCGATAGTGTCGCCGGGATCCGCCCCGAGGCGATTGGAGACATTCCACAGGTCATTGGTGACGAAAACATGGACGTCCTCTTCGCAGGCATTGCCGACGATGGACAAGGGCGTCCCGACACACCAGATTCTTGGAGCCTCGGGTTCGCCGGGCGGAAACCCCTCCGGAGCTTCGATGCAGGAATAATGCATCATGATACTGGCGTCCTTATTATCCAACCACTGGCTTTCGGTGGCGCATGGCCGGCTTATCCGGATCGAATCCCAGGGATCGTCGTCACCCCAGTCGCCGAAATTGGCCCAGAGGACGTTATGACACCAGAAATTGGTATCGGGCGCGATATTGAGCCGCATCGGTATGACCGTACTGCATCGGGAGTTGGAAGTATCGCCGATATAATAAAGGGCGTTTTCGGCGTCATATTGCATGGTTATGGCATAGTCGGATAAATTCTTAAAAAATTGGGAGTCGCCTCCTGACGGGTAAGGCGCGACGGAGGATGTGAGATTGGCGCTGAAACTCAGCCCAATAAAAAATACGAAGAAACAAGTACGGCCTCTCCGCATTCATACCTCCGCTTCCTATGGCCCGGAACCTTGTGGGGTCATGTTGGTTGTCATCTATATCCGGATCCTGTCAAATAAAATATACTATCGGACTTAAAATTGTCAATAACATTAATAGACCCCACTTGGTTCTGCTTTTCGGGAACCGAATATTGGGGGATATAATTGACCCGTACTGGCCTGAAACCGAGATGAGCCAAACCAATCTAAAGATATGTGAGATATAGATATACGGCCGCCGCAATAAGGCAGTTATACCGGCGAGGCGGTCCTCATCCGATCGGCCCGCTTCTGAAGTTCCGGCTTGGCCGCGGCCCGACCCTCTTCATAAATCCGCTCGATATCGACCCGGCTGAAATCGGTGAGGTTGATATCCAACGGCCCCGATGGCCGAATCACCGTCAGTGGCACCCGCCGATATCCCTGCATCGAGCCGGAAAGGACCACGGTACCGTCTTCCGGCGTATGATCATTGATAAACTGGGCCCATTCGATATCGTTGTTGACTGTCTCATTGATAATTATGTCCATCAACCGTTCGGCAAAATGCATCAGATTGCCGGTATTGATCTGCGCTCCGGCCAGATCGCGGGGCTGACAGAGGACGCAGACAATCTCCTCAGCCCCGTCCTCGATAGCCGGCTTCATCGCCGCCACGTCGCGCACTCCGCCATCAACCAGGGGTTGCCCCGATATTTTGGATACCGGCATGACCACCGGGATAGCGGTGCTGGCGAT
Source organism: uncultured Ignavibacteriales bacterium (assembly GCA_964523575.1). Taxonomy (GTDB): domain Bacteria; phylum Zixibacteria; class MSB-5A5; order GN15; family JAAZOE01; genus DAOUTW01. Next base: position 19,735 of record CAZGAV010000013.1, read on the forward strand.
GATATATTTGATAAGATTAGGTGTCCGGTTGTCGGCCTCAAAGAGCGTGCCGTCAGCGACGTTGACCGATCCGGCTTTGAATATGGCCGGGGATTCCCGCAAGTTGTCTTCATCCAGAATCTCATTCACCAGGGCCTGAAGTTTTCCGGTATCGATAAGGCCGTCGAATTTGGACCACAACAGATTCCAGACCAGTTTCAATGATCCCCGCTTTTTACCGATTTTTCCGAAGGAATTGATAGTCTCCAGCCACAGCCGTCCCAGTTCCTCGCCGATTGCGGGCCAGTCCGGCGTCTCTCCTTTGCGTCCGGCCTGTCCCGCCCGGTCGGTCAGAAAACCTCCGTTAAGACTGCCGACCGAAATGCCATAAATACCGGCCGGTTTGACTCCGGCATCGAGTATTTCTCGGATAGCGCCCGCCTGAAAAGCGCCCTTGATAGATCCGCCGCTGAGAACTAATCCCGTCTTCATTGGCCACCTCCTTGGATTTTGATTAAGTTTTCCCGATGGAAGTCAGAAAGAATTTCAATGCCTGAAAATACGATACTTCCTGGGTTCAAGATTACCTTTTTTCACCATTTTGTCAACTATTTTCATCTCCTTTAATCGGCGCCCTTTTCTACCGGGGTATATTATTAATCACCATCAAAATACTGTCGAAAATGGTCAAAAAAGACAGCGTCGGCGCAGTAAATCTACGCCGACGCCGATTATTGAAGTAAATTATACCCGAAAAGAGACTACTAACCGCACAAAACGGCCCCGCCGTTGACATTGAGGACTTCGCCGGTGATAAACGAGGCCATATCGGAGGCCATGAACAAAATCGGCCCGGCCAGTTCCTCCGGAGTTCCCACCCGGCCCATCGGTATCTTGCTCAGCACCTCCGCCGCTTCCTCCTCATTATCCAGCGATGGGCGGCTCATATCGGTTTCGACCCATCCGGGAGCCACGCAGTTGACCCGGATATTATCCCCGACCAGTTCCGCCGCCAGCGATTTGGTCAGGCCGATAACGCCGCTTTTGGTTGCCGCATAAGGCGAATGAAAAGCCTCGCCGCGCTGACCGGCGGTGGAGGAGATATTGATAATAACCCCCGACCCCTGTTTCTTCATGTAAGGCACGACGGCCATGGCGGTATAAAAACTTCCCATCAAATTAATATCGACCGTTTCCTTAAGGCGTTCCTCGGTCATGGCGTCGATCGGATTATGAATCCATATTCCGGCGTTATTGACCAGGATATCGATCCGGCCGAAATCCTTGATGATCGAAGCCACCATGGCGTCGACCTGGCTTTTCTCCCCCACGTCGGCCTGATACGCCTGGGCCCTGACCCCGAAAGAAGCCGCCTCCTCGACCGCGCTCCGGGCGCTGGCCTTATCGCCTTTGAAATTGATAATCACATCACTGCCGGCCTGAGCGAACATCCGGGCCGTGGCCCGGCCAATCCCCCGCGAACCGCCGGTAATCATCGTGACTTTATTTTTCAAACTTATCATATCGTCCTCTCTTCACACTGACCATCAGGCCGTCACCGCTTCAGCCATCGTTTTAGCCATCGGAACTGTTCATCATATACGTAACGCAGATTCTTCAGTTTGCCGACGCTGTGCCCTTCATCGGGGAAATACAGCAATTGTGAAGGTACACCCATCCTTTGCAATGCCGTGAACATCTGCAGACCCTGACTGAGATCGACCCGGTAATCCCGGCCCCCATGAATCACCATCGTCGGCGTTTTGAAATCGGCCGCGTAGGTTTCCGGCGAGGAGCGAACATATTCCTCCCGGTTGCTCCACGGCGTCCCCTTGCATTCCCATTCCGGGAACCACAATTCCTCGGTCGAACCATATTCGCTGATATGCTCATAGGTGCCGTCCACCGTGATCAGGCAGTCGAAACGGTCGGTGTGGCCGCAGATCCAGTTGGTCATGAAACCGCCGTAGGAACGCCCCAGCGCGGCCATTCTGGTGGTGTCGATATAGGGATGATTGGCAATCAGGTAATCGACGCCGGTCATGAGGTCTTCATAATCTCCCCGGCCCCAGTTGCCCGACACGTATTCCTTGAATTTGAGACCGTATCCGACACTGCCATGAGGGTCGATCTGGGCCACCACATATCCCTGCGCCACCGTCAACTGCGTATTCCAGCCATAATAATTGAAATCCCCCAGCCAGCAATACTGCGGCCCACCGTGAATGAGCAAAACCAGCGGATATGTCGCCGTCGCATCGAAATTGGGCGGCAGAGTCAAAAAACCATGGATGGAATCGCCCGCGAAACCCTCAAACCAGAATTCCTCGGCCCGATTCATGTCCAGATCGGCCGTCACTTTTTCCGTGAAATGAGTCAACTGAGTGAGTTTCCGGGAACCGAGGTCGAACTGATATAACTCATACGGTTGATTCGAAAGCGAACGACTGACAATCAGGTACTTATCGTCGGGCGATAACCGCCTATCGCCATATACGGCATCATCCAGCAATTTTTCGATCCGGCGCGACTTGATATCGAGACGCCATATTTTCACTAGACCATACTCGGCCGCCGAGAAATAAATATATCGCGATTTGCTGTCCCATTCATAATCCCAGATAGACCGGTCAAAATCACCGGTCAGATTCGTATGCGTCCCTTTGGCGCGATCATAGAGCGTCAAATCTTGTTGATCCGATTCATACCCCTCGCGAGCCATCGACAAATAGGCGATATAGCGCCCGTCGGGAGAATACCGGGGCGACACGTCCAGACCTTTATTCTCGGTGATTCTCCGCGCTTGGCCGCCTCCCTTAGTCGGGATAATATACAAATCGTTATTGGGCCATATCGCCGGCGTCGAATCGGTGCACATCACAAAGCAGACCTCCTGGCCGTCCGGGGAAAAGCCATAGTCGCCGCCGCCGCCAAGAAGCACCGTGGGAGCGTTGTATGGCCCCGAATAAAGCTCCCGATGCGCACCGCTCTCGACATCGGCCAGAAACAACCTCGACACCCGGCCGTTGTCCCAGCGATTGTAATGGCGGAACAATAACCTGTCGTAGAGCTTGGCCTCAATCGGATCGTTTTCGGCCGCTCCCATACGGTCCCGGTTACAGCTGTCGCTGTGGCAATCGGGATAAACCGATGAAACGATAATAAAATTTTTCCCCGCGGGATCGACTTCGAAGGCCGAGACCCCGGTCGCGATATCGGTGACCGCGACCGCTTCGCCGCCCGAAAGCGGCAGGCGCCAGATTTGAGTCTTATCCTCGTCGCGGCTGGATAAAAAATACAATGTCCGGCCATCCGGCGACCAGCGCGGACGCCGCTCCCCGGTCGGGCCGTTGGTCAATTGACCGGCGGCGCTCCCGTCCCGGTTCATTATCCAGATATGAGTCGTCGACGATTCCTTCTTAAGATCGTTTTGAGTCAAGGTGAAAACGATCTTTTCGCCGTCGGCCGATATTTGCATATCGCCGTATCGCGGAACGTTATAGAGATCGTCGAAGGTTATCACACGCGCCATCGACACGACGCCAAGCGCCAGACTGACGGCGGCCAATATAAAAGTCCGCATATTCCCCATCCTTACCGCCCGGATCGGCCATCGGGCGAAGGCTATTCGATTTGGATGATATTTAGTTTGTATCTAAATTAAAATTTCAGAGATGGCAAGGCAAATTTTCACGCCATAGTCATCAGACATTGACATGGAGCCATTTGCCTTTTCGAAAATAGAGATAGAAGGCGGTCACCGAAACATAACTGGCCGCGACAATCGACCACCAGACGGCATTTTGATTATAATTGAGAATCTGGGTCGTGATATATACGGCCGGAATTTCCAGAATCCAGGCGTGAAGGATATTGAAAAACATGGCCGGCCGGTTTTCGCCGACGCCATTATAGATATACTCCATCATCAACAGCATTCCGATCACCGGGAATCCCAGAGCCAGTATTCGCATGATCGTCCGGCCGTAACCGACAATCGCCGGATCTTCGAAAAAGACGCGCATGATCGGCGCGGCGAAAACATAAGTTATGACGCCCATGGCGGTCATAATTCCGGTCGCGATAAACAGCGACTGATTGGCCGTGGATTTGGCCCGCTCCTTTTTCCCGGCCCCCAGGTTATGCCCGATAAGGGCCGAAAGGCCCAGCCCGATACCGACCAGCAGGCTTATCCCCAGGGCCGAGGCCCGCTGACTGACCCCGTAGGCGGCCACCACTCCGGTTCCGAAAATTGCGATCATCGGCATGATCACCAACCGAGCCATGGAAAATGATATCTGTCCGACCGCCGATGGAATGCCGATTTTAAGAATTTGCCACATCGTCGTCCAGCGGATCGGCCGCCCACTGCGCAATTCCAGCCGGACATTGGTGGCGCCGGCATAAAAGAGAATCATGCCAACGATAAAAGCCAAGGCGTATGATATCACCGACGCCCAGGCGGCCCCGGCCACGCCCATCGCCGGAAATATCCACCACCCGAATATCATGAACGGATCAAGGACGATATTGAGGCCGCTTAAGGAAATCATCAACATCATCGCCAGATTGGGATTAGCCACGCCGCGCATGGCCGTAAACACCGAATAGGTGGCAAAATTGAAACCGAGTCCGATAAAGATAATCCGCCCATAGGTAATGCCGATCTCCTGGACGTTCTTCTCGGCCCCGAGAAGATTCATCATAAAAGGCGCCAGAAGATAACCGATGAAACCGAAAAATATAGCCGCCAGCCATTTGAGAACGACCGTTTCCTTGATGGCCATCTCGGTTTTAACAAAGTCCTTTTCGCCATACCGGCGGGAAATAATCGCCACCGAACCGACCCCGACTATGGTATTGGCCGAATGAATCACCCACAGGGCCGGGGCCAGGATGGTGATGGCGGCCACCGGTTCTGGGCCCATGCGGGACAGCCAGAACATATCGGCCAGATCATAGATGTTGCCGAGACCGAAGCCGATCATCGACGGCAATCCCATGCTGATGATAGATTTTATTATCGAACCTTCGGTATGATCGGTAGGTTGTCGGTGGTTCAAAAGCGGCCTCTATAATTTCCCGTTCAATTTCAGTTTTGCAACCCGGCCATCACCGGGATAGTCAACGGCCCATCGGTCATGACGGCGATCTCCAGCGCCCCCCGCCGCTCGGCGGCGATTTTCTTCAGCGCCGCTTCGATGCTCGGCGCATATTCCAGCAGGCACGCCTCGGTCGCCGCTTTATCCAGCGAAGAAACCAGGATAATTCGGCATTTCTGCAATAACCGGCACAATCGCTGGACCTGCCAGCGGTCGTCGATCATTTCATTATCATTCGCAAGTCGCGTCAATAATGTTTCAGGAGATGAGGCCGAGGCCAATAATTTTCCGAAACGGCCGCTATCCGGTATGCCTCGGGCGCATTCGGCGGCAATAATAATCGCCCCGCCCGGTTCGGTCAATTGGAAGGCGGCGTCGATCCCCTTGACCGATTGATACAGGTTCTGATCCAGCGGATGGCCGGAATTGGAGGCGATAACCACCGGATACCGGCGCCTGACGGTCACTTCGGAATATCTCCGGACAAATTCGACCCCGGCCCGATGAGCCTCGATATAATGACCGGAAAAAACTCCGACCGGTTTCTGTTTTTCATTCAGAGCCAGATTGACCATAAAGTCAGGCGGAGCCATCGACGCTATTTCCCTGATAAGAGCCGTCGTGGCGTTATTCTCGATATCGCCATAGGTCGAGGTCCGGTCGCCGATGACATCAAATGAATGCAGGCGGTGGATGGTTTCGATACCGCACAGCGCCGGGACTATCCCTTTGGGGCCGCCGGTATAACCGGCGAACAGGTGCGGCTCGATATGGCCCAGGACGATTTTCCGGTCGGCCTCAAGATAATATCGGTTCAGCATGACCGGCGTCTTGTCGGTCAGCCGCCCAATTTCGACGTTGACCCCGGAACGGCTGTCGTGGCTGATGATATTCAGACTGCCAAGGAGCTTGGCGCAGAAAAGATCCCGCAACTCATGGGCCGTATGGGGCTGATGGCTCCCGGAACCGGTTATAACCGTCGTTTTGGCCGGGACATAACCCAGATGATCCAGAACGGTATGAAGCATGAGCCGCATCGGAACATACGGTCGGGTGCCGTCGCCGGTAACGATACAGATCGAATCGTCGGGCCGAATCAATTCGCGCAACGGAAGCGTCCCGATCGGCTCGCGATACGACCGATATAGCTCCTCGACCCCGATTTCGGGCCGGCTCTGTCGGCGATCATATTCGAATACGGTATAATGCCCGGCATAAGGCGAAAGATCGACTTCGAGATGACTCCGCCCATAGGGCAGTTTAATTTTATGAGCCATTACCGACGCCCTTCCCTCCGAAAGACTGTATTTCGACCACATGGGATATAACAGAAAGCGTCCGGATTGTAAACAGCTTTTGAGGTGAATTATACGCCGACAGCCGGGCATCTCTCGCCGCCCTGATTCCCTGTCGGGTCCGCTACCGGCTTACCTTTTATCAAAAACCGATTTTAGAACTGGGTCACGCAATACGGTTTCTGCAGGGGAGTGAATATCCGGGTAACGGTTTCGATATAGGTTGCATTCGAAATTTCGGCCAGGCCATAATCGTGCAGTTTGGAAAACGGGACGATCCCCATGACCATCGAAGAATATTCGGCCACATCCAGCTTGATTTCGACTTCATGGTCGTCGCCGGTTTTCACCTGCGGCCGACCATCGATAAAATGGATAATATAACTGCCGTCATGTCGGGGATAGAAACTGTCGCGGACGGTAACTTTCAGTTTACAATTTTGCCCGTTGAAATCGTGCTTCTTGAGGGCCCGGAATAATCCCGGCGTATCGATGACCCGGTACATGATGCCCACCCCCGAAGTGTTGGTTTCATGCGCGACCGGGTTGATGAGGCGGCCCGAGTCATTACGCGGATCGCGCGGGATAAAATGAAAATCGTCGTCCTGAAGCCTCAGCACTAATGCCTTTACCTGGTCGGCCTGCGAATTAACAAAAGCCAGCAGGCCCATCATCGCCTCGCGCGTTTCATAGATGAATTCCAGCGTGCGCATTTCGGTCACCAGCCAGTTTTTTTCGTCAGTCGGCGTCAGGCCGAAAACCATAAACCCCTCGATCCTCTTCCCTTTTCGAAAGGCGGCGAATTTGACGCCGGGACGGGCCAGATAATTCATGTAGGTCTTGGTGCGCTTTATCATGCCGTGCGTCTTATCGACCACGCGATGATAACAGTCATTGAGACCCTTGAAATCTTTCGGGCCGACAAATGACACCCGCTTGCGCTCGCCGGAAGCCGGCAGATCGCCGGGCTTGATGCGATACTCGTTGACCTTGGTCCCATAACCGAAACCCATTTTGCGGTAGAAGTCGGGACGGAAAGGATACAACACCAGCATCGGAGCCTTCTTCTTGGCGTAATGATCGATATAAAACTCGACCAGATCTTTGCAGATATGTTCCTTCTTATGCACCAGATCGACGGCGATAAAACCTACCCCGCCAACGGGAACATAGGTGGACAGCATTTTCATGCTGAAATCTAACAGCCGCATCCCTCCCACCAGTCGGCCTTCGCGAAAAAGGCCATAGAGATTTATCCCGGGATCGGCCTGTTCGGTTTTCCATAATCTTTCGGACAGCTTCCGGATATCTTCATCACCGGTAATTTTCATCCCGGCATAGGCGCCGGCGCCGATAACGGCAAAAGGATACATATCTTTTTTAGTCAAAGGACGAATGACATTCATGCGTTGCTTCCCCCTGCTTTAAACGGGCTGAATTTATTTATGATTTGGTACGGAATTTCTACTTGAGGAGTTTCGTCAACTCTTCGAGAAATTCGGTGGTATCGGCGAATTTGCGATAGACCGAGGCGAAACGGACATAGGCGATCTCGTCCACCTCCTTGAGCTTCTCCATGACCAATTCACCGATATACTTGGAAGAGACCTCGGTCTTTGACAATTCGCTGAGATCGGCCTCGATCTCGGATGCCATGGCCTCGATCTTCTTGATGCCGACCGGACGTTTGTTGCAGGCCAGTTTAATGCCGTGGATGACCTTTTGGCGGTCAAACGGTTCCCGACGCTCATCCGACTTCGTGACCGTCAAAGTCACGGCCTCGATATATTCATAAGTCGTGAAACGCTCCTTGCATTCGAGACATTCTCGGCGCCGCCGGACCGCCCGGCCATCCTGAACCGGCCGGGAATCGACGACTTTATTTTCTTCATGACCGCAAAAAGGACATTTCATAGCCTATCACCCGATAAATTTCAATCCGATCGTCAACGTATATTACGGGACTCCTCAAACCGGCGCAACTTTAATTTCGATGCGGGATCGGTCGCCGCCGAAAAATTCAAGAGCCGAACCCTCCCGAACGGCGATCTCCAGATGGTCGCCGGAGCCGATATAGGCCAATGGCCGGCCCCGCCCGACATCGGAAAAAGTCCGCCGCACCGGCCCGATATCATTATTATTGACTTCGACCGTAGCATCAACCGGGAGTTTTTCGCCATCGATATTGCTTATCAGGTTGCCGAAATGATCGACCCATATCGCCCGGCCATATATTTTATTTCCCCGGCGTCGTGATCTAATACCTTTCAGGGCCGTCATTTTCCTACTGGCCCGCCCCAGACAGGACGGATCGATTCCCAGACTCAGGTAAGCCGCCGCCGGAGCCATGATATCGCGCCCGTGGAATACCGGCGAAATCGGAGATATGGCATAGCGCCGGTCGGTGACGGCATGGATGGACACGATTTCTTTTCCGGGAATAAAAGAAAGCAGACCATTGTCAGGCCCGACAAAACCATAACGGCCCGTACTGACCGCCAGAATTTTCCGCCCGGTACCGACGCCGGGATCGACAATCGCCAGATGAATTGTGCCCGGAGGGAAATAATGGTGATGAGTTTTGAGAAGATACCAGCCGCCCAAAATATCGCCCGGTGGGACTTCATGGCTGATCGTAATAACCCGGGCCGCGGGATTAATGCCGGCGATGACCCCCTCAAGCACACCCTGGTAACCGTCGGCATGGCCGAAATCGGTCATGATAGTAATCAGAGGTCCCAAAAATTAAACCCCATCTGAGGATCATAAAAACGCTTCAGTCTCTTGGGGAGGACTTTGATATAAATTTCCAGAGTGACCGCCACTTCGCCCCCGAAAAAATGACCGCCGACCACTTTATGATCGGCCCCGGCGACGGCGATATGGGCGTGGACGAACGGCTTGCCGTTCAGCCACGAGATATTCCCCTGCAGGCCGATTACCTCGACCTGTTTCCTCAGACGCCGATGACGGTATTTTCCGCTTCGGCTGTCGAAATAACCTATTTCCGGATTTTTGATGGCGCCGATGCCCTGCAGGAAGCCGCACGGTATCCGCTGGGTGGCCACAAAGGAGGTCAGCATCGACATCGCCTCCTCGCCCCGTTCCAGCCGCAACAGGTAACCGCCGGTGATTTTCCGCGATTTCATTTATGGCACGCTTGCTTATTCGTCCTTTTCTTCTTCTTCCTCTTCTCCGCCTTCTTCTTCGTCCCCATCCAGATCCTCGTCGACATCGTCCAGGTCGACGTCCTCGTCGAGATCGACGTCATCGACTTCGATTTCCTTACCGGCCAGCCATTCCAGGTAATCCTCGTTTCCGGCGACAATGTCGCCGAAAAGGATTTCGGGAACTTCGTAAGGATGAATTTCCCGGACTTTATCGATCAACTCATCGGTCCGCTCGGCCATGACTTTGACCACAAGTAGCGATTCCATGGTCCGCTCGACCTGGCCTTCCCATTTGTAAATCGATCTCACCTGTTCGATAATGTTGACACATCGGACCAGGTCTTCCTCTACCAGCGTTATGGCGATTTGTTCGGCAACCTCTACCGGGGCCGTGATATAAGCGATGCGATGTTGGGTCATTTCGGCAACTTTCTTTTTAAAAGCTTTTCAACAGCTTCGACTTTTCCGGTCAAACGTTTCTTTGCTCCCTTGCGATCATCGATCACAATCGAGGTGTAAATTCGATTGTGCGACCTCTTCATGGCGTCATGGCACTTCTTAATCAGGGCCATAACGTCATCCCAATTCCCCTCCACGATTGTTGACATGGACGAGAATGTATAAGTAAGCTTCGATTTATCTATAATGTCAAGGATTTTCGCAACCTCTTTCGATAACGATTCTTTGGCCCCGACCGGAAATACGGAAAACTGCGCCAACATTTATTACTTCCTTGTTAAAAGTTCCGTTTACCCATTTATACGCAACCGGCGGCGATTTATCAGCCCTGACGATCGGTATAGAGCGGAAATTTTTCGCATAATTTCCGCACTTCCCGCCCGACTTCGGCATAAACTTCGGAATCACCGAGGTTTTTTACCACCCGGTCAATGAAACCGGCAATCTGGTCCATTTCCGGCTCTTTCATACCCCGGGTCGTAATAGCCGGCGTCCCCAGACGGATGCCCGATGTGACAAACGGTTTGGCCGGATCAAACGGCACCGTGTTTTTATTGGCCGTGATACTGGCCTCATCCAGCGCCTTTTCGACCGCTTTGCCGGTGACAGCTTTGCCGTCGGCGCGGGTCTGGCCGATAAACGACATCAGCATCAAATGGGTATCGGTCCCCCCGGCCACCAGTTTGTGGCCGCGGGATTTGAGCCCCTGAGCCAGCTCGGCGGCGTTTTTGACGACCTGCCGTTGATAGACGTTGAAATCTTCATCCATGGCTTCCTTGAAAGCCACCGCCTTGGCGGCGATGATATGCATCAACGGGCCGCCCTGAATCCCGGGCATAACCGTCCGGTCGAGATCGGCGGCGTATTTTTCCTTGCAGAGAACCATGCCGCCGCGCGGGCCGCGTAGAGTCTTATGGGTGGTAGTGGTGACGAAATCGGCGTACGGCACCGGTGAGGGATGCAGACCGGCCACAATCAGTCCGGCGATATGGGCGATATCGACCATCAGCAAGGCCCCGGCGGCATCGGCCGCTTCGCGGAACTTGGTGAAATCGAGCATTCGAGGATAAGCCGAGGCGCCGGCCACGATTATTTTCGGTTTGACCTCAGCCGCCTGGGCGATCAACTTGTCGTAGTTGATGACCTCGGTTTCGGGATCGACCTGATAAGGAACGATGTTGTAAAGACGGCCGGTGAAATTGATCGGATGGCCGTGAGTCAGGTGTCCACCGTGAGACAGATCCAGCCCCATGATGGTATCGCCCGGCTGCAGGACGGTGAAATAAACAGCCATATTGGCCTGCGACCCTGAATGCGGTTGAACATTGGCGTGCTCGGCTCCGAAAAGTTTGAGGGCCCGTTCGCGGGCCAGGTTTTCGGCGATATCGACGAACTCACAGCCGCCATAATACCTTTTGCCGGGATACCCCTCGGCATATTTATTGGTCATAATACCGCCGGCCGCCTCGAGCACCGCCTCTGAGACAAAATTCTCGGATGCGATCAACTCCAATTTGAATGCCTGCCGGCGCGCCTCGGAGATTAGCGCCTCGTATAATTCGGGATCAACCTTCTGCACGTATGAATTCACGATATTATTCTCCCTTGTTTTCCTCGTCCTTCATCCCCGAATGAGGGATTTTGGCCAGACGCCGCAAATGCCGCCCGCCGTCGAATTTGGTATCAAGCCATTCTTTAAGTATATCCTCCAAGTAACTCATATTTAGAAACTTGGACGATAGCGCCAGGACGTTGGAGTTGTTATGCGCCCGGGCCAGTTGGGCCATTTCGGGATTGAAGGCGATCGTCGAACGAACACCGTCCACTTTATTGGCCGTTATATTCACGCCGTTGCCCGTCCAGCAGACGACTATTCCTCTTTCGACCTCTCCGCTGGCCACCGCCTTGGCAACCTTAAGGGCATAATCGGGATAATCGACCGATTCCGTCGAATTGGTTCCAAAGTCGGTCAGTTGATACCCCCAGGACTGAAGCAATTCTTTAACTTTTTCCTTTAACTTATAGCCGGCGTGGTCGCATCCTAAGGCAATTTTCATATCAGCTCTCAGGTTTTGATTTTTTCAGAAGATGGCACCATCGTCAGCCAGCCATAGCGATCCTCGGTCCGGCCCTCGACGATATCAAAAAACGCCTTCTGCAGTTGCTTTGTTATCTCACCGGCCCGGCCATTCCCGATAACAATGTCGTCGATCTTGGAGATGGGGGTAACCTCGGCCGCCGATCCGGTGAAGAAAACTTCATCGGCGATATATAGAGCTTCGCGCGGTACCGGCTCCTCGATGACATTCAGACCCATTTCCTTGGCCAGGGTAATGATCGTCCGGCGGGTGATGCCGGGCAGAACGGAAGAGCCAAAGGACGGTGTCACCAGATTGCCGCGCTGAACCAGAAAGATATTTTCGCCCGAACCTTCGGACACCAGACCATTGACATCGAGCGCGATCCCCTCGACATAACCGTGCGAGATCGCTTCCAGTTTGATCAACTGCGAATTCATATAATTTGCCCCGGCCTTGGCCATCATCGGCATGGTGTTGGGCGCATTGCGATTCCACGACGAAACACAAACCGAAACCCCGTTTTCCATAGCCTCCTCGCCCAGGTACTTGCCCCAGGGCCAGGCCGCAATAGTCACCTCGACCGGGCAGGAGCGCGGATCGACACCGAGGCTTCCATAACCGCGATAAGCCACGGGACGGATATAGCAGGATTTCAGCTTATTGACGGCGATAACATCGAGTATCGCCTGATTGATCTCGTCCTTCGTGAAAGGTATTTCCATGCGATAGATTTTTGCCGAATTGAATAACCGGTCGGTGTGCTCTTCGAGACGAAAACAGGCCGGACCCTTGGGCGTATTATAACAGCGCTGACCTTCGAAAATCGAAGACCCATAATGGACAACGTGGGAGAGGACATGAATCTTGGCGTCATCCCAGTTGATCATCTGGCCGTTCATCCATATCTTCTCAACTTTATTGAAAGCCATGATCTACTCCACAATTTCAAGTTGTTAAGCTGTTTGGCAGTATAACAAATCGGGCGGCCCTTTTCAAGACCAAAATGGGCGGACTAAACCATTAAAGCGCGCCCCGGCCGCATTCCGGTCAATCAGGCTATAATCGGAAAGGAAAAGGGCGGGCCGTCGGCCCGCCCTTATTGAAAAATCAGGCGCATCCCGGCTCAGGAGCCGGTCCGTCGCGGAAAATATAATTGATGAGGAAAACCGCGTCCCCGACGTTGACGGCGCAATCGCTGTTGGCGTCGCCCGCCTTAAAAGGATCGGGCGGCGGCCCGTCGCGGAAAACATAATTGATCAGGAAAACCGCGTCCCCGACATTGGTGACCCCGTCGCCGTTGGCATCGCCGGGCGTCAGCGTCGAAAGCAGGAAGGTCTCAGTGCTCTGGGTGACGCCGCCGAATTTATCGACAGCCAGTACCTTCCAGAGATATTCCGTACCCATCGCAAGCGAATCGACCGCCGTGAGGACGGTATCGGACAACCCGGTAGTGGTATCGACGCCGAGGATGAAGCTGTAGGACACCGTATCATAAAGATCGGCATCCGATGAGGCCGACCAGGTGAAGGTCGGCAGAGGATCGGAGACCAGAAGACTGTCCGCAGGCGTCAGCAGATTAAAGGCGGCCGGAGCGCTGTTATTGGAATTGACCCAGAAGGAAGCCGCCGGGCTCCAGGCGCCGTCCTCGTAGCCATCGAAGGCGCGGGTCCGCCAATAATAGACCGTCTCGTCGGTCAAGGACGGACTGACCGTCCACGAACTGCTTCCCGATCCCTGCGGCTGGTTGTCCGCCTGAGCCACCAGGATCGTCAACAGGCTGTCCTCGAAGACTTCATAATCATAGGTCAGAGGATCGGATTCATTGTCAGAGGCATTGACATGCGTCAGCGCCGGTGTGGCCGAGGTTACGCCCATTAGATCGCTCGGAGTCAACCCCGACGGTGCGCTCGGCACGGAATTGAGATGGAATTGATCGGCCTGCCAGTTGGACCATTGAGTGCCGTTGAAAGCCCGTACCCGCACATAGCAGGTCTGTCCGTCCACAAGAGCCGCTCCGGCATAAACCACGCTGGTATCACTGCTCGCCACCGGGCCGGTATCCCATAACTCGGCGATTGTCCAGTCATTGTCGGTGCCGACCTGAACCTCATACTCCTGTTCCGGAGCGCCACCGGCGTCAAAATAGGGCCAGGAAATTGTGGGCGTATGATCGATCAAATGGGTTTGATCGCCGGGACCGATTTCGAGATAGGCGATTTCAGGATAGCCCGAAGCCGAACTGACGCCGAGGAAATCAAAGACGCGATAGTAAATCGTATCCCTTTCCACGAACCGGTAATCGCCGGCGGCGATGGCCTCAAAACCGAACGAGAAGAACATCAGCTTATAAGTCCCCGAATACGAAAGAGCCGCCAGCTGGGTGGTGCCGTAATAATCGAGTTCCGGAACGCCGCCGTTGACGGCCGAGACGTGATCGGGTTTGGTCTGATTGCTGGCTCCACTGGTGCCGGTGATAGCGATGGTCCCCAAACCGCCGAAAACCTGTGAGGCCGCATCCACGCTCAAAATCGGCACCATCGAATTGGACAGATACGACGCTTTCAGATAATCGGACAGAAAGGTCGGGTCGAAAGTCGCCAATTGAGCCGCTATCGCCTGCCCGGACAGGAAGAGACTGCCGCCGGCGTCAAGATAACCCTCCATCGCGGTGATATCGGCCGCGACCAACGGGCTGGCCCGATAATCGCCGGTAAACCAGACCACGGCGTCATAATTATTCAAAGTCGCCAGAGCCGGTGCACCTTGTGTCGATTCATTCCAGAGATCATAGGGAAGCCGCTTGTTATAGAGCGAGGACGAATAGAAAGTGTTTACCGTATCGCCGTTATCGTCATCGACCAGCAGCACCGCCGGTTTGCCGACATTCTGCTCCACCGGCAAAACGGATGTGAAAGTGCCGCCGTCGGAAGTAATTTCGATGAAGAAGGAATCGATCCGGGGCACATAATCGGCCGGGATCTGGAATTCCAGAGGCGTACCGTTATTATTGACCGAACCGCCGCTGGCGATGCTGCCCAGCGAAACGGTGCCGTTGGTAATCGAAATCGTGCCGTCGTCAACCGTCAATTCAGCGCTGGCCGATGTTGCCGTTTTCCAGTCGTTGGCTACGGTGAAGGTAAACTCGATCGTCTCCCCGGCTTCCAGAAAGCCGTTGCCGTTTCCGCCGGCCACGTCGGAGAAGCTGTAATTGGTCAAATAGAGATACGGCCGCGACCAGTTGACGTCGAGATCGGCGGTCATAATCGAATCGGACGGCGAGATATTCCACACCGCTACCTGCGATGAGGTCAGGTTATAGGCTTTGGAATCAGGCGTCGTTTTATCGGTGAATTGAGGGAAAAGGCCGCCGAAGGGATAAGCGTCGGCGGCGTCGCCCTGATTGTTATCGTACTGCAAATCGAATTTGCCGTCGGCCTGCTCCAGCATTACTTTGGGATGCCAGTCGTTGGTGTTGCCATTAACGGTCTCGTCGATATGCCAGATTAGGATACCCGATCCCGGCAGGTAGGCGTCGGACCCCGTTTTCTGGCGGTTCTCCACCATAAAATACTGACTGCCGGTCTGGCCGTTGGTCCAGAGACGATAGCCGACCGGATTCCATTCAATCGCCGGAAATTCGACATTCGTCTGATTGGTCGTCGGCGTAATCGGCGACAGCCAGCCCAGCTTCATTTTGGACCAGACGATAAAATTCGACGGTGAGCGCGACTGTCCGTTATAACTGCCGCTGGCCATCAGGGCCCAATGTCCAGCTCCGGCCGAAGAATAATCGGTGTCATAGAGATCGGGCAGTCCCAGGACATGTCCGAATTCATGACAGAAAACGCCGATCGGAATCAGCCCCTGAGTGCTGGGGCTTTCCTCCGGCTCGATGGAATAACTGCTGACATAGACGCCGTCATAATAACGAGGATTGATCGACCATTGATGCGAATGGATTTCGCAGTCGTTCCCGGTTTCTTCGTAACCGGTGCCGGCGTGGACGACAAAAATGCCGTCAACATAACCGTTGCCGTCGTTGTCATAGATCGAATAATCGACGTCCGGATTGGCCAGATCGACCGCTTCCTCGACCAGCTTCTGGGCGTTGTGAGGGTATGATCCCAGACCGTCACTGCCGTCGCAGAAATTGGTGTAATAATCGAAATTCTGGGAAGCTGTGTACCAGCCGACAACGTCACCCTGCAGAGTGAAATTGCCATAGGAATTCTGGTAATAGAATTCTTTCATCGAACCGGTCGGGTTGATCCCATCGGAGAAAAGCAGGGAATCGAACATGGTCTGGCTGCCGGCGACCCAGCCGGAAGTGTAGGGCTTATTGGGGAAATCGACCAGGATGACCAGAACCCGGAATGTCTGTTGCGGCGATTGAGCGAAATGAGCCGTGCCCTTGCCGTTATCGGCCAGCCCCTGATCGACCCCGTTGGCGCGCGCTTGAGCCATGTTCTCCATGAACTGGTCAAAGCGGCCTTGGTCTTTTAATTGCTGTATGACCTCCTCCGTCGGCGGGACGGCGAAGATGGAAACGCTGAGAAAAAGTAATAGTAAGGTGGTGAAAATCGGCGTGATACGTTTGGCGTTCATCTAAACTCCGTGTTTTACGAATCAGCCAGATTATTTCTGGCGAAATTTATGGACCTTTGCCATCTAAGAAATTCTAACCGCAAAAACTTATCATCGGTTCCATATCAACTGCTTATTCCCAAAATCAGATCCCGGATAGTAAAACGGCAGTCTTATATCACCGGCGCCAGACGTGGTACGGCGATAAAGCGTTTGACCAGAGCGGTAATATATTCCGGTACGACTTGTAACTGCGAGTCAAAACAATTATAAAAATCGCCGTCGGGACTGTCAACAACCGTTCGGATCAAAATAAAAGGTTTTTCGTTCATTCGGCAGACCCGGGCCACGGTCGCCCCGTCGCGGTCGATAGCCACGGCCCCGTAGTCGCGTTGCAGTAAGCCGATCGTGCGGCGATCCAGAACCGGCTGATCGCTGGACACCACCGTCCCCATAACCAACTGCGGGCGATTGGACTTTCCCCCGAAAACAACATTATAGGATTCGGTAATGCGCGTCAGAAGATCGGCCTGCACGGCCACCAGCGATCGCGAGGAAACGATTCTGTTGCCGGCTTCGGGTTTTATCGAAAACTTTGCATCGTGCTGGATCAGGCGGTCGGCGATAACCATATCCCCCTGTTGCAGATACGGCACCAGCGGCCCGGCCGGTCCGCTGGCGATAATCATTTCGGCCTCAAAACGGTCGATGGCAATCTGAGTCGCCACCGCCATCGGGACCTTGCCCATGGGACTGCATACCATGACCACCGGCGTTGCATCCAGACGGCCGGAGAAGTATTCCATCCCGGCATGAGTTGCCTGGGCGTTGATCTCCGCCATCGACTTGAAATAACCGATCTCTTCCTGAGCCACACCGATAATCGCTATCATGCCGCTTTCCTCCGCCGTCATTCCGGTCGAATTTTTACCCAATTTTGAAGACAATTCTCCCCCCGTAACCTTCTTCCACGGAAGAGATTGTCTTTAATTATTATCGGCTGCTGGAAAGATATGATTACCCCGTTGAAACGGGGCTATTTGGTCAGGACGGCCACGATATCACGGGAATCGCCCGAGAGCGGCTCGGTCAGGACCAGATCGGAGAAAAACTCCGCCTCCGAGAATCCGGCGGTTTCGGCCGCCTCCTCCAGGATACCCGCGTCGATGGCCATTATCGGCGTCGATATAAATTGATGGCTGACCCGCCCCATCTGGTGTTCGATGATGATGACATTGAGACGGGTTTCGTCGGCGTCGAAATCGAAGAAACGGACAAAGGTGAAATTATCCTCGCTGGAAACCCGGATTATCCGCTGATCACGATTCTGGAACCAGGCGGTATTGAGAAGCTGGATAATCGCCCGTCCCCCCGGTTTCAAAGCCCGCTGGAACGATTTTATGGCCAGACTCAGCCTCTGTTCATTGCGCACTCCAACCAGCGAATTGGCCAGACAGAAAACGGCGTCATACTGGCCCCACCATTCCTCCGGAATCGTCTCGAAATACTCCTCGACGAATACCGGTTTGACTCCCTCCTTGAGAGCGTTGGTCCGGGCCAGTTCCAGCATTTCCGGCGAGGCGTCGAAACCAAGCACCTCGACTCCGATCTTGGCCAGGATAATACTGTGCACCCCGGTGCCGCATCCGGCGTCGAGGGCCTTGCGAATGCCATATTTTTCGACCAGCAATTTGATGCGGCCGAAATCATTGACCAGCCGGTTGCCGTAGCCGGTCATGACGTCATAAAACGATGAAATCGTGGAAAAGTCTGCCATGGGTCGGTTCATCGGCCCGGATGCGTGTACCCCGGGCCATCCATCCTCTCATAATGGTAAATATATTCTTGATTAGAGATGGAGTTTTCCCACGGCCCTGTCAACTTAAAAAGAAGCATCGCCCCCCAGAAGGTTAATATCAACGCCACCGCCCAGACCTTCCTGGGAATCGGTTTGCGCCGCCCGACGGTTTTCAATTCCAGCGCCCCCTTGACCGGACATGCATCGACACAATCCAGACATCCCGTGCATTCATCGGACACGACGGTTTTGATCTGATCGACCTTGATAAACGACGGACAGGCCTTCGCGCATTTGCCGCAGTCGATACAGGCGCTGGCGTCCCGTTTGATCCGTCCCGGCCCGATCAGCGAAAATATCCCCAGCAAAGCCCCATAGGGACAAAGATACCGGCACCAGAAACCGCGCAGAAAAATCGACAAACCGAAAAGAATGATTATTGTCCAGAGCGCAAACGAATCGATGTCGGTGAAAAATCTCAGCATCTTGACGTCGGCGATTTTATTGTAGGGCGAAGCCACAAATGCCCGGATCGCCTCCGGCGACATGGCGTAAAAGACGGCATACAAAAAGAAAAACATCAGGATATACTTGATCGACCGCAGGGGATAATCGGCCCATCGAGGAAGTTTCAGGCGGTGTCCCCTCTTCCACCGCCCGACAAAACTGTCGCCGATATACGCCACCATTTCGGAGATGAACCCGACCGGGCAGACCCAGCCGCAAAAGCCTTTCTTGAATAAAAAGGCGACCGCTACGGCGGCCAGCAGGATAATCATGGCGCTGGGATGGATATTATTGACGACCCCGGTCATCAGCCAGTCCCGAAACGTTATCAGGCCGGAGATCGGCAGAAATCCTTCCACTCCCGGCGGCCGGGTCGGAGCCGACGCCCAGGTTCCGCCCGATTCCAGATAATGGACAAACCGGACAAACTCGACGCCGATCCAGACGGTTATAACCGAGGCGAAGATTTGCGCCCAGAAGCGTAATTTTCTCGTCGAAAACCGCTCCCTTTTGCCTCTCCCCTGTCCGACCTTGACTTTATCAACAGTTGCCGTTTGCATCATCTCGACCTTGTTCAATTCAATCGCAATTTAACAATTCCCCGCGATCTGTAATTGATTTAGGTCAAGTAATGAAAAGGCGACCGATGGCCCACTCGTCCGCTGGTCGAAGGAATAGGTTTATATCGTATTTTGCTCCTTTTGTCCCCCTTTGACGCACCGTGTTCATATATTCCAATCACTCGTTTGGCACGGTGTGCAGTGGCGCAATGTCGGCTACAATCAATTGTTAGGCAGAACCTTCAAGATCTTCTTGGAGAAGGCAGTTCCAACCGTCTAATCTTGGGCAATGCTTGTCCGGCAATAGCCTGCATTTCACCGTACATCCCCGAAATGTTTTCGATGACAAGTTGTATGTTCTTCTCTCGCTTTGCCCACTGCCTTTCCATTGTCTGCCGTTCTTTGTCCAAATCATCTCGCATGGATACAAAAGCCTCTACAATCGCCTCAACCCTCTGTCTAAATTCTACACCTGCGAGATATTCATACATCAATTCCATTTTTTCGTGTTTACCTTTTGATGATTGTTTCAATGAGGAAATCTGCATCAATTGGATTCTAAAGGCCGTCGCAACCCCCATCACTAACGGAAATTCGGTCACCCAAACGCCATCAACTTGAGCAAAATTGGAAATACCTTTTGGTAACACCGCTGTAACTAAAACCGCTAATTCAGCCTTCGCTCGTCTTTGATCACTTCGCAATTTGCCAAGCCAAGCCTTGCTCCAATTTCGGGTATTCTTAGCTTCCCAAATAATGGTTCCACAATACTGTCCATTAGGTGCGTAGACTTTCTGCAACACATCTGCTCCAATTTTACCTTTGGCAATTGGCTCTATTTTATCATCGGGAAAAGCCTGTTTTAGCGTTTTCTTCAGTTCAAGCTCCATGACTTCACCTTGCGCTTGCTGTGAACTTAGCTCCAGTTTTCGCTTGAGTTCAGAGGTCTGCCGCCTTGCATCGCTCAGTTGCTTTTCCAACTGCAGTTCGTGAGAGCGGTGCTGCGCTTCACTCTTTGCAGCGGTTTCTTCTCTTGCTTTACGCGAAGCTTTGTCGACCCTGCGTGTAATTTCGGCTTCCATTGCTTTCTCGCGTGCGGCGATTTGATTCTGAAGCTTTAAAATCTCGGCTTCATTTTTTTTGCCTCGCGCAATCTGCTTATCTTTTTCCCATACTTGCTCCTGCAATTCAGCCAATTCTGCCGAGATTTCTTTCTTAATTTCTTTGCGTGTTTGTTTCTCCAAGCGAGATTTTGCTTCCGCCAATCTTCGATCAAAACTAGCTTCTGTGGCTTTCTCTCGCTTCTTCGCTTGGGTCAAGTCTAACTGCATTTTTGAGAGTTTGGCAGAAGCCGCTTGCTCTGCTTCTTTCCGTGCTTGTCTTTCACTGCGTGCAATCTCGGCAATTAGTCTTTTTTTAAAAGCAGCCTCCGTCTCTTTTTCTCGCCTCGCTGCTTCTGCCTTAAAAGTTTTCCGAAGGCCCGCTTCAATCTGAGATGTTAGGGCCTTGGATATTGGTATGCGTTGCCCGCAGTTTGGACAAGTGATTGTTTGTTCAGCCATTGTCTGATAGCTCCTTCATATTTAAGGCTGGTGGCTCCCTGTCCGCTTGTCGGACGAGAAGGTTCATATCGGGTATTTTTCATTTGTCCGCTTTCGGCGGATCCCGATCAGAGACCGCGGCCACCCACCCCCGCCGGCGCTACTATGAACGCACGAATCGGCGTGGTACCGCGTTTAACCATTCAACTGCTTTCCCAAAACCGTATCGGCGAAACACATTCTAAATTCTTCATATATAACATATGATATAGTGTTACAAATAATATGCTCCCTGCCTATTCTAATACCCGGCCGCTTAGATCATAGTCAACTGCTTAGTTTCTATCGCATCGATATAAATGATGCATAGAACCAATCAAATAATATCAAGAAATAGTTAATAATATTAAATTAGGTGATTTGAGATTGTCAAGCAGATTTCCGATTTATTTTAGATTTTGGGTTACTCCGGCGATCGGAATAATCTCAAGGCCGGATCAAATGCCAGGGATATCCGGTCAGGTATAATATCAGGCCGAGAATAAATAATATCGTCAGCGGCAACACATAGGTCCGATAAACATCGGTCAACTCGGCCTTGAAATGTTCGGTCGTCAACAGCAGACAGAAATGCGTCGGCGACAGCATCATCCCGTAATAACCGCTCAGATAGGCCAGAAAAATATTGCCCAGATGAATATCGGGTGAATACAAAAAACCGGCCAGGATGGTGAAACTGAGACCGATGATAGCCGCTACCATACCGGTCAACAGGCCGGATAAAAAGGCCACGGTAAAAATGACCATGGCTGGCGGAATACCCAGCCGCGCCACCTCGCCGGGAATATCGCCGACCGCCCCGGACAATTCCAGCAAATCCTTGAAGACGAGAATCCCGAACACCATGAAAAAGAGCCGGAGAGTCACGGAGCTTTTAACAACCGGCCATAATTTGGGCCAACTTTCGCGATTGAAAATAATCGTCGCGGCGACGGCGATCAACAGCGACACGACAATATCCACCTCCAGCGCCAGCGCCAGAAAAACCGTCAAAAACAGCGGCCATAAAGCCCGGCCGATCCGCCCCAGCGCCTTAAGGCTGTGCGAGGTATTATGATGGTTGGTAATATGCCGCAGGAAAAAGAAATACCCGATGACCACCATGGTCGGCGTCATGATAATCCCCAGCAGGGAGAAAGTCTGAACCGAAATCCCGACGATACCGGCGGCAATGATGATGCCCGGATACAGGGGCCAGAAAAATTCCATGATATGCCGGAACCAGTAATTGGCCGAGGCCAGATAACGCGGCGATTTGCCGTCGGCCCTGAGCACCTCGCCCACCAATGGCGCCGACAACAGCGCTCCCCCCGGCATCGGCATCAATCCCACCGCCGCCGGAAGTACCGCCACCGCCGTCCGCTTGCCCCCGGCCAGATCCTGAGCGGCCTCGGTCAAACGGCCCAGGGCGCCGATTTCCCGGAGAAGATGCCCCAGAAAAGTGATGATCACCAGCGCGCCAAACAGCCGCCAGAAATCGAGTGCGATAAAGGTCCCCCATATCCCCCTCAGCACCGGCGCGATTCCATAACCGAATAGGAGCGGCGTCGCGACTCCGGCCGCCAAAAGAACATAGCCGACGAAAAGTTTTCGTTTGATACCCACGACTATCAGGGCCAGCACCAGAAGCAGTTTTACAACAGCCATGGCCCCCAAGATACATCCGACCTCGGCCCCTTGTCAAATCGGAAGCATGAAATATCGCATTCCAATTAAAATCGCAATAAATTCGAACCCGCCGAACTTTTAGCTTGACCTTTGGGCGATATGTCATTGATTTATATATAGCTATCACCCATCGCCAACTTCAACGGGAATTCACGGATTATTCGGGCGTTTCGCTCGAACTTTAATCATCGGCCATCCGATCAACCGGTGCCGAAACTGTTCGGAGGAATCAAGCTATGCTGAACCGAATCGGTATTCTTGGCGGCATGGGGCCGGAAGCAACCCTCTACTTCATGCAATTACTGATGAAGTCCATGGCCCAGAGCCTTCATCCCGCCGTCGATCAGGATTATCCCGATATGACTGCGATGTTGGAAAACACGACTCCCGACCGCACCCGGGCCATCATTGAAGGCACGGCCGAGGCGGGACAGCGCATCAACCGCGCTATCGCCGGACTGATTCTCGCCGGATGCGACCCGGTTGTCATCGCCTGCATTTCGGCCCACGCCTTGGTCGAACAACGCTGGTTCGACGCCGGCGTCGTCGATTTCCGACGCTGTATCGTCAACCACTTCGAATCGATTCAAACCGAAAAAATGGCCGTCTTCGCCACCGAGGGCTCCTACCGCGCCCGGGTTTTCGAACCCCTCGAAGAGCACTTCGATCTGATTTACCCCGGCGAAAACCATCGAAAAAAACTGATGTCCATCATCTATGGACCGCGCGGCCTGAAATCGAGCGAATCCGACATCGCCTTCTGCACCGCCACTCTCAACCATGTCGTCAACGATTTCCACCATCAGGGCATCGACTATTTCCTTCTGGGATGCACCGAACTGGAAACTTTCGTCTCCACTCACGGTATCGAAGGCGATTATATCGCCCCGATGTCGCTCATGTGCGAAGAGGTCATCGACCGCGTCCGCGGCGGCGTCTCGCAACGATAGCCTCCGATGTTCCCGGTCCGTGCTATTCCAATGCCCAATAAATGTGCACCATTCCGGCAACAAGTCCAAAGAAAGTGCATCGGACGCCTTCAGCCGATTCCATTCAATTGCCATCTATAATGCCCGCAAGCAGTTACGAATTTCGGAATGGATTTTGCCCACGTTAATTGTGCAAAGGTGTTTTATATTGATTTGAGACGGACAGACCCTTATCATCGAAAGGATGCATAGGTCTTATCAGGGAGGTAACGTGCGCAGGAAGCTGTTTGTTTCAACGATCGCCTTTGTCATCGTTCTTTGTCATACCAATAATCTTCGAGCCCAGGTGAACGATTTGCCGGCCCTGCCCTATCAGGGCTGGGCGCCGACCATGCTGGTCGACTGCCCCACGGCCGGAACGTTGAGGCGGGCGATGTTCAACGTCACTATGCGGGCTTATCCCAACGGCGGGATTCTGGCCGGAACCAATATCGGCCTTTCCAATCGCTTCACGCTCGGTATCAGCTACGGCTCCGAGGGGATCATTTCCGAGCATCCCCCGAACTGGAACCCCCGGGTGGAGTTCAATGTAAAACTATCACTCGTGGACGAGGGACTGGTGACGCCGGCCATGTCGCTTGGTTTTTCAAGTCAGGGATACGGTTCCTACGTTGACGCCGGATTCGCCGATAAAGAAGGCCGCTATTCCTTCAAATCGAAAGGTTTTTACGCCGTGGCCAGCAAGAATTACCCCTTTTACAACTGGCAGGTCGGTCTCCACGGCGGTGTCAACTATTCGATGGAGCAGGATGACGACGACAAAAATCTGGATTTCTTCGTCGGCCTCGATTCTCGTCTGAATAAGGACGTCGGATTCGTCATGGAATATGACTTCGCCACTAACGACGACGGCTCCCGTGGTTTCGGCAAAGGTCGGGGCTATCTCAATATGGCCGTTCAGTGGCTGTATGCCGAAAACTTGGTCATGGAGATTATTTTGAAAAACCTGGTGGAAAACCGCAAAGGCGTCAAGGACATCTGGCGCGGCCTGCGGGTCACCTATGTGGAAAGATTTTAAACCTTCCGGATTCCGGAGGAGATTATGAAACGTGCGCTCTACCTCCTCATACCCCTGACCTTTATCCTGGTCGCTATTGGACCGGGATGTTACACGGTGCTGATGCATCCGTCGGAGGAGGGCGGCTATCACGCCCAGCAAACCTCAGATTGCACCAGTTGTCACACCGATTACAACGATTACCCCTACGGCTATTATTATTCGCCGTATCCGTCCTATTGGTGGGATCATTCCGATTACGCTTATTATTACGCTTACCCCTGGTGGTGGTCGTATTACGACTACCCCTACGCCGACGGCCATTACGAATACGGTCAAAATTCCGGCCACGGCACCAAATTCGACCGCCGCGAAGGCCCGCGCGAACCGGCGCCGCCGCCCTATTCCGACGACTCCCGTGATAAATGGAACGATGATTACCAGACGCCGGTCGTTTATCCCACCCCCACCTACGACCCCGGCACCGGCCAGACCACGACCTCCCGGACTCAACCCGATACCGGCGACACCCAGACTCAACCGGCTGACGCCAATTCCACCAAGGTCGAGCGAACGCCGCGCAATAATACCAAAACTGACAACAACACTACCGTCGATCAGAGCGACTCCAGCCGCGACCGACAAAGCAAGGATGAACCGCAGGAAACCAAAACGAAAAAATCAAGGCGCGGAGGTGGCGGTTGATGAAGACAGCATTGATCGGAATTTTCATGTTGGCGTTGGTCTCGACCGCCGCCGCTCAGGATCTGGGCCCTTATGAAGAAGTCACCGCCGGAAATTTCTTTGGTCTTGGCGCCCGGCAGATGGCCATGGGCGGAGCCGGAATCGCCTCCTCTTGGGACGGCGCCGCGCTTTATTACAACCCGGCCGCCTTGGCCCGGATCCATCGCATCGAATTCCAGTTGGGCTTGACCCACCAGAAATTTTCCAACGAAACCACCCAGCCACCTAACCGCTACACCGGTTACCGCTCCATAAAAAATTCGGCCTCCGTCGATCAAACCAAAACCCGGCTGGCCACTCTCAACCTCTCCCTCCCGGCCCCCACCTATCGCGGTTCGCTGGTGCTGGCTTTCGGGATCAACCGCGTCGCTTCCTTCGACCGCACCGCCCTCTACAATGTCCTCGACGACAGCTCCGGTTATATCATCGAAGACAACGGCAAGGAATTTGAAACCGGCGGCATCTACGCCTATTCAGCCGGTCTCGGCGTCGATATATCGCCCCGGCTGTCGGTCGGTCTGACCGCCAGCGTCTATTCGGGCGACGACAAATTCGTTTATGATTATTTTTTCCGCGACGAAGCCCTTGACGAAGCCGGCAGCTACACCAATCATATCACCGAAAGCTACATCGGGATCGCTCTCAAGGGCGGCCTTCTGGCCCAGCCCAACGCCGACCTCAGTTTCGGTTTGACTATCGAATCCCCCCTCGACTATCAGGTCGAGTACACCTATGAAGGCGCCGACGGTTCCAACTATCTCGAATACGATCTCACCCGTCCCTTCATTTTCGGAGCCGGAGCGGCCTACAGCCTCTCCACCCTGACCCTTACCGGCGACGCCGAATACGCCGACTGGACGCAATTGTCATACAATGACAACCCCGATATGGAAGTTCTCAACGATACCCTCGCCATGGTATATCGGGACGTCCTCAGCCTGAGAGCCGGCGCCGAATATCAAATACCTTCGGCCGGTCTGGCTCTGCGCGCCGGTCTCTTCTCCAATCCTCTGCCCTATCAGGATCGCTATATCAAAAGCGACCGCAAGGGCTACACCCTCGGTTTCGGCTGGCTTCTCGACAAAGTGCTGATGCTCGAAGCCGCCTATGTGCATGGAAGTTTTTCGAGATATTACACGGCCGCCAATGCCGATTATATCAGTAATGCCGCGGCGTCCACAGCCACCGCTGAAGATACCTATTCCCGGCTATTTGTCACCATGTCCTATAGATATTGATGATCACAGCCCGATCTGTTGCCATTGATCGAGGATTTTTGCGATAAAGTCGCCGACCGCTTCGGCGACTTTGGGCAGATAAGCCCGAGCCTGCTCGAGGTCGAAATTGGGAGCCCCCTCCCCCTCCTTGTAAAGCAAGACCGAACCCGGCACCGGATAAACGTCCGCGCCGCCGGTCATCATATACGCCATTTTATCATTGTATTCGGCTTTATCGACCAGGGCCGGATCGATCGCCTGCACAGCCGCCGTTTCATCCAGTCCGGCATGGCCGCCGACCTGTCCGAAATGCTCCTTGGTGACCTCGCCGACCAGATGCCACCAGTGAATGACCGCCACGTACACCCGCCGCTGATGATGAATATCATAGGCGACGTTCTTGAGGGCGCCGTTGTTGCCGCCGTGACCGTTGAGGATAATGATATGCTTGAAATCATGGTCGGCCAGCGAAATCAGGATATCCTTCATGAACCGTTCGAAATTCAGGGGGTCGATAGTGAACGAACCGGGATAGCGATAGAGCGAACGGGTGACGCCGTAGTTGAGCGTCGGCGCGATCAGGGCGTTGAGTTTCTCGGCTTGCATCAAAGCGATTTTTTCGGGTATGAGATTATCGGTGCCAAGCGCCGCCGAACCATGCGCCTCGACTGTCCCGACCGGCAGAAGCACCGTGTCGATTTTATGAGGGACCAGGTTTTTGACTTTGGTCCATGAGAGTCTTTGGATTTCGCGTTCCATGAAGGCCTCACAAATAAAAGAAGCGGCCTGTCGATAAATGCCGCCGGTGGATGGGTCATGTAATTAACTAAGGCGGCTGAGAATTCGCTCCAGAACTTTCTCCGTCTCGCGGGCGGTTTCCTCGTCGCCGGTAAACCGGAAATGATTGATATCGCGCGCTAGGTATTCGACGTCCTCGGGATGCTCGACGGCATACCAGATTTCAGTTTCCTCCCACGACAGTCCTTTGCTCTCGATATGGCCGGCTACCTGGGAATAAATATTGGCTTCCTTCCAATCGAACTGAGCCAGGGCGATATGATAATCGTGGGCAAACCCGATCATATAATAACGGCCCTCGACGGTCGGGCCGAAAACGACATCTTTTTTATTGAGGATCTTAACGGCGCTGGAAATCATGTCGGAGGTCAATGTCGGCGTCCGACTGCCGATGAACAAAACCTTGGTGTACCCCTGGTCGAAACAACGCCGGAACGATTCATCCATTTTCTGTCCCCAGCGTCCCGGCCCCAGCTCGGCCACCTCGACCCGGCCGCTCTCGAAGGCCGTCAGCTTGCGCCCTCTGAGCCGCCCTTTGATATATTTCAATATGGTATCGACCGATCGCCGCGTCTCGGGCTTGGGCGAATAGTACAATTTGATATCGACCCGCGACAGCATCAGGGCATTGATAATACTGTCGGCAATGAAAGCCTGATGCAGATAAGAGATATCCTCGTCCGACAACTGATTGCCGAGGTTCATCGACGATCCGTCTTCCTTGACTTCCTGGATACAGATGACAAGAGCGATATTGTTTCTGCCTTTTTCGGTCATGCTTCCTCGATCCGGGTTGTACAGTCGTTGGCAAATATAAGACAGCTCTCCGCGCCTGTCAATAGCGTCAAAGACATTAGCCGCGATTTTGTCTCGAATAAAAACAAATCCGGCATGTCAACTATTGACTTCGGTCGGTTCATCAGAAATTTTACGGGCACGGAAAATTAAAGGTAATAAAGAACGGAGTAAAAATCGCCCGCCCGATGGTCAATGAACTTCGCGCATCCGGGCCAGCAAATCGTCGGGACCGATCATGCCCCGAAGAGTGTGAACGGTTTCCCCGTTGGAATCGAGCAACAGGGTCGTCGGAAGCGAATAAGTTTTCCACCCGAAGCGAGCCATGAAGTCTTTCGTTTCCGGCGCGCCGGACTTTTCCAGTTGGACCTTAATCGCCACAAATCGTTCGGACTCAGCGCCCACCCGCGGATCGCTGAAAGTGCGCCTTTCCAGTTCCCGGCACACGGCGCACCAGTTGGCCCAGGTGTCGATCAGCACCGGTTTGCCTTCGGCTTTAGCCCGCGCCAGGCCGCCTTCGAGGTCGGTCATCCATTTTATCGAATCCACTTTCTCCTGCGTGACGCCGGCGCCGGCCGACGGCAACCATTGGGAGGCCGGCGGCAGAATCAGGCCGTCGATAATAACCGTCCCCATCAGGAAGTAGATGCCGAACAAAAGCGCCAGGATGCCGATGAATTTCTTCAGCCGCTGGAAGAAAGCCGAATCCGCGGTCAGGCGATCCAGCCCGCCGCCGAAAACGCCCAGCACCATCAACACCAGCCCGGTCAAAACCGCCGTCAGGGTATCGGGGATAATGGTGCGCAGGAAATAGATGGCCATCAATAACAGAACGAAGCCGAAAAATTTCCGGACCGAATCCATCCATTCGCCGGCCCGCGGCAAGGCATTGATCGCCGACGAGAACGTCCCGATGATCACGAACAGGGTGCCCAGCCCGAGAGCGAAAACGAATAATATCAAAAATCCGATTACCGGCGAACCGTGGGTGGCGATGTAAAGCAGTATGCCGGCCACGAACGGCCCGACACACGGCGATACAACCAGCGCCGCCACCACGCCGAGAATAATCGAACCCGTTATCCCGCCGCCGCCTTTACTGCCGCCCAGCTTCTGGCGCAACGAGGCCGGCACATTGAGATCATAAAGCCCGAACATCGACAGCGAAAAGACGACGAATATCACGGCGATGCCGATCACCACTGGCGGACTGGCCAGCCAGGCCCCAAAGACGCCGCCGACCAGCGAAACGATCAGTCCCATGATGCCGTAAACCACCGCCATCGATCCGACATAAAACAGCGAAAGAACAAACCCCCGCCCCATACTGCGATCCTGACCGGCGAAAATGCTGACCGTAATAGGGATCATCGGGTAGGTGCAGGGTGAGAATGACAACAGCAGACCGGTTATGAAAGACAGCCCCAGCGCCAGAATATATCCCCAGAAACCGTATTTGTTGATCAATTGCTGCAGATCCGACACCTCGCCCTGATCCCCCGGTCCCGGCATCGGCCCCTCATCAGGGAATACGGCGGCCGAAAAAATATCTTCGGCCAACGGCTGCCCCCCTTGTCCGACCTCGACCATTAAATCGACTTCGCGCGTCACCGGCGGTTGGCATTCCATATCATTGCACGGCTGATAGGTCACTGTCACCGGAAGCAGGATATCGCCGTCGGGAGCGTCGTCATCGACCGTAATCTGGTAGAAAATTACGATCTGGCCGCCAAGCACCGACATATTCTCCCCGGCCATAAAATTATCGCTTCCGGCCGGATAAACGATATTGCCCGGCGTCAGGCCCTTGACAGTATCGAAAGCCACTTGCACCGGGATCAACCAGTCCTGATAAGGTTCGGCCGAATTGATATGCCATCCCGAAGCCATGTCGATGACCACAGCCGCCGGATAGGTCCCGCCCGCCTGTGCCGCCGTCGTCGAAAAGATGCTGGAAACCTGGGCCAATGTTTCCATTGTCGGCTCGGAGCTGTCGCCGTTACCGAACATATCCGCATCGGCGCCCAAGCCGACCGTCGTGAACGACAGCAGGACGGCTAATAGAAGTTTGAGAATATGACGTTTATCGACGTTTGGCCCTGTGATCATGCCGCACCTTTCATGGTCAGACAAATATTATCGACTATTATACGAAATTCTGCATTCGAAGTCCAAACACGAAATCGGTGGTTTTGATTTATAATTGGTGGGCGATTTATGATGGGCGGGCGGCGATTATTTCCAAATCACCGCCGCCATGGTTTACTTGGATTGGCGCGCGCTCTCTTCCGCATGACGCTGAAGAATATTATCGACCGTCTCCTTGATCATATGATAGACGATATCGTCATCGAGACGGGCCACGATCTTTTCGGCGATCTGCTGGGCCATGATCTCAATCAACTGCCGCGAAATACCCCTGATTTTGGCCGGCGTGATCCGTTCCAGCCCTTCGTCCCAATCTAATCCCCCCGGTCCTGAGGTATTCTCGACCGGTGCGGAAGCCCGCGATTGATCGGGCGAAACGTTGGTTACTTCGATATTTCCGGCGGCGTCGCCGGTAATCTTTTCCATCTCTTTCTTGAATTCGTCGATAAACTTGTCGACCGCCTCGGAATGAGACCCGGCCGGAGCCTTGGGCGCCGAAGTCGGCGGAGCCGGCGCCGGTTTGGGGGCCGGAGCCTTCTCCGGTTTCCCATCCTTGGCCGCCGGGGAACCGTCTTCCGGCTTGCCTTCTCTCTGGAGTTCCTTCAAAAACCAGTCATAATCGTGCATTCCGCCCGTGCCGGCGTTGTCATGAAATTCCAGCGATTCCTCGGGTATGGAAATGCCATACTGATCGGTGATTATCTCGATCTTGCTCGATTCCGAAAGCTGATGCTTTTTATTGATGGGCGGTTCAACGATTTTTTCCAGCACATCGGAATCTTCACTCGGTTCCGGCGCCGGCGGCGGAGTCTCCGGTTGTTTGGCCTGGGGGGCCTGTTCCGGAGGAAGGTTGATGGCATCTATTTTCTTATGGGCTGTTTTAGCGGTGTCGTCTTCCTGAACTTTATAATCATAACCGATCATCGATTCGACTTTATTTTTGCCCGGTTTGCCGGTGATGGCCGAATCATCGTCGAGAACCTCGGTGTCATCGACTTCGATTTTGTCCAGACCCAGAGCGGAATCGATCAAAGCGTCCTCCAGGTCCTGGTCGCCGAATGGCGCCGCGTCCCCTTCGGGCTTGACGACGCCGCCGCTGAAAACGGCCACGGCCTCAAGAAAATCTCTCGGCGTAAACGGCTTGCTGATAACCGCCTCCGGCGGATAAGCCAGATCGCCGCCGGTCGAATCGTGCAGAATCAGCAAGGGCAGCATAGCGGTGGCGCTGTCGGCTCCCAATGTCTCATAATAGGGATTCCCCGAGTCGTCATTGAGGTCCGAGGCCACCATCAACAAATCGACTTGGCTGTCGCGCAGGATATCTCTGGCCGCTCCGACGGTATCGGCGGCAATCACCTCATATCCGTTCTGCCGGAGCAGCGATTCGGCGATGCCTCTCACGGCCAAAGACGGCTCTACGATGAGGACTTTTTTCGACATAATTAAATCCTACTTATCCTTTCGTGACAGGATTTCGCTGGCGCTGTCAAGAAATTGGCGGTCTTCTTCCGATATATGCTCGAAACCCACTTCGTTTATCTTGTCAAGAATCCGGTCGACTCTCTTCATTATTTCTTCGGTCTTTTCCCGGTTTTTCTCCAGTTTATGGCTGTTTCTTTTGTATTTAAAGCGCTTCCAGTAATACCAGGGCGTCAGCTTCTGGACTATATTGCGCAGCCGCCAGTCCATTTTCAAATACAAATAACCGACGACCGCCCCGCCCAGATGGGCCCAATGCCCGATCCCGTCTGTGGCGGTGCCCATGACAGCCACCACTTCGAGGACAAAAAAGAAAATTACGGCATATTTAACCCTAACCGGGATAAGGAAATAGAGATATATCATCCGGTTCGGGAAAAGCATGGCGTAGGCCACCAGCAGACCGTAAATAGCGGCCGAGGCGCCGATGGTCGGATAGGGAAAATTGGGCTGGAAAGCGACTGTGAAGATGCCCCCGGCCACGCCCGTCAGGAAGTAATATTTGAAGAATTGTCGGGTTCCCCAGTTAAGCTCGATTTCCGGGCCGAACATCCACAGGATGAACATATTGAGCAGGATATGGAAAAAACCGCCATGCAGGAACATGTATGTAAAAACCTGGTAAATCGCCAGGTCCTGCAATACCTTGGTCGGGGTCACGCCGAGGGCTTCGATTAGTTGATTGCCGGTAAGTTGTTGCAGGATAAAAACGGAAACGTTGGCGATCAATAAAATCTTGACCCCGCGGGTGAGGACGCGGCCGGTCCCCATGCTGTAATAGCCGCCCGACGGTTTATTCCAATTGCCTCTCATAATCCCTATTACTTATATCGGCATCGCCCGACACCGGTTTTATGCCCTTTTCGATATTCCGGCCGTTTATGTCTATCGCCGGAACCCGAAATCTCATTCATTGTCTCTCAATTCGATTTTTTCAGGTTTTCCTTCAGGCTCCTCCGGAGCCTTTTTAGAGCCCAAATCGCAGGCCGAAGACATTCAGGTCGGCACGCCCAGCCGGGGCAGGACAAACCGCACCAGGAGAATCCAGACAACAACGAAGATGATAGTCAGAAGCAGGTTGCCGCCGTCCATCTCAACCCCTCGACCGCTGATGCTCTTTGAGAAGACAGAGATTCATCACGATCGGAACCCCGGCCGAGCGGGCCAGATCGTACGATTCCTGCGAAAAAATCCCCTCCTGCAACCAGATATGCCGGGCGCCGCATTCAATCGCCTCTTTGACGATCGGCGGCGTATCCTCGGATCGGCGGAAAACGTCGACAATATCGACCGGCCGCCCGATAGCGGCCAGATTCGGATATGATTTTTGCCCCAGGATTTCCGTTTCTCTCGGATTAACCGGAATGATTTCGTAACCCTGGGCCTGCAGATACCGGGCCACCCCATAAGACGCCCGGTCTGGTTTGGACGACAGTCCCACAACCGCTATGGTCCTGGAACTGTCGATAATTTGCTTTATTTCTTCCGGCGATGGGTTTTCCCAGCCGGAGGATACCGGAGATTTATCGATCATAAAATCCGCTCAGGCCAAAACCTTTTCGATTCGGGCGATAAGCTGAGCTTTCGGGACGGCGCCTATGACCTGATCGACCACCTCGCCGTTCTTGAAGAAAAGCAAAGAGGGGATCGACATGATGGCAAAAGAAGTCGGCGTCCGGGGATTGGAATCCACGTCCAGCTTGGCAATCTTGATCTTCCCGTCGTACTCACCGGCAATCTCCTCCAAAATCGGAGCGATCATTTTGCACGGTCCGCACCAGGCGGCCCAGAAATCAACCAAAACCGGAATCTCGGACTTCTTGACTTCGGCGTCAAAGCTATCGTCAGTCACGTGTTGCGGTTCGCTCATGGCAACCCTCCAATATAGTAAAAAACAATCATCTTTATCATCCCATATAACCGTCAACGGGCGCATCTGTTCCCATAGTCATCGATGCTGACCGCAAATGAACATAACCATTTGCCGCCAAAGTGCAAACTAAAATTTTGAAAAGCCTCCGCCAAACGCCCTCTACGGCCCCGATCATGCTCTTGACGACGCCGCCAATCGCCGCCGAAATAAAAAATAGACACCGCCCCCGGCTCTTTCGTCAAGGCCCCGGATTTCGCCGGTTGACAGACGTTCAAGAATATCCTAACTTCCCCCCTGTTATGAAACTGGTCCTTCAGCGCGTCAGGCGCGCCTCGGTGAAGATCTACGGCCCGGATAAACCCGACGGCTACAAATCGGGTGAGATCGGCCGCGGTCTGGTGATCCTGGTCGGTCTCCGTATCGGCGACGTCATGGAGTCGGCCTCGAAACTGGCCAGGAAGCTTCTGGAACTGCGCATTTTCGAGGACGATGAAGGCAGGATGAACCGTTCCGTGAGCGATATCGGCGGCGGTCTGTTGATCGTCTCTCAATTCACCCTGTACGGCGACACCCACAAGGGACGCCGTCCCAGTTTTACCGGGACCATGCCCCCGGAGAAAGCGGAACCGATGTATGACCGGTTCGTTCATCTTCTGGAAGGTTCGGGACTGCCCGTTGCAACCGGCGTCTTCGGCGCCAAAATGGAAGTGGAAATTATCAATGATGGTCCGGTTACCTTCATACTCGAAGACGAACCTGCCTCAGCTTAGCCGGCTCGCCGAAACGGTCGGGCTGGTGCTTGTCTCCGGCTCCCCGCGCCGCAAAAAAATCCTGACGGAAGCGGGCATCCCTTTCGAGGTCATAGTCCCCGAGATCGAGGAAAAAATCCGGCCCGGCTTGCCGCCCGAACGCCAGGCGATTGAACTGGCGCGGCAGAAAGTCACCGCGGTCGCCAGGGATAACCGGCGGGCCTACCTCGCCTGCGACACCATCGTTGTCCTCGACGGTGAAATTCTTACCAAACCCGAAGACGCAACCGACGCCTTGAGAATTCTAAAAAAATTATCGGGCCGCCAACATTCGGTTTATTCGGGGCTGGTTCTGCACGACAGCCGCCTGAACTCCTTCCATGAGGCCTTCGAGGAAAGCCGCGTCAAATTTAACGATCTGCGGGAGTCCGATCTGACCGCCTATATTGCTACCGGCGAACCGCTCGACAAGGCCGGAGCCTACGGAATACAGGGCATGGGCGGGTTTTTAGTTGACAGTGTCCGGGGAAACATTGATAATGTCGTCGGTCTGCCTATGGGCGCATTGGAAACCCTGGCAGTTTGCTATTGGGAAAAATATGTCTGATAAATTCAAAGAAATCGGCGCTGTCCTCGCGGCGGCGCGCCGTCAGCAGAACAAGTCCCTCAAGGACGCCGCCGATGGCACCAAGATCATGGAGCAATACCTGACGGCGCTGGAAACCGGCCGGCCGGAAGAACTCCCCTCGCTCGCCTATTTCCAGCTTTTCGCCCGTAGCTACGCTCAGTTTCTCGGCATCGATCCCATGGTCTTCGAACAAATCGAAGAAAAGGACGCGGTTCTTCCCGAGATTACTGACGGCAAGGCGGCGCCCGCATCCGATCGGGATAAAATCGAAACGGCTTCGCAGGTCCAGACCAAAAAATTCGTCCGTTCACTGCTTTATATAATCGGGGCCGTCATCCTGATTTTTGTCGTCTTTGTCCTGTACAATCTCTTCTTCGTCAAAAGTGATCACGGCTTCGGTCTGCGCAACGACCACGAAGGATCCTCCAGCGAAAATGTCTTTGCCGATCGCGACAGCATCGAGCAGGCTAAACTTGTTATCCCGGAAACGCCCTATGAGCCCCCGGGGAAACTAAAACTCCGTCTGGTGGCCAAACAGGAAGTCTGGGCAGTGGTGACAATGGACGGCGACACGGTTTTGAATCGCCGCCTCGACCCCGGCAATCAGCGTCAATGGGAAGCCGACTACCGCTTCAATCTGACTCTCGGCATTTCGACGGCCGTCGATATTTTTGTCAACGACGAAAAGCTGGCCCCGCTGACCGACCGCGCTCGAACCGTGGCCGGGCTGGAAATCAATCAGGCCAATTATAAAGACTTCTATCCATCCCCGGACGAGCCGACCGACACCCTGCCCCCGGCGGTGTCGACCCCCGAGGTCGTACGACAGAGTCCTGCTCCGCCGCCCGCCGACATCCGGGATAGCGTCACCGTTTCCGGCGAGGATACCGTCAATGGGAATTAAGTCGGTGGTTTCCAAAATCGGTCTGGCCCGCGCGGCCTCAAAGACCAAATCCAGCGCCTTGTCTTTGCCGCTGGAATTGAAGGGGAAATCTCTGCTGGTTCTACTTCCGCCGGGCCAGCGAGAACTGACCGTCGTGAAGCAGATTCTACCGGATATCTCGGCCATTTTCGGAAGTCGCGACGTCTATCTTCTGGCTTATCCCAACACCAACGTCGAATCGATTTTCCCCACCAAGGGTTTTCGCATTATCTCGCCGGGCAAATCATCGCTGAACTGGAGCGGTCTGCCGACTCACGCTTTTCTGGAGAAACTGGCCCAGAACCGCTTTGACTATATTTTCGACACCAATCTCGGCGAAAACCGTTTTGCCGCGCGCATTCTCCTGAATTTCCCTCAGGCGGTGCGCTTTGGCCACAAAGGACGCCTCGGTGTACCTTATCTCAATCTGGAAATCAAAACTACCTTCCTGCGTGATCGCCGCCTGATCTATCGTTCCGTTCTCGAAGTCGTGGCCAATCTGGCCCGGGCCGGCAATCAAACTGACAACCTGATCGAGGAGCAGCCGTGTACCTGAAAAAGCTCGAATTAATCGGTTTCAAATCGTTCCACGAAAAAACTCAATTTCTATATAACCAGGGCATCACCTGCATCGTCGGCCCCAACGGATGCGGCAAATCCAATCTGCTCGACGCCCTGCGCTGGGTGCTGGGGGAACAGAAAACCTCCCTGCTTCGCGGCACCAAGATGGAAGAAGTGATCTTTGCCGGAACCCGGTCGCTCAAACCGCTGGGGATGGCCGAAGTCTCCCTGCATATCGACAACCGCGACGGCAGCCTGCCGACCAATTACCGGGAGATATCCATCGCCCGGCGTCTCTACCGTTCGGGCGAATCCGAATATATCATGAACAAGGTCCCCTGCCGCCTCAAAGACATCACCGACCTCTTCGCCGACACCGGCGTCGGGGCCCATGCTTACGCCATCATTCAGCAGGAAATGGTTGACGCCATCCTTTCCGACCGCACCGACGAACGGCGCTTCTTATTCGAGGAAGCCGCCGGTATCACCCGCTACAAACATCGCAAAAAAGCCGCCGAAAGAAAACTTGAGGCTACCGAACATGACCTCCTGCGTCTGAAGGATATCCTCTCGGAAGTGACAACCAGGGTCAATTCCCTCAAACGCCAGGTCTCGAAAGCGGAACGATACAAAACCCTCTCGGACGAACTCAAGGGCTGGGACCTCTTCAGCGCCCGGTCTCGCTATGATGAACTTCAGGAAAATCACAAGAAGCTGATGGTCTCCATCAAGGACTACGAAGAACGCAAGGTTGCACTCGATTCACAACTGGACGGCCGTTTTGCTTCCCTCGAAGAATCACGCACCACCCTTACCGAGTTGGACCGGGATTTGTCGGC
The DNA here is from genome assembly GCA_964523575.1 of uncultured Ignavibacteriales bacterium. Classification (GTDB taxonomy): domain Bacteria; phylum Zixibacteria; class MSB-5A5; order GN15; family JAAZOE01; genus DAOUTW01. The sequence goes on from CAZGAV010000013.1 coordinate 57,278, forward strand.
GCTGGCCGCCCGGGTTTATGAACTTTCCGAGCAGGCTCATCAGGTGGAAACCGATATTTCCGTCAGCCGGGAAAAACAGGACAACCTCAAAAACGCTTCCACTCAAAACCGCGACGAAATCGAAGCCCTGTCGAAGCGGGCCGAGGTTATCCGCGAAGAAAAAACCAAAGCCCACGAGGAAATCGGCCGCCTCGAGGAAAATATCACACGCCTGTCCGGCGAATTGGAATTGGCCCTCGAAGCCCAGAAGATAGCCGACGATCAGTATCTCAAATTCCGCAACGTGGCCGAAGACGAAAACGCCAAACTGGTTGACCTCGAAGGGCGGCTGTCGTCGGGCCGCACCGATTCGGCCAATATCGAGGAGCAGATCGCCGACCTCAAATCCGAAATCGAACACCACAACGAGCGCCGCGGCCACCTCAACGCCGAAAAGGCCCGCCGCCGCGAAGAAATCAACACCCTCCAACAGCGCATCGATGCTCTCTCCAATGATATCAGAAACGACGAGGATGGCCTGGTGGAGCGCGAAAACGCCCTCGAGGAAGCCTCGGCCAAAGCCGACCGCCTGCGCGATCAACTGGCCGAACTGTCGTCGAGTTTCGAGGCCAACCTGGCCCGCAAGAATCTCCTGACCGAGATGGTCGAACATTACGAAGGTTACGGTAGCGGCGTCGTGGCCGTCTTCGATGTCGCCGGCCGCTGGATTGATATCACCGGCACCGTCGCCGATTTTATCCGCCCCAAGGCCTCATATCAAACCGCGATCGAGGCCGCCCTCGGCGAAACGGCCCAGTATATCATCTGCGCCAATCACAACACTGCCCGGGAAGCCGTCTCGTATCTTCGGGAAAAGAAAGCCGGACGCGCCACCTTCCTCATTCTGGAACGACTCCCCGACAGCGTTATCCGCCACAGCCTGCCCGAAATCCCCGGCTTCATCGGATGGGGCGACACTCTGGTCGATTGCGATGACCGTTATCGCCAGGTGCCTCTCGCCCTTTTGGGACGCACGGCCGTCTGTGAAAACGACGAGTCGGCCCGCAAGGTCCTCGAACTTCTTCCCGATGGCTACCGCGTCGTCACTCTCGATGGCGAAGTCCACTCCCGCGACGGTCTGGTCACCGGCGGCGCCTCCGAAGAAATCTCCCTGATCGGCCGCAAAAACGAAATCGAAGCCCTCGAGACCAAACTCAATGATCTCAACGAACAGATCAAGCAGACCAAAAACAGCCAGTCGCAAACGATCCTGACCATCGGCGAATGGCGGCAATCGCTGGCCCGCATGAAACAAAAACTGGCCGACGACAAGGACAATCAGTCGGACCTGGTCTCATCGCTCAAAGAAGAGCAGTTCAAAATCAACGCCGCCGAAGAAGTCATCACCAGCATCGATCAGCAGATCGACCAGATTTCCAAAAAGCTGGAAAAGCTCAAACACCGTCAGTACACCCTCTCGCTCGATTTCGACCAGCTTGATCGCGAGAAGGCCACCGTCTATGCCCGCGCCGAGGATCAGCGCACGCGGCTCGAAGAATTGGAAAAGGCCTCCCATCAGGCCACCGAAAATGTCAACCGCCTTCAGGTCGCCAAAATCGAAATAGACAGCAAACGTTCCCATTCGCAGTCACAGGTCGATTACTACGAAGAAATGCTCAATGACATCGCCGCCAATATCTCCCAGAAAGAAACACAGATCGCCGAGGCCGACACCTCAGGAACCGAACTGGTCGAGCGCGTCCGGGAATGCGAGATCAAACTCAAGGAACTCTTCGACGCCCGCCAGCGGGAGACAGCCGCCCAGCATGAATTACGCGACCGGCGTGATCAACTCACCGCCACCGTCGATGAACTGGAATTGCAGGTCAAGAGCCTCCGCCGGGAGCGGGATCAACTCGGTGACGAACGGCATCAGGCCGAAGTCGCCTTGACCACTGTCGCCTCCAAGCTGGAACAGCTCGAAGAGCGCATCCGCGAGGAATACCGTCTCGACATCAAAGAACTCGAAGCCCCCTCCCCCAACGCCGAACTGACCCCCGAACAGGCGGCCGAACATATCGCCGGCCTCAAGGACAAACTGCAGAAAATGGGTATCGTCAACCTTCTGGCCCTCGAGGAATGGGAACAGCAGAAGGAACGGCAGGAATTCCTGTCGAAACAACTCGACGACCTCATCTCGGCCAAGGCGATGCTCAAATCGACTATCCAGAAAATCAACCAGACGGCCCGGATGATGTTTCTGGAAACGATGGAAAAGGCCCGCGAAAATTTCAAACAGATGTATCATGAACTTTTCACCGGCGGCGAGGCCGACGTTTACCTCGAAGACGAATCCAACCCCCTCGAATCCCGGATCGAAATCGTCTCCCGCCCCAAGGGCAAAAAACCCCTGACCATCACCCAGCTTTCCGGCGGCGAACGGGCCTTAACGGCCATCTCGCTTCTTTTCGCCCTCTATATGGTCAAACCGTCGCCGTTCTGCTTCCTCGATGAAATCGACGCCCCTCTCGACGACGTCAACATCGGCCGCTTCCTCAAAATCGTCCGCAAGTTCGCCAAACAGACGCAGTTCATGATCATCACCCACAACAAAATCACTATGGAAGCCTCCGATACCCTCTATGGTGTCACCATGGAAGAACCCGGCGTCAGCAAGGTCGTGGCCGTGCGCTTCAAGAAAGATGACGAGGACAGCGACACACTGCTCGATCTCCATTATGCCGCCGAGGAGTCCTCGCAGGCCGGCTGATGAAAAATTTCCTGAGCGGTTTCAAGAAGGGTCTGGCCCGGACCAAGGATAATCTTGTCGGCAAGGTCCGGCAGGCGGTCGGCATCGCGGCCAAAGTTGACGACGATCTGCTGGACAATATCGAGGAGATCCTGATTCAGGGCGACGTCGGCGTCTCCGCTACCATGCGCATCATCGACAACCTCAAGAAAAAAGTTCTCCTTGAAAACATCAAAGACCCCGCCGATATCCTGACGGCGCTCAAAGCCGAAGTCGCCGCCATCGTCCGTTCCGACCGCGACCCGTCATCTCTCGACACCGCCGCCGGCCCCGAAGTCTGGCTGATCATGGGCGTCAACGGCACCGGCAAAACCACCTCGGTCGGCAAACTGGCCAATTTCTTCCGTCAGCAGAATCGGAAAACCATGATCGCCGCCTGCGATACTTTCCGCGCCGCCGCCGTCGATCAACTGGCCGTCTGGGCCGAACGATCCGGCGTCGAGTTCATCCGCGCCAAGGATGGCTCCGACCCCGCCGCCGTCGCTTTCGATGCCGCCAGCGCCGCCAAATCGCGCGGCATCGACATCCTGCTGGTGGACACCGCCGGACGTCTGCACACCAAGGTGCATCTGATGGAAGAGTTGAAGAAGATCAAGCGGGTCATCGCCAAGGTCGTCCCGGAAACCTCGATCAAACCCAAGCTGGTGCTCGATGGCACCACCGGCCAGAATGCCTTATCTCAGGTCAAAATTTTCACCGATGCCGTCGGCGGCGTCGATGGTTTGATCGTGACCAAACTCGACGGCACCGCCAAGGGCGGCGTCGTTATTGCCATTGCCGAGGAGATGTCGGTCCCGATTGATTTCATCGGCCTTGGCGAACAACTCGATGATTTAAAACCGTTCGACCCCACCGCCTACGTCGAAGCCCTCTTCGAATAACCCCGTCCCCTGCGCAATCACAAATACACTAGTTTTGTGGCCGGCAGATGTACATGCTGAGTAATCGTACGTCGGGAGCCCTGCCGAAGGCCCTGAGCTTCACGAAGGGTGCTCCCGACAATCGCGCACCGGTGCCCCACACCTCTGCTGTGGGAAAGGTCCTGTAGGTCAAGACCTTTGCGGTCTTGACACTCCCCTCTCCCCGAGGGAGAAGGGGGATTAAAGACAAAAACACCAGCCGCACTTCTGAAGGAGTGCGGAAGCCGGCTTCGGCCATTAAACGCTTGACAAATCGACTCAGATTGATATACTGTTTATATAGTTAATATTGCTAATGATACCGACAAAACGGCTCGGCGGACCTGCCACCGAAGCCGCATTTTTAGACAACGCCATTGATTGGGTACATCTATTCGTGGAGGGAAATTATCATGAAAAGTTCAGTACCGTTCACCGCTGCTCTCATGCTGCTTGTCCTGTGCCTGTTTCAGGCCGCAGTTCGGGCCGACGACGTGCCCGAGTTCGAACTGACCCCCGTGGGCAGTTGCATGTATTCCCAAGTCGGCGCCAGCGCCCTGCGAGGCGACTACGCCTACACCGTCACGCCGCACGGCCTGCTGGTCATCGACATCAGCGACCCCGGCAACCCGACTCCGATATCGGAAACGTTTATACGCGGGCGCATATTTTCGCCGAATGGAGAGATGCGACCATACATAGCCCTCAGGAACGACATTGCATATATAGCTGGATGGAAAACCCTTACCGCGGTAGACATCTCCAATCCGCGGGCGCCGTATATCGTCGGCACGTATATATACTCGGGTAATTTGAAAATTCTATCGGAAGATATGGAATTATCAGGGGACAGGCTGTATATCATCAATGATTCGGGATTGACCATATTCGACATATCTAACCCCGGAAACATGGCCGTGATCGGACAATACAGCCGCCACGGAGTCAATGGATTGGCGATTAAAGATTCGCTTGTTTTTCTGGTGACCACAAATGACGGCTTGATCGTAACGAATGTCTCAGATCCGGCCGCTATCAGCGAAGTCGCACAGTATGATCTCGATGGCCTTGCTGTGGATATCGACGACACCCTGGCGTTCGTCCTTGGCGACTATCTGGTCACGTTAGACGTAACTGATCCCTTAAATGCTACGGAAATCAGCCGGTTCAGACCCGACTCCGGATGGTACGCGTCAATTAGAATGCTGTTTATAGGCAACGGTCTTGCGTGCGTAGCTCCGCTGGGACGCGGCATATTCGTAATCGATGTGTCCGCCCCCGAGTCACCCGTGCTTAGTACATTTATTGATGATTACTCCATCACCACCGATATCAAATTTCGGGATTCGCTTGCGTTTCTGTCGAGTTATATCTGGGGATTGACAGTTCTCGACATGACCGATCCCGCTGGACCCGCGGCTGTGGGTGAATACGATCCGCCATATTTCGGCGAAGACCTTGTAATCGACGGCGACTATGCGTACGGTACCATGGCCCATGAATTTAGAGCCGTGGACATATCCAGACCCAGTGTCCCGGTCATGGCCGGATCGTGCCGGTTGAATGTCTACGCCGCCAATATGGCAATACACGATACCCTGGTCTTTATCAACGGGGATCTTGGACTGGACGTGGTAAACGTCAGTAATCCGGAGATGCCGGTGCTGGTCGATTCAATTGTCTACCCGGACACCTGCTTCTGGGGCTCAATAACCGCAGACGAAAACTATGTTTATTGGGCGGGTTTGGGCTTTCACATTTTAGATATGTCGGATCCGTCCCCGGTTTCGGTCATCGGGTATCTGCCGCTTGATTGCCCTACCAGCCATATCGCCCTCCATAATGGTATCGCCTATCTGTTGCTTTTCGACTTGACTGAAATTGACGTCTCCGATCCCTCCGCACCCGAAATTGTCGAATATAGTCCGAGTTATGACCATTCCGATTGGTGGAACGCCATGTCAGTCGTCATTCGATGGCCTTATCTGTACGCTTTATCTGATCCATATGGCCCACACCTGTACGTCTTTAATATCGAGGATCTGCATAATCCTATCCGGGTCAGTACGATGTCCAACCTCATGGCCAACGACATGCGAATCGTGGGTGATTCGGCGTATATCCTGGGTGCCGATTCTATGAAAGTTTTCGATCTTACCGACCCCGGTGCACCTCAGTTGGTAGCTGCTTCCGATTTCGGCGGGTTGACCCTCGAAATAATCGGCAATACTTTCTATTCCGGCAGCAGAGAAGGCTTCTTTATCGCGACAACCTCCGGCACAGCGTGCGGTGATATCAATGGCGACGGTCCCATCGACACCGGCGATATCATCTGGTTGATCAATTATATATTCAGGAGCGGCCCGGCCCCGATTCAGACCGGCGATATCAATGCCAGCGGGGACGTCAATGTCGCCGACGCCGTCTATCTGATCAATTATCTGTTCGGCGCCGGCCCCCGGCCGATCTGCCTTTAGGAAACTGCCGGGAGCGAATGATTCCCGACGCGCGAATGGTTTCGTGCCCGGCAGACGTCAATGCTAAGTATTCGTAGGTCGGGAGCCCTGCCGAAGGCCCTGAGCTTCACGAAGGGCGCTCCCGACAATCGCGCACGGGTGCCCCACAGCTCTGCTGTGGGAAATGTCCTGCAGGTCAAGACCCCTGCGGTGTTGACCTGTACCCCACTTGTACCCCACCCGAAGGGTGGGAATTTTATCGCTCATCCTGCTATCTATCTC
>CAZGAV010000014.1:0-62208 GCA_964523575.1 uncultured Ignavibacteriales bacterium
AGACCCGGGGTTGCATTAGGTTGATCAGTAACTTAAATCCCGATCTTATGGGCATAGCCAGCCCAATATCCCTGCCCGCCGCGGCGGGCAGGCCACCAAAGGATCCGGCAACTACACCTTCGACCAGGTTGTCCCCGGTTTCTCCAGCGAGTAATAAACCTTAATATCTTCCAACTCCTCAAAGATCTGCGGGACTACCTGAAGATCCATACCGATTTTTATCTCATCGGCCGGGATACTATCTCCGATCCAGGCTAATAACCGCCCGGTTTCCTTCAGGTCGACGACACCGATGGTATATGGGACGACATCCTCGAATCCCGTAGGGGCGGCATGGATGACCGTATAGGAAAGCAGTTTGGCCTCACCGCTCATTTCAATAAATTCGAAATCTCCCGAAAGACATTTATTGCAGTCGGCGCGAGGCGGGAACGATTCCTGCCCGCATTGTTTGCATTTGGAACCCATCAGGCGGCCGTCCTTGAGGTGGTCGGCAAAATCGGTGACCTTGGTGTACGGCGAAAAATTGACTTTTCCAAACCATTTGAACATAAGTCTAATCCCTCCTGAGGACATGGACAAAACAGTATTGCCCGATGCCGCCTACGTTATGAGTCAGTCCGATATCGGCATTCGGAACCTGGCGCACTCCGGCCTCACCCCGGAGTTGTTTGACGATTTCCACCGTCATGGATACGCCGGTGGCTCCGATCGGGTGCCCCTTGGATTTGAGGCCGCCATCGACATTGACCGGTGTTTTCCCTCCGATGTAGGACTGCTTTTCTTCTATGAAACGCCCGCCTTCGCCTTTTTTGCAGAAACCCAAATCTTCGTAGGCCATAATCTCGGCGATGGTGAAGCAGTCATGCACCTCAGCCACCTTAATATCTTTCGCTGTCACTCCGGCCATTTTATAGGCCGTATTCCCGGCCTGTTCAGCGCTGGGAAGTCCGGTCAGATTCGGCCGACGCAGCACCGACATGCTGGCTGTGGCGCATCCCATCCCATCCAGCCAGACCACCGGCTTGGATGATTTCTTGGCAATATCCTCGGATGCGAGGATCACGCAGGCCGCACCGTCGGCGTTGGCGCAACAGTCATAAACTTGAAAAGGATCGGACACCGGGTCCGATGCCAAAGCCTTTTCGATAGTGATTTCCTTCTGAAACAGCGCATTGGGGTTTTTGGCCCCATAGAAATGGTTTTTCACCGCCACCTGAAGCAATTGTTCGCGGGTGGTGCCAAACTCATGCATGTGGCTCATTGCGAACAGAGCGTAATATGCCGGAAAGGTCGTGCCGAAAACCGATTCCCATTGCACCTCCCCGACCCGGCCCATGAGAGCCAGTATTTCGGGAGTGGAAAGTTCGGTCATTTTCTGACACCCGATCACGGCCATGAGCTGATGCGTACCCGACTTGATCCCCATCCATGCGGTGCGTATGGCTGCACTTCCTGAAGCGCAGGCAACTTCGGTCAGCCAGGTCGGCAATGGATTCAATCCCAGATATTCCTGCACCACTCCGGGAAGCGAACGCTGTTTATGGTATTCAGGAACGGAACCGATGACAGAGCCATCCAGATCCTTGGGATCGATTTGTGCATCCTGAACCGCCTCGCGATATGCCTCAAACGCCAGTTCCTGAACGGTAGCGTCGCTCCTGCGGCCGAATTGACCATGTCCTATGCCTATAATCCCTACTCGGGCCATTTCGGCTCCTCCTAAATGTATTGTCCGCCGTCGATCTTGAAAACCTCTCCCGTTATATGGCGCGCCTTGTCGGAGCAGAGAAAGGTCACCAGGTGGGCGACATCCTCGGGTTCGGCGATACGTCCCAGTACGGTTTCATCGATGGCTTTGTTGAGGAATTCAGCCGGGATGTTGCGGGCCATATCGGTCATGACCATTCCCGGAGCGACAACATTGACGGTGACGTTAAACTTACCCAGTTCCCGGGCCAAAGATTTGCTCATGGCTATTTCGCCGCCCTTGGAAGCTGAATAGTTGGTTTGGGCGAATTTACCCCGCAGACCGTTAATCGAGGAAATATTGATAATCCTTCCACTCTTCTGATCCTTGAACACCAAAGCTGCGGCCTTGTTATAGTTGAAATAACCTTTCAGGTTGACATTGATGACGTTATCCCATTGTTCCTCGGTCATCTTCCAGATTACTCCGTCCCAGTTAATACCGGCGTTGCAAACGAGGATATCGAGCTTCCCGAACTCCCGGACGACGGTCTCGACCATATTCTGAGCGTCGGCATGGCTGGACACGTCCGCCTTTACCGCCAGTCCTTTTCTTCCCATGGCCGCGATCTCTTCAACCACCTTTTTGGCCTCGGTATCATGGCGCCGGTAGTTGATGGCCACATTGCAACCCTCACGGGCCAGGTCCAGAGCTATGGCTGTCCCGATTCCCATGCTGCCGCCGGTAACAATGGCTCCTCTGCCTTCCAGACCCAGATCCATCTATCGTCCTCCTTTGCATGGTGGAAAGAAATACTGGCGTGTAAGCATATTACCTGTCTGAATAAAGATACTGTCAAAAAACTAAGACCAAAATATATCGCCACCTTCTCTGAAAATCAAGGTTTTTTCCCGAAAGAGTAATATTTTGATCGAAACAAGGGTTTCCATCACGATTTCGGCCGTGCCGGCTGATTTCACGATAACCGACGTGAATTCCCCGGGCTAATCCAGCTTGACATTGACCTCAGATTGGCCGTATTTTCCATAGTGAGGAGCATGATACGAGGCACGCAGATGAGCCGCAGAAGGGTGAACTCACAGCTCCTGAGGCCTGCGATACCGGCATGATGACGGTAACGGATATGAAGATTACAGGCGTTGTTCTGGCTGCGGGCGCCTCATCGCGCATGGGGCCGGTCAATAAACTGACCCTGGCATATTGCGGCCGCACAATTATTGAGGAAGTCCTGATACAGATGTCTAATTCGAGCGTATCCGATATCCTCGTCGTTACCGGCTTTGAACATACTCGAATCGAAGGAATGCTGGCCGGGTATCGAAATGATCGGATAGATTTTGTTTATAACCGTGATTACCGCCTCGGGCGGGCATCATCCATAAAATGTGCCATTGAACGTATACGCCATCGTACTGATGCGGCGCTTTTTATGGTGGCGGACAAGCCACAGGTCAAGAGTTCCCTTATAGACAGGGCCGTCGATTTATTCCGGGTGAAGCGGCCGGCCCTTCTCTTTGTCGAAACCCCGGCCGGGCGCGGCCACCCGATTATCTTCTCGGAAATAATGTTTGATGAATTAATGTGCCTCAAGGGTGATCGGGTTGGGGATGACCTGGTGAAAAAGCACGAGCGCGGGACGGTACGATTACATGATCCGGATTTGCAGGAAGATATCGATAGCGAAGAGGATTACCGCGCTCTGATTAACAGAATAACGAGGGAATGATGGAATCGGATATTTTCGAGGAAATATATAACCGGCAAAAAGCCGGGCATCCGTTCGTACTGGCTATAATCATCAAAACCTCCGGATCTTCACCCCGCAGGGCGGGCGCTAAAATGCTGGTATTCCCCGACGGGACGGCGGCGGGGACTATCGGCGGCGGAAACTTCGAGAAACTGGTGATCGATGATTCCCTCACCCTCCTCGAATCGAATGCCGGACATTTACTGAAAACATACACGTTTTCCAAGGCCGGGGCGGGTGCAACGGGGATGTCCTGTGGCGGCGAGGCTGAAGTTTTCATGGAGGTCAATGTCAGACCGAGGAAATTAGTAATTTTCGGCGCCGGCCATATCGGCCGGGAACTGGTCCGTCTCGCCGCCGGCTCCGGATTCTTGATTTCGGTTGTCGATGATCGCCCCGATATTCTAAGCAGGTATGACCGGTCGGTCACTACCATCCGGACCGATCATGAATACCAGGAGCATTTCCCCTCGCTCGACAGCGACAGTTATGTGGTCATCGTCACCCGCTCCCATAATATCGATCGCCTGATTCTGGAGCGGGTTTTGAAGGGGAAGTACACCTACGTTGGTATGATAGGCTCCAAGGCCAAAATCGCGAAACTATTCTCGATACTTGAAGAATCGGGGATTGACCGCGCGCGGCTGGATCAGGTCTGCGCGCCGATCGGGCTGGATATCAAGGGGGAAGGTCCCTATGAGATCGCCGTCTCCATAATGGCCGAGCTGATTGCCGCCAAAAATAAGATAGTGCGTTCCCGAGTATGACCCGGCCCTATATTCGTAATAGGATTATCGTGCGGGGCGCCGGCGATGTTGCGTCAGGAGTTATCCGATGCCTGTTAGCGGCGGGTTTCGATGTCTTGGCCCTGGAAAAGCCCGATCCCGACTGCGTCAGGCGATATGTCTGCTTTGCCGAAGCGTTTTTCGAAAAAAAAGTCTCGGTCGAAGGATTCACCGCTATTCTTGTCGGTAATGTCGAGGAGGCTATCATTACAGCCGAATCCGGCCAGGTACCCCTGATGGTTGATCCCAAGGCTGAAACACTCCCCGACCTGCTTCCGATGGCCGTGATAGACGCTCGCATGTTAAAGGAAAACATAGACACCACGACAGATATGGCCCCCATTGTAATCGGCCTCGGCCCAGGATTCATCGCTGGAAAAAATTGCCATGCCGCCATCGAAACCATAAGGGGAAACGATTTGGGGGACGTTATTTATTCCGGCTCGCCCCGGGCCGATACCGGGGTTCCCGCTCCCGTCGACGGCGTTAGTTCACAAAGAGTCCTTCGCTCTCCCACGGATGGGAAGTTCACCTCCTATTGCCGGATTGGCGACCGGGTCAGTGCCGGTCGGATAATCGGCGAGGTGGCCGGAACTCCCGTTGTCGCCAAAATTGACGGGGTTGTCCGGGGTATAATATATGACGGCCTGACCGTATCGCACCGTCAGAAAATTGGAGATATCGACCCGAGGGGCATCAGGGAATTATGCTATCGGATATCGGACAAATCTGACGCGATCGGCGCGGGGGTACTCAAGGCCCTGCAGACCTTGATCAACTCACTCAAAAATTGATACCTCAAAGAACGGCTGATTTCACTTCCGGGACTCACTAAGTCTATCGCTGAGATCATTTCGGGGTCTGACATACCGGGCTTCAGCTTCGGCCACGGTTTCGCCGTCCTGATTGACGGCTTTTCCCTCGGCATAATAGACAACCCCGTTCGCTCCGGTATTGCGCCCCTCCAGGTGAAGCTTGTCACCAGAAAAGACAGGCTTTTTCAGGCGAACCGTTATTTCTGCGGTGACGGCCAGGATATCCATGGCCAGCAAGGCCTTTATCATGACTTCATCAAGCAGGGCAGCGATTATGCCACCATGGAGGATGTTTTTGTAGCCAGCATAGACTTCTTCGGCAGTAATATCGCAAACGGCCTTTTCGCCATCCCAGAAAAACCTGGCCTTGAGACCGATTCGGTTTTCCTGCCCGCAAATAAAGCATCCCGGATACAGAGGGATCTCTTTCATGCGCCAAAATTAAAGAGGACATGATCTCAATTCAAGAAGAAAATCCGAGGGTGATAAGCCCTGGTACGAGCGGCTTCCGGGATAATTTTCATCCCGGATATAAGTTGGACTTGCGCAAGGCATAATTGACTGCTTAAATTGAGCCATCAGAAATTATAATCCAGGCCCTCCAGGCCAAAGGAGGAAAAATTGAGTTTGTACGGATTAACCGATGAACAGCTTGAATTCGGCGCCATGGCGCGGCAATTTTGCGAGAAGCGCGTGAAACCGATTGCCAGGAAACTCGATGACGAGGGTTTGACGGCTGATTTTCTTGCGGAACTGGCCGACCTTGGATACCTCGGCTGTTCGATTCCGGAGCAATATGGAGGTGCAGGAATTGATGCTTTTGCCCTGGCCTGTATGATCGAGGAATTCGCCCGGGCCAGCGGCGGCCTGGCGACCACGATTGCCGCCCATCTCAGCCTCGGCTGCAAGTCGATCGAGTTGTATGGAACCGACAAGCAGAAAGACGAATATCTGCCAGAGATGGCGAAGGGAAATATCGCATCCTTCTGTCTCACCGAACCCAATGCCGGGACCGACGTCTTCTCGATCGAGGCCAAAGCCGAGACCAAGGATGGGTCTTATATCCTTAATGGGGAAAAACATTTCATAACGTCCGCCGACGTGGCCAAATATTTTGTCGTTTTCTGCAAGACCGACAAAGGCCCCACTGCATTTCTAGTCGAGCGCGACGCCAACGGCCTTTCGGTTGGTCGCCCCGAAAAAAAACTGGGGATTAAATCCTCGAAAACATGCAGTGTCAACTTCCAGGACGTTAGCGTGCCCGCTGAAAATATTGTCGGTCCGATGGGCAAAGGTCTCAGAGTCGCCTTAAGCGTTCTCGATTACGGCCGGCTGGGGGTTGGGGCATTGGCCCTTGGCATCGCGGAACAGGCCTTTTCGGAGGCGGTCGAATTCGCCCAAAACCGCGTTCAATTCGGCAAATCGATTGCCAGCTTCCAGACCACCCAGTTCAAATTTGCGGATATGCGAACTGAAATCGATGCCGCTCGCTACTTGCTTTACCGCGCTCTGGCCTTATCCTGCGATGGCAAACGTTTTTCGACCGAAGCTGCTATGGCCAAACTGAAGGCTTCCGAGGTCGCCTCCAGCGTGGCCGACCAGAATATTCAGATACATGGTGGTTACGGCTATACCGAAGACTACAACGCCGAGCGGCTGTGGCGCGACGGGCGGATTACCCGGATTTACGAAGGCACCTCTGAAGCCATGCGGACGATTATCGGTGGCGCTTACCGGGGTAAAAGGGAAGGCTGACAGGACGGGAGCTTTGCAAACTAAATTTAATGCAGCGGGAATTCTCCCGCGGCATGGGCCGCCTTTAGACCGGGCGGCCCTTTTTTTTGATGTCAGGGATAATGCGAAAGAGGATCACCGGTCCGACTTATATCTTGTATAGAGCCTGTATCCGGCCGTAAAGGGGTCGTCCTCGCCATTCATAATCTTTACTGCCACTTCATTGAGAACTTCCTCGGTTACGACTGTCGATCGCAGATCACCGTTAATCAGCCGTTGAATCACCTGTTCGATTTTCTTCTTGAGCTGATGCCCGCGCCTGATTTTCAGTTTGCCGCTGGTTTTCAGATAATGCTCGTGTTTTTCAATTTCGGCCAGCAGCCGCGGGATATTCTTATTATGAATCGCTTCGGTCGATATGGCCGGGACCGTCCAGTCTGAGGTTTCGGTCCGCATCTGGAGAGCCGATTGGAGATCATAGATCATCTGGTCAGCGCCGGCCCGGTCGGCTTTGTTGACGGCGAAGACATCGGCGATTTCCATCAGCCCGGCCTTGAGGGCCTGAATGGCATCGCCCGATTCCGGCACCAGCACCACCACCACGGTATCGCAGGCGTCGATGATATCCAATTCCATCTGGCCGACGCCGACGGTTTCAATTATCATGGTGTCGAAACCGAAGGCATCCAGCGCCACCGTCACATTGGAGGTCGCTAGAGCCAGCCCGCCGGTCGATCCCCGACTGCCCATGGAACGGATAAAAACGCCTTTGTCCTGAGGAATATCCTGCATCCGCAGGCGGTCGCCGAGAAGAGCGCCGCCGGTGAAGGGTGAACTGGGATCGACGCAGACAATGGCCACCTTGCGGCCCTGTTCGACCAGAAGGCCGGCCAGACGGTTGACGAGCGATGATTTACCGCCTCCGGGCGGGCCGGTCAGGCCGACCCGGTAAATGCCGGTGGTCCGACGGTAGAGGCGAGACAGAAGTTCCTGATATCCTTCGCCGCGATCCTCGATATGGGTGATAATCCGGGAGAGGGCGACAACCGAGCCTTCCAGAAACTTATCGTAAAGTGACATAATTTACGGCGCGTTTCCCCTGTGAATATGGCCGCTGTCGAACCTTATGTCTTTGACCCGCAACTGGATTCGAGCGACACCGTTCCAGTGGTTGTATTCGATGACATAGGCCATATCGATGGTTCCCGACCGCATCGACAGCGGCCGCACGAGTTCGCCGAACCCGAAACCGATGACATCGATGATCGTGTTGCCCTTGCGGACGCGCATTTTGAGATGGTTTTTGCCGACCCGGTAAGGCTGGCCGACGACCTCGAGGTTGCGAGTCAGGAAGATGGGTCGCATGTTCATCGGCCCGAAGGGGCTGAACGATTCGAGAATGTCAACGAAATCGGGGTGGATATCGTCCAGTTCGATTTCGGCGTCAACGAACAGTTTGGGAACCAGGTCCTCATCACTCAGCATTCTTCGTGACACTTCCTGCATTTTGTGACGGAATTTATCGACATTCTCGGGACGGATGGTCAGGCCGGCGGCGTATTTGTGTCCCCCATAGCGGATGAGGGTGTCCTCGCAATGTTTCAGGGCTTCGTAGAGGTGAAAACCGGGTATCGAGCGGGCCGAGCCTTTGCCCTCGCCGTTATCAATGGCGATCAGCACCGTCGGGAGGTGAAACCTTTCGACCAGTCTCGAAGCCACGATTCCGATCACGCCCTGATGCCAGCCCTCCGAAGCCAGTACGATGGCTTTGTCGTTTTCGAGATCGCAGAGTTCATCGATCTGTGCGAGGGCTTCGTTCAAGGTAGCTTCGTCGATGCTTTTGCGGCGGCGGTTTTCGGAATCGAGGGTTCGCGCTATTTTGGCTGCCAGTTGCTCATCGCGAGTGGTCAGAAGTTTGATAGCCTGTTTGGCGTCGCCCAGCCGACCGATGGCGTTGATACGCGGGGCCAGGACAAAAACAATCTGGCCGGTGCCGATTTCCTTGCCCATAAGGCCTGAGACAAAGGCGAGCGATTTCAATCCCGGTTTGGTCGTACGGGCGATCTGCTGGAAACCATAACGGGTCAGGGTGCGGTTTTCGCCCAAAAGAGGCACAATATCGGCCGAGGTTCCCAGGGCGACGAGATCGAGGTGTCGATCAAGTTCGGAGATATCCTGCCCCAGTTTTTTGTAGAGACCCTGGGCCAGTTTGAAAGCCACCCCGACGCCGGATAATTCGGCGGCGTCATAGGGACAATTGTCCTGCTTGGGGTTGACGATGGCGACGGCGTTGGGCAGGATGTCGCCGGTTTCGTGATGGTCGGTGATGATGCATTCGATACCCTGAGCCCGCGCGAATTCCACCTCCTGAACGGCCGTGATACCGGTATCCACGGAGATAAGCAGGGTAATTTCCCGGCTTTTGGCCTCAAGAATTCCATCTTCAGATAATCCGTACCCTTCGGTCAGGCGATTGGGCAGATAATAATCAACCTGGGCTCCGAGGCGGTTCAGCACCAGAAACAGCAGGGCGGTGGCGGTGATCCCGTCGACATCATAGTCGCCGTAGATCATTATTTTTTCGTTTTGTTTGAGCGCCTCGGTGATCCGGTCGATGGCTTTTGACATCCCTTTGAGAATAAAGGGATCGCTCATGTCTTCCAGCCGGGGATTGATAAAAGCTTTTACTTTTTCCGTGGTGTCGATCTTACGATTGATGAGAATTTTGATAACCGTTTTGGGGAGATCAACTTCGGAGGCGATTTTATCAACGAGTTCAGCGGGCGGATCAATGGCGAGAACCCATTGCTGGGCCACACTCTTATCACCCCAGGTCATGTCCGCGTTTCCTATCGATGTAGCAAAAAAGCAGGAAATAAGCCGGGTTCTGTCAACCCTTGCGGGCAAACGATCATCTATCTGGGAGCATGGTCGCCCATGCCCTCATGCGGCCTACCCGGAAGTCAAACGAGGCGAGCCGACCTCATCCTTCCCTATTTGGCCTTGCTCCGAGTGGGGTTTGTCCGACCTTCCCGTTACCGGGACAGCCCGTGGTCTCTTACACCGCGTTTTCACCATTACCGCCGGCCGCCGGAGCGGCCGGGTTGGCTGTTATTTTCTGTGACACTTTCCGTCGGATTACTCCGCCCTCGTGTTACGAGGCACTCTGGCTCTGCGGAGCCCGGACTTTCCTCATCTTAGACTAAGTCATAAAATGCGACCGTTTATCCTGCTCCTTGCTACGGTTAATATATTATAAACAACACAACTTTCTCGAATTCACCGGAATGCCGGCCGTCGCTCCGCAGGTTATTCGATATCAGCCACAGTCCCGGAGCCAGCTTTCCTATCCTAATTCTAATACAATTTTTTGCTTTGCGCAAATTCTAAGATTTTTTAGTCTCCGATATTCGTTAAGGTTGTTTCCAGTCGGGCGCGAATATCGCCCCCGGAATACAATCGCTTATATTTCAATAACTTATAAGATCAGAGGTCGCTTTCGTCGGTCCACACCAGCATGCGGCCGCAATTGTCACAGGTTATAATCCGTTCACCCATTTTGATTTCCTGGATTTTTTGGGGCGGCAGGGCTTTATAGCAGGAACCGCAGGCCCGTTTCTTGACAGCCACGACGGCGGCGCCGCCCTTGCCTTTGCGAATTCGGTCATAGGTCGAAATAATGCGCTGGTTGACCTGCGCCACCAGTTGCTGGCGTTCTTTCTGCTTGTCCTTAATCTTGGAACCGACCGAATCGATTTGCGACTGAAGGCTTTCCAGCTGTTCGCTATTGGTTTTTTTGAATTCCGTATAACGGCTTTCCAGTTCGACGATGTCCTTTTCGTACTGCTCGATCGATTCCATAAGAGCCATCGCCCGGGACTCGAGGTCGGAGATATTTGACTTGATCTGGTCGATCTCACTAACCAAAGCGTCGTATTCCTTGTTGGTCTTGATGGCCATCATCCGTTCCTGCAGTTTTTTGAGCTTCTCCTGTTTTCCCTGAAGCTCCAGGTCGACTTCTTTCTGCTCCCGACGGGCGGTGGTCAAAGCCTCGGTCGTGTTTTCCAGCTTGGTTTCCGCTTCATTGATCTCACCCTGGAGATTTTCCATCATATCCGGGATATATTCTTTGGACCTTTCCAATTCTCCCAGATCATAGTCGATGCTTTGCAATTGAAGCAGCAATTCCAGATCACCATTCATTTATCGCTCCTTTGGCCATGGCGATACGAGAAAAAAAAAGTGCCTGCCATTCTCATGGCGGGCACTTTCTGGTTGTCTTTTTTTCATCTCGGCGTACGTTTTCGCACATTCGTGGTAGTCTTGCGTACGCCGGAGATTGTGACTTTCTCGTATATGCACCAGTATACTTCTCACATGGTGGGCAATACTGGGCTCGAACCAGTGACCTCTCGGATGTGAACCGAACGCTCTAACCAACTGAGCTAATTGCCCATTCCGTTTTTCTAATTCAAAGATCATGTGGGCCCACCAGGACTTGAACCTGGGACCCGCTGATTATGAGTCAGCTGCTCTAACCAACTGAGCTATGGGCCCTGACTATTTCAGCCTTATATTATACGCTTCCCGGTCCGCCTCGTCAAGCCCTTTTTGGCTATCGGATTCCGCTTCCGGCCCGGCCCCAGAATCGGGGCCAAAAAGCAAAAAATACTTGACATCGAAATCCGCATAAGCCATTATTAAAGGTAACCAAGGGGCGTTGTCATCATTCGGAAATAGCACTGGAAAAGCCGAGCGCGGGCGATATTGGCTATTGTCGTTATCGACCAAACAATTGGGAGGTGGAGCTCAGAAGCAATAAGCGAAAGTGATCCAACGGCATCAATCACGGCATCGAAGAAACAGAAAATATCCGGTTCCGGGCCAGCAGTGAAGTGTCCGCCCGGATATATCCAATGGGCTGATTGTCAATCCGACGTTAATGGTTTCCATATTGCCCGGCAAGGATTGCCGGCTGTTTGAGAATCTGGCATGGGATGGCGCATTGTCATCGGGCAATGAGGAAACCGATTCAGCCGAGACTCGAGTTCAACGTGTCGGAAAGATTCCACCAGAGGTCATGAAGCATGCGGATAAGTTAACCCTCCCCGCCCTGATGCGGGAATGGCGAAACCTGTTCTTTGCTGATGGGGCGACTCCGGCCGACGCCATGTCGGCCGGAGCTTTTTTATGGGGCCTATTTTTTCTTGGGAGGCTCGGGGATTTCTTCGGTTATACCGGCCAGACGCCGGGCCATATTGACTTTGTCTTCCAACCGCGAGAAGGCATGAATAAATAATTTGGCGCCATCCGGGGAGCCGCCGCCATGCATACATCCGGGCACCCCGGCACCGACCGTGGCCCATTCCACCAGCCGCGCGGCGCGAGCGCGTGCTTCGCCGGAAACCGTCCCCTTCATATATTTCTTAATCAAATCACCGTATTTTTCGGATTGGAAATCGGCATAGGACGGCATACAGCCGGTCTCCCCGATGCCGCCGGCGATATCCTGAGCCAGCCGCGAGGTTTCATAAGGCAGGGTCGCCACATGGATTTTATTGACATTGGCCAGGAACATGTTGGGCAGCCAAGCCCCGGAGGGATGCTGATGTCCCATCACCGAGGCGGCCACGCCCATCCCGAAAGTCGTTTCGTTATTGACATTCATACGGGCCAATTTGTCACGAAAGACATTGGCCGACAAGCCGTTGGCTCGCGCGGTCAGGATCGCCGCGCCAATTTTTACGTCGCCCTGTCCGGCCACGCAACCGCCAATGGCTGAACGGTAAGGGGCGATAAAATTGAACACCGCCGACTGGGTGAACTGGTATTCGCCGCACATGAACACGCGCTCTTTGGGAATGAAGACATCCTCGAAAAACAGGTAGGCCTGGGTGATGCCGCCGCAGGTGTTGGGAATATCGAAACCCTCGGTCCCCTCGCGGCCGTCGCTGGGATGGCGGGCCTCGACGATAGTCAGGTTTTCAATATCGCGAGGAATTACGAAAGAGACGGCATAATCTTTGTCCTCCTCGCCATAGGCCGATCCCGGTAAGACGAAAATTTCGTTGGCCGCGGCCACGCCGCAGATCATGACCTTGGCGCCCCGGACCACGATGCCGTCATCCCGTTTTTCGACGACATGCAGGTTCATGTCGGGATCATCCTGCCGGGAGGGCTTTTTGGTCCGGTCGCCCTTGGGGTCGGTTAAGGCTCCGGCGATGGTGATATCGCGCGCCTGAGCGTCCTTGAGCCATTCCAGAAAGCGCGGATGATAGGCCGTTCCCAGTTCCTTATCGCAGTCGAAGGTGGTAACGAACATGGAGTTGAGAGCCGTCCAGCCGACGCAACGTCCGCCGGTGCAGGTGCCGGTCAGATGAAAAGCGAAACGTTTCATCATGCAATTGGCGATCATGTCCTCAGCCGAACGGATGACCGACAGGTAGCGGCTGATCGGTTCGCCGGTCAGATGAGATTTGGTCGTGACCATTTCACGGATATTTTCGTCGTGCTGGGCGCGGAACAGACTGGCATGCCCCTCGACGGTGTTGACGGTGGCGGGATGGGTGGTCACATCTTCGATCAGGTTGTCAAACTTGTGGATGTTGGGCCGCATCGCCCTTAGTGATTCCTTGTATTCCTCAGGGGTCCTCAGAGCCATATTATCCTCCAAACCAGCTTTATATTTTTGCAACCGGCCGGGGCAGCGATCCTCATTCCGGCGGATTGACTCGCGAATTTTGAAAGAGTGATCTTTTGCTGATATGATAGCGCAATCGGCCGGTTTTAGCAACTCAACATCGACCACGATAGCCAACGGGAAATTGATGAACGCCGCCTTATCTGGCGGGGCGAGGCTGACCCGAGGGACATAACAACGGATCAGGGAAAAACGATATAGAAGGGGCGCGAACAGTAATGGGTGGTGTCGCTGTGATCCATGAAGGCGAGCGACACCATGACCGAATCGCCGGAAGCGATCGCAGAAAGGTCGAGATCATCGGAATTGCCGGTATTCAGAGCTCGCCGCAGAAGAACCATCCATCGGCCGGAAGTGCGGTTGAAGGCCGAGAAACTGGCGACGTCGGCAATCGAACCGGAGGCGTTGTCGTGGACGACATAGCCGGGGATGAGGACCTTGTTCAGCCAGATGCGGGAACTGTCAAACGGTTCGGCATCGACGGCATGCAAAAACGGTTTGCCGATTTTGGTCGAATCCCGATTCATGTATATCGGTTTGAGGCGGTCGGCGTCATAGTTCAGGGTGTAGATTTCCTGACCATAAGCGTCGGTCTGGCGGCCATCGACACTCCAATATTCATCCTGAGCCAGGAAAACCGGATCAGTGGTCCCGGCCTGCCAGTGCCAGACATCGACATGTCCACCGCCGGTAGTGTACATCCGGTCGCCGCTTATGGTGGTGTCACCGACGGCGTGGCACATACTGCGGCAATCGGCTTTTTCGTCGCCGTTGTCGCCCATATCCCAGATGATGGCGAATCGATCCTGTTCCAGCCAGGTTGTATCATATATATTTTTAATTGTATCGACCCGAATGGAACGTCGAGCCCAAGTATCGTAGATGGTATCAATAACGTGTCCTACGGAATCATAATCGAGTTTTAAGAGGTGCATATCGGGATGTTGCCAGACGCTATAAGTACGCCAGGAAACCAGGGCGTTTTCGACCCATTCGGCGCGAATGAAGAGGTATTCGGGCGTCTTTATGGCTTTGACCGAAACCGGCAGGGAATCGAAGGTCGTGGCCGTATCGGCTACGAAGGCGGAATCGTTGACGAAAATGCCGCCGGTGATGGTTTCCCACCAGAGATCATGGTAGGGGTCATCCATAGGCGGTTCAACCGAGGAGGAGTAAACCACGACGCGGCCGTATACGACCTTTTCGGCTTTGCCGTAACTTCCAGGATTTTCGCATCCTATCACCAGAGCGGCGACAATCACCGGAGCGGCAAGGAGCGCCATCGCATAGAAAAGCCGTCGAAATTCCATTTTCATCATACTCGTTATACACCCCTTCACGGGTTCGGGTCAAATTAAACCAAGGCAAAATACAAGACCGCCGGAGATTTGGCAAGGTCAAAAGGGGGGTCGATATCCGTAAAGTCAAAGCCGCTGGTGACCAGAAAATTATAAATCCAATGCAAAAAAGTGATTTGAAATTCGGTATTCTATTATTATAATTGTAAACCAGTTCAAATGGGGAATGGGGAATGGGGCATGTTAGCAAAAATTATATCCGCCGCCACTTCGGGCATCGAAGCCTATAAAGTCGAGGTCGAAGCTGACGTTCAACAGATGTTGCCGTCTTTTGCCACCGTGGGTTTACCGGACGCCGCCGTCAAGGAATCCAAAGAGCGGGTTCAGTCGGCAATCAAAAATTCCGATTTCTTCTTTCCGGCCAAGAAGGTGACTATCAATCTGGCGCCGGCCGACATTAAAAAGGAAGGGTCTGGTTTCGACGTGCCGATCGCCATCGGCATCCTGGCCGCCACGGGGCAGATTTTGCGTGACGATTACGAGGATATGGTCATGGTCGGCGAACTGGCCCTTGACGGCCAGATCCGGCCGGTGCATGGTATCCTGCCGATGGCCATCCATGCCGCCAAAAGCCGGATGAAACAGATGATCGTCCCGGTGGAGAACGCCAAGGAAGCGGCCATGGCGCAGGAAATCGACGTGTACCCGGTCAAGAACCTGACCGAGGCGATCGGTTTTATCGAGGGGGCGGTCAGTATCGAACCGTTTCGGATCGATATCGATTCCGTTTTCGAACAATCGCGCAAATATGATGTCGATTTCTCGGACGTTCGGGGACAGGAATCGGCCAAACGGGCTTTGGAAGTCGCCGCGGCCGGAGGGCACAACATAATTTTGGTAGGTCCACCGGGGTCAGGAAAGACCATGATGGCCCGGCGATTGCCGACGATTCTGCCGAATATCAGTCTGGCCGAGGCGCTGGAGACGACCAAAATTCATTCCGTGGCCGGACGACTGCCGAAGGACACGCCATTAGTCGCGACCCGCCCCTTCCGCGACCCGCACCATACCATTTCCAATGCCGGTTTGATCGGCGGGGGCAGTATCCCCAAGCCGGGCGAGGTATCGTTGGCGCATCATGGGGTCCTGTTTCTGGATGAGATCGCCGAATTCCGCCGTGAGGTACTGGAGGTCCTGCGCCAGCCGATGGAGGATGGCGTCGTGACCATATCGCGTGCGGCCACGTCGCTGACTTACCCGGCCAATTTTATGCTGGCGGCGGCCATGAACCCCTGCCCCTGCGGTTATCACGGCGATAATAACCACGAATGCACCTGCAGTCCGGCTCAAATTCAAAAGTATATGTCGCGTCTGTCCGGGCCGATGATGGACCGGATCGATATTCATATCGAAGTTCCGGCAGTCAATTTCAAGGAATTATCATCTGACGCCAGCGGCGAAAAATCGGCGGTAATTCGCGAGCGGGTCAACCGGGCGCGGCAAATGCAGTTGGAGCGGTTCAAAAATTTTGAGGCTATTTACTGCAATGCTCATATGGAATCGCAATTGATCCGGGAAATCTGCGCTATCGACGAAAAGGCGCGGTCGCTGTTGAAACTGGCCATCACCAAGCAGGGGTTGTCGGCCCGGGCCTATGATCGGATTTTAAAGGTGGCGCGGACTATTGCCGATCTGGACGCCAGCGAGCAGATCGACACTCCGCATATCGCCGAGGCAATCGGCTATCGGTCGCTGGATCGAAATTTGTGGATGTAGTGGTTCGGTAAATTCGGAAATGACGCTAATCGTGGGAAGCAGTTTAGGATAATTATAGATTGATCTCTGCATCATTGCCCCCCGGTTCAGGCGTCGGCGGGCATAATTTATTCAGAAAAATCGATATTAAGCATGCACTTTGCGGTTGACCTGAGCGGAGCCGATGGCGTCGAGGGCTTTGCGCATATAGGGCAGTCGGTCGGTCGAATTGATGGCCGATAAATCCGCCGTAAATTTGAAACCTCCCATCATCGAAAATTCCAGTGGCACATCCACCGCCTGCCGAATCGCCTCGATATCGCTCCGCGTGAATTCAATTGCGGGCGGATATTCAACCGTGATGCGCAGTCTATCGACCTTGACCTTGTCGGCGCCGCTGATGGCGGCCGCCAGACGCAGTCCGGCGGCGTCGAATAGCTGAACCGCCTGAACCGGCATGCGCCCGAACCGGTCGAGGACTTCCTCGCGCAGGGCTTCGATATCGTCAAGACGGTAGCAGTCGGAAAGCCGGCGATAGATATCGACTTTCTGCTGCTTGATATTGACGTAGTCATCGGGCAGGAACAGGTCCAGCGGACCTTCGAGTTTGGTATCGGGGAGGCGTTCGATCTTTTCCCCTTTCAATTCCGCGACGGCTTCTTCGAGGATTTTGGTGTACAGATCGAACCCGATATCATCGATAAAGCCGGATTGTTTGGCGCCCAGAACTTCACCGGCGCCGCGAATTTCCAGATCGCGCATGGCCAGCGCAAAACCGGAACCGAGATCGCTGTGGGCCTCAATGGCCCGGAGGCGTTTGCGCCCGACCTCGGACAACAGACGATAGGGCGGCGTCATCAGGTAGGCATAGGCCCGCCTCGGAGATCGCCCGACCCGACCCCGCAATTGGTACAACTGGGCCAGCCCGAAACGGTCAGCGCGGTTGATGACGATGGTGTTGACCGAGGGGATATCGAGCCCGGATTCGATGATGGAGGTGCACAGGAGAACCTGATACCTTTTGGCCAGAAAGGCCAGCATAACACCTTCCAGTTCTTTCTCATGCATCTGGCCGTGAGCGATACCGATTTCCACCTGAGGCAGAAGTTTCTTGAGATAACGGTACATGGCCTCGATGGTCTGCACCCGGTTGTGTACAAAATAAACCTGGCCATCACGGTCGATTTCCCTCAGAATCGCCTCAGCGATAACACTGGGGTTGAATTCGACGATTTCGGTATTGATGGGGAGTCGGTCGCGGGGCGAAGTCGCGATCAGCGACATATCGCGGGCGCCCATCATGGACAATTGCAGGGTGCGCGGGATCGGCGTCGCAGTGAGAATGATGGTATCGACGTTCTTCTTGATCTTGCGCAATTTTTCCTTATGCGTCACCCCAAATCGCTGTTCCTCATCGATTACCAGCAATCCCAGATCGGCGAAATGGACGTCCTTGGAAAGCAGGCGATGGGTGCCGATGATGATATCGACTCTGCCGGCGGCAAGAGCCTCGACAGCCTCCTTTTGCTCGTTGCGGGTTTTGAAGCGTGAAAGCATTTCCACCCGGATGGGAAACTCCTTCAGGCGGGACGAGAAAGTATTGAAATGCTGTTGGGCGAGAATGGTTGTCGGCACCAGAATCGCCACCTGTTTATGATTTTCCACTGTTTTGAAGGCGGCCCGCACTGCCACTTCGGTTTTTCCATAACCGACATCGCCGCATATCAGACGGTCGGCCGGAGTGGGCGTTTCCATGTCGCTCTTGACGTCATTGATGGCTTTGAGCTGATCGGGCGTTTCCTCGTACATAAACGACGCCTCAAGCTGTCTCTGCCAGACGGTATCCTCGCTAAACTGGAACCCGGGCGCGGTTTTGCGCTCGGCGTAAAGTTTAATCAATTCGGCCGCCATGTCGGCGACGGCCTTTTTGGTCTTATTTTTCAGTTTTTCCCAGGCTGGAGTGCCGAGGCTGGTCAGGCGCGGGGTGGAGTCCTTGCCGGCGTAACGGGAGACACGGTTGAATTCCTCGATCGGCACATAGAGTTTATCGCCGTCCTTATAGACCAGCAGGAGGCAATCGCGCAATCGCCCATCGACCGAGATCGTTTCCAGCCGATTGAAACGCGCCAGACCGTAATCGGCATGAACGACAATATCGCCGGGAGTGAGATTGGAGTATGAGGTTAAGGCCACGCCTTCTTTGTAGCGGCGGCGTTTGATGCGGCGAAAGTGACGGGAAAAAATCTGGTGGTCGGTCAGCAGGGCCGTTTTGAGTTCCTCGCAGACGAATCCGGCATGGATATGAAACACCTCGACCGGCACCGTGATACCGCGTTCGCTCAGGATTTCGCCCAACCGTACGGCCTGCCCGGGGTTATCGCAGGTGATAACGGTCTGGTAACCTCGCTGCTGGTAATCGGCGGTGATTTCGGCAAGGTAATCGAGACGACTCCCGATGGCAGGATGATCCTTGCATCCAAAATCGAAACGCTGATTCTGGAGGGAACGGAAGGGATGGATGGCAATATTGATGTGTTGGAGCAGGCGGCCGTACTGGCTTTCCGGTTCGAAATAGTACTGCTCGAAATGCGGCGGTTTGACGAATCGGCCTTTAGCCATTTCATAAAGTTCGGCGCCTTTTTTATACAGGTCGCGCATATCTTCGAGGAGGGCCTTGCCGCCGTCAAGAATGGCCAGATCGTCGCTTCGCAGATAATCGAGCAATGATCCCCGAGGCACTCCAAAGCTGATGGCCAGCCATTCGAGTCCTGGAAGATCAGGCTCGCAGATGAACCGGGCGCGCACCAGTTCGGCGTCTTTCTCGGGAAGCGTCTCCAGATGCTGTTCGATGGTTTCCGACCGGATCGGTACTTCGCGCCGCGGCAGGAGATCGACCTGATCCAGTTTTTCCACGGTTCGCTGGTCTCGCACATCAAAATGGCGCAATGATTCGATTTGATCGCCGAAGAATTCGGCCCTTATGGGAAGTTCACTGGCGGCCGAGAAAAAATCGATCAAACCTCCACGAACGGCGAAATCGCCAACTTCCTCCACGGTGCCGACTCGATTGAAGCCCAGCATAATGAGTCGGGCGGCCAGATCGCCGGGGTCAAGTTCCTGTCCCACCTGCAAGTGCAATGAATGGGACTGAAACATTTCACGATCCATAGTCGGTTCGATGAGGGACTGGGGTGGGGTGATAATGACACATTTCTGTTGTGAGCGCAAGGCCGAGAGGGCGGCCAAACGCTGTCCGGTGACTTCTCCGGAAGGTGAACGGAATTCATATGGGTACACCTGGCGCGGCGGGAAAAAATGAACCGCCTCTTCCCCGATCAGGTTGGCCAAGTCGTCGGTCAGGCTCTGGCCTTCATCGTAATTGGAAGTAATAAACAGGATATTGCCGCGATGTTCCTCGTGCAGAGCCGCCAGTAGATAGGCGACCGCGCTTCCGGCCAGCCCCGTCAGACGAATTGGCTCGGTCGGGGGCCGTCCCTCGGACGGTTTCAGAGCGGCATCTATTTCATCTCGAAGGAGAATGAATCGGGATGAGGCGGCAAATTTCTCTTTTATTCGGAGCGGAAGCGAATAGTCCGGCATCGCATGTCCTTTTTATCCCGCGCGACCTGTAATAGGTCCGGCTTATCATCCGTAACGACGAAAGCCCCGACCGGCATTCGGCGGGGTAGTGTCGTTTTTCATAATTGTCGGTTAATTATACGGAATTTTGTACCGGGAGAGGCAGATTTTTTAATCAATTGTGCGAATTATTGATGGGGCGATATTTTATTCCAGAGGGCCTGCCCGGTCTGGGAACCGGGATCGCGTCGCAGGCCTTCGCGGCAGTATTGGGCCGCGCGGTCATAATCGGATTTTCGATAATACAGTTCAGCGAGACCGAAAAAGGCGCAGGCCAGATCGGGCGCCTGATTCATGGCGCGGCTATAAGTCGCCTCGGCCGTATCCAGCGAATCGAGTTCAATATAGGTTTCGCCCAATTTACACAGCCATTGAGGGTCCTTGGTCAGGTCGGCCGCAATCCTGAGATAGTAAGCCGCCTCGGGATATTGCTTTTGCTCGAAGGCAGTCAAACCCGCCATGATGGCATTGAGGCGGTCAGGATCGGGCATCCGGGCGCCGATCTGGGCATAATTATAAGCGTCATCGTAGCGATTCAATAAATACAATGCCTGCGATATTTTGCCATAGATGGGCGCTGTGCGTTCGAGAGGGCTGATACTCTGCAGGGTGCGTAATTCGTTTTCATAATCATGGTGAGTGCTGTAATAATAGGCCAGAAGCTCGTAGCCGTATTTTTGACCCTGAACAGCGTGTTTGAGTGCGTATTCGGAGCGGCGCAGGTTGGATGTGCGGTCGCTGTTGAGCAGAGTCCACGAAAACGTGATGAATAAAGACAAGAGAATGACGGAGGTAATCCGAACGGCGCGGCCGGGGGTGGTAATATTGACCGATTTAAATGCCGGAATTAGAAAGGAAACGGCAATCAGGGTGGTAGGCAACGCAAAAAGATCCCAGTCGCGGACCATTGATAATTGGGGATTGATTAGCAGGAGAAAACCGAAGGATGGGACAATTATCGACAGCATCAACCGCCGGTGAGGATTGGGTCGAAAGACCATGCGCGAAAAGGGCAGGAACATAATAAGTATCGGCGTCACCAGCAGAAATTCATTGAGGATATCGGACAGGTGTTTTAATGAAAAGACGGTGTATGGTCCCGAAAAGAAGGGAATGAAATATTCCGATAGGGGTCGAACGTCGTCGGCAATGACGAAATGCGCCAGCAATTGCGGGATTATCAGGGGCGTCAAGGACAGGAGAAAAAAGAGGATTAGTCCGACCGTGCGTTTGGATCTGGAGGCGAGACGATGGCCAACCAGAAGAATGTAGGACGGCAGGAGCAAAAGGCCGATGACATGGGAGAAACCGGCCAGAAGATAAATAATTGAGAGCGGCCAGAGTCCGGCCGACGATTTGGGGGAGCGAAAAGCCAGCAGGATATACCAGAAAGCGAATAGATAGACCAACGTATAGGATTCGACATAACCGAAAAAAAGCTGACTGGCGCCGAAGGATAATATGGCATAAGCGAAAAGGCTTTTGCGTCCATCGGTGAAAAGGTCGGAGCGCCAGAGGAGATAGACAAATATTGTTCCGGCGGCGATGCTTGTCGCCGCCATAGCGGTCGTGGCTCGGAAGGGACCAAATATAGTCAAGATTTTGTAAAGAAAGGCATGGAACCCGAAATCGAGCATTTCAGTCGATTTGAAAATAAAGCCGCTTTCGATTTCGGAGGCTCGCTGGTAGCCGTCGCCCAGGGAATAGACCGCGACTCGCAGGAGGATGAATAAGACCGTCCAGAAAAGGGGCTGTAAATAAATTACGCTCCGGGGGGGATCCATAACCGGGCCCTCGATGAACCGTCGCATGGGGCGGGTCAGGAGGGATAATACTGCCGCGATGGCTAGGGCCGGATACAGGATGCGGACTATTCCAGAGAAGAAGTAAAGGTGATTGATGCCCCACCAGCCGTTTTCAGGGAGGAAGCCAATAACGACATAAAGCGCGAAAAGGCCCACGGCCGAAATCAGGGTAAGTTTCAGTTTTCCGTCTATGGCTTCTTCTGTTGTCATGGTTTGAAAAATAATACCGGACAAGTCGATTGCCAATGATAAATTCCGAGACCGGGATCAATTCGATCCCGCGATTTTACAAAAGAGTTGTCCGAAAAGCGTGAAAAGGTCTCTCAGTCGGTCCGATTGGGGTTGACCCATTGAAAACGGGTCAGGCCCTGATCGGAACCCAGCCAGAGATAGTCGCCGTCGGCAACCATGACCGAGATGTTGATCGACGGCAGACCGTCCCGCTCATCGAAAATTCGCTTCCTGCCAGTTTCGCGTTCCAGGAGCATCAACCCATTATCAACGACGGCGGCAATATACTTGTCGTTGGCGACGGCGGCGTACACGCCCCCGGGAGTATCAGTGAAAGGCACCAAGGCGGCTTTGTGGGTTTTCATATCAATGCGCGTCAGGGCCCATTCGGAAGCGATCAGGATTTCATCGCGGTCAATACTGACGTGATGGATAAAGCCGCCCAGATTACCGTTGGGGTCTTTGAGCCGGCCAATTTTCTTGGTTGCAACATCAATATAGTACGCGCCCTTGTCGGTCCCGATAATAAGCCTTTCCCCTGCCAGCTTGAGAGCGGTAATGAAACGCTGGCCCAGGACCGACGCTCCGACTTCGATAAGAGTATCGACCGAGGGGGTGTACAGGGCCAGACCAAGGGCAGTTCCGACCCAGACAGAATCGGACCGCACGGCCAGGGCCGTGGTTTCGGTTTCTGGGAGGCCGTCGCCCCGGGCCAGGGTGAAGTAATAATCATCGGAGCGATTTTTGATAGTCAATCCCTGCCGACCGGCGAAATATAGATTTTTTTCATCGCCGGCGATATCATAGATAATCTCAGAATTAAAGCCGTTGAGATAACGCGGTTCGAAATAGGTGAAATGGTCATCGGCGCGATCGAAGAGAGTGACGCCGAGTCGCGAATCGGCATATTGGGGCTGAAGGTCGCCGGCGTTGCCGGCCAGCCAGATCGAATCGCCTTCGAAATAAATGACATCGGTTTGTTTCTGAAGCAATCCACACGGGATAAATTCGCCGCTGAGCATGTTGTCGTCAATTTCCAGCGGCCCTCTCCCCCAGGTCCCGGCAAAGGTATGACTGAAGCCATCATCGATCCAGGCCGTGATCTGGTACTGCCTGAAATAATCATCTTCGACATATCCCTGAACACTGAACCGGTAACCGAACGGCATCAACACCTGGGGCAGAGGCGAAGGTGGCACGGAAGAGCGATAATCTTCGGTGGGAAAATCAGTGGCCGGTAACCATCGGTCAATGGTGCTTTCGAAATCGTATATCCCGGCATCGGTTTCAGCAGTTATATTTTGATCGTCGAAAGACACCGCCAGGCGGCGGATGTAGCCATTGCCGAGACCGTCGGAGACGGTGATGGGATCGTACCATTTATTTTCAAAAATCTGGTAACGCAGGATTCCCTCGGTGGTGCCGAAGTAAGCGTATTCCTGACCGACGGCGATGCAGGTTATGTGTGAGAAATCGCTCCATGTCACCGCCTGACCCTGAATGATTTCCGCCTCAGCCGTGACGTAAACCGACAACAGGAGATAAAGGGAAAGAAATATCTTCATCGGGGTCCGCCCGGCCAATTGAGAAGCAGATTGGCGACCGTGGCGGCCATGGTCGTGATGCCGACCTCAACTGCCTTTTCATCGACGATAAAGGCCGGGTGATGCCAGGGTTTGTCGGCTCCGATGGCGCTGTTGGCGACACCGAGGCGGAACATCGCGCCCGGGACCTTTTCCAGATAGCAGGCGAAATCTTCGCCGCCCATGACGAGAGGGATTTCATGGACGCGGCCGGGATGTTTAAGAGCCCTGAATGACTGGGCAATGAACCGATTGACGCGCGGATCGGATTTCAGGGGCGGGTAATCGGCCACCGAGGTCACCTCAACCCGCGCCCCGAAAGCACTCCCGATCTCGACAGCCGTTTTTTTAATCAGCCGGGGAATTTTTCTGGTCAGGGCCGCATCGAGGGTACGGGCGGTGCCGATGAATGAGACCTCGCCCGCGATGGCATTGCGCACCGCGCCGCCGCGGATGATGCCAAAGCTGATGACGGCCGGTTTGATCGGATCCACCATCCGGGAAACAACCTGTTGAAGGCCGGTGATGATCTGGGCCGAAGTTGTGATGGCGTCGATGGTCTTATGCGGCAGAGCGGCATGGCCGCCTTTTCCGATAACCCGGATATCGAAATCGTAAGTCGAGGCCATACTGATACCATCGCGAAGGCCGATATCGCCGACCGGGAGGCTGGGATCGACATGCAGGGCCAGAATAACATCGACTTTTGGTTTTTCCAGCACTCCGGCCTTGATAAGCGGCCTCGCGCCGCCGGGCGGGACTTCTTCCGCCGGTTGACAAATGAATTTGATTTTCCCCGAAAGCATATCACGGCACCGATGAAGCAGTCGGGCCGTCCCGACCAGAATGGCCATATGGACATCATGCCCGCAGGCATGCATGGCGCCGGGAATTTTGGAGGCGAATGGAAGACCGGTTTGTTCGGCAATCGGCAGGGCGTCGATATCGGTGCGCACGGCTATCACCGGACCTTTGCGGCCGGTATCAAGTTCGGCCCAGAAGCCGGTTTTGGCATGACGGTCGAATATTTTAATCCCCGGCAAAGTCAGTTCTTTTTTCAGCAAAGCGGTGGTTTTGAATTCCTGATAGCCGACCTCGGGATATTGATGCAGTCGGCGGCGTAATTGGACGGCCGACCGCGCAACACGCGGGCTGTCCTTTTGCAGGGCGCGAAGAATGGCTGGATATTTCTCCATACAGGTAATTACGATTTCAGTCACGGTTCTTGTTGTTTCGTTTCATCCGGTTGGCCAGCCGATGGGCGGCCTGAATCGGTTCCGGGATACGGTTTCCACAAAGACATTTGACCACGATTTCGACCGCCTCGTCGATGTCGCATCGATAACCGGGCGAAATAAACACCGGCTTGACTTTGGCCCGCGTCCGGTAAACCCGGCCCACTTCACAGTTATCGATCAAAAGCGGCGAGGCGGCTCCCGCCTCCGGCCCCGGTTCTTCGTATTGACCGACCAGCCTTTTGCGAGCGCAACCGACAGAGGGGATATCCACGAAAAGCCCCAGATGACTGGCCAGGCCGATGCCGCGTTGATGGGCAATGCCGTGGGCCGAAAACATAATCAGATCGGGCCGGGTATTCAGTTTCGACAGGGCTTTTAGCATAACCGGGCCTTCGCGGAAGGCGTGCAGTCCGGGGATGTACGGGAAAAGGGCTTTGGCCGAGGCTGTGGCCCGGTCGATCTCTTCCAGCTCCGGGAAATTGTACAGGCAGACGCCCGCAAAAAGCATATCTTCGATATGATCGAAAGCGGTATCAACGCCGGCGATCAGCTTGACTCCCTTGAGGGAACCGGCGGCGATGATGCGATTTTTCAGATTATGTTGAATCTTCAAGGCTTCGCTCTGGCTTCGCGGCCAGGGATGAAGTTCCGGTATATTCATTTGCATCCGCCTTAGAATATTCTTCGGGTCCCGCCGGCCGATGCCCGGCCGCAGTCCCAGCCCGATTGATAAGACCGATTATCTCCTGTTTTGAGGTCGATCATCAATTTAAAATCTACTCTGGCCGCGATTTTGAAACAACTAAAACTGTCCCGATAAGATTGTCGACTAATTATGGTCCTTGACGGCGGTTTAATGATGGATTGACCTGCCTTTGAGGAAACGGTGGAGTGGTGGTTTTAAGCAGTCCCTGAGCGGGGTTTACTCCGACATCATTTAAGCGGACTATGGTCGGACCACTGGACCGGCCTTTGACATCAATCCTTGAATAGATTGTCGAAGTCTTTTCGTCGAGCGTCTTTGCCGGCGGCTTTATCCAGGGCTTTGGCGCCGACTATCCGGGCCTGGAAGTAGTCGCAAAAATTAGCCTTC
The DNA here is from genome assembly GCA_964523575.1 of uncultured Ignavibacteriales bacterium. GTDB lineage: Bacteria > Zixibacteria > MSB-5A5 > GN15 > JAAZOE01 > DAOUTW01. The sequence goes on from CAZGAV010000014.1 coordinate 26,135, forward strand.
TCTTTGTTCTTGACCGGATCGTCGATGCGCTCGCGGCATTGATGCGCGGCATGGGGGTCATAGAAACGGCATCCCCGGCAACATTTAAGATCGGCCAAACAAGCGACGCAATGATCGATGCGAGTCGGCTTGCCCTTGACGCCGGTATCTTTGCCACAATTCCAACAGCTCAAACCCATAGCATATCCTTTCGTCTAACTTATACAAATTAACGGGAAAATGGCCGGATGTCAAGACGCTCGAAGGGGCGTGAATCATTGCCCGGATTGGCCGATATTGTTAATAAAATTGACTTTCGATTTAAAACATCTCTATATTCCAACAGAATAGGGGAATAAGGATGGAATTCGATCATAGCATTTTCAAAGCTTATGATATAAGAGGCACGGTCCCGGATCAATTGACGGCCGAGATCGCCTACCGCATCGGCAATTCTCTAGCCGGATTTCTCAAGCCGACGTCAATCGCGATCGGCCGCGATATGCGCTCATCGTCGCCCGAAATGTTCGAGGCCCTGACCTCCGGCATTCTTGATCGCGGCGTCGACGTCGTTGACCTGGGGATGATATCGACCGACGCTCTTTATTTCGCGGTCGGGAAATTCGGGTATGACGGCGGCGTCATGATTACGGCCTCGCATAATCCCGGCAATTACAACGGCTTTAAGGTTTGCCGCGCCCAGGCAGTGCCCCTTTCAGGTTCGGAGGGACTGGACGTCGTGGCCGCCGATGTCGCCGCCGACCGGATCGAAAAAGCCGGCAACCGGGGATCCATCGCCCGCAAGGATATCAGCCGCGAGTTCACGGCCCATGTTCTGTCGTTTATCGACCCGACCGTTATCAAGCCTTTTTCAATAGTCATTGATGCCGGCAACGGCATGGCCGGCCTGACACTCCCTCCGGTTTTCGAAAAGCTTCCGTGCAAGGTCACGCCGTTGTTTTATGAACCGGACGGCTCCTTCCCCAATCATATCCCTAACCCGATTGAGCCCGAAAATCTGGTGACTCTGCAGAAGACGATCGCAAAGGAAGGGGCCGACTTGGGAGTGGCTTTTGACGGCGACGCCGACCGGATGTTTTTGCTGGAGCGTGACGGTCACCCCTTGGGCGGCGATATGGTTACGGCCCTGGTGGCCAACAGCATATTATCCAATTCAACGGGAGAAACCATACTTTATAACCTTATCTGCAGTCGAGCGGTGCCGGAATTGATCGAGCGCGAGGGCGGCAAGGCGATTCGCACCCGGGTCGGCCATGCCATCATCAAACCGTTAATGAAAAAATATAATGCCATTTTCGGCGGCGAACATTCGGGACATTTTTATTTCCGCGAAAACTGGTTTGCCGATTCAGGGCTGATCGCTCTCATGGTCTGCCTGGAGCTTCTATCCAAAGCGAATCGGAATTTGAAAGATATCCTCAAGGATATCGACCCCTATTTTCGTTCCGGCGAAATCAACAGCCGGGTGGCCGCGATAGATCAGAAAATCGAGGAAGTGGCGGCGGCTTTCCCCGACGGCGAAGCCGATCGCCTCGACGGTCTCACGGTTCAGCATCCCGACTGGTGGTTCAACCTGCGTCCCTCCAACACCGAACCGCTACTGCGTTTGAATGTTGAGGCCAACAGCAAAGATTTGCTGGACGAGAAGGTCAAGAAACTGCTGGAGGTCATCAGGTCGTAGCGATGGCGAACGAGATCAAAATACTGGTCGTCGATGACGATCGTTACCTCCTCGATCTCCTGATCGAGACCCTTCGGAGCATCGGCTACGACACCACCGGCGTGCAGAGCGCTGCGGAAGCGTTGAAGCTCCTCGAGACCACCGATTATAAGCTGTTGATCACCGATATCAAGATGCCGGAAATGGACGGCCTGGAATTCACCCGCAAAGTCAAGAGAAATCATCCCGATCTTCCGGTGATTTTCATCACCGGCGTTCTTGGCTCTTCGGTGCTTCGTCTGACCGACGCCGACGGCTACCTTTCGAAACCGTTTCGGATCGGGCAAATGGAAGAGTTAATCAAGAAAGTGCTCGAAAATCAGACCGGGGCGGCCGCACCGGACGGGAACGAGCATATCCTGGTGGTCGATGATGACGATACTTTTCGGCTCATGCTCATGGAAACGCTCAAGCTGTCGGGATACAGCGTGATCGGAGCCTCCGGCGGCCGTGAAGCGGTGGCCCTGCTGGAACAGGGCGGCATCGATTCCGTTATCGCCGATATCAAAATGCCGGAAATGGACGGCATCTCACTCACCCGGCATATCAAGAAAACCTGGCCGGGGATGCCTGTTATAATGATAACAGGGTACCTTTCGATGGAAGATAAGCAGGAAGAATCGGACCAACTGGCCGACGGTTTCCTGATGAAACCGTTCAAGATCGAGAGTATTACCGAACTTCTGGAAAGCCTGAAGAAACAGCGAACGCCGCCGCTGGCATGATCTTGCTTGTTTTCTCCCCTATTTCAATAAAATCATCCTCTTTGATTCGCGGTACCGATCGGTGCTGATGGTATAGAAATAAAGGCCGGAGGCAGCCTCTCCGCCGTCGATAGTTTCTCCGTCCCATATAACCGCGTGAGTTCCGGCGGAAACGAAATCATCGACCAGAATACGGACGGTTTGACCGAGCGCATTGTAGATAGTCACTCGCACCGGAGAGGATTCCGGCAGATTGTATTCGATCCGGGTCGCTTGATTGAAGGGGTTGGGGCTGTTTTGACTGAGCATAATGGTTTCGGAGGGGCAACAGGGCTGATCGTAGGTGTCGGTCAGACACCCCGCCCCCAAAGCGCCGATAAGGACACCGCATTCGTTGCTGTCGGGGGTACAGGGCGAGTAGGCCCACAAGTTGAGGTTTCCGATATCGGAGTCGCAGAAATACGGGGGGCGGGAAAAATTGCCGTCGTTGCCATACTGAGAGGCGATACTATCGGTCCAATCGCCGAGTTCGTTGTCATAGATATCGCTGCACAGAAACACCGGCGCCAGCAGCGGATCGGAATATTCGCAGGCGACAGCTTTGCCGCCATCATTGTTGGCAATAATCGTATTCTCGACCTGAGCCGAGGATTCGGATAAATGCAGACCGGCGCCGTTTCCCGGCGTTACTACGTCATACTTCTCGGCGATATTGCCGTAGAGGGTGCAATTTCCCAAATTCAGCGACGAATTTATGGCGCTGATCGCGCCGCCATCGGCACCCGCCTGCGCCGCATTCATCCCGGCCCGGGCCCGGTTGCTGTTGATAAGACAGTAATTCATCGACATCGTCGATTGGGAGAGATAAAAAGCGCCGCCGATTCCCGGCGAAATCGGCTCCGTGGTTTCATAGGTCTCAGCCGTATTATCGCTGAATTCGCAATAATCCAGCATCGGAGCGGCGCTGTCACAGGACAGCCCCCCGCCGACATTGGCCCGGTTGGAGGCGACAATGCATTCGATGAATACCGGGGATGATGACCGGCACACAATGCCGCCACCGTATCCGATAAAACTCACATTGGGGTCGGATAGGGCGCTATTATCGAGGAAAGTGCATCCGATAACGCGGGGTGAAGAGCCATCGAAACAGGCCAGGCCGCCGCCGGAACCAGCCGCGTAATTATCATACAGCACGCAATCTCTTATGGTCGGAGAACTGCCATTGATACATAGAATACCTCCGCCGGCCGAACTGCCGCCGGGGGCATTAAAGGGCGCATAGCCATTGATGATGGTAAAGCCCTCGATGACAGTGGTCGAGTCTTCTCCCTGATGGGCATAGAAACCTCGATGGAAATCGAGCCAGCTTCCCTCGCAATTGATGATCGTCAGGGTCGGGCCTTTCATCGACATGACGGTAATCGCCTTGCCCCCGAAATCGAGGTCCCGATTCCCCGGACCGAAATAGGTGCCAACCGAGACCATGACCGTATCGCCGTTGTTGGCGGCGCTGATTCCGGACTTGATAGTCGCCACCTGTCCGGGAACATGGATAATTTCGGAGATGGCATCGGATCCTAAACCACCGGCAAATAGCAGAAATAGCAGGCAAATATATTTTCGATAACCGTCGATCATGGAGCCTCCCTGACCCTGTCTTTTCCCATTCATATTTTCAATACGTGCCGGTCCCTAAAATGTCGCATAATTATGCGTACTTGTCCGACTCAATTATAACCCTAGACGACCGGAAATCAATCCGGCTTCAAAAGTAATGTTGCGTCTGAGCAAAATATCTTTCTCAAAAAGCCGGCCATACGTATATTAATTACGATACCGCCTGATATCCGAAGGTCACACCGCCGAAAGCGAGGATGTATCATGTCGAAATTTACCGGCTTTTTTACGTTTGTGGCGGCCCTGATTGCGCTATCGACAGCCGCGTCGGGTCAGATTCCCAACGTCCAGATCTCATTTCCATCGTCTCAGTTACAAAACGAGGAGCAAGTTTTCTTCTGCCCCACCGACCCCAATTATGTCATTGCCGACTGGCGCGATTTCCGTCTCGGCTATCGGCGCTGTGGAATCGGGCGTTCCACGGACGGAGGCGCGACCTGGACCGATCAATTGAACGATTTGATGCTGGATATCGACAGCCGGCAATCGGACCCGACCATGACGGTTGACCGCCTGGGGAATTTCTATTGTTGTTTTCTCGATTACAGTGCGACCGCCGTCAATGATTCCAGCTTTATCGTCTTTATCAAATCAACTGACAAGGGCGCCAGCTGGACCGGCCCCTATCCGATTACGACCGATCATGGGGACTGGTTCGAAGACAAGCAGTTTATCACGGCCGATCGCACCGGCGGCATATACGACGGAAATGTCTATGTGGCCTGGGCCCGTTTCTACAACCCGACGCGGATGATGTTTGCGCGATCGCTCGACGGCGCAGTGACTTTCCAGGATACTCTGATCGTCGGGCCGTCGCAGGATATTCCGGCCTGCGGCGGGCTTGTGGATGCCGGTCAATTCGCGCAACCGATTGTCGGTTCGGACGGTTCGGTTTATGTTTTCTGGTCGGGAAATCACTTCTACCCCGATGTTTGCGACGGCTATTATGCGATGAAGATGTCCAAGTCAACCGATGGCGGCCAGACCTGGCCGATTCAGGCGGTTCCTATTATGGCCTACAACTACTTTGGAACGGCTGACGGCGGTATCGACGTTTATAACGCTCCGGCCGGCGACGCCGATATCACCGGCGGTCCATATGACGGCAATATCTATATCTCCACGACCAACGGCAACGTCGACGGGGCTTTGTATCATGCCGATATCGACATGATCAAATCGACCGACGGCGGGGCCACCTGGCTCCCCCCCCTGCGGGTCAACGACGATCCTATCGGTGTTAATGTAGATCAGTTTCATCCCTGGCTGACGGTCAACGAAGACGGCGTCATCGTCATGATTTTCTACGATCAGCGGATGGATCCCAATCATTACCTATTCGACGTTTTCGGGGCCTATTCCTTCGACGGCGGCGAAACCTTCACGGCCAATCACCGCATCACGAACGTGTCGTCATCGCCCGCTAATCTGAAGAGTGGAGGACAGCCGGGAGATTATGACGATACCGAGAATTATCCGAAAAAGATGGCCGAAATCCTGACGCCCATGGCCGGAAAAATCGCCGAGTATATCGGAGTGACAGCCAGTCATGATAATATCAATGCCGTTTGGACCGACACCCGCAACGGTAACCAGGATGTCTTCGGGGCCCATTACACGATTCCGTTCATGAAACCGCGATTGTATGGCGTCGCCGATGGAAGTTTTATCGGGACCGGGGCCGACAGCCTGTTCTGGTCCACCTGCTGGCATGAAAACGACGTCTCGTACCGTATCGAGGCCGATGACGATCCTTTGTTCAATTCGATCGATTTGTCCGCGAACGTGACCGACAATAAATTTTATACCGCCTCGCTGGGGCTGGCCGACGGCCTGTACTATTGGCGGGTCAAGGCTTTCCGCACCGCGGAAAACGATTCGACCGATTTCAGCGACGTCTGGTCCTTCGATATCGACACTCAGGCTCCGCTGGCCGCCGTTCCGGTCTCGCCGGAGGACGGGGCAACGATAAACAACGCCACACCGACTTTTGTCTGGTCCCCGGTTAAAAATCCGAAGGCCTCGGATGAATTCTATGAAATTGAAATTTCAGCCGATCCCGGATTTTCCGGCACCCCGCCGTATTTCCATTATGACGGACTGACAAGCACTTCATTTCCGATGCCCGAACCACTCACCACACCGGGGATCTATTACTGGCATGTCAACCATTACGATCTGGCCGGGAACGCCTCCGGCTATTCGGCCAGTTACAATTTCACGTATGTGGAATATATATGCGGTGACGCCAATGGTGATTTGGAGGTGAATGTCGGTGATGCCGTTTTTCTGATCAACTATGTATTCAAGGGCGGCCCGGCTCCGGACCCGATAGAATCCGGTGATGCCAATTCCGACGGTCAAACCAATATCGGCGACGCTGTTTACCTGATCGCCTATATTTTCAATGGTGGGCCACCTCCTTGCCCATAAATTGATCTGAGTTCGACAATGAAAAAAACCCCGGCCGCAATGCGGCCGGGGTTTCATTTTATGGATTATAACAAACGAGGCCGGACCAGATTCACGTCCCCAACTGAAATCCGGAATCGGTCGGCTGACCCGTCGATGATGTCACACTTTGGGCGGTTCCATCCCATGCTGTTTCCATTCCTCTTGCGAGGGACCGTAAAGGCCGGGGACCTTCAATCCGGCCAGACGCATCAGAATCGTCATTTGCCCCCGGTGATGAATTTCGTGAGCCAGAAACGCCCATAACGATTTTCCTCGTTCCCAGGTTTCTCCATACATATCGTCCTTTTTCAACAGGTCGGCATCCGACCAGCCGGAGACGTTATTGAGAACGGTCTCGGAGGCTTTCTGGTAGGCCTGCCGGATTTGTTCGGCGCTTTTTGGTATCGAGTCCTTGTCGGTGACAGAATCGAAAGTAATCCCCATCAGGCCGCACATCTCGGGATAGGTGGTCACGATATGCCAGGCCGCCCGGCCCAGACTGCGAACATCCGGTCGGTCGGGTTTGGCCAGCGAATCGTCGGTCAGGGCGCTTAACAGCTTAAGCGTCGCCGCCGTCTCTCCTTTCCAGACTGCGGTAAATTGGTCGATAGTAAGAAACATTTTTTTCCTCCTGTAACGGGTTGGCTCCACGCGGCCGTTAATTTTTCAATATTTTCTCGATAGCTTCAGCGGTGGCCGACGACAACTCAATATCGGACGCGGCGGCATTGGTTTCGATATGTTCGGGGCGGGTGGCGCCGGTGATGGCGCAACTTATTTCGGGCCGTCGCAAAACCCAGGCCAGGGCCAATTGTGCCATAGATATATTCATGTCCCCGGCGATTTTGGTCAGTTGACGGATTTTTTCGAGATTGGCGTCATTGAGTTCGTTTTTCAGCCATTCGGTGGTATCTCCCCGGCTTCCCGGCGGTATGCCATCGCTGTATTTTCCGGTCAGAAGCCCCATAGCCAACGGCGACCAGACCACCAAACCGAGTCCCTGCTCGGCGCAAAGGGGCATCAGATCCGTTTCGATATGCCGGTCGATCATATTGTATCGGGGTTGTTCCACCCAGGGCCGATAGCAACCATATTGGTCGGCGACATCCAGGGCCGCCTTGACTTGATCGGTTTCCCAAACCGATGTGCCCCAGTAGAGGACTTTGCCGCTCCGGATCAAATCGTCCATCGCCCGCACGACTTCCTCGACCTCGGTTTCGGGATCGTAGCGATGACAGAAATAGATATCCAGATAATCGGTCTGCAGGCGGGCCAGCGATTTGTCGATTGATTCGAAAATATGTTTTCGCGACAAGCCGCGATTATTGATATTATCGCTCATCGGCCAGAACAATTTGGAGGAAATCACCAGGTCGGAACGGGTGTAATTTTTCAGGTGGCTGCCGCAGACCGTTTCCGCCTGTCCTCGGGAATAGATATCGGAGAGATCGATAAAATTGACGCCGCGGTCAATGGCGGCTCCCAATATGCGATCGCTTGTTTTCTCATCGACCGTGCCGCCGAAAGTCAGCCATCCGCCGATCGAAATTTCGGAAATTTTGAGTCCGGCCTTTCCCACACGCCTGTATTTCATCTCTTGGTCCTTTCTTCGAAATTAATCCCATTGCCCTAAATACGCCATCACATATCAATCTTATTGTTTTCCGATCTCCCGTCGGCCGATGACAATATAGGATTTCCGATACCGATAGCAACCTTGGGGGCGAAAAATTTATGACGATTAGACTTGCTTTGAAAATCGCCAGATGGTATAAATTCTGTACGGGCTTGAGGATTTCTACCATGAATTTAAAAGAGTGTACGGAATTGATTAAGAACGAGGCCGCCGCCCTGGGATTTTCGGCCTGCGGAATCTCCAAGGCGGATTTTCTGGAATCGGAAGCGCCTCGGCTTGAAGAGTGGCTGAAAAGGAATCTGTGCGGCAATTTGCTCTATATGGCCGATCATTCCGAACTTCGGCTGGACCCGAGGAAATATATGCCCGGGGCGCGGTCGGTCGTTTCCCTGCTTTATAATTATTACTCGGACATTCCGGAAAAAGAGAAGGCCGCTTATCGCATTTCATGCTACGCTTTCGGCCGCGATTACCATCTGGTCATCAAGAAAAAATTGAATCAGCTGATCGATACCCTTCGAGGCAAGATAGGCGAAATCGAGGCGCGCTCCTGCGTCGATACTGCGCCGGTAATGGAAAAAGTCTGGGCGGCCCGTTCCGGTCTGGGTTGGATCGGTAAAAACTGCAACTTGATCAGGCCCGATTCGGGAAGCTTTTATTTTTTGGCCGAACTCCTGCTTGATATCGATCTTGAGTATGACTCCCCGGCTGTCGATCATTGCGGCAAATGCCGGCGGTGTATCGACATCTGCCCCACCGGCGCCATCGTCGAGCCCTATGTCGTGGACGCCTGCCGTTGTATTTCATATTTGACGATTGAATTGAAGACGGCCATCCCCGAGGAGATGACCGGGAAATATTCCGACTGGATTTTCGGATGCGACCTCTGCCAGGAGGTATGTCCCTTCAATCGTTTCGCGACGCCCCATCAGGAGCCGGCTTTCAAACCGAACCCGGAGATTTTCGAAATGACGGTCGATCAATGGCGCAAGCTGACGCCGCGCCGTTTCGAGGAATTATTTCAGGGGTCGGCTTTGAAACGAGCCAAACATGAAGGCCTGATGCGCAATATCCGTTTTCTCAATCGTTAACTATCATCGTTTGCCGAAATCTCGACGGTAACGAAATAATCGCGGCTCAGCTTTTCTATCATTATCCGGTGATATTTCAAACCCCGGAACAATTCCGGAATTTCATTCCGACGATACATGTATAATTCACACCGGGTGCGATACCGCCGCCGCCTTTGCCAGGCGAGTATCCCCTCGGCGGCCGGAAAACTGAAGAAGGCCCGCTGGCCGGCCAGGGAGAGGGCGCGTTCGATGACGATACGCGGGTGCGAGACATAATCCATAAAACCCATGAGGATGGCATAATCAAAAGTCCGCCCAAAATCATAGGTTAAAAAATCATCGGTAATAAAACGGCATATATGACCAACGCCGGCGGTGGCGGCTTTTTGCTGAGCCAGCTCGATCATGGCCGGCGCGAAGTCGATGCCCCATATTGCCGACAGACCCATGCGGGCCAGCGCGACGGAATAATGTCCCGGACCGCATCCGATATCGAGTGCGGTTCGTCCCTCGACCGGCCGGCAACCGGCCAGAGTCTTGAGATAGCGCAAGCGCATGCTTTTGCGGAAAAGCCGGCTTATCAACCGATTGGCCATGGTATCGGCCCGGCCGTAGATGGCGTCGAAATCGTGGGCGTAGCTGTCGAAGAAACCGGCCGTATCGTGCTTGGGCATCAGGTATTCTCCCCCGATGAGAAATAGCGATTGAGGTATTCCCCGTAGGTCATCCAGTCGAAATCACCGAGAAGCCGCCGCATCTTGGGTTCGGTTGAAGACAGGTTTATATAGGATTTAAACCGGCGCTTTGCATTCATCGGCAGTCGCGGCTGGGCCGGATCGATTTCGCGGGGATGCAGATAGAATGTGACCGGCCGTTCACTGTTCAGAACTCTGCACGCCATCGTCTTGACAACGGAGTAAGGGAATAATCGCAGATAGCCGCCTCCGAAAAAGCAAATCCTGAGGCCTATCATGGGGACGACGCTGATCGGGATTTCGAGCAGGCCGCCGTGCAGGCGATACGGCGCCAGGGGGCCGGTTTTCATGCCGCCATGCATCCGCGCGGCGGGAAAAATCGACGAGTCAAAAAGATATCCGGCCTCAGTCAAGGCCTCGAAAAACCACGGCGTTGACTCATTGACAGAGAATCCGGCGGCCCGATAGCCGATCACGCTTTTTCCGGCGCTATCTTCGAGTATCCTTTTGGTTTTGGCCGCGTCCGTGACAAATTCCTGCCGATTCATTTCGTACACCAGGCGATGGGCATACCCGTGAGCGGCTATCTCATGCCCGGCTTTGGCGGCTGAGAGGACCAGATGAGGATATTTCTCGGCCACCCAACCCAGAAAAAAACAGGTGGCTTTGACCTGTTTCGTTTCGAGAATTTCGAGCAATCGCTCAAAATTACTTTCGACCCGCGAGGCCAGATGATCCCATTCGGCGAGCGGCGGCGTTGACGGCAGGGCCAGAATATGAAACCAGTCCTCGACGTCAATCGAAAACAGGCACGGGGCCGGAGTCGGTGTTTTTTTGGAAGCGCCTGACATCAGGGCATGATATATGTCACGGGCCGGAGTGTCAAGACGCGTTTGATCCGGTAATGGGGCGGAGCGATTTATGCCCCGCCCCGGACGGTTATATCATGCTTTTCTAGTAGCCCTCATAGACGCAGGAATCGGGACCGCATTGGAGATCCTTCCAAGGAGCAATCTGGAATATGGGACGGATCATGTTAATAACATCGGCCGCATTAATCTGGCAGTCACCATCGACGTCGGCCGCCTGCGGGCAAGGGGGTTTCGAACCGCCGGAAAAGATATAATTGATCAGCATCACCGGGTCGCCGATATTCATCGTGCCGTCGTCATTGACGTCACCGGGCAGAACACAACAACTTAAGGGGGGAATAAGCCGGACACTGCCGTTTTCGAAAGTAACCGCGGTCGTATCCCATGATGTCCAGCGCACCGAATCGATTTCCACCGAATCGCCAGGCGGAAGACACACCGACCAGCTCAGGCAATTTTCGCCGTCCCATTGATCGCAACACCAGTATGTGAAGAAGGTGTCGATCCGAATGGAATCGGCCGTCCCGGGATCGGTCGGTTCCCAGGCCAGGCAGGTATCCCCCACCCACTCGAGACAGCGCCAGTAGGTGGTATCGCAGATATTATAATGGGCTTCCGTGCCGATCAAATTACCGGACGGATCGGAAAAGCCGGTCAACGACAGATCGGTTGTGATAAGTAGATTGACAAGGGAATCGGAAGCAAAAGGGAGTTCGGAGGCGGCCGTGATTTTGAGACGCATCAGCAGAATCGGTTCGGCCTGAGGCGGCAGACCGGGATGAAACGGCGGGGCGGGGGTGTCAGACAAGGCGATGACTTTGATATCGGAGCGATTGCCCGTGTAGGATTCGGCATGAACGAATTCCCATCCTGTCAAGGCGGTCCCGGCCGTGTCCACGCCCCCGGGAGTCAGGGGATCGGTCGAATTGGTTTGAAATGCGATTATATCGGGGCGGTCGGCCTGAATATAGATGGAAAAAGCGGCGAGGGTATCCTGATAGTTAGCCAGAAAGACGCTGACCCAGGCTTCGTCGGAGCCGGCCTGAACCGTGGTGTCGCTCAGGTTGACATATATTTTGGGCTCGGGATCAGCGGCCACGACACTCGCAGTAAAGAAAATCAGAGAAATTGCCACCATCGCGGCCAGGGCGGCCATACGCGATTGATCAGACATTGTTCTCTCCTCTCCTAAGGGTAAACGGTTTTAGGTACTATAAAAACCTGCCCTTAGCTGTTCCGGTCGCGATCCTCCTGGTTATGAAATTCCAAACATCACTTCCGGCCGCGCTTGCACGGCCGATACAGCGGTTTATTTCCGGATCGAGACGAGGCATGTCCGGGAAAAAACCATTTGCTTCTTCAATTAAAGATAATCCCTGTCACTGATTTATACAAGACAAACATTCGAGGTTCTCAAGCACAGGTGATACGGCGGCAGATTTCGGGGACGCTTTCATGGTTATTCTCGTTGGCCGAAGACCTTCGATTTTCCTATATTAGGACCATTGCGAAGGAGGAAAAGATGTTTTTGTATCTGGTGCAACATGCCCGGGCCCAGGATGAAGCCGGTGATATCGGGCGGTCGTTGTCGGAAATCGGCCGGAACGAGATGCGGCGAATAACCGATTATCTGGCCGCCCACGATCTGGTTCAGGTGGAGACTATCTATCACAGTGGTAAACTGCGGGCGGAGCAGACAGCGGAACTTCTGGCTGAGGTGATTCGGCCGACCGGCGGAATAAAAAAAGCCAAAGGGCTGGCGCCTATGGACGACCCCGGAATATGGGCCGGGAAAGTCTCGAAAATATCATCGGATATAATGCTCGTCGGTCACCTGCCGCATATCAGCCATCTGGCTTCGCTCCTTCTTACCGGTGGCCCGGCCCGGCAACCGATACATGTGCGCAACGGCGGAATTTTGTGTCTGAATCGCGATCCTGACAGTCATTGGGCAGTTGAATGGATGATTACCCCGGCAATATTGGCGTGATGGCCGATTATTGGGTATCCGCGCGGAACCACTTTTGAGTGCGGAGACAGATTTTTACCAGCATTAGCATCACCGGAACTTCGATCAAAACCCCGACGACGGTCGCCAGCGAAGCTCCTGAAGATAACCCGAAGAGCATGGTCGCGGTGGCGATAGCCACTTCGAAATGATTGGAAGCGCCGATCATGGCCGAAGGAGCGGCATCCTGATATGAGAGACGAAGCAGGCGGGCCAGAAAATAACCCAGGGCAAAAATGAAAACTGTCTGAATAAAGAGGGGAACGGCAATCCAGAGGATGGTCAGGGGATTGCCGAGGATAACCTCGCCCTTGAAGGAAAAAAGCAGTACCAGAGTAATCAACAGGGCCACGATCGTGATCGGCGTCAATATCGGCAAAAATCGGCTTTGAAACCATTCCCAGCCCTTGGCGGCAACCAACGCCCGCCGCGAGAAATATCCGGCTATCAGCGGCAAAGCCACATAAACTCCGATGGAAAGCAGAAGCGCCTGCCATGGAACCGGGAGGCGGCCGACACCGAGCAGAAAGCCGCCCAGCGGCCCGTAAAGAAAGAGCATGGTCAGGGAATTGATGGCGACCATGACCAGAGTGTGGCCGTCATTGCCGCGAGCCAGAAAACCCCAGACGAGAACCATGGCCGTACAAGGCGCGATCCCCAGCAAAATACACCCGGCCAGATAACTTCGCCACAGATGGACTTGAAGCATCTTGACCCCATTGACGGCGACGACAACACCATCCCCATAGGTCGCGCCGACCGGCAGATCGAGGCCGAACGGCATTTTTACCAGATCAACGGCATCGGGTCCGATGAGATGATAGAAGACGGTTCCGAGAAAGAAGTTGGCGATGGCGAACATCGTGAACGGCTTTATGAGCCAGTTCACGACCAATGTCAGGCTCACCGGTTTGACGCTTTTACCGGCCTTTAGGACCTCGGCAAAGTCGATCTTGACCATAATGGGGTACATCATGAAGAAGAGGCAGACGGCGATCGGGATGGAAATCACCGGCGCCTCGTGGACATAGATGGCCAGACCATCAAGGAACGAAGCGACACCCGGCGCCGCCTTGCCGAGAACTATGCCGGCGGCGATACAGAGCAGTACCCAGAGAGTCAGGTAACGCTCGAAAACGCTCAATCCTTGGGGCGTCTTGGTGATACAGGCCTGAGTAGTCATCGATGCCGACCTTCCTTTCGCATCTCCAGACCCTGAGGGAGGGTCTCGATGAATGCCCTGATTTCATCCCTGACCCGGCGATAATGAGACAATGCTTCCTCCTCCGACCCGGCGCCTTCGGCCAAACGGGGCGGGTCGTCGAAACCGACATGGATGATTATGGTCTTGTGCGGAAAAACGGGGCAGTTCTCATCGGCATGGCCGCAAACGGTGACGACATAATCGAATTCGACCGGGGGCAAATCGCTGACATGCTTGGAATGTTGCCCGGAGATATCGACGCCGGCCTCGGCCATGACTTGCACGGCCCGCGGGTCGAGATTTTTGGTTTCTATGCCAGCCGACCAAGCTATTATTTCGGGCGACTTGAGATGACGCACCCAGCCCTCAGCCATCTGACTGCGGCAGGAATTTCCGGTACATAGAAACAGGATACGCATCATCTCATTGGCCGATTAATGAGCCTGGAGCCGTCTATTTCCTCACAACCGTGAACGGAATTTTGATCAAACGCATATTCGGGTTATTAGTCGTGATAACAATTCGGCTGTCGAGAGTGGAATCGACCGCCATAATTTTGTCATTGGCCGTGGCCATAATTTCATATTTCTTGCCCGGATCCACGGGCGAGACGTTGAAATCAAGCTGTTTTCCCGGTGTGTTGACGTCGATTATTTCCAGTGGCAGGGAATCGACATAGTTGATCACCGTCAGTTTACGGGTCTGGTTGGCAGTATCGAGAACTTCGCCGGAAACGATATAGTTGAGCCGCAGGGGCGTCACCTCGATCTCATCCACGATTATGCCGTACATATATAACTTCAACCGAGGCCGGACGTCATCCTTGAAACCGACGACGACATCATCACTGAGCAGGCCCGGTTTCAGGCCGGGTTCGATAGTGATCTGAAAATGAAGGCTGTCGCGTGGGGCCGTCGTATCGGCCGGCCTTATCTCCTCCGCGGAAATGAAATCCGACGACGACGTTATATCCGAAACCACGACGTTCTTTTGGTCTTCGAGTTCGACATAGACATCTTTGACGGTTCGACTCTGGCTGAGAACATTACCCATGTTAATAGTGATATCCTCGACCCCGACGTCTATTTTGATCGTGGCCGTGACTGACAGGGTGGTGGTCCGTCGCAGGGGATCGTTCGATTCGACCCGGACGCTTTTCCTGATCGTATGACGCGAACGACCGGTCTTGAGTGACACCTGAATTTCTCCTTCCCCACCCGGGGGAATTTCCGTCGCCGAAACGACGGCGGCGGTGCATCCTCAAGACGCTTTGACACTTCCGATCTTCAACAGTGCGTCCCCGACATTTTTAACCTTGAAGATATGGGTCAGAGTCGTATTCTGACCGACCGACCCGAAATCATGGCCGGTTTCGGGGAAAAAGATGACCGGCGCGCTTTCCTGGGCAACCGGTTTTGACAGGCTGTTATCGGATTGGGCGGTGTCGTTGGGAACCGCCTTGACCTTAGTTGTATCGCCGGCGAAAGCGGCCGTTACAAACCATCCCATGACGAGAAAGGCCGCAATCGGGATCAACAATTTTCGATACATAGGAATCAATCCCTCTGGTTCGATTAATACGCTGTTCTGCCCGGAGTTTCCGGGAATTCAGAAAGCCGCCTATACGGCGGCGGCGCAAAACTCGGAATTTCATTTTTGGCACTTGAAATATAATCTCCGGGAATCGAAATATCAATCTCTTTTCCAGCCTGACTTAGACTATGCGGCGACGGTGCGTTGCCGGGGATTAGATCGTATCGGGCGTGGTGACACCCGTCTGCCCGATCACGTCCGAAAGATCGGGAAGACCGGTATAGAGGGCGAGGCGACCGGATTTCGTCTTTTGATCCTGGCTGGCCTGGTTCCGGGCATTAACGATTATAAAGGCCGGACTGATCTCGCCGGCCGGTTCAAGACCGATTGTCTCGGCGCCCGATCGGGTGGCGGCGTCGATGATAATCAGGTCAACCGATTTCAGTCCCTCAGTATCAATTTCTGCGGCGGAACCGATGGAATAGAGCAGGAACCTCATTTTCTGGGCCTGATTGAAATAATATTCGACGGTCTTGAAGTCGGTACTCGCCAGAACGATACGCGGCATAGGCGGAGGCGCCCATGATCCGGGAGAATCATCCGGCGGCGTTTTTTCGAGCGGCAATGATAATGTAAAGACGGCCCCGGCCCCATGGAGGGCATCGACATTCAAGTCGCCGCCGTGTTCCCGGGCGATATTACGGCAGGTGGCCAGCCCCATGCCGGTTCCAACGTCATAGTCGCGGCCCCAGACCCCCTTGGTCGAGAAAAAGGGATCATATATGCGGTTGATGACATCGGTGGCGATACCGCCGCCGGTATCGGAAATACGAACACGGACGCAATCGCCGTCGTTGAGGAGAGATACCATGATCAGGCCGTCGGAAGAGATGGCCTGCTGAGCGTTGGTCAGGAGGTTAAGAATCAATTGCTGAATTTTGCCCGAGGCGATGACCACTTCCGGGGTTTCCTCGAAATGAGTCAGCAGGCCGATCGAGAGAACTTCCATCTCCTTGCGAATCAACTGAAGAGTGCGTTCGATGATAGCCTGAAGATTATCCGGCTGGAAGATATCGGAACTGGCGCGCGAGTAGGTCAGAAGCGAGGTCGCGATATTGTCGGCCTGTTCGGCAATGCCGATGACGGTGGATAAGGTGTTTTTGACCTTCAAGGATTCCGGTTTGTCATCCAGATTTTCGAGAGTATGCGAGGCGTTGCCGATAATGCCGCACAGATAATTTTTGAATTCATGCGCTACGCCCGCGGCCAGAACGCCGATGGCGTTGTTTTTTTCCGAATCGGCCAGCTTGCGGAACATCATTATTTCATTGGTGATGTCTTCCCCGATGGCCAGACAATTGATGGTCCGGCCGGTACTGTCGATAACTGGCGAAATGGAGAATCTTTCCCAATACGGCTCCCCGTTTTTGCGGCGCCGCAGGATATTCCCGCTCCAGCTCTTTCCCGATCTCAGAGAATCCTTGATTTTCTCGTAGATATCGGGGTGACGAAATTCGGCGCTGAGATTATAGAGGTCGCGGCCATGGACCTCCCCGAAAGTGTAGCCGGTCACTTCGGTAAACCGAGGATTGACATATTCGATCATGCCCTGGGGATCGGTGATGATGACAATTCCGGGGCTTTGTTCGACGGCCCGGAAGAATTTATGCGTGCGCTTTTCGGTCTGTTTCAAATCGGTGATATCGATAAGTATGCCGTGGCAGGCCACGATTTTGCCCGATTCGGAGTTCTGGACGACAAACGAGAGCAAGCCGTCCACCACTTCACCGTCTTTTTTGACCATTTGAATCTGTCGATCCCGACAGGCTCCGGTTTTCAACATCTGGGGAATAATGAATTTTTTCATCAGACGTCGGGATTCAAGGGTCATGAAATCGGTGATTTTACAGTCCAGAACCTCGGCTCGTTCATAACCCATTTTGTCCAGCCATTGGCGATTGACGTTGGTCAAGCGCCCTTCGACGTCGATGGTTTGCATGATCACGGGCATATTGCGATAGAGAAACCGATAACGCTCTTGACTTTCACGAAGCGCCTCGTAGGCTCGCGTCCGTTCGGTGATATTTTCCAGCGCAACTCCCAGCCGGTCGCCTGCCATTCGGAAAGCGCGTATCCGGAAGGAGCCGTCGATACGGTTATCCTTGTAGGTAAGATTTTCGGTGATATAGATCTTCCCGGTTTTCATGACCTCCAGGAAAGCGGTGGCCAAACCGGCTTCCCCGGCCGCCGGCATAATGGAAATAAATTCCCGGCCGCGCCACTTTTCGTCTTCGATACTCAGCAAAAATTCCGCCTCGGGATTGGCTTTCAGTAATACAAATTCTTCCGGGGGATGGTATTGTAAGATCAGTAAACCTGAGGGAATGGCGGCCACGATATCGGCCGAGGATTGCATTGATTCGCGCAGAGCTTTTTCGGCCTCTTTCCATTCGGTGATTTCTTCGTACGTGCCCAGGATACCGATGGTTTCGCCGTTTAAATCATGGAGCGGAATTTTGGAAGTCCGCAACCAAAGTTTCCGGCCATCCGGCGCGGTCTGTGGTTCTTCATAATTCAGTCTGGCCTTATTTTCCTGCACAACCGCCCGGTCATCCGAACGATACAGCTCGGCTTGCTCGCGCCAGCCCAGCTCAAAATCGGTTTTACCGATGATTTCGGAGGGATGATCCAGTCCGGCGTCTTCGGCGAACAAACGGTTGCAACCGATATATCGGGATTCGGCGTCTTTCCAGAAGACTCGCACCGGGATGGTATCCATGATCGACTGCAACATCTGCCGGGATTCACGAACGGCGCGTTCGATACGGCGATGTTTTCGGAAGACCTGAGTCAGAAAGCCGGCGGTCAAAATACCGATTATCAGCCAGAGCACCGCCACCAGGGAAAACACGGTTCGCCTCGAGTAAAACTGCTCGCTCATATTCCGGGCCAGCATATCCTCGAGGACCGAGGCCTGTAATTCGATATTGACCAGCATCTTATCCAGCCGGCGAAGACGGGTCGAGGACAACTCTGGAATTTCCATTCCCTGAAGGATCCCGGAAGCCTCGAGACGGAAACGATTGACTTCATCCCGAATCAGGGTTATCTGTCTGACGGCCGTCGAATCGATTCCGGGGTGTAATGGGGATTCGGTCTCGGCCGATTGCGCCAGTATCCATTGATTGAGTTCATCGGCGGTTCGATCGAAAGGAGCTAAAACAGCGCCCGACTGGAAGATCTTCTCGCCTGCGGTGGCGTCCATGAAACTGAGAAAACCGGCAGTTAAATCGGCGTGAATTTGCCGAGCCAGATTGAGAGGCGGAACGCTGTGTTTGTAGGAGCTGTACCAGAGGTGATTCTGGAGGACAAACAGGCCCAGAAGGAGGATACCAACGATGACGCTGAATACCGCCATCCGGCCGATTGGAGGCATTTTATCGCGGGACTCGGATATTTTCATCACTCATTGACCTGACGGTGCAAAATCTTGGTTGTTTTTCTCGAGTACTGATACTTGGGCCGGCAACTTATCGGTCATCGTCCGACCGGAACTATTCTATATGAAGATACTTCCCGCGTATAGGACACCAAGCTACCTCGATAATCAATCGATATCTCACGCCGGGTAGGTATCATTTTTATCGTCAATACTCGTTAATTCCCCTTTTGGGATGTTTTGTGCTGTAAATCGGTAAAGGAGAGGAATATCTTAAGGCCGGATTTGGAGCCGGGCGAAAAGAAGGGCAGGCGGCAGGAAGATCAGGATAGCCGGGAGATATCGGCTATTATTCGGTTTTCCGGTTTTTCTTGAGTCGCGGGCTGTCCCATAGGATATCGGCGATTCCGGCCTGATAGTTGGCGGTCCGGGCCGCAACGAAAAGAAAATCCGACAATCGATTGAGGAAGACCGCCGCTCCGGCGGCCGCCGGTTCCTCTCTCGTCAGAGAGACGACACCTCGTTCCGCGCGGCGACAGACGGTACGGGCCTGATGCAGGAAAGCCGAGGCGGGACAGCCGCCGGGCAGAATGAAATTCCTTAACGGCGGCAATGACTTTTCGAGCCGGTCGATCCATTTCTCAAGCTGGCCGACTTCCCTGCGGCCGATGCGAACCACTGCTTTTTTGTCGCTCGGGGTCGCGAGGTCGGACCCGACCATAAACAGCTTATTTTGAATCCATTGCATCATTTTATCGAGGGCCGGAGCAATATCGCAGGTCCGGACAACGCCTAAAATGGTATTGCATTCGTCAACCGTGCCGTAGGCGATGATGCGGACACTATCCTTGGCGATCCGGTCGCCGCCCCAGAGTCCGGTTTCGCCTTTATCGCCTGTTTTAGTGTAGATTTTCATAAATAAAAAATCCCCGAAATATAGGCCCGTTATATTCTCTTGTATAAAAAATTGAAGGCCGCATGGCAAGGGCCATTATGGTCGACGGTTAAGATCATGATGGAATTAATAGGGGCGCGGCCAATGAAAATCGACCGCGCCTCGGCAATACATTCGGTGTCGGCCTGTCAAGAGGCCATGCTTAACGGAACATGCCCGGCGGACAACATATCGGCGGGCCGTCATGGAAGATATGATTGATGATGAAGAGCGGATCGCTCACGTTTAACTCACCATCACAGTTGGCGTCGGCGGGTTCCGACGGATCCGGCAGGGAGCCGCCCATAAAGATATAACTTATCAGGCTTACGGCATCCCCGATATCAACGGCCTGTCGGGCGACGACTGTTTTGAGGGCGTCAGGGCGATACATCGTCCCGCCCTCCTTGTTTCGGGCATAAACCGTCAGACCTGCAAAACCGCAGTCGTCTTCGCGCCAGGTGTAGATCAATCGCCCGGAGTAAACGGGGATGCCGGCGGGAAAGACACGGCTGATCATCAGGGTGTCGCTGTTGGTTCGATTGAGCCAGATTTTCAGGGAGTCTAGTCCGGATTGGTCGGTGACGGTGAACACAACCGTGTCAACGTCGCCGACATAGCAAATCCCATCGAAACTATTGCTGAAGGTCACGGTGGTCGATGAGGCGCTACCTTGAGCCGCCAGCAGGATTTTGCCCATATATGGTTTCATATAGAAGATGGAATCGGCCGTCCGGGAAGTATCGGCATTGGCGCTTATTTCGCGATATAATCCGTGCATGTTGACAGGGACGACGTCGTTGACCCAATCCACGGAACCATGCGAGGTGCGAAGGATTATGGCCGCGCCGCCGTTATTGTAGTCGCGGCGCATGACGGCAATTTTGGTATAATTGCTCCCGGTGGAACTGACCTCATAAGCCGGGGCGTCCGGTTCACCCAGATCGACTTCGTAGATTTTGCGCCAGCGGCCGGTATCGTTAAACCGGGCCGGGCCTACGAAGGCGTTGGTATCGCGCACCTGCAGAAAGAAAGCGTAGTGGGCCAAATAAATCCGGCTGGAATCGAATTTCCAGTCGGCGGGATTGGAACTGCACAGGAAGTCGCCTTTGAACATCCAGTTGATATAGCGATCGGGATGGGCCGCCATGGTATCGGCCATGGCGTACCATTGTTGCCATCCATTGGGCCAGGCTTTGAGGTAATCAACCGGATTTTCGAGACTGACATTGGTGTAGCGCAGGGCGACTCCGAGATGTTCCGGCGAAAATTTCTCGATGTTGGCAAAGCCATGGATGCGGGTCAATCCCTTCGCATCGCAGGCCGTATTGAGAGCCGCCATGATGGTCGAGTCGATCATCATCGTCGAGCCGTCATAATAGGCCGTATTGGCCGCGATATTGTTGCCTATTCCCGGCTGTTCATACCAGTCAAGATCCGAGGTGGGGCCGCCGGAGGTGCTGTTAATGTTGTAATACGAATACAACCTCGGCGCGAACCCGCCTCGATACTGGTTGTCCATGAAGAACGCCGTCCAGTGATGATCGCCGGGACCATTGCTGACCGAATCATCGACCAAATAACGACGGAAAGCGTAAGCAATAGCGTTGCGTGCGTCGCGGTTGCGGCCATTGGCCAGCCAGCAATAACCGGCCGGATAGAACATGGTGTCGGCCGAGGTGTTGTTCCAGTATTGGTAAGAGAATCGTCTCTTGGGCAACGGCAGACCGGTGAGGCTGTAACTGCGGAGGCCGTCGCCGTCGTTGGCGATACTGACATAATCGTCGGAGATGTGCACCACCAGGGATTCGGGCGATACGCCGATGCTGTCGAGGTAATGTTTGGCGTAAACGTAAAGCCAGTAATCCTTGGTGAGTTTAAGACGATCGTTGTACTGCATCCCCGGGTTGGAACGGTTGTAAAGATTGATTTCCTGGCTGGAGGAGTATGGGCCGCACCAGAATTCCTTGCCCATCGCCAGAGCCGTATCATAAATACTGTCGTGCATTCCCGGCCAGTCCCCTACACCGGCGATAGCACAGTCGTAACGCTCGGCCAACCATGTCACCGAAGCGTTACGCGGTCCGTAATAACCATTCCCCGCAAAAACGAATTTGTAAGGTGTTAGATCCTTTGCCCCAAGTCCGGCCGCAAGAAGTAAAAGCAGGACCAGCAGACGTTTCATTAAGCCATACCTTTCCGATGTCGATTCGCGATGTCGCATCACGAAGTCGTAAATCCATTACAAGTAAGGCAGACTGTTGATTTAGGGGGCTCACTCCAGGGTATGTATCCTCTGGCACCATCATCACAAGTCTTCCCTGACGTTGGCGGCGTCGGGTTTCCAAAGGCGGAATCAATTTATGTTAGTTTAACTCCGGCGTCAACTGTTTCGTTCCATAATAATTAATTATTTAACCTTTATTTGTACGAATTATCCATTTGCCGATAGGCTTATGGGGAAGAACCGCGGTCGCATTACAGCCAATGGCGCCGGATCAGGGTCTCATACAACGACCGGGCGATCAACATATGACCTTCGGCCGTGGGGTGGCAGTGGTCAATAAAGAGTTTTTCTCCCCCATTTTCGCGGAAGATTCCGGGTAAGTCGATGATCGCCAGATCGGCCGATCGGCCAAGGCGGTCGATTTCGTCCCAGTAGGGCCGTTTGATGCGAAGAGAAAAATAGTCCGATTGCAAGGCCGAATCGAGATATGCGAAGGCCTTGCCGGTGGTGTCCAAAATCGGCTGTAGATGGTCCGGTTCTTGAGACAGGCCGTTGATTCCCAGGTTATATAATATCGGCGATGACGCTGTCATAATGGCCGGACATTGCAGATCGGGATGCTGGTTCCGGAAAAGACGCAGAGCCGATTGCAGGGCGCTGTCGGCTCCGGGATAGTCGTTCAGGCGCCATCGGGCAACGCCAAGGTCATTATACCAGACAGGGTTATCCGGTTCGGAGGCGGTCATGGAAGTATAGCGTTCGACTTCCTCGGAGGGCGGCAGGGAATCGTGGAAGGCCGATTGATAGACTTCCCGAGTAAAAATATCGGCCTCGCCGTATAATTGCCGGGACATATTTTCATCGAGGCAATAGGTGATATCGCGGCCAAGAATGGCGGCCATCGCCTCCGGCAAAATGACTTCACCGTCGGCGCCGGTCGTATGCAGAAACGGCTTGAATTGCAGGCCCGCCGGCCACAGGTAGGGTACCGGCGGTTTCAAGATGATAACGGGGCAATGGCGTCGGCGGCCCTGTTCGACGATAGAAGCCAGATTGGCGCCGTATTGTTCCGGCGTCACTCGCACCTTCAGGTTTTCCGGTGCGATCTCCGTCACTGATGGATTCATGGGCCGAAGCATGGCGCGCATGACCCGGTACATGGCTAGATGCGAGAAAAGGGAACGAAGCGATTTCAGTTTCTGTCCGGCCAGCAATTCCCGATCGGAATAGGCTCCGGAAATCGAGGCGTCGTTATTGCCGCAATAGACTATGAGTATATCGGGTTTATAGTCCCACCCCTTCTTTTCCAGCAGACGCAGGACCTGTTCGCTTGAATATCCGGAGACGGCGGCATTGATGACCTCGACTTTCTTGCGCGGACCAAAATAACTCTCGAGAAGATAGCGAAGCATCTCTCCGAAAGTCTGCCGGCGCGATTGCAGCCCCAGGCCGACCGGCGATGAATCGCCCAGAATCATGACGCGATAGCTGTCGGGCGGTTTGGTACGGGGAATTTCGGGGCCGAGGAAATGATCGGAATTGGTGGTTATCAGGGGATTGTCGAGCCCCGCCTTGAAACGCCACAGGAGATCGGGGTCCGGTTCATGCCAGTCGAACAGCGAGCCGAAAAATTCGGTCTGCCAGCCGGGACGTTGGATCTCGGATGCGTCCGGCGTCGGCAGGCGGGATTCGAGCAGTCGCGCTCCTCCCTCCAGCAATAGAAGACCGACAGCGATCACGATCACGGCGAAAATTAGATTCTTGGAAAAGTCCTTGTTCACAATTCTGATTTCCATTTCAGGACGCTTAAAACCAAGCGATATATATCAACCGATCAGTCGCTTGGCAACAGGGGAATGAAAAAAGGTCCGAAAAAGGGGCCGGATTGAATCCGGCCCCGATATTTCAGTCTCAGGCGGCGTCTAATTGCAGCCGGGCGGAGGTCCGCCTTTGAAGACATAATTAATCAGGTAAACGGCGTCACCGATGTTGGCAGCGGCGTCGCAATTGGCGTCGCCGGCCAACTGCGGTTCTGGCGCCGGGCCGTCCTTGAAAACGAAATTGATCAGATAGACGGCGTCGGCGACGTTGACAACCCAGTCGCCGTTGGCGTCGCCGGGCAAAAATTGAGACCCGATCAGGGTCAATTGATCATAGACAATACGGCTTTGGGGATCGCCGGTATTTTTCCACAAAACCGTATAAACTTTGCCGACGGTATCGATGATGGCGCCATAGGTGCCAATCAAATCGGCGGCGGGGATGTCGATTTCCAGAACTTCACCGGTGAAACCGGGATAAGAAGTCAGAATGGAAACCGATTGAGGCGCAACCTGACCGTTAATCAGGATACTGCTTTGATCAACGTCGCCGGCCGTTTTGCCTTCGGCGAAATCACCCAGATAGACGGCAACGTCCGGTAAGGGATCGGCGCTCACATCCAGAGTGTCGGGGACAATCAGGCTGAGAGCTTCCGGGCCGGAAGAGAGCATACCCGACAAGGCCGTCTGCAGGGCCGTTTTGGCCGGATTTCGTTCCATGAAAGACAGCGGTATCTCGAAGAACACATACTGCCAGTCGTCGCCGTTGTATCGCCAGGCCACCGGTTTGCCCTCGGTGAGCGGAAAATTATTGCGCGAATCGTAGGTGTATATGACTTCAGACTGGGCTCCGGTCAGAATCCCGAAACTCGGACAGGGTATGCCGGAGACCTCGGGCCACGGGGCGGAGTGATTGACGGCGGCCACGGAATCCCAGACCAGATCGGGATAGCCGGCCGCCTGGCTGTGGGCTCCGACCAGATCGGAATTTATGACCGTGGGCGTCAATTGAGAGAGGTATTGGACGCGGCGGTCCATATGAAACCAGGATCGGTAGCCTCGATCAAAACCGGTGGAACCAAAAAAGAGGGTATCGGCGATATCGGACGAACTCGTGATATTGCCAAAGCGGCCGAAAATAATGACCTTGCCGCCGATCGACAAGTAATAACCGATGGTATCGAGGATGCCGCCGAAAAACGGGTTATTGGCGAAATCGTCGGTGCGCGCCGATTCGCCGCCGAGGATAATGACTTCGTAATCCAGCATATCCACCAGGTTGACCGAATTGGTGTCGTCCCCGGAGGCGGAGGCGGTATCGGAAAGGTAGTCGTAATCGTAGCCGTCGAGGGCATCCCGCATAAACTCGCCCGTCACCGTCTCGGCGACCAAATAGGGACTGGCCCGATTGGAGCGATTAACAGCCAGAACCCGACCCGGTTCCAGCGTTGCCGCCCGCATCGAAACCGGGAGAATGCCGGTGGTGTCCGACATATTGCCGTCCTGATCAACCGCCACGACGGAGTAATCATGAAAGTCACCGCCCAGAATGAAGTCGTCATCGACGAAAAACGTATCGGTAATGGCATAGGGCAATAACTCGGCGTCGCGGATGACCGCATAATGGCTGAAATCGAGCTCGGTATTGTCGCCTTTCCAGTTCAGGCTGACGGCATGGTAAAGCGGCAGGGCGGAATAGTCCTGCGGTATGGCCGGCAGAATATGGGGCGTGCCCAATTTCTCGTCGTGGACGAGGGAACTGTATCCGGAGGAATTGAAACCGAGGACATAAACCCGATATTCCTGACCGTTGGCAAGGCCGGTAATCAGGACGCCGGTTTCACCGGGGGAGGTTATCAGGGAATCGAGCGGGCCATCCGGTTCGGCTCGATAATAAACGCCGTAATGGTCGATGGCGCCGGGGTCGGCGGCGGCCCAGTCGGCCCGCAGAGACTGCCCGTCACCGCCATCGCGCAACGATGTCATGCGTACCGGCAGAGGCGAGACATTGATTGTGTAGGCTGATGCCAGCATGGCTTTGATTATGCGCGTACAATAGTCGAAATTGACATAGGTGGTGCTGTCGCGAGGCGTATGGTAAACATTGGAAAATTCGTGTTCGGCCGCATAAAGGACATCATAACCGTTCTGGACAAAGGGGTAATGATCGGAATTGGAGGTCAATCCGCCAAAATAGGCCGTGATGTTGACCAGAGAATCGGCCAGGACGGCCCAGAGATCGGCATAGGCCGTCTCCGCTCCATAATGTAGATCGGCGTAATTATGGTTCATGTAATGGCCGATCATATCCATATTAATCATGCAGATAATGCTGTCGCCGCTACCGGCGGCAATATCGGAATAGTTCCAGGAACCGTTGAGGCCCTGTTCCTCGGAGTCGAATAGAACGAAAACAAAACTGTAGTCGGTCTGCATGCCGGCCAGGGCGCGCGCGATTTCAAGCACTCCCACCGTACCGGTGCCGTTATCATCGGCCCCGGGCGATCCCTCCACGGCGTCGAAATGGGCGCCGACCACGATCTGGCGGTTGGGATAGACCGACCCCTGTTTGCGGGCCACGACATTATAACATTGCTTGTAGGATCCGTTGACATAGGCCCAGAAAGATTGGTAGGTGACATTGGTGTAGCCATAGGATTGCAGTGTCGTGCGCAACCAGTCGCGGGCGCTGTAATTGCTTTGAGTCCCCGCCAGACGGCCGTCAAACGCCTCCAGATGATGAAGATAAGCCCAAACCGAATCCTGGGAGACATGGTCTATAAGACCCAGCAAATCATCCGCCTGAAAGACGGCGGCCCTGTTAAGGATCAAGGGAACCTTATAACGGATAACCAGATTCTCGTTGCGGATCGGTATCAGTGCGGAACCGTCCTCCCCCGCCAGGCTTTTGGAGCCGTCAACCCGAAACAGGCGCAGGCCATCCCGATCATAAACGAGCGGATAGCGCCCGACGTTTTTGTCATCGCGCCGGTTGTCCAGGGCCAAAGATTCTTTGGTCAGATCGGAGGCGATGAATTCAAATTTCAGGGCGCCGGCCTTGAGCTGGGCCGCCTGACTGGCATCGGCCAGAACCAGATAACCGTCGGTAACCACCAAAATCGGTTCGACACCGAGAGCCATCAGGGCCTCGGCGTCGGCCTGGTCGGAGACCACGATTTTATACAGGTCATTTCCGGCAGCGCTCATCGAAAGACAGAGGCTTGACAGAAATATAATCCAGAGAATTCTCGACACTTTAATCTCCTTATGGCGAGGTTGTCCGACGGTGAGGTAATATATCCCATAAATATAGCACAATGCCACCGTATGTAAAGAGGATATTTATCAGCTATTTTCGGTCATTGGCCGATCAAATCCGGAGATTGCGATCGACCGACCGACTCAATCTGCTTGACCTTCATTTCATCATCCGGCCCGGTCACTGGATAGTGAGCGTGGAGTTGCATCGCGCCGCCCGGCGCTTATTCCGGGCAGGTCGGCGGCGGGCCGCTTTTGAAAATATAATTAATCAGGTAAACGGCGTCGCCGACATTGGGGCCACCCTCGCCATTGACGTCACCCGACAAGTACGGATAAGGGGCCGGACCGCTGCTGAAAACGAAATTTATAAGATATACCGCATCGCCCACGTTGACATCGTGATCGGTGTTGGCGTCGCCGCAGATATAGCCGTTGAGAATGATATTCCCGGAAATAGTCATCGTTTCGCTTTGCGACATATAATTCCACGACAATGTATAGGTTCGAGGCAGTCCGTTTCCCAGTATTTCCCCATAAGCGCCGGCTAGTTGCGACGACAAGACGGCGATATCCAGCGCCGCTCCGTCCAGATCCGGATGATAGGGAATTTCGGCAACCGCGGCCGGGATTAGTTGATCGTTGATCAAGACGGAGCTGAAGTCGATATCCGAAGGTTGATAGCCGCCGGCCAGCCGGCCCAGATAGAGATGAACGGTATCGTCGGGCGCGGCCCAGACGTCGGCCGTATCGGGGCAGAGGGTGGACGCTGAGGCAAAGCCGAAATCCAGCACCGCCCGGCTTAACGCCGCCACCGCCGTCCCGCGTTGCATAAATGAAAGCGGCATCTCAAAAAAGACATATTGACCATCGGATGATAGATTCCGCCACGCCATAGGCTGGCCTTCGGTGGGAGCGACGTCATCGGAAGAGTTATAGGTATAGAGTATTTCGATCCCCGGCTGATCCAGCGATGGATAGTCGACGCAGGGAATACCGGAAGCGCCGGTAAAGTCGGGAGCCGAATGATTGACCGTAGCCATCGAATCCCAGGTCAAATCCGGATATCCGGATATCTGAGGATGGCCTCCGATCAGGTCGGAATACAAATCTGTCCCTGAAGACGAGGTCAAAACAAGATGGCGAGCCGTGATGCCGAAATACTGGTTATAAGCGCCTTGCGTCGATCCCGGATCAATGGGCAGGGTGGCTTCAAAATTCAATTCTCCCCAGCGGCCGAAGACAATTACTTTGCCTCCGATCGAAAGATAATAGGCCAGAGTATCAAGGCGTCCCCCCGCGTAGGCGGCTTCACCAAGGTCGTCGAGTTGGGCGGACTCGCCTCCGATGACAACCAGTTCATAATCGATCATATCAAAGAGACTGAGACTGCTGAGCTTCTCCATTTCCTGATGAGCGGTATCGGAGTAGTAGTCATAATCAAATCCGGTCAGGGCCTGCCGCAGGAATTCGCCCGTGACGGTTTCATCGACCATATATATACCGGTGGAGGTATGCGAGCGGTTGATAGCCAGTATCCGTCCCTCATCCAACCAGGCGGCTTTTGACAACACAGCCGCAACGCCAACCGTGTCGGATATATGGCCATCGACATCGACCGCGAAAGCGAGATAAGAATGCATGGTTCGGCCAAGTTCTGAATCGTTGTCGATATAAACAGTATCAGTCACGTAATCCGCCAACAACTGACGGTCGCGCATGATGCGATAATGAGAGATATCAAGCTCTGAGTTAGGATGCCATTTAACCTCGATCCCATGTTTGACCGGCAGAGCTTTGAGGCCGGTCAGGCGGCCGGGTATGGAGTGAGGGGTGCCGAAGACGGTATAATACTCGGCCGAAGTCTGACCGTCGGCGTTGTACGCCAGCACGTAGAAACCGTATGACTGCCCATCGGTCAAACCGGTCACGAGGGCGGATGATGGCGTTCCCATGACTATCATGGAATCGATATCGGGACTTCCGTCGGGCCAATAAAATATCCAAAAATGATCGATTCGTTCCGGATCCATAGGCACCCAGTTGACTTGCAACGATTGCCCGTCGCCGGCGTCAACGATGTCGGTCAGGATCACCGGAGGCGGAAGGAGATTGGCGCTGTAAACGGTCGCCAGAGAGGCTTTCACCATCCGGGTCATGTATTCATAATTCAAATATACGGTGCTGTCATGGCTGGAGTGGTATACGTCGGAAAAATTGTATTCCTGTACGAAGGTGGCCTGATAGCCGTTCTGGATGAACGGATAGTGATCGGAACCGCCGGAGGAGCCCCGGAATGTAGCGGTTATCCCGACCAGCGAATCGGCCAGGTCGGCCCAGAGATGGGAAAAGGCCATCTCAGAACCATAATATAGGTTGGCCTGGGTATCATTATCATAGTGTGCTATCATATCCATATTGAGCATATAAATGATATGATCGCCCCTATTGAGGGCCCCGTTAGAGTAATGCCAGGAGCCATAAAGGCCCCATTCCTCGCCGTCGAAGGTTATGAACCGGAAGGTAACATCGGTATCGATATTGGCCAAAACGCGGGCGATTTCGAGAGTTCCGACGGTCCCGGTGCCATTGTCATCGGCGCCCGGTGATGTCGAGGCGGCATCCATATGTCCGCCCACGATAATATCCCACTGGGGATGTTTGGTGCCGGTCTTGGTGACAACTACGTTGCGGCATTGCCTGAGGCCAAAGGCGGAACTGTAAAAAGTGAAGGAATCGAAAACGACGGAGTCATAACCAAAGGATTCAAACTTGGCTTTGATCCAGGCAGAGGCTGCCATCATGGAATCGGTCCCGGCCCATCGCCGGTAAAAAGCCTCGAGGCGATGACTGTAAGCCTCAATCGAATCCTGGCTGATTAACCCGATTAGGGAATCGAGATCGGCAATACCGGCTATGGCGCGGGGGTTATAAAGCATCGGGCGGGTGTAAGTGATCGGAAGATCGTCGGATAGAATCGGCGCCAGTTGATCGGAATCGCCGGCCTTGTCCCATATACCGCCGTCCACCAGATACAAGCGCAGATCGCCGTTTTCGAACAGGACAGGAAAATGAGCGCTTCTGGCGGGATTATGATCGATATCAAGCGCCAGGTCTTTTTTATCCACGCCGGAGGCCAGAAGTTCGGTCATCAGGCCTGATTTTTTGAGTAATGTCGATGACTGGTCATCGGTCAGGACCAGATATCCGTCGTCTGTTTTCAAAACCGCCCGAACTCCGGTTGACTGAAGGTGCGCAGCATCGGCGTCGCCGGCGACTATGACCCGGTAAAGGTCCCCGGCCTCTGCCGCGGAAACTGTCATGATGAGACAAATCAACGCCCAAATCAGTCTTTTCATTGTCATTCTCCCATCCTGTGGTAACCGGTGAGGGACAGCTACGGGTGTATTAAGCTTTACTATAGAATAATATAAGAATTAGTTTAAATCATAAAAGAGGAAAATGCTTCGACGGCCGGTTTGAGAGCGCATAATCCTTGCGAATTCCGCCGATTTTGACAATCTTGAGTCCTGTGCCGCAAAATGAGACCAGGAAGATAAGGGGATATCGATGAAGTCCGGATTTAGAGGAATGAGAATGATCAAATGGGCCGGCGGGCTGGTGGCTGTATTGCTTTTATCCATTGTGGCCGGAATTTATCTATATTTGCGATCGACCCGGCCCGATTACACCGGCGACATTGTCGCCAACGGCATCGGCGGTGAAGTGGAAATCATCCGCGACGGTTTTGGCATGCCCCATATATATGCCGCTTCCGACGAGGACGCCGCCTTCGCCCTGGGTTATTGCACGGCTCAGGACCGCCTGCTTCAACTGGAACTGATCCGGCTTTCGATTCGAGGGCGGCTGGCCGGGGTCCTCGGCCAAAAATTCGTCGATATCGACCGGCTCTTCCGGACCATCACCGCCGGAAAATCGCTGGAACAGATGTATTCGGAATTGCCTCCGGAACTGCAGTCGGTTATGCAAGCCTACGCTTCCGGTATCAATTATTATATCGCCTATCATAAGGAAAACTTGCCTTTCGAATTCGCCCTGCTGGGTCATCAGCCGCAATCATGGACGGCGGCCGACGAGCTGGCCGGTCTGTACTACATGGCCTGGGCGCTTAATTTTTCGTTCAACGCCGAACTGACGCATTCGGCCGTCATCGAAAAAGTGGGACCGGAGTTGGCCGCCGAAATTTTCGTCGATTATCCCGATTCGGCGCCGACGATACTGCCGCCGGACGCCTTTGGATCGGGGAAGAATCGACTGCTGGGGATTATCCATCGGGCTCGCGAGATAACCGGCGCGGTGGAACGCGGCGCCAGCAATAACTGGGTGGTTACCGGGAGTAAATCGGCCACCGGAAAACCGATTCTGGCCAACGATATGCATCTGGGATTGATTATTCCCGGTATCTGGTATGAAGCTCATCTGGTGACGCCGAACCAGAACGTATCCGGAGTCGTGCTTCCGGGGGTTCCGTTGGTGGTCGCCGGCGCCAACCAGCATGTCGCCTGGGGCTTTACGAATGTCATGGCCGACGACGCCGATTATTACATGGAAAAGATCAATCCCGAAGATTCGACTCAGTACGAATATATGGGCCAATGGGAAAATATGGTTGTCCGCCACGATACCATCGCCGTTCACGGCGGCGAACCGGTGCCCATCGACATCAGGATGACCCGCCACGGCGTGATTATCGACGATCTCATCGAAGGGCATGACAGTCTGCCGCGGCCGATCGCCATGCGCTGGACTTTGACCGACTCCCATAGTGAAGCGCAGGCTCTTTATCTGGCCAACCGGGCTCGAAATATCGACGACATGGACGCCGCCTCGGCTCTCTACAAATGTCCCGGTCAAAACTGGGTTTACGCCGACGACATGGGTAATATCGGATTTCGCGCCGCGGTCGGGATACCAATACGAAAAGGATTCGATCCCGGCGTTCTTCTGCCCGGATGGGACGGCCGGCATGAATGGTCGGGCTATGTGCCCACCGATCAGCAACCTTATCTGCGAAATCCCAAACAGGATTGGATCGCCTCGGCCAACAACAAAGCCGCCGGCCCCGGATATCCGTACATGATATCCACCTATTACGCGCCTCCCGATCGGATTATCCGAATTACACGGATGATAAACGAGCGGGACAAACTGGGGATAGACGATTTCAAGCGGATGCAGGCCGATCAATATATGGTCATGGCGGAAACGTGGATGCCTCGCATCATGGCCGCCCTGTCAACACAGGAATTTTCCGGACTTCCAAGCCAAGCCTATGAATCGTTGAAAAACTGGAACTATCTCGCCGATGCCAACCAGACGGCCCCGGCCCTTTTCCATGTTGTCCTTCAGGAAACCCTCGAAAGGACCTTCAAGGAACGACTCGGCGATTCACTGTATCTTTACTGGTTGTCGAATTCGTTTATCGTCCACAACGCCATCAACAGCCTGGTCGCCCGGGGCGAATCGGAGTGGTTCGATAATCCGTCCACCGCACAGGTGGAAAATCTCGACAGCGTCCTGATCGCCGCCTTTGGCGGAGCGGTCGATTACCTGACGCAAACTTTCGGCGACAAATTCGACGACTGGACCTGGGGAAGACTGCATACCCTGACCCTTTTTCATCCTGTGGGAAAGCAGATTCCGATACTGGGCCGGTATATGAATGTCGGGCCGTTCGAGATGGGCGGCGGTTCCGGAACCGTCGATGCCGGTCTTTATCGCCTGACCCAGCCCTACGCCATGCTGGCGGGCGCTTCTCAGCGGCATATATTCGATCTGGGCAATATGAAAAATTCTTTGCGCATCATTCCGGCGGGAATATCGGGGAATTTCATGAGCCGGCATTATGACGACCAGGTTGACCTGTGGCGCCAGGTCGAATACCGGCCGTTTCACCTCGACCGCGACGATGTCGAGGCCGAGGCCGCGTATCGGATGAAGATTATCCCGGCATCGCAGGCAACGGCGGAGAGATGAACGAAAACAGCTTTCAAGATAACGGGAGGTTACCTATATTATGCCCATGACCAAAAACAAAACGCATCTTGTCGGTTTTTGTCTGGCGGCTTTCTTTATTCTCTGGTTCATGGCCGGCGCGGTCCCGCTGATGGGCCAGGATAATACGGAAACACCCCAGGTGCAGAACAATGAAGCCGCGACGGCGTCGGGCAATGCCGAAGAGGCCATAGCTCATGACCATGAGGCCGATGTCGCCGCTCAGGAACAATCCGGCCCGCCCGGCCTGATGGATTTCCTGTTAAGCGGGAAATATATCTCCTTCCTGATTGTGATGGTCGCCGGGCTGATTCTGCTGTTCGGCAAATGGATCAAGCTCTGGGTGCGGATCGGCATGCTGGCCGTGGCCTTTATTCTTTTCGGACTGGATATCATCTATCCCCTGCATCCCAGCCCGATGTGTTCGGTAATCAAAATGTTCATGTTCAGGATGACGCACGGGATATTTTTCCCGACTTTTCTGGCGCTGTTTCTGGCCATCATGATACCCAGCCTGATCGGGCGCAAGCTGTTCTGCGGCTGGGTCTGTCCGCTGGGCGCGTTTCAGGATCTTATCAATCGTATCCCCTTCAAGCCGAAACGCAAGACCTTCAATTTCACGGCCTTCAATACCGTACGTTTTGCCCTGCTGGGATTATTCTTCCTGACCTTTTTCATGGTACGGAGCCAGATTCTGGAATTGGGAACCGAGGTAAGCGCGGATACGTCGCAGAGTATCTGGTCGGTTTATTCGGCTTACAGCCTTTATGATCCGATAAATTTCTTCGAACTCCTGCACTGGCAGGTGACCACCATGTGGATCATCATGATGATCGTCCTTGTGGCCGCCAGCCTGATGCTTTACCGGCCGTTCTGTTATTCGGTCTGTCCCATCGGCGCTCTGACCTGGCTGTTGGAAAAGATTGCACCGGGAAGAATCCGGGTCGATATGAATAAATGCACCGAATGCGGCACCTGCGACGAGGAATCGCCCTGTCCGACGATCAGGCCATTGCGTTTGGGAACGGCCAGAATGTTGCCCGACTGCACCTCATGCGGCGAATGTATCAACACCTGTCCCGAGGACGCCATTTCGTTTAAATTTAAGAAGTAGTGAATTTGTCATTCTCGCGTAAGCGGGAATCCAGAAATTGTAGGGCGGAAGTCACCGACTTCCGCCTTTTTAATGGCAGATGTCGGGAACATCTGCCCTACCAGCTCTTGACATGAGCTCGGGCCCGACCTATTTTGATTGCATGTTTTTCCTGAAATGGGCCGGATATCTTCTTCATGCACTCTCTCCCCGCCGCTTCTGGATTCTAATGGGTATATCGCTGATTATCCATGCCATAGCGATTTTCTTTTACAGCACTCACATCGGCGTCGATGGGGTTATCTACCAAGGTGTGGCCGGGGATATTAACCGGGCTGAAGATTTCTGGGCTTGCGGCGCTTTTGCCGAAGCCTACTGGCCGCCTCTTTTCTGCATGTATCTGGCGACTTTTTATAAATTTTTCGGTCCCGTCGATCGGCTGTTTTTCATTTTCAATTTGGTAATCGCTCTCGGCACAGCGGTAACGGCCAGATACTTCCTTAAATATCTATTCGACGACACACTCGGCCGCTGGGCGGCTTTGTTGTTTTTCAATTCCATGATGGTTTTTTATTTTATTTTTTATTATAAGTACGAACTGCTTGCGACTCTGTTGTTTTGTCTGGGACTGCTGTTTCTGTTCCGAGGCGGCAAACAGTGGGCATGTGACCTGTTCATTTCCGGCCTGTTTATGGGATTGGCCGCGTTGGCCACCGGACGGATGTTGGCCGTCGTCCCTGCTCTGATATATATTATCTTCAAAAGCGACCCGGCCGCCGGCAGGCGGCGAGCGCCCGTTTACGCTTTACTGTTTCTGACCGGGATTGTGCTGACCATCACACCCTGGACAATACGCAACTATATCTGCCTGGATAAATTCATACCCATCAGCGCCAACAGCGGTCTGAACTTCTATACCGGCTTCAATGAAAACGCTCACGGCAGTTATCTACACCGAGAACAGCTGCCCGAACCGTTCGACCGCCTAAACCGGACCGACAATGCCGCCTTTTACCGAGGTGGTTTCGAATTCATCAAGGCTTATCTGGGGCAGGTGGTTGTGTTGATGTTGAAAAAAATCAACCTGATGTGGCGCATTCATTATGCCGATGCGGTTTTGATCTATCCCTTTTTCTATATCGGTATATTTCTCCTGCCCCGCTTTCTGCCCCGATCAAATCGGGTTACGGCTATCGGCATTCAATTAGTCGTTCTATTCTACACCGTTTTTCACTGCTTTTTCATTGCCCGATATTATTACATCCTGCCTTTGTTGCCGCTGGTTTATGGAATCGCCATCGCCTGCCAGAAATATTGCGGATACAAACTACTGGGCATTTTGGAAAACAAGAGCGTCAAAGATATACAAGCTCGGCCATGAACCTGAAAAATCACCCAAAGCCTGAATAAGCGTGCAATTTTGTCCAGATCATTTTGTTGCATGTTTCCGACTTGCTATTATATTGCTATTGGTGGGTGGCCCATCATTTATGGTGGGAAAATGTCTCGGCCGAGTGTCCCGGAGCTCTGCATCGGTGCCCCAGGTCTTTAGACCTGGGTTGTAGAGCCCCGACCTACAACTTAGAGGCATTTGTGCCCCAGGTCTTTAGACCTGGGTTGTAGAACCCCGACCTACAACTTAGAGGCGGGGTTGCCTAGCCTCGCATTACAACTCAATTTCATCTATATGTACAAAACTTGTACCCCAC
>CAZGAV010000015.1:0-59253 GCA_964523575.1 uncultured Ignavibacteriales bacterium
ATGAGATAAAACACTTTTATACAAAAGTACGACAAATATAAAAACTCAAACATTGTACGCCGCCCGGAGGGTGGGCGGAGCGATTTTGGCCTGAGACGGGTGGCCCACAGCTTGATGTGGGGTACAAGTATGCGGTGAGGCACAAAAGGGAGGCGTCAAGACCGCAAGGCTTTTGACCTATAGATTAAACGGCAATTGATGGGGCGGACGAGGGCACTTCGCAGGCCCAGCATTCATGTCTGCCGCCTATAAAATTGTTCGGAAACGGTCGCGGCTTGGCGATCCCGGCAGTGAGAGGCGGCGACTTTTGATTGACTTTGTACCCCGCCCGGAGAGTGGGCGAAGCGATTTTGGCCTGAGACGGGTGGCCCACAGCTTGCTGTGGGGTACAAGTCTTGGGTATCGCGGGCAGCTCTATACCCGGTAATGATCGGAGAAAAGACGCATGCGAGTAAAACGTGATGGCGATGTCCGGATACAAGCATTATACGACAAACTGGCTCGGAAAGCGACCACCTTGATCTCTGTCTCCGTGTTTTGCGCGTATGTATCCGGTCGGCTGAATACGCACGGGTATCCCGAATTTCTTTCGGTTGCCAAAAACACTATCAATGCATTGTTGGGGTTGATATCCGTAGTAAGCTTCTTCCTGGGATTCTCGATTTACTTCTATCTTCTTACCAAGGCCGCGGGGAGCCTTTGGTGGATATTTGGCTACAGACCAAGTCTCGACAAATTCTACGCCGCACAACAGTATTGGAAAGGTTCCTATGCCATCCCGTATCTCTACTTGATACCGGCGATATTAATATTTGAAATATTTATGATGCTTGCCCCATAGTACAATATGGGGTACAGGTCAGGTCACACTTCCGCTAAGGCGGGACCAAGATCTGACGGAACGAAGAAAAAGTATAAACCCACCCTTCGGGTGGGGTACAAGTTGTCGGGATATCACACCGGCCGGCACTTGTAAGATGTTCTTCTGCAATTACTTAAACAGCTCGCAAAAAATGTAATTATCTTCTTTTTCCCTGAAAGAAAAATCCGCAAAAGGGAACTTATATGATAAGACCCTTTCTGTCGGGGCCGCCCTTCTCATTTTATAAATCTTTGACAGGTAAAAATCGATCTCCTCGATCGGCATGTCAATACGGTCGATCAACATTCAGGCAGGTATGGGAGGAAGGAAAAATCATGCAAAAATCACTGTTATTAATCGTTGCGCTGGCCCTCTGCGCCGGCGGCTTCGCATCCGCCGGACCGATCCATGACGCGGCCACAAACGGCGACCTGGGCCAGATCAAGACGATCCTGTCCGACAATCCGACTCAGGTCAACGATAAGGATGCGCGCAATAATACGCCCTTGCATCTGGCCGCGGGCGGCGGTCATCTGGAGGTTGTCAAATTTCTGGTTTCCAAAGGGGCCGATATCAATCTCGGCGATAATGAAAACAGCCCGCCGATTGTCAATGCCGCCCTGCGCAGCCATCCTGAAATTGTCAGATTCATGCTCGATAACGGCGCCTCGGCGACACTCGCGGATGACAATGGCGCGACCGCGTTGCATTTTGGGTGCATGGGCGGCGACACCCTGATCGTCCGGATGCTTCTGGACAAGGGAGCCGATGTTAACGCCGTCACCAACGGTGGCTTGTCGCCGATCATGTACGCCGCCTACCGGGGAAAACCCGATGCGCTTCGGCTCATGGCCGAGAAAGGCGCCGACCTTAATACCAGAAGCGGCGACGGCAAAGGTCTAATACATGCGGCGGCACTGGTGGGGTCGGTTGAAATGCTGGAATATCTTACGGCCGCAGGCGCTGACGTCAATGTCCGAGACTCCAACGACGAAACGCCTCTTTTCGGCGCCGTCGCGCGCGGCAAAGTGGAAGCGACCCGCTGGCTGATCGACCATGGCGCGGATGTGAACAAGATCAGCATCTTCGGTGAAGGGCCGCTTCATATGGCCGTGTTTTCCGACAACCCGGAGCTGGTCGAAATGATCCTGAACGCCGGGGCGGACGTCAACCGCGCCACGGCTTTTGGCCGGACGCCCTTGCATTATACCACCTTCGGTAACAGCGTCGAAGCGGCTCGAACCCTGCTGGCGCACGGCGCCAACCCCAACGTCTCCGACCAGGTCGGATCCACGCCTCTATACGGCGCCGCTCGCAATGGATATACCGAAATATGCGATCTTCTGCTGGCCAACGGCGCCAGGGCGGATTTCAGAGAAATCAAAAACGGCCGTACGCCGTTGAGTGTCGCTTCGATCAAAGGGCAGACCGAGATCGTGAGGAGTCTGGTTGACCACGGCGCAGACGTTAATGCCCGTGATGACGCCGGCCGCACGTCGCTTTATTATGCCGGAAAATACGGCAATAAAAGCGCCGCCGATATCCTCGCGGCCAAAAACGGCAAAGCCGAAAACATGGAACGTAATTTCGGTCCATCTCCTCTGCTGAAAAAATCTCTGGCCCAAAAGGATGCCATAGTCTGGTACACCGGGCATAGCGGCTGGACCGTCAAAACCAAAAACCATCTTCTGGTTTTCGATTTCTGGGGCGGGGAATCATCGCCGACCGAACCATGCCTCGCCAACGGGTATATCAACCCGTCCGAGATAGGCGATCTTCCGGTGACGGTCTTCGTCAGCCATAACCACCGCGATCACTACGATCCGACAATCTGGGGATGGAGAGATTCGATTCCGAATATCACTTATGTCATGGGCTTCGAACCGGACAGCGCCCAGGGTTATGAGTACCTTGCCCCGCGGAGCGTGAAGACCTATGACGGGGTCAAGGTTTCGACGATAACCTCCAACGATTCG
Organism: uncultured Ignavibacteriales bacterium; assembly: GCA_964523575.1. Lineage (GTDB taxonomy): Bacteria > Zixibacteria > MSB-5A5 > GN15 > JAAZOE01 > DAOUTW01. The sequence continues at coordinate 2,839 of CAZGAV010000015.1, forward strand.
GGCGTCGGATTTCTGGTCGAGGTGGACGGGCTGGTAATTTTCCATTCGGGCGACCATGCCAACCGTCAGCGTGATTTCAGCGGGCCGTTCAAAGCCGAAATCGATTATCTGGCCGATATGAACAAGTCGATCGATCTGGCTTTTATGCCGATTTCCGGCTGTGGCTTCGGAGACCAGGAAGCGGTCAAACTGGGCGTTTATTACACTCTGGAAAAACTGGCCCCCAATCTCATCTTCCCGTCGCATGCCGTCGATAACGAGATCAGATATCGCGAATTTGCCGACGAAGCGGCCGGTCAGAATTTCAAATCGAAATTCATCTGCGCCGAAAACAAGGGCGACCGGTTCATATACCAGTCCGGTTCCGTTGCTTTCTGATTAAATCTGTGATGGGAGCCCGGACCCAACTCCGGGTTTCCCGTCATGGAATATCGCTAACAATCCGGCGCTCTATTAAGCCGGGGCGGTATCGGCAACAACAATCCGGATATATGCTGACGGCCCTGGTCCTGATATTTTTCCTGATCTTCTCACTCTTGAAAAACTAACGTCCGGGCGGGAGTATGTGATGATTGGACAGCGGGAGTAGAGAGCCGGCGGCTTTTGATTGACAGAATGATAAAATTTTCGTAATTTTGAATAACGGCATCAGGACTCGTCCTGAAATTATTTATAGGTAAAACGGCGCGGGTTGTTCGCGGTCGAGCGGGATGCGGCATGAGAGCAGAAATGCGGTATTGAGCCATCGACCGCGATTTTATCATCCCGGCCGTTGAACTATTCATCGAAGGGAGGTGAACCTATGCTCTATCTGATCGATCCTGAGACTCTCAGCGATCGCAAATGCGACGCCTATTGCCGCTTTGTGGTGAAGCCGCTTTACGGGGTCATCATCTGGCCCTGGCCGTAGGCGGCGGGTTTGATTTGTATGTCCCCCTGAATCTTGTTGATTAAAAAAAGGGATTGGCCAGCCGGCCAATCCCTTGATAGTATTCGGATATCATATTTCAGACAAAAGGATAAACTACTCCTACCAATTGTTCCGGTATCCGCCGCGACCACCGCCGCCGCCGCGTCCGCCACCGCGCCCGCCGCCGCCACGATTTTCGGTGCGAGGCTTGGCTTCGTTGACGTTCATGTTACGGCCGTTGAGCTCGGTTTCGTTCAAGCCCGCCATTGCCTCTTTGGCTTCATCATTGTTGGACATTTCGACAAATCCAAAACCTTTCGATTCGCCGGAATATTTGTCCTTGATGATGCTGACACTCGAGACCTGGCCGTAACTTTCAAACGCCCGGCGAAGGTCGTCTTCCGTCGTCTGATACGACAGATTACCCACGTAGATATTCATCTTAATCTCCGCGTTTGTTTATCCTTTGTCGGTGCTACTCCTGATAAAGTCCGTCACTCAAGATAAACTCGTTCATGCGCACAATTGCGCCAATCGTTCCCCGGTCAATTTTTTCGAGGAGTTGATCAGGATACAAATCTCGAGAAATAATGCTTGGAGAACTTCTCTATCTGTATGTATGTACGGCATTTTTGGGAAAAAGGTCAACCCCGATTTGCAAAATAGTTCACCTTTTTCGAAAATAAAAAGGGCGATTTCGAGCAACCCCGGAGGGGCGTTTTGACGTAAAAAAGGGAGACCGGCCGTCCCCGGACCGGCCGGAGCCTTATTTTCCGCCCGTGGCGGTCGATATCCAAAACAGAGCCGGGTTCAGTTGCGGCTCCAAAACGACATAATCGGCAGGAAAGATTTTTGGCCCGAAAAATCGAAAAAACCGGAATAATCATATTTTTACTGGCGGCGGCGGTGTTCATCGCGGCTTCGGCGGCCGTGGCCGAGACTATTATTTGCGATTATTGCGGCCAGGTAATCAATGGCCGGTACATGGTCAGCGAGGGGAAAAACTATCATGTTGACTGCTATCGCAATCATGTCGCCTTCCGATGCGCCCTGTGCGGTGAAATAATCAACGGAGAGTATTTCGAGGATTTCTGGGGGAACAAGGTCCACGCCGAACATAAGGGTGTCGTTCCGCAATGCGAATATTGCCGCCGGTTCCTGTCGGATAAAACCTCGAACGGATGGACCAGATACGACGACGGGCGGCTGGTTTGCGGGTTTTGCGCCGAAAGCGCCATCAAGGATATTTCCACGGCGCAGGCGATTATGACGGAACTTCAGAGGACGCTAAAAGGGGCCGGAATAGAAACCACGGATCAGGATATTCCCTTATACCTGGTGAATAAGCATGCCATGAAGGATTTGGCGGCCGGATTTCATGCCGATCCGTTGGGGTTTGCCAACCTGGAGCAGACCAGTTATGTCGGGGGGCTGGTCAAAGACCGGTCGATGAAAATCTATATGATGACCAATTTACCGCGTTTTGAATTCATCAGCGCTTTGGCTCATGAACTGATGCATACCTGGCTTTTCGTCTATGCCGACCCCGATATCGACCCGGCTATGAGGGAAGGCACCTGCAATTATGCCGGATATCTGGCTTTGCAGAGTTATCGGGATCGGGACGCGCAATTCGTGGTCAATAACATGCTTTCCGACCCCGATCCGATTTATGGCGACGGTTTCCGCAAGGTCAAAAGCTACGTCGATAGCCATGGTTTTGCGGCCTGGCTCAAATATTTGAAAAAGCATACCGAACCGCCTTGGTGATACCGGGGAATCCCTATGTAAAATGCCAACCGGCTGGGCGACGGCGCGTTGAAGGCATTCGCCGATCTTGTATCATTTCTGAAATGAATACTATTTTTGATTTAAATCATGTTGTCCCGGCGAGCAATATTTGATATTTTGATAACAGTGAAAATTAATCTATGCAGTTTATGGAGGGGTAATTGATGTCCAGATTTCTAATGGTGGTAATCGCTAGCATGTGCCTGTCGGCCGGGGCCGCGGCGGTCGATTGCATCGGATGCCACAAGGAGATAACACCGGGTATCGTCGGTGACTGGCAGTTGAGCAAGCATGGCCAGAACGATATTGTCTGCTCGGTCTGTCATGGAGAGGGGCACAGCTCGGCGGCCGACGTCGCGAAAGTGAAAATCCCGACCCCGCAAACGTGCGCTCAATGTCATGAAACCCAGGTCAATCAGTTTTCGCGGGGGAAGCATGCCGCCGCGTGGGCCTCATACCTGGCCATGCCGACTACGCATCAATTACCTCTGACGCTTCGCGAGGGAATGAAGGGTTGCGGCGGGTGTCATAAGATCGGCTTGAAGACGGCCGAGGATATCGCCAAACTCAAGGAGGAAGGGGTCGGATTCGGGGTCGCCTCGTGCGACGCCTGCCATACCCGGCATTTATTCTCGGTCGATGAAGCGCGCCAGCCGCAGGCCTGCCAGACCTGCCATATGGGATTCGATCATCCTCAGTGGGAAATGTATTCGGCCTCCAAACACGGCGTCCGTTATCTCCTGAAGCAAAACGGCACCCTGAGTGAAGCGGCGGCGGCGCCGACCTGCCAGACCTGCCATATGCAGGAGGGGAACCATGAGGTGCGCACGGCCTGGGGATTTCTGGCGGTACGTTTGCCATTGCCGGAGGACGAGCAATGGAAAGCCGACCAGATCACCATCCTGCAGGCGCTCGGGGTCCTCGACCTGGAGGGTAAGGCCACCGAAAGACTCGATATTGTTAAAGCCGCCGACGTGGCCCGTCTCGATCAGGCCTCGTTCGACCGTGAACGGGAGAAGATGCTGAATACGTGCAGTCAATGCCATTCGGAGAATTTCGCCCGGGAGCAGTTGGCCAAGGGCGACGATATGATTCGCGAGGCGGATCATCTGATGGCGGAGGCGATCCGGGTGATTGCCGGTTTGTATAAAGACGGTATTTTGCCCAAGCCGGCCGGATATAAACAGCCTTTTCCCGATTTGCTGACTTTTCATGATGCGCCGACGCCGGTGGAGAAGAAATTATTCGAGATGCATCTGGAACATCGGATGCGGGCCTTCCAGGGAGTATTTCACGCCAACCCCGATTATGCCTTATGGTATGGCTGGAGCGGGATGGTCCGGGATTTGTCGGATATTAAAGATATGGCCCAGGAATTGAGGGTTCGCCACGACCGATAACGGATGACATTCAGGGGCATTGTGGATTTCAGAAGGAATCGAAACCGGGGCGGGGCCGCCCCGGTTTTTTTAATTGATGAAATCATACTATTTTTATAAATTGAAATTACGCTCTAATTAGGGGCGATAACAGGGTATTTTCAAACAGGGAGGTATATCATGGAACTCAGGAAAATCGGAGTGCTTTCAATGGGCAGAATCTCGGCCTGGATTTATGGTATCATGGGCCTCATTTTCGGCCTCTTATTCTCTTTTATAACGCTGCTGGGTATGGTTGTCGGAGGCGGGTATAATGACCGCTCCGGCATTTTGGGGCTTTTTTTCGGGCTCGGAGCCTTTGTTATTTTCCCCATCTTTTATGCAATTCTCGGGTTTCTCTGCGGACTATTGACGGCTTTCATCTATAATCTGGTGGCGCGATACAGCGGCGGTCTAGAACTGGAATTCGTTCAGCCGGCATCCGATGGCGGTCAGGCTCCAGTACAGCCGGCCCAGTAAACTCATTTACCCTGTCTGGGGCCGGTGTACTGACATCCACCGGCGCGAAAGGCTCATGGCGGCATCTTTATTCAATTGTTCTTCGATTGGACGGCGTTTAACATTATCATAATGTATTGCGGCTATGACAGTTCAATGGAGGTCTGCACATGAAAAAGTCAATCGGCGCCAAGACGCTGGCCTTTCCGACTCCGGTCTGGATCGTGGGGACTTACGACGATAAGGGTAAGGCCAACGGGATGGCGGTCGCCTGGGGTGGAATATGCTGTTCCCGCCCACCGTGCCTTACCGTCTCCCTTCGTAAGGCGACATATACCTATGACTGCATTATGGAGCGCAAGGCCTATACGGTCAGCATCCTGAGCGACAGGCAGGCGGCCGAGGCCGATTATTTCGGGTTGGTTTCCGGGCGGGATCGAGACAAATTCATCGATACCGGATTGACGCCGGTTAAGGGCGAGCATGTGGACGCTCCGTATATTGCCGAAGCGCCCTTGATTCTGGAATGCAAGCTGATCCACACTTTCGAGATCGGCCTGCATACCCAGTTTGTGGGCGAAATTGTCGATGTCAAAGCCGATGACACGGTTCTCAACGAGCAGGGGTTGCCGGATATCGAAAAAGTGCGGCCTTTGATTTATTCCATGTCGCGATCGGGTTATTATGGCGTCGGGGATTTCGTCGGCAAGGCTTACTCGGTCGGCAAGAAATTCAAAGGCGCTCCGGACGGCGATTGACCGCAGACGGGGCGATGACAGATACTCAGGAGATAAACGATGCTTAAAATAGACGATATGGTATTGGTGATCGTGGACGTGCAGGGCAAACTGGCGACCCTGATGTATAATCGGGAAGAATTTTATCGTAACGTCATGCGGATGATCGCGGCCGCCCGGGTACTGGCGATACCGATTATCTGGAACGAGCAGATTCCTGACAAGCTGGGTCCGACCATTCCAGAAATCAAGGCGGCGCTGTCGGATGCGGCGCCGCTGGTGAAGCGCACTTTCAGTTGTTGCGGCAATGGGGAGTTCAACACCCGCTTGGAAAGTTCGGGTCGGAAACAGGTGCTTCTGGTCGGCATGGAAAGCCATGTCTGCGTCTATCAGTCGACGCTGGATCTGCTCGAAGCCGGTTATGAAGTTTACGCCGTGGCCGACGCCATTTCGTCGCGAAGTCTCGAAAACAAGGAAATCGGGCTGGGCGCCATGAAGGAGGCCGGGGCCAAAATCACCAGCGTCGAGATGGCCCTGTTCGAGGCTTTGCGGGTGGCCGAGGGAGACCAATTCCGACAAATTATCAAGATCGTCAAGTAATAAGACTTTAATTTCGGTCAGACCGGCTGTCGGTTTGGCGGGGTTTTCGGGGGCGGTTCGGCGGCCTGCGGGGGAGAGGAATGTCTCTCATTTTTATATTTTTGCCGGCGTCTTCGACGCGGAAGCCGATTTGGCCAGGGGGCGATTAATTCATTGGACATTTCAGGCTCCCGCACGTCATATTCTCGAAGGGCGAGCGAGCGGATTTTCAGGAGGTCCGAAATTTTGCCTCCGGGCGAAAATGGGTTGCTAAAGTTCGAGAAAAGAGTTTGACAGGCAAATATGAATCTGTTATATTTTCTCTTTGCTTGAGGATTTTGGGTGAGAGAATTAGTCTTAGTGTGGGATAAACGGGAGGAAATTCCTATATGAAACCGCTGGTAGGCTTTGTCGTCTCAATGCTTTTAATCTGCACGTCGCTGGTATCGGGACAGGCCGTGAATTCGTCGTCGATCGGCTATCCGGCTTTGACTGAGGTCAGTTATAATTATTTCGGGGGAAGCGCCCGGGCCATGGGGATGGGCTATGCTTTCGTCGGATTGTCCAACGATGTTTCCAGCGGCCTCTGGAACCCGGCCGGTTTGTATGTTCTGGAGGGACCGATCGTCGCGGCCTCTTATAACGTTTTCCGCCCGGCGGGCGATTTTACCCAGAATCTGACCCCGGTAACGACCAAGAATAATCTGGATTTGAGCGGCATCGGACATTTTTCGTTCGTGGCTCCGGTTCGGATCAAGGGCCATCCCTGGGTGGCCAATTTCAATTACGATCGCAATAACGAGTTCTCCAACAAGTCGGCTTATTTGACCAATGAGCGGAGCGGGCTGAATCCTGATACCTTCCTGGAGGATAAGGGATATACGCGGACTTTCAACGTCGGCGCCTCGACCCGTCTCTACAAAACCTTGTCGATGGGTTTCACCATCAATATTTTCGATTCCCGCCGTTTTTGGGACCGGACGAATAAAAGCGTCCAGGAAATCGTCATCGACATTTACGGCAATTCGCTGATGGCGGCGGAAACCCATGAATTGATCGATTCGACGACTTCCAACGGATTCAATTTCAACCTGGGCCTGATGTGGAAATACGGCAAATTCAGTTTCGGCGGGGTCGTCCACACTCCTTTTACCGCCAAGCACACGACCAATAGTACGGATTATTCCATCCTAACCCTGAACAACCTGGTGCAGGTCGATTACACGTCAACGATTCTCGTGGTTGACAGTCTGGCCAAGCAGGAGATTCCGTTATCGACGATTTTCGGCGTGGCCTTCGCCCCCAACGCTAATCTGACCTTGACCGGCGACGTGGGTTATCAGAATTACGGCTCGACCAACTGGTTCTACCTGACCAAATCGTTTTTCGAACCCAACGGCGACCGGATCGACTTTTATGAGCAGTTCCCTATCGATTGGAACAATACCATGGGGATCGGCCTCGGAGTCGAGTACATGCGCGACACCAAATTTGGACGGCTGCCGCTTCGGGCCGGGTTTCGGTTCGATCAGTTGCCCCAGCCCAAGAGCATTACGGTGACGACTAATAACGTCGATTTCGACAGCGAGAATCAGCCGATCGGACGATTGAGCGTGGCCGAGATTACGCGGGAGGCCAAGGACCGCCAGAATTCGGCCAGTTTCAGTCTTGGCACCGGGATCCACTGGTCGCGAATCGACCTGGATTTCGCTTACATGTTCACCAGCGGCGCCAAGCTGGACATCACCGAAGTAAATATATCTTATGCGGAAGACCAGGACGGGAATCCGCTGGCGGTCACGGAATCATCGGCCAGGCGTTGGGAGCGCAAGTCGAATGAATTCCGTTTCACGTTTACGGGCTATTTTTAGTCGAGTGTAAAGATCCGGTAAAGAATAAGGCGGAAACAGATTTTATGATTCCGCCTTTTTTTTCCAGTGTCGCCCTATTATCTTCCGATACAGGTATAAACGGATAGGAGAAGGCAGAGCATGAGACAGAATATAAGGATAAGCAAAAGGGAGATGAAGGAGGACAAGTTTACCACCTTTATGCTGGTGGCCAAGGATTATGTCCTCGAAAACTGGATTTATTTCGTGGGCGGCGTGGCGGCCATCGTCGTGGTCGTCGTCGCCATCGCTCTGCTCGGAGTCAACCGGACCAAAAGCGAGCAACAGGCGCTGGATGTTTTTAACCGGGCGATGAGTGAATACCGGGGCGGCAGTTATCAGCTGGCCATCGTCGATTTCAAGACTGTGATCGACGAGTACGGTTCCAGCGTCCATGCCAAGGAAGCGGCCTTCGATCTGGGCAACGCCTATTTTGCGGCCCGCAATTTCGCGGACGCCAAGACCGCTTTTGAAAATTATCTGGCCAAATATTCCGGTGACAAATTTTTCGTTACCTCGGCTATCGCCGGGGTGGGCGCCTCCCTGGCCGGACTGGGGAATTACAAGGAGGCGGCCGATAAATACCGTGAGGCGGCCGAGAAGTATTCCGATTTCCAACCGGCCGGTCAGTATTATTTGAAGGCTCTGGAATACTATATCAAGGCCGGCGAGAAGGAATCGGCGCGGGTGATTTACGCCAAGCTGGCCAAGGATTATAAAGATACCCCGTATTATATGGACGGAGCGCGGCTAGCGGCCGAGAACAATATCAAGTTATAAGGTCGGGGAGAGAGTTCGCATATGCTCAAGGTAGCTTTCCTGTGGCACATGCATCAACCATACTACCGGGACCCGGCCTCCGGCGCCATGTTTCTTCCCTGGGTGCGTCTGCACTGTCTCAAAGATTATTATGATCTCCCCACCCGGATCGGGGCCGTCGACCGGTTGAAAATGACTTTCAATCTGGTGCCTTCGCTGGTGGAACAGATTGAACTCTATTGCCGGAAAGAGACCAGCGATCGTCATTTCGACCTGACGCGCAAGCCGTCCAATCAACTGAACCGCGACGAGAAAGTCGAGATATTCAAGACCTTCTTTTCGGCCAATCCCGACACCATGATCGAACCGTATCCGCGCTACCGGCGGTTGTTTCGAAAATTGAAAGACTGCAATATGGAAGCGGATATGGCCGCCCGGACCTCCTCGGCCCAGGAAATCAGGGACCTGGTGATCTGGTCCAACCTGGCCTGGGTCGATCCCATTCTGCGGAGTCGGAGTCCTTTCAAGGAATTATTCGCCAAGGGCGAAGGGTTTGGCGAGGACGACAAAGCGGCTCTGGTCGAGGCCGAGCTGAAAGTCATGGCCGAGGTGATTCCGACTTATCGGTCGCTGATGGAAGCCGGTAAAATAGAAGTCTCCTTCACACCTTATTTTCACCCTATCCTGCCTTTGTTGTGCGATACGGAATCGGCGCGCGAGGCGTTGCCGGGCATCACCCTGCCCAAGAACCGGTTTCGCCATCCCGAGGACGCCGATCGTCAGGTAGCCCTGGCGGTGGAGATGTACAAGAACCGTTTCGGGCTGGAATTGAAGGGGATGTGGCCCTCGGAGGGTTCAATCTCGGAGCCGATGGCGGCGATTCTGGCCAGGCATGGCATCGAATGGATGGCTTCCGACGAGCAGGTGCTATACGGTTCACTGGTCAAATCGGGTCTGCCGGGAGACAAGGCCTCGCCCCACGCAGTTTACCTCCATGAAACGCCCGAAGGGGCGATCAAAATTTTCTTCCGGGATCATGCCCTGTCGGACCGGATCGGCTTCGTTTATTCGGGATGGGATGAAGAGAAGGCGGTCGATGATTTCATCGGACAATTGCACCAGTTGAAACTGACGCTGGGGGACAACAACAATACTGTCGTGCCTATTATCCTCGACGGCGAAAACTGCTGGGAATATTACCGCGATGACGGCGATAAATTTCTGAATCTGTTTCTGGAGAAACTGGCCGCCGATGACCAGATCGAAACGGTCACGATGAGCGACGCGGCCCATAACCTCAAACCGATCAAACTTAAAAACATTCAAGCCGGGTCATGGATCAATCATAATTTCCGTATCTGGATCGGTCATCCCGAGGACAACACGGCCTGGGATATTCTCTGGGAGGCGCGGCAGGCCCTGACCAAAATCAAAACGGAAAAGCCCAATTTCGATCCCCAGAAACTGGCCAAGGCGGAAAAGTCGCTGATGGTGGCCGAGGGATCGGATTGGAACTGGTGGTATGGGGACGAGCACCGGGGGCCGCAAAACGAGGAGTTCGACCGCATCTTCCGGGCTCACGTCAGTTCTATTTACGTCGCCCTGGGTCTGAAAATCCCCAAGGTGTTGATGACGCCGATTTCCACAGGTTTGCCTGAAACATATACCACCGAGCCGGAGGGGGTCGTGACGCCGACTATCGACGGGCGATTGACCCATTATTATGAGTGGCTGGGGGCGGGGCGTTTCGACTGCCGCAAGGCCGGCGGCGCGATGCAGAGGGCGGAGCGGATCATTTCGGGTATCTATTATGTCTCCGACGATGATTTTGTCTATGTCCGGGTCGATTTCGAGAAAGAGGGCTTTTTAGTTGACAACGGCGACAAACGTCTCAAAGTTGAAATATTGAACCCCGGCCAGGGCGCGTTCATGTTCGGCGCCGCCGGGATCGAGTCTTTGCCCGACTGGGTAAGAGACAAAAAGCAGGTCCTGTCCGGAATCGGCGAGATCGCCGAAATCGGAATCGAGAAGAAGGTCTTTTTTCCCGACGGCCGCGGGGAGATATATTTCCGCGTGGCGATCATGCAGGACGGGGAAGAGGTGGAGGGATGGCCTCAGGGAGACCCGATTCGATTTCATTTTGCCGGACAGGGTGAAGAAATCGTATGGGATCTATGACCCGGAGGATGTATGCCCGAATCTTTTTTCGACCATGACCAGACCAAGGATGAGACGTCCGGAAAGGGCGGCATCCCCGATCTCGACGGCGGCCATGATCATCAGGAAGGCCGGCCGGCCGAGGACCGGCGGATGGCGGCCGTTATGGCCTATATCCCCTTCCTGTGCTTCGTGCCGTTGATCAAGATGCGCGACGATCCCTATGCCTATTTTCATGCCCGGCAGGGGATAGTCCTGTTCTTCCTTGAAATAATCGCTTTCATCTTCTCCTTTCCTCACCTGAGTCAGCTTTTCTGGACGGTGATTATCATCGCCTGTATCGGGGCCGCGGTAGCCGGGATAATTTTTTCGCTTCAGGGCAAGATGTACAAGCTTCCGATAATCGGTGAACTGGCTGATCGCCTGCGGATGTAGGTGGATTCATGTTTACGGGTTTCGGAAAATTCGGGGCGGTTTTATGGATGATGACGGCGGTCATTATCATCGCCTCCTGTGCGACGACCGGCCCCGGGGGCCAGAAGTCGCTGATACTGATTTCGACCAACCAGGAAATGTCCATCGGTCAGGAGATGGATCAGCAGTTACGGGGGACCGATACTATTCTGGCCGACCCCGTCTGGCAGGAATATATCAACGATCTGGGGCAGAGGATCGTAGCCGTGTCGGATCGCAATGATCTGCCTTTTCATTTCGCCGTCATCGAATCGGATCAGATCAACGCCTTTGCCGCGCCCGGCGGTTATGTCTATTTTTATACCGGTTTGATTCGCGAGATGGACAAGGAATCGGAACTGGCGGCGGTCATGGCGCATGAGATCAGTCATGTGGTCGCCCGCCACAGTATCCGACAATTGCAGACGGCTATGGGCACGAGTGTGGTTCTGCAACTGGCTCTCGGGAAAAAGTCGGAGAATACGCAGGCTTTGGCCGGCGCCGCGTTGGGGATAATGATGTCCGGTTATTCGCGGGCGCATGAGACGGAAGCCGATAAATTCGGGGCGATCTATATGGCTCGCGCCGGATGGAATCCGAATGGAATGCTGTTGATGTTCGACAAACTCAACCAGCTTTCCGGCAGTCATCAGATGGATCTATTCGAGATGCTGGCGGCCAGCCATCCGGCTACCGACGACCGGATCGCGGCGACGAAAGCGGAGATCGCCGGCATGGGCAATTCCCTTTCGGGCCTCGTCATGGATACCCCGCGGTTTCAGCAAATGAAGAAACGCCTGCCGCCCAAAAAGGAAACGGCGCCGTCGAAATGAGGAAATGACAACATTTGCGGGCAAGTCCCGGCCGGGGTTGTCTTATTCCGTCTAAGTGGCATAATAATAGCGATTTATCCATAATATTTTTTATCTCTAAAAGCATTAATTTATTTGACAATTGATTAAAAAAAACGTTACCATCAGTGTATAAGAGATGATCGACTGGAAAAAGTTCAGTGTTTGCACAGTCATAAACCGGGGAAAATGGTTTGGTTTAGATCATTTGAAGGAAAAATGCGGAGATTGAACAGGGTGGCGTAACTTATTGCATTAATATGTCTTACCGGGTTTTTCGAGTTACTTATCATTTGTCTGACCGGCCATTGAACAGGGAAAAAATACGATTTGGGACGCAATCTCCGAGCATGGATGCGTCGAGGGATCGAAACGGACACACTGGTGGTTTGTAAGAGGCTGACAATCAACAAAGTACACCCAGTATCCAAGAATTCGCAAGGCGCCTGCTCCATTGGTCCGGGTAAGACCGAGGGTGGCACCCCCATTGCAATTACCTGGGCAATAATGAAATGGAGTAGGTGATTGATGAGAACAATCAAAATAATTATTGCTATCTGGATTTTTGCCGCTATTATCGCCGGAGTTTTTGGCGATGTCACTGTTGCCGCGGAGACGGGTTCGACGACTGCCGGTTTCCTGAAGATCGGCGCCGGTGCCCGAGCGTTGGGCATGGGCGGCGCTTTTACTTCCATCGCCGATAATCCCTCGGCGGTTTACTGGAACGCGGCCGGTATCAGCCGCATGGAAAATTCGCAGGTGGAATTCGCCCACCAGAGCTGGTATCAAGATGTCAATATCGAGAATTTGATGATTGCCCTGCCGGGTAAGAAGGTATCCTTCGGGGCCGGATTGACCTATTTGAATTACGGCCAGATCAGCAGTTATGATGAAAACGGCGACCCGAGCGGAGATCTGTCGATGTACAACATGGCGGTTATCTTCTGCGCCGCGACCAACGTTACCGAAAACATTTCGCTGGGGGTGGCGGCCAAATATATCGAGCAGTCGTTCGACATTATCAAGGGTAGCGCTTTCGCCGGCGATATCGGAATTCTGGCCGATTACGGCGGCGTGAACCTGGGTCTGGCGGCGGTCAACCTCGGAACCAAAATGAAATATATCAATGTTTCCGAGAATTTGCCGGCGGCGGTTCGTTTCGGTTTATCATTTCATCAATTCAATGACCGGGCCCTGATTTCTCTGGAAGGTTATTCGCCGTTCCACGATCAGCTTTCGGTGCATCAGGGATTTGAGATGAACCTCTATGACCAGTTGTATGCTCGGTCCGGGCTGGTCTATCATACGGGGGCAGTGGCTAATTCGAACGCCCTGACCTATAATCTTGGACTGGGAATCGGATATGGGGCCGGGAAGTTTGACTACACCTTTATGCCCTCGGACGATTACGGCACGGACGCGGTTCATAATTTTTCGATAACGTTTTCCTGGTAAATAACTTACGCCGTTTTCGGCGTCTCCCTTCAAGATAAAATCTTCAGGCCGCCAGGCTCATAAATGGCGGCCTTTTTACTGCAATCCGATGCAACTTTGCATAATAGAATTGCAGATGATTGCATCTTATATGACTATCCCTTCATGCGCGGCCGGTTTGACGACCGCTTTTAAAAAAATAACTTAGAATAATAGATTAAATAAGACCACAATAGCATTTATATGATGTTGTCATTCAATGCCTTATAAACAAGACGGTCTTCATCGTTTATGGAAAATCAGATATACCAGTTTTGGCCGTGGCTTGGCAGTCAATTTGCTTGATTCACCCTATAACCGCAATTCAACCTTTATCTTGAATAGTCTTGAACCGTTAAGAAGGGACTGTAAAGATGCAAAACCTTTTGGGTGTACAAGGAAGTCGCGAGTTAGTCATAACGAAGCGGCATCAGGGCACCACGGAGGGACGCCGGATAGCCGCCGCCAATCGTGTCGGCGCGCATCAAAAAGCATTCGGTCTTGCCATCGGCTATTTCTTCTCTGAATATATCTGGGCCAATATTATGCTTCTTTCCGCCTGGGCGGTGAATCGTACACCGTCGAGAACCTATGCCCGTCCGGCCTATCGCCGGTTTGGTTCCTGGCTGAAGCGAGCGATTGACATATTCGGATCGATCGTCGGTCTGGTGACAACGGCGCCTTTCTATATTATTTTGCCGATCCTTATCAAGCTCGATTCTCCGGGCCCGGTGTTTTATCGTCAGGCGCGAATCGGATATAACCGGCGCCGTGGCGAACGGCGGGCGCAGAACGGTTCGGCATTGGGCCGGACGTCTCGCGATCGTCGTCGCCAGGATTTTAGGGGCCAACTTTTCAGCGTCATTAAATTCCGCACTATGGTAGCCGACGCCGAGAAGAAGTGCGGCCCGGTCTGGGCTACCAAGAATGATCCCCGCATTACCCGTCTCGGGTTTATCCTTCGTAAGACCCGCCTGGATGAAATCCCCCAGTTTATCAATGTCCTTCTGGGGCAGATGTCGCTGGTCGGACCCCGTCCGGAACGGCCGGTTTTTGTCGAAGAGCTGTCGTCGCAGGTGGATGGGTATAATAAGCGCCTGGAAGTCAAACCGGGTCTGACCGGTCTGGCGCAAATCGAAAACGGCTACGATTCGTCGATTGCTTCGGTGGTGCGCAAGGTGCAGTATGACTTGCATTATATCCAGCACTGGAGCATCTGGCAGGATGTCAAGATCATTCTCCGGACGGTTCTGGTCGTCGTCACCGGCAAAGGCGCCTTTTAATCATCGGGAATTTCGGGAAACGGGTTTCTCTCACAGGTGGTTTTTTATTATCAGCCGGTATAGTTTTTATTGCCACTTAATCAAGGAAATCATATATTTCCCCGAAATTAAGCAAAAAGGGACTTTGCTTATGAATTTGGCCCCCAAAAGGACTTTGACGGCCGTCATGGTCTGTTGTCTTTTTTCGCTGGTACAACCTGCTTTGGGGCAGGATGCGGGAAATGTTCTGGTTAATACCAATCCCCAGGGATCGCTGGTGCGCCTGACCGGCGAATTGACCCTGTCCGGCGTTTCTCCCGTAAAATTCGATCGAACTTTATCCGGCCAGTACCGGGTGGAGGTGGTCAGGGAAGGGTACGAGAAGTACCGGACCAAGACCTATTTTTCCGAGGCGCAGACATCGCAATTGGATATCACACTGATTCCCAAAACCCGGACCAAAGCCTTCTTCCGCTCGCTGATTATTCCGGGTTGGGGGCAGAAATATTACGGCAACAGCACCAAGTCGGCCCTTTATTTCACCGCCACCGCCGCTGCCGCGGTGGGGTACTTTTTCGTGAAAGACAATTACGATTCCAAGGTGGACGACTATAATGCGCGTAAAACGGCTTATGAAGACGCCACTCACTGGGCCGATTTACCGCGTCTGGAAGCGGAACTTCGGGACGCCCAAAAGAAAGCCAACGACGCCGAAGACAGAGTCAATATTATGGTGGCGGTGACGGCCGGCGTGTACGTGTTTAACTTGCTGGATTCTTTTCTGTTCTTCCCCGATTTCGACCGTTATACCGAATACAAGGCGATTACGGCCCGGCCCGACATCAGGGGCGATAAGATCGGCCTGAAATTGTCGGCAAACTTTTGAGGATGGTTATGGGAAAAAAGATATTAGCCTCGATATCGCTGGCGGTTTTGATCCTGGCCGGTTGCAGTAATAAAATCGATAATCCCAGCGGAGTATCCGATCTTCCGTCCCAGCCGGAGACGCCTCGGGGTTTGACGGCCTCGATCGGCGACGGCCAGGTGGTGGTCAAATGGGCCGTCACGAATGCGGCGGCGGTCGATAAATTCGTCGTCTATTTTTCCGATTCGGCGGCGACGTCGTTACTGGTTTTCGATACCACTGAGTTTACCACCGATACGGTGGATGGGCTGGTTAACGGGCGGCGTTATTATTTCCGGGTGTCGGCCATCGATACCAACGGTATCGAAGGTTATCAATCGACGCCGGTGACGGCCGCGCCGGGGATATTTTCCATTCTGATCGCCGGCGGCGAGGAGTATATCAACACCCGGCCGGTGAATATCGTGGTCACGGCTCCCGACGGAACGGGGTTGATTCGGTTTTCCGAGGATCCCCAGTTCGGCGACGCTCATTGGGAGAATTACGGGACCAATAAGAGCTTTACGCTTTCCGACGGCGACGGTTTGAAGACCGTGTACGCGCAGTTTGAGATGGACGCGGGGGGAATGTCGGTCGGGACGGTCTCCGACGATATCACGCTTGACCGGGCCGCGGTAATCGATGATATCAAAGTTTTTGTCGATGGAGCGGGAGAACTCCCGGCGGATACATTGTTGCATGAGGGCGATACGCTTCGTTTTGAAATGTCGGTGGGGGAGGATGGCAAGTCCGCTTCGGTTGATATCGCCGGTCTCGGGACAGTGACGCTCAATGATTTCGGCGTCGGCGGCGATTTAATTGCCGGCGATCATGTTTTCAGCGCCCTTTATATTATTCCCGACGGGACGGAATTATCGGATGCTTTGATCACGGCCCACTTTACCGACGTCGCCGGTAATACGGCTCCGGCGCTTCAATCAGACGTCCGGATGAGCGTGACATCGGTACCGCCGCCGGTTCAGGTCTGGGGCTTTGCAGTCTCATCGCGGGAGATTCAATTACTCTGGAGTCCCTCCGCGATTAACGATTTCTCGCAATACCGAGTTTTCCGGGCGGCTGACGATACCATTTCCCCGCCTTACACCGATTCGGTTCTGGCTATCCAGATTGTCAAAGCTGCGGATGCCAAGTATCTCGATGTCAACCTCAACGCTCTCACCGAATATCATTATTGGGTATACGTCGATGATTCGCACGGCAATTCCACGAGGTCGGCGACGGTCAAGATCAAGACATTGGAGAATCTGCCTCCGGATACCGTAAGTATCATGGCCGAGGCGACGGGCGATTCCTTGCAGGCGCGGATAAGCTGGATCAAGGCGGCCCTGGCTGACGATTTTGAGGCGTATTATATAGTCCGGGATCGAAATTCGCTTCCTCCCTATACGGGCGATAATACCAGTTACCCGGAGAATCTGGTGGTGAAATTTATCAGCGATAAACAGACGACGACCTATCTGGACACTAACCTCCCCGATACCGGATTATATTATTATCAGGTCTATGTCGTCGATCAGCAGGGAATGGTCAGCCGGTCCAATCAGGACACGGTTCGAGTGCAGTAGTCTAATTGACCGTAAACTTACAGGGGAAAGAGGCAGGTAATGGCGCAACGAGTTCATATGTCGGAATTCTGGTACCTTTACGGCCAGACCTTTCGTTTGATGGGTCGAGTGAAGCTGTGGCTTCCCCTGTTAATCCATGCCCTGGCGGCGGTGGTCCTGGTCTATGTCCATTACTTCATTTTTTCGCCGGTCACCGGTTCGCTGGTTGAGGGCTGGACCAAACTGGTCAATTCCGAATACTCATCGCTGTTTTATCATTACCCGGCGCATATGACGCTCCTGCCGTATTTTTACGGCACGGCCCGGCTGGTCGTCAACATTTTCATCGAAGCGCTGTTATTCGGTATCATGATCGATATGCTGATCGCCATTTACCGGGGGGAAAAGCCGGCCCTTTTCGTATCCGTGAAACACGCCTTCAAACGGTACCTGCAACTGACAGTGGCCTGGCTGGTGGTGCTGGGCGTGCTTTATTTGATTAACCGCTACTTCAATGTCGTCATCGAGGATGTTTTCGGATATTCATTGCAGGATGCGCCGCGCCGGCAGATGTTCGCGCAGTTGGCGGCCCGGGGCATCACGGTGGTGGTTTACGCCGTCTTTATTTATCTTTTGCCCAGCATACTTGCCGGGGGGGCCTCGTATTGGGAGAGTATCAAAAGGGGTCTGAGATTGTTCTTCCAGCATCCCTTCGTGGCGATCGGAATCGTCCTGATTCCGTATTTTATCGGTTTATTGCCGTCGTGGGTGTTGTCCGATCCGGGCAAAATCGTATCCAATTTTTATCCCGAGATGGTTTTATACCTGATTCTGGTTTCGATCGGCGTCGACATCATCGTCAATTTCATCCTGTTGGGGACGTCGCTCAAATTTTATATGGATCAAACTTCATAGCCGATGAGCCTGTTGTCATATACCCATTTTTTTTCGGGGGTTTTGCTTCTGGGCATCGCAGGGCTGGTTATCGCGAAAACGCGACTGGCGCCGTATGCCCGCCCGTTTCTGTTCCTGATTCTCGTTAATCTGGCCGGTTTGCTGGCCATCGCCGCCGAAACCGGGCCGTATTCGTTTTTCTGGAAGCCGGGTTATCTGCTTTTGTATTTCTGCGTCGCCTTTTTGCCGTATGCCTGGTATTTGATGAGCAGTCGCTGGGGGCTGGACAAGAGCGAATATTCGCGTCGCAACACGATTCTCTCGACCCTGTTTTTGATTTTTTCGTCGGTCCTGTTCGTTTACCTGTGGGTCATCCAGGGCGTCGATGTGACGCTGGGGGAGCGGCGCTGGGCGGTCGATTTCGGCGCCTGGCGTTTCTGGATTTGCGGTTATCTGATACTGGGGCTGACGGCCGGGGCTTATTCGCTGGAGACCTGTTATCGTTCTTCACTGGGGCTGGCCCGCGAGAAAATCAAAAGGTCATATTTCCCCCTGCTGGCTTACACCATCGGGCTGTTGGGGGCGGCCACGGTCGGCATCCTGTACGGCCGTATCAGCGATTTGATGATGACCGTGCTGTTTCTGCTGTTTGCGCTGGTGTCGGTTCCGGTGGCGCGGCATTATATCCTTTTCGATCCGGCCAATGACGGCATTATTCTGACGCAACGCGGCATTTATTCATCGGTGGTGGTCGTCATTTTCGGAGTTTATTTTTTGATTATCGGCACCGTCGGCGAGGTGCTGGTCAAATACAACCTGGATGAAGGGTTGTTCTTCTCGCTGGTGATCCTGATCCTGATGGTCATCACCTTCATGATCCTGGTGGTGTCGCAGACGATTCGTTCGCGCCTCAAAGTCGTTTCTTCGCCCCAGGCGCCGTTCCGCGACAAACGCCTCTATGCCGCCGAATGGAAGGAATTCGCCGAAGAGGTATCGGTGACATTGAATATGGACGCCATTTATACCCGGACAGCGCGATTGTTGCGGCGTCTGTTGAGGATCGATCACAGCCTTTTTGTCATAAAGGAGCCGGCGCCGTCGGAGAATTACACGCTATACAGCGGCGACGGCATTGACCGAGGGATTCCGGGGAAACAGCTCGATTCGCTCAACGACTGGTTGTATCGTTTCAGTCATGCCGTGGAAATGTCGACGCTGGCCGAGAAAGCGTCGGATGAAGCAAAACAGGCGGCTGAATTGCAAAAGGCGGTGGGCTTCGATATTTTTCTGCTGGTGCCGCTTTTGGCCCGGCAGCAGATGCTGGGTTTCTGGGGCATCGCCGCCCATGGTTCCGGCCGCCGGTTGACTTCGGATGAGATCGGTTTCATCGAGGCCGCCGCCAATCCGGTGGCGTTGACCATCCTTGGCGCCCGCATGACCGACGAACTTTTGATATCGCGGGAAATCGAATCGTTTCACCGCTTCTCGTCTTTTGTCCTTCATGATTTGAAGAATTCAGTGGCGATGCTGTCGATGCTTTTGCAGAACGCCGAAAAAAATATCAGCAATCCCGATTTTCAGAAGGAAGCACTGGTAACCATCAGTAAAGCCGTCAATCGCCAGAAAAAAATAATTTCACGGTTGACGGAGGAGAGGGCGGATGATAAACTGTCTCTGGAGACGGTCAAACTCGCCGACTTGATGGCCGACACTGTAGAGCGCGTCCGCCTGGAAACGGTCAAATCCGTTTCGGTCAGCGCCGAAGTCGATCCGGACATCAAGGTCATTGTCGATCGCGATAAGATCGGTTCGGTTCTTGACAACCTGATCATGAACGCTCTGGAGGCGATGCCCGACGGCGGCCGTCTGGAATTAAAGTCGATTGTCACCGAAGGACGCGATCTGATCGGTCTTTCGATCAAAGACAGCGGCGTCGGGATGACACAGGAGTTTATCGCCACGCGGTTGTTTAAGCCGTTCAGTTCCACCAAGCCTTACGGATTGGGGATAGGCATGTTTCAGACGCGGGAAATCGTCAAAGCCCATCGGGGCCGGATTGAAGTCAACAGCCGGCCGGGTGAAGGTTCGGAATTTATAATCTATCTGCCGGGAGAAGGCTGACGTGGAAAAGCCGTTTGTACTTATCGTTGACGACGAAGAAGGGATCAGGTCGCAGTTGAAATGGGCCTTGACCGAAGAGTACCAGGTGCTCGAAGCGGGAGGCGTCGAAGAGGCGCGGAATCTGGCCCGGGAGCACAAGCCGCCGGTGATCCTTCAGGATATATCGCTGTCGTCGCGCGAGAACGCCGCCGAGGGTTTGGCCCTGATCGAGCACTATCTCCAGATCAACCCCTCCTGCAAGATTATCATGGTCACCGGTCACGGTCAGAAAGAAAACGCGCTCAAGGCGATCGGGCTGGGCGCTCATGATTTTTTCAACAAGCCGGTCGATCTCGATCAATTGAAGATCATCATCGAACGCAGTCTCCGGGTGTCGCTTCTGGAACAGGAAAACAGCCGGTTGATATCCGAACTGGCGGGGACCAAGAGTTTCGAGCATATAATCGGCGATTCGGACAAGATGCGGGAGGTGTTCAAGGTCATCAAGACCGTTTCGGGAAGCGATTACACCATCCTTATTACCGGCGAATCGGGCACCGGCAAGGAGCTGGTGGCCAAGGCTATTCATGCCTCCAGTCCCCGCGTCCGCCGGCCGTTTGTCACCATTAATTGCGGGGCGATCCCCGAAAACCTGCTGGAATCGGAATTGTTCGGCCATGAAAAAGGGTCCTTTACCGACGCTCATGCCCAGAAACACGGTAAATTCGAGCTGGCCGACGGCGGGACGATTTTTCTTGATGAAATCGGCGAGCTGTCTCTTAAGCTCCAGGTTAAACTACTTCGTGTTCTTGAGGATCACAGTATCGAAAGGGTCGGCGGGCGGGAGGCGATTAATCTCGACGTCCGAATTGTGGCGGCCACCAATCGCGATTTGATGGAAGAAGTAAAAAACGGAGCTTTCAGGGAAGACCTGTATTACCGCCTCTCGGTAATCGCTGTCGACATGCCGCCCTTGAGAGGCCGGGGCGACGATATCCTGTTGCTGGCCACGACCTTCCTGAACCGTTACGCCGGCGAAAACAACAAATCGAACCTGTCGCTGACGGAGGCGGCCTCGCGGGCGATCGCCGCTTATGGCTGGCCGGGGAATGTGCGAGAACTGGAAAATAAAATCAAAAGGGCCGTTATCATGGCTCAGGACAAGAAGATAAAACCGTCCGACCTGTCTTTGCCGTCGGCCTCCGGTGAAACCCAAAAAGTCCAGACTCTTCAGGAGGCTCGCGAGGAGACGGAAAAGGCCTGTTTGAGTGAATCGCTGATCAGGAACAACTGGAACATCTCCCGGGTCAGCCGGGAACTGGGCACCAGCCGGACGACCCTTTACGATTTGATTGATAAGTACAAGCTGAGAAAATAGCCCAACCGGCGCAAAATGTAAGTTTTTTGCGCAACCCCTCTAAATATAGCTCTCCATCAACCGATTATACTACTATACCATAGTCTTGGGGATATAGTTAATGAAGAATGTACTGCTCGTTGATGACGATGTAGATCTCTCGAAATCGGTAATAGAATTGTTCGATCCGGATAAGTACACTTTCCATCATCTCGAGGATGGTCAGCGTACGGCCGCCTACGTTTCGGAAAATCGGGAAAAGCTCGACCTGGTGATGCTGGACGTCAACCTGCCATCCTGTTCGGGCCTCGATTTGCTGAAGAATATCAAGCAGATAAATCAGAACCTGCCGGTGATAGTCATCTCCGGATTCATCTCCACCGAGAACGCCATGGAGGCGATGCGCGAAGGGGCTTACGAATATCTGACCAAGCCGTTCGAGGTCGACAAGTTGATCGATACCGTCAATAAGGCCTGCGGTTTCGGCCGTCATGCCTTGAGACCGCATTCGCCGGACCTGTCATCGGAAGAGGAGACGAGGTCGGATGAGATCGTCGGCCAGTCGCCGGAGATCGTAGAGATCGCCAAGTTGATCGGGCAGGTGGCCAAGACCGACGCCGCCGTTTTGATTTTCGGCGAATCGGGCACGGGCAAGGAACTGGTCGCCCGGGCCATCCATCGCAACAGCCGCCGCCGGAGCAAGCTGTTTCTGTCGGTCAATTGTGCGGCGCTATCCGACACGCTTTTGGAATCGGAGTTATTCGGACATGAGAAGGGCGCTTTTACCGGGGCGTATTTCAAGCGAATCGGTAAATTCGAGCAATGCGATCAGGGAACGATTTTCCTCGATGAAGTAGCGGATATGTCGATGCTGACGCAGGGTAAAGTCCTGCGGGTCTTGCAGGAGAAAGAGTTTGAACGGCTGGGCGGCAACGAGACCATCAAGGTGGACAGCCGTATCATCGCCGCCACCAATAAATCGCTGGTGCAATGCATGAAGGATGGCGCTTTCCGAGTCGATCTGTTCTACCGTCTCAAGGTCGTTTCGATTTATATGCCGCCGCTTCGAGAACGCAAAGAGGATGTGTCGTTGCTGGTGGATCATTTCATCAGGAAATACAACCATACGCTGGACAAGAATATCCATACCGTCACCAAGAAGGCCAAGAATCTTCTAAATAAATATATCTGGCCCGGCAACGTCCGGGAGTTGGAAAACAATGTCCATACGGCCATGGTCATGGCCAAATCGGATGTTTTGCATGCCGAAGATTTTCCGATCTTCAACGAAAGCGGCAATAAGGTCGAGATCGATATCGAGGGTCTTCAGGACGACTATACCTCGATGTTCGAACGTTTGATCGATCCCATCTTTCCGAAGTTGGTGGCCAACGCCGAAGGGCGGGCCTACCAGATGATGCAGTCGGCCATGGAGAAAGCGTTGATCGCCGCCTGCCTCAAGCATTTCAATTCCAATCAGGTTAAAGCCTCGGAAATGCTCGGTATCTCGCGCAACACCCTGCGCGACCGAATAAGCCGCTACGGCATTTATTAGTCTTCGGGCGGCCTCCTAGCGGGGCCGCCTTTTTATTATCCCCCTGATTCAACTTGCGACTCGATAGGTGAGTGCGTATATTTTTTTATGTCATCCATTTCCGGCGAACACAACTGTCTCGATCACGAAGTCGCCGACCTGACGGCGGCGCGGCTGAGAGCTCTTTTCGACGGCTCCGGCGGCGACTTTCCGGCTTTCCAGCCCGAAGCCGGGCTCGGTTCGCCGCATCTGGTCGCCTCGCTCGACGACGCTCCGGCCCGGCCGGTTGTGCCTTTTAAGGGGCGCGTGTCGGTGGTGGCGGTTGACGGCGGATCGTCGGTTCTGGCGCGGGGCGGAAATATCGAGGTTATCGCATGGCGGGCCGGGATGGCGGCTTTTGAGGGGCACCGGCGCGTGGGTGAATTTTGTCCGCCGCCGGAGGTTCTGGCCTATAATCGACTGGCGATTGGGGAGATGCTGGAAGAGTACATGACCGATCTTCCGGTAAAGCGGATTACGGCCGAAGCGCCGTTGCGACCGGTGGACGAGTTGCGCTGGCTGGCCGAGTGGCGGTTGATCGAGCAACTTATCGATCAGGCCGAACCGGAAACATTGTGTCTAATCGACGGTTCGTTGCGCGCTCACACCGATTTCGACATGAATTTTCAGAAAGGCATCCTCAGACGGGCGGCGGAGAAAAAGGTCTATGTCGCCGCTGTGACCAAGCAGACGACTTTATCGCTGGGGGGAGGGTTACCGCTCGACCTCGGCCGCAATCGCTCGCAGGCGGCTCCGGAGGGGCATTCCTGCTGGTATCGGCAATTGAACCGGGCTCTCGATCCCGAGAGCGGCTGGCTGGGCAATATCTATCTGGCCCGGCTTCATCCCGGGGCCGACAAACCTTATCGCGTAGATATAAATCGGTTCGATGAGTCCGATATCGAGAAGATATTTTCCATGATGGCGGCTATCGCCGACGACGTCGAGTTTTGCGGGTATCCTTATCCCTTGGCGGCGGCGCATCGTTTGGTACGTATCGATAACATTTTCCGGCAGGAATTGATCGATTCCATCGGTCGGGCTCTGGAAGCGAAAGACTTCCCGCCGCATATCTGGGAATACCTGACCGGCGATATTCATGACAAACTCAACGCCGACGTATCGGCGCGGTTGCAGGATCAGAATTATGGATAATGATTACATCGGGAGGCTGGTCGGCAAATCGGTCGGCGAACTTCATTTTCGTTCCTTCCGGGATACTCCGCTTTCGATCGGGGGGATTGTCATGGCCGCCGATGAGGCCACCGGGCGGAGTTATCTTCTTCGGATCACAGATATCAGCTACGGCCATGAAAGCGGCGAAGCCAACTGGACGGAAAAGGCCGCCGGACGGATGATGGAGGAGGATATTCAGGGACGCAATTATCGTATCCATGATCCCGACCGTCGATTATATAAGCTGGCGCGATGTTCGCCGCTGGGCTTCGTGGCGGGTGGGCGTTTTCATCGTCCCCGCTCGATTCCGGCGCATTTTACCAAGGTGACTCTGCCGGACCCGCAGACGATGGCCTTTTTAAAAGAATACAGCGGCGATTTGATTGTCGGCTATCTGCGTTGCGGCGAGGCGGTGATGGAGATTCCTCTGGGTATCGACGGCCGGTCGCTGGCCCAGCATCTGGGTATCTTCGCCACCACCGGGATGGGCAAATCCAATTTGATGAAAATCATGGCGTCGGCCATTATGGCCAACGGCAATTACGGGCTGTTGATATTCGATCCTCATGGCGAGTATCACGACGGGGGACGGGGAGGAGAGAAGAAGGGGCTGGCCGATCATCCGTCGGCCGCCAAGCGGTTATTCTCATATTCCCGGCGGAAGCTCAAAGGCGAAAGCGGAACGCTGACGATACCGGTCAATGAAATCGAGATCGAGGATATCGAGCAGATATTCAGTTTCACGCAGCCCCAGCGGGAAGCGTTATGGGCGGTGCGGATCAAGTATGGCCGGGAGTGGCTGAGGGAGATATGCCGCCGCGATCTGGAATCGCTGATCGAAGATCTGGCCGCCGGGAGTTCGACGTTTCATGAATCGACGCTGAGCGTCCTTCAAAGGCGGGCACAGGCGATCAAAAATTTCAAGTCGGTCAATTTCGATTCCTCGATTTCGACCGTGGGCGATATCGTGGCCAAAATTCAGAACGGGTATTCGGTGCTGGTCGATACGGCCAATTTGTCGCAGGCCGAGGAAACCATGGTGACCTCCGTGCTGACCCGTGCGGTGCTTGAAAGTTATCGCTATAAATATCAGTCGGGCGAAAAATTCGACGGTTTGGCGCCGTGCCTGATCATGCTCGAAGAAGCTCAGCGGGTGCTTTCGTCGTCGGCCGGGGACAGCAATGTGTTTCATCAGGTGGTCCGCGAAGGGCGCAAATTTAAGGTCGGGCTGGGCGTTATCACTCAGCAACCGAAATTGCTGTCGGAGGAATTGCTGTCGCAGTTGAATTCGATATTTATCCTCGGTCTGGCCGACGAACGGGACCGGAGTATTATCAGGTCTTCGGCCAAGCAGGATATTTCGGCGCTGGGGACCGAAATTCAGACCCTGGCCGCCGGAGAGGCGTTGTTGACTTCGCCGACAGTGCCGTTTGCGCTGCCCTTGAAGATATTTCTGTACGAGGAATATTTGAAGCAGATAAATAGTGAAGTAAAAAAGGGTCGCCGCGAAAAAGTGGACGACAAGTTTTTTTAAGCCATGCGCCTGATTCATTTTGCCGACAATCATCTGGGGGCCGGTTCCGACCGCCGCCAGCAGGATATCCTCGACAGTTTCGCAGAGGCGGTCGATAAGATAATTGCCCTTAAGCCGGATCTGGTTATCAATGCCGGGGACCTGTTTCATATGGTGCATCCCAGCAACCGGGTGATCGCTTTCGCCTCCGAGCAATTATTAAAACTTGGGCGCGAGGCTGGGATTCCAACGGTTGTCATCTCCGGCAATCATGACGCTCCCAAGCAGAGACATATCGGCGCGGTGCTGTCGATATTCAAGGATTTTGAAAACATCTACCCTATCTATAAATCCCGTTTCGAACAGGTTACGATCGGCCGGTGCACTATTGCCGCGGTGCCGCATTGCCTGACCAGTGAAATTCTCAAGGATGAACTGCAAAAAATCGCGCCCGATCCGGCGGCGGATTATAATATCCTGGTGCTACACGGCGTCGTCGGCGGCATTAAGGAATTTCAGATGGCCGATTTGTCGGAGCAGGAGATAGCGTCATCGTATTTCAATCTGGGGTTCGATTATGTGGCTCTGGGTCATTATCATAATTTCACCGAAATCCAGCCGATGGTTTATTATTCCGGCTCGACGGAACGGTTGTCGCAGTCGGAAGCCGCCCATGACAAGGGATTTATCGAGGTCGATTTCGATGCTCCGGAAAACAAGGTGACTTTTCATAAGATCGCATCCCGGGCCATGATCGATTTGCCGGAGGTGAAAGTGCGGGGGCGAAGCGCCGAAGAAATTATGGCCGAGCTGGAACGGAAAGTCCGGGAGCAAAACCCGGAGGACAAAATTATCAGGATCAAGTTGACTGATATTCCGGAGGCGACTTATCGGTCATTACCGTTCGACCGCATCGCCGATCTCAAGAATGAGGCATTTTCGCTGGATGTCAGGTTCGAGAAGGAAGAGAAACCGGAAGAGAACCTGTATGCCGATCTCAACCTGGGTCGGCTCGATCAGGCTTTCGAAAAATTCCTTGGTGCAAAAGTCGTCGAAGGCCTTGATAAGGAAAAGCTGAAAAGTCTGGGGCTGGATTTTTTGCATCGCGCCGAAGACCAGGATATACCGTAGATATTATAGGTGACCGGGACAACCGAGTTCATAGCGGGAGGAGGGTTACCATGCCAGAAACAATGGACGGCCGACGGCTTTATTCCGATCTCGCCTGGACCTGGCCGATTATAAGCCCGCCGGAAGAATATGTCGATGAGACCACGGAAATCATCGACGTGATGTCAAAGTATAGCGAAAAACCGATTCGCCGGGTCCTCAATCTCGGCTGCGGCGGAGGGCATAACGATTGCACTCTCAAGTGTAAGTATGAAGTTACGGGAGTCGATATCAGCGAGGCGATGCTGTCATTGGCCCGGAAGCTGAATCCTGAAAACGAATATGTATATGGTGATATGCGAACGGTGCGGCTGGAACGGCAATTCGACGCCGTGACGATTTTCGATTCGATCAATTACATGTGTTCGGTCGACGATCTGCAGGCGGCTTTTCGGACAGCCTATGAGCATCTTCGGACGGGCGGGGTTTTGATTACCGTGGCGGATGAGTGGCGGGAGAAATTTATACAGAATAAAACCATTCACCTGACGCGCCAACGGGGCGATATCGAGATTACTTTGATCGAAAATTACTATGATCCCGATCCGGGCGACAGCTGGTATGAAGACAACATAATATTCCTTATTCGACGGGCGGGGCAATTGAGGATCGAGACCGATTATCATCGTCTCGGATTATTTGATTTATCTCAATGGACGGCGGCCATCGAGGCGGCCGGTTTTGAGGCCAGTCAGATATCGTCGTCGATAAGTAATGGGGCCGGGGAGCATTGCCCGGTTTTTGTCGGCCGGCGCCATTAGGCGGCCGAAGTATCAAAGATCGTTGTCGCCGTTTTCCGAGAGGATTTTGGCGAAACAATAAATGCCCAGGGCCAGAACGCCGCCCCACATAATCCCCAGCATGATCCATCCGCCGGTATTCATCTCAGGCCTCACTTTCCGCCTGCCGCCGTCGGCGCCAGGCTAACCAGACCAGAACGCACAGGAGCACCAGTATCCCCAGCAGGCCCAGGCGGGTGCCGAGGATATACGGCATATCTTCGCCGGAAACGCCGTCCATCATAATCGTCGGGATCCATTCGCTGTAGAACCAGAAACCGAGAATGACCAGCAGGAACAGGGGAGTGATATACTTGGTCACGAACTTGAAGATGTTGGGGATACGAATACCGGAACCGACGTGCATTTCGGTCCAGGCTTTATCGATGCCGAAAATCCAGGCCACCAGAATGATTTCGATGGCGGCACCCAGCACGATGATGAGATTGCCGCCCCAGAAATCGAGATCGAAGAGGACGCCGTGATTGTAGAACCAGACGGCCGGCTGGCAGATGACAAATGTGATCAGTGCGAAAAAGGCGACTGCTTTTTTTCGCGAGAGATTGAATTCATCCTGCAAGAATCCGATCAGGGGCTGGGTCAGTGATATGGACGAGGTGACGCCGGCCAGAAAGAGCATGAAAAACCACAGGAAGCAAAAGAACTGGCCGAAGGTGATGGTTCCAAACAGGGCCGACATGGTGACAAAGGGGAGATCAAAGGGCCCGCCGCCGGCGATTTTTTCCAGCACCGTGGGGCCCATCAGGATATAAGCGGCCGGAATGACAATGGAACCGCCGAGGATGACTTCGGCGAATTCATTGGTGCTGGCGGCGGTCAGTCCCGAGAGGGGGACGTCATCGGTTTGGCGCAGGTAGCTGGAATAGGAGAGGATAACGCCCATCCCCAATGAGAGTGTAAAGAATAGCTGGCCGGTGGCGGCCAGCCATACCTTGGGTGATTTTAGAGAAGTGAAATCGGGATTCCAGAGATGGCCGAGACCGTTGAAGGAACCCCAGTCGAGGGAAATCACGCGGATGGCCAGGAGGACGCCGAAAACCAGCAGGGCCGGCATGGCGATAACGCATATTTTTTCAATGCCGCCCCGGATGCCGAAATAGGTAATGAAAATATTTAAGGCGAAGGTGATGAGAAAGAAGACGAAGGCGATACCCATGCCGGAAAAATACTGATTGTGCGCGCCACCCTGCAAACCCTTGAGAAAGGCGGTCAGCATCGAAGTGTCGCTGGTATGACCGAGGACGCCGGTGATGGAATAATAGCTATAGGCCAGGGTCCATGATTCGATATAGACGTAGTACATATAGATAATGAGCGGTCCGAGGATGCCGAGGACGCCGATGTACTTGATGGCCCGGTTATTTTTCCAGAGAGCCTGAAAGATTCCGGGGGCCGATGAATGGCCGTAGCCGCCGCCGTACCTGCCGGCGGTCCATTCCACCCACATCAGCGGAATGCCGACCAGGACAAGGGCCACCAGATAGGGGATCATGAAAGCGCCGCCGCCGTTATTGGCCGCCTGAACCGGAAAACGAAGGAAGTTTCCGAGGCCGACTGCGGAACCGGCCACAGCCAGTACCACGCCCATTTTGGTGCCCCAGTGTTCACGTGCTTGTGCCATAGCTACCTCATTGATTGGTCATCGTGGCGCGCGGATGGTTCCGCAATCGATTTATATTGTCGGGATTCCCGATTAACGATGCCGGAAAGGCCTGATAGATATTTCGGTCTTTTTTTGCGCAATGGCCTGGCATTATTTTATCGAACCAATCACCCTCTAATGTTGTCAAATAGTAGAAACCGGCGCTATGATTGTCAAGGTTAAATTTTTATCTCATTGGCGGCGGTTATTTTTGTTGATTATTGGAGCGGAGATCTTTTTTAATACAGGGCGGTAAAGTGTAAACATGAAAGGAGTCAGCGTGCGAGTCATTAAATTCATACTGACGGTTCTGGTCGTTCTGACGGCCGCCAATGCGTCGGCGCAGTATCTGGGCCAGATGAGCCCGGCCAGCGTTCTCGATAACGGCACGGGCAAGATCGGCGGATATTTCATCGGGGCGGAGCATGCCAATGCCGTGGTCGGGTCGGTCCGTTATGGTTTCGGCGATTATACCGAAGGCCGTTTTCGGATGGGCTTTATAGATCAGGAAGGCGCTAACACCGATCCTCATATTATTCTCGGTCTCGACGCCAAGTATCTTCTCTGGAAATATACCCGGTCATCCGGCGACGTCTCCGGCGGGGCGGGCAATTATAATAATCCGTTCAACCTGTCGGTCGGGGGGGGGATGGAGTATTCGAAGCTGACCGGCAGTGACCTGCTCGGTTTGGGCGGTTTCGCCATCGCTTCCATCCCATACCAGTTCAAGAATAATTCGGTCATCGAGCCATACGCCCGTTTCGGTCTCCGTTATCAGCGCGCCAGCGTCGATGAATTTTACATCGACAACGTCAAATACGGCGGCAGTAGTTCCGATTTCAAAGTGGGTTTGAATTTGGGCGCCCTGTTCTCGGTGACCCCGCTGGTGGATTTTACGGCCGAATTTCAAATCGATGAAGAGGTCGCCTTCATGCTGGGAATCGACGTTGCCGCATTTTAGCGCATCGTCAATGATGACAACCAGGTCGATGGCCGACGATAGACGCAGGCAGTGCCGCTGATGACATTCTGGGACGCCGTTATTCTCGGCCTGATTCAGGGCTTGACCGAATTCCTGCCGGTATCGTCGTCGGGACACCTGGTTATCGGCGAGGCCCTGCTGGGGTTTTCGTCACCGGGGGTCAGTCTTGAAATCTGGCTTCATTTCGGGACTTTGCTGGCGGTGCTGATATATTTCCGCCGCCGGTTTATCCAGATACTGGGCGGCGCCTTCGGCGGCGGTGACAATCAGGCCATCGGCCGGAATCGCACCATGCTGGGGGCCATCATCGTCGGCACCATCCCGGCTATAATCGCCGGGTTGTTGTTTAAGTCCACTATCGAGGCCATTTTCGATTCGCCTCGATTTGCGGCGGCCATGCTGATTGCGACGGGATTGATCCTGCTGGCGACTATATGGGCCAAAAATCGCAGTCGGGTGATCAACCTGCCGCGCGGTTTTATTATCGGCGTGGCCCAGATGATCGCCATTCTACCGGGGATTTCGCGGTCTGGAAGCACTATCGCCGGGGCGATGTTCATGGGCATCGAACCGAGCGCGGCGGCGGAGTTTTCATTTTTGCTGGCGGCGCCGATTATCGCTCTGGCGTTCGGCTATGATGTGGTCTTCTCGGAAGCGGCCCTTTTTGCTTCCGATGTTATCTGGATGTACCTGATCGGGGCCACGGTCGCCTTCGGCGTCGGAATGCTGGCCATCCATTACCTGCTAAAAATCGTCCGTACGGGGCGGTTTTACCTTTTCGGCTTTTATTGTCTTGTGGCCGGTGCGATTTCTTTTATATTATTGCGCTAATGGACACCATCGCAGTCATTCGCCTGGGCCGACTCGGCGACGTCACCCTGACTTCGCCGACAGTTAAAAATCTTCGGATGTTATATCCGGAATCGCGGATTATTTTCGTCACCCGCGCCATGTACAAACCATTGGCGGAAATCCTGCCGGGAGTTAATGAGGTACTGACTTTTCCGGACGAGGGCCGCTATTTCGACCTGGTCCGTCTCACTTCCGAAATCGACGAATACGAACCCAAGCTGATCGTCGATCTGCACAAGAATTTCCGTTCGTTTCATCTGGCGACATTGACCAAAACGCCTTACCGGGTGGTTTATCATAAACGCCGCAAAGAGAGGCTGGCGGCGGTCAATGATAAGAAATTCGTTTCGCCAGTGCCGCATACGGTCGATTTGTACAACGGCGTCCTCGATGAACTCAAGGGCGCGAAACTGGCCAAATGGCCTGATTTGATACTGCCGGACGAGATTCTCGACGGCGCTTTGCCGGGACGCGATTCGGTTGCCATCGTTCCGGGAGCCAGTTCGCCGGTCAAGGCCTGGCCGGTCAAACGATTTGCCGAGCTGGCCGAACGGCTGGTTTACGATTTTAATTTGCCGCTCAAGATCTTTCTCGGCGGACAGGAAAAATCGCTGGAGTCGGAATTCAAAAACCTCCCGGCCGACCGGGTCGTTTTTTATCATAACCATCCGCTGGTCGAAATTGCCGGTTTGTTGTCGCAATGCCGGGTAACGGTCACCAACGATTCGGGATTGATGCATGTTTCGTCTTCGGTCGGTACTCCGACCGTGGCCCTTTTCGGCCCGACTCATGAACAACTCGGTTTTTATCCCCTGGGTTTGCACGATATCATGCTCAGTGTCGATGAGTCGTGTCGTCCCTGTTCGCTCCACGGCAACAAAGCCTGCTATCGGGAGGAGCAGTACTGCTTCACCCGCCTGACGGTCGATGACGTGTACAAAAGGGTGATTAGGGCGCTGGAGGAGATCAAACTCGAACCGGCGGTGTTTATCGACCGCGACGGTACCTTGATCGAGGATAATCATTATCTGGCCGATCCCGATAAAATCAATTTCCTTCCCGGTTCGCTGGAAGCGGTGGTGCGATTGAAGGAGGCCGGGTACAAAATCGTTATTATTTCCAATCAATCGGGCGTAGCGCGGGGCTTTTTCCCGGTGAAAACGGTCGATCGCATCCATGCCCGCCTGAGGGAATTGATGGCCGAGGCCGGCGGCGAGCCGGATGATATTCGCTACTGCCCCCATCATCCCGACGGCGACGAGCCCGAATATACGGGGGAATGCGAATGCCGCAAACCTAAAGCGGGGATGCTGAAGGACGCCGCGGTGGAACTGGGGCTGGATATCAAACGATCTTTTATTATCGGCGACAAATACAGCGATATCCAGAGCGGCAAAGTCATCGGGGGGCGTTCGATAATGGTCCGTACCGGGGAAGGGGTCGAAACCGAAGAGCAACTTCCGACGGAACCATATTTGAGGCCGTATCATATAAGTGATGATTTGAATGAGGCCGCTGATTTTATTCTATCGCCAAGATGATACATGACGCTTTACATTATTTGCCGCTCGACGAGGGGCGGGTTCATTGCCGGTTGTGTCCGGCCGAATGCCATCTGAAGCCGGGCCGGCGCGGCATCTGTTTTTCCCGGTTCAACGATAACGGCCGTCTGAAGACGGACAATTTCGGCGAGACGGTGACGGTCGCCATCGATCCGATCGAGAAAAAGCCGCTTTATCATTTTCATCCGACCAGCGTTATCGTTTCGATCGGTCCCAACGGGTGCAACCTGTCGTGCGGCAATTGCCAGAACTGGCATATTTCGCAGGAGCGGGTTGGGACGTCCTATATCGCTCCGGAACAGCTCCCTTTGGTGGCGGCGCAGGACGGGTCGATCGGTGTGGCTTATACCTATACCGAGCCGGTGATCTGGTTTGAGTACATACTCGAAGCGGCACCGCAGGTCAAAGCGGCCGGGCTGGTCAATGTGATGGTGTCCAACGGATATATCAACCCCGAACCATTGCGGGATCTGTTGCCCCATATCGATGCTTTCAATATCGACCTCAAAGGCATGCGTCCGGAATTTTATCGGCGCGTCTGCCGGGGCAAACTGGAGCCGGTACTGGAGGCTATCCGGATCGTCGGGGCGTCGTCTTCGCATCTCGAAGTGACCAACCTGGTGATTCCCGGCCTCAATGACAGCGACGACGATTTTCATAAGTTGGGCCGGTTTCTGGCTGGGGTCGATAAGTCGATTCCTCTGCATCTCTCGGCCTATCATCCCAGTTTCAAGGCGGACAACCCGCCCACTCCGCGCGAGACCTTGATCCGCGCCCATCGTATAGCCAAGGAATATCTTTCACATGTTTTTGTCGGGAATATGGAAATCAGGAATTTATCCAATACTTATTGCTCTCAATGCGGCAATTTACTGATCGAAAGGTCTCATTACCGGGTCCATATGACCGGGATCGAAGCCGGGGGGCAGTGCCGAAAATGCGGCCTGAGTTCGGGAATTGTTCTGCCGCAAGGGATTGTCGGCGGAAAAATGGAGTAATTCGAAAAAACAGCCGATATAATTTATTAATAAGCGCTAACATGATTTCAGCCGTCTTGTTATAAATGCCGGAGGGAACCGGCGGGGGAGATGGTTCGTTTTATTTATGATGAGTAAGCTCAGATCAATATTTCCGGCGGCCGGATTGCTATTGCTTATCCTCCTTTCCGGCGCCGTCCCCGTTTCAGCCCAGTATTATTTCGGCAAGAATAAGGTCCAGTACACCGATTTCGACTGGCAGGTGATGACCACCGAGCATTTTCATATCTATTTTTATGCCCGGGAGGGGGACCTGGCCGAAATCGCCGCCCGGTCGGCCGAAGATTCGTATCGGATAATGGCCGCCCGGTTCAACCAGGAAATTTATTCCAAGATTCCCCTGATCATTTACAGCAATCCCAACCATTTCGTCCAGACCAATATTACCTGGTCGCTTTTGCCCGAAAATGTCGGCGGTTTCACGGAATTCATCAAGGGCCGGGTGGTGGTGCCGTTTAACGGTTCCTATTTCAATTTCGACCGGGTTATCCGCCATGAACTGGTTCACGCCTTCATGATCTCCAAAATCAATCGTTCCGGCCGGGAGTTCGGGCGGCCGTCGGCCGTCTATCCGCCCCTCTGGTTCACCGAGGGTCTGGCCGAATTCTGGTCGCGCGAATGGGACAGCGAAGCGGAATTGATCATCAGGGATATGGTTATCAACGACGCTCTGCCGTCGATTGAAGATTTGTGGAATTATCAGGGAACCTATTTCATGTACAAACTGGGGCAGTCGATTTGCCAGTTTATCAGCGAGAATTACGGCGACGACAAACTATCCCGGTTTTTTGACAATCTTTACCTGGGCGGCAGCTTCGAGCAGATCATGGAGTACACACTCGGCGAAGACATGAAAACGGTGTCTGAAAAGTGGCGATATTCGCTCAAGAAAAAGTACTTTCCCGATCTTGCTCACCTCGATCTGCCCGACAAGAAAGCGGTGCGGTTGACGCGGCGACAATACGCTGTCCGTCCGGTGCCGGTGATGTTGAAGAACAAAGAGGGCGAAGAAGAACAATGGGTAATCTATAAGGCCAATAAGGTCGGATATTCGGCCATTTACATGATGCCGGCCGACGGCGACAACAGCCGGGTCGTGACGTTGCTCAAGGGCGAACGGTCGGCCAAGTTCGAATCTTTGCATCTTCTAACCAGCGGCGTCGATATTTATGACAACCGCCTGCTGGTGTTTTCATCCAAATCGCAGGAAAGAGACGTTCTCTATACCTATGACCTCGAGAAGCGGTCGATTGTGACCAAGTATGAATTCGATTCGGTGGCGTCGATTGCCTCGCCGCGGTTTTCGCCCGACGGACAGAGCGTCGTTTTCTCGGGGTGCCGGGTGTCGGGCTATTCCGACATTTATCTTCTCGATCTCGATTCCGGCGGTTTGACGCAGTTGACTGACGATATCTATCAGGACGTCGATCCCTGTTTCGGGCAGAACGGATATTCGATTATTTTCTCCTCCGACCGGGGCGAAAACGGTTATGAAGGTTATTTATCGCTCTATCGTCTCTGGCCGGACGACCGGACCTGGAAAAGGCTGACCTATGGGCCATATCATGACCGTGGCCCCGATGAGAGCCCCGACGGCTCCAGTATCATTTTTTCTTCCGACCGGGGCGATAAAGCTCCGTTCAATATTTTCAGCCTCGACGGCGACGGCGACCTGACGCAGTTGACCCATTACATCACCGGCGCTTTCGACCCCCGTTTCGGGGCCGAACCGGGGGAGATTTATTTTTCGGCCTGGCAGAAACTCGGGTTCAGCGTTTTCAAGACAATCCCGGCCGATACGGTGCCGGTATTGGCCGAGGCGGCGCCGCCGATAGAGGGGAAATGGTTCCCCGGCCGGATCGACCGCGAGACACGATCGACGACGGTGAAATACCAGAACGATTATTCTCTCGATATCGCCCAATCGGCGGTTGCCTATGATGAAGTTTATGGCACCCTGGGCGGGGTACAGCTGGCCATGAGCGATGTTCTCGGCAACAATATGTTTTTCTTCCTTCTCTCCAACTCGGCCGAATCCAAGGATGATTTCCTGACCAGTTTTAATGTCGCCGTCTCCTATTTGCGCCGGACCAGCCGCATCAATTGGGGCCTCGGCGCCTTTCATCTCTATAATCAATATTACAACGACTATGACGGCTATTACCATGAACGGCTGGTCGGCGGCGTCGCCAGCGCCAGTTATCCTTTTTCCAAATTCGACCGAATCGAAACGTCGATGTTTGTGCGTTATTCCGACAAGGTCCGGGATTATCTGACGCGGGGAAGGAAAGCCGTGCCGGCCACGCAAACCCTGAGTTACGTGACCGACAACACCCTCTGGGAACCGACCGGGCCGCTTGAGGGACGGCGGATCAACCTCACCGTCGGCTGGACCTACGATTTTGATTCGGGACAGAACTTCAACCGCCTGGCCTCGGCCGATATTCGCCATTATTACCGCCTCGGGTATCTCTCGGCGGTAGCCAGCCGCTTTTTCGCCTTCAGTTCGGCCGGAATCGAACCCCAGCGGTTGTATCTGGGGGGAAGCTGGTCGTTCCGGGGATACAGCCGCCGTCATTTCTATAACCGCAATATCCTGTTCAATTCCGAGGAGCTTCGTTTCCCGTTAATAAACGATCTGCTGGTAGACTTCCCGATGGGCGCTATCCGTTTCCGGGGTATTCGCGGAGCCATATTCCATGATATGGGAACCGCCTGGGACGACCGCTGGATCGGCTGGAAAGGTTCGTTTGGAGTTTCCCTGAGGGTGGCTTTGGGCTATCTGGTGGTTCTCCGTTTCGATATTGCCCGGACTCATGATTTCCGGTCGATTTCGAAGAAAACAACGACTGATTTCTTTTTCGGATGGAATTTCTGATGAAGTCCGGGATGATCAGGGTTTTATTTTTGGCTGGCCTTTTATTAGCCGGTTGTGGTACCCCCAAACATCTGCGCCGCGATTTGGATATTGTCAAGACGGCAGAGACCTCCGAGACCGTCGGCCTGCGGGCCTATCGAACATCAAGTAATACTTTCGATGGCAAACTTAATCTGTTATACGAAAAGAAAATAAAAGGCTCGGCAGGCAGTCCGTTGTTGGCCCGCGAGGGGTTGGTGGCCATGCGGAGCACGCGTCAGCGGTTTATCGGATATGACCCGGCCACGGGCGACGGTATTTTGCAGATCAAGAAACGGCGCGGCTTTATACTCAATCCTCAGATCGACGATACCCTGCTGATTTTAGTGGAGCGGTCCCGGTTCGGCAAGGTAGTAGTCAGGAACCTCTTTACCGGCAAAACGATCAGTCAAAGAACCATAAAAGAAATCCGTTCCGGGCCGATAATAGAAGGAGGACGGCTGATTGTCGGCACCGACGAGGGCCTTTTGGCTCTGAGTCTGCCGGGTCTGGAAACCGAATGGCGGACGGTCGATAAGGAGATGGTGAGTCTTCCGGCGGTTGGCGACGGCGCTCTGGTTTATTACGCGGCCGCCAATGGTCTTATCCGGGCCGTACAGGCCGATAATGGAAAAGAGGTATGGAAAACCGATTGCGGCGCGGCGGTGAGTTCGGAATTGAGTCCGGGGCGGTTTTTGTATGCCGGATTGGCCGACGGCCGAGTGATCGCCATCGACAAGGAAAGCGGCTCCGTCGTGTGGGAACGTCAATTGGAATTACCGGTACATGGCGGGGTGGCCGAATATGAGGGCCGGATTTATTTCGGGGCCACCGATGATTTTATCCATTGCCTTTCTGCCGACGGCGGCGATCCGATCTGGGAGTACGAGACCGAGGGAATTATCACGGCTTCGCCGGTGGTTTATGATCGGGCCGTGCTGATCGGTTCGCAGGACCGTTATTTTTATAGTCTGGACCGGACGAGCGGGCAGTTGATCGACCGGCGCCGTCTGGAAGGGGCCGTAAGCCTGACGGCGGTGGTTGACGGAGGTCTGATACTGGTGGCCGATCGCGCCAATCGACTTTATTGTTTTAAGGGGTACTGATGAGAAAAGAATTGAATCTCAGTGAAGAAAACCTGAATACCGACATCAATAGTCTTTCCCGCGAATTCGTGCATGATTTCTTCGTCGTCTGCCGCAAGGCCGGTATATATTCGGTGCATCATCCCATGGTTACCAAGGCCGTTTCGCGGCCGTTCATGAGCCTGCAAAAGGTGTTTCAGTTCAAAAAGTATTTTTGTTTTTTCCTGAGGGAAGGAGAACTGTTCGCCAATAATATCCTGATGAAGGACGTCGGCGTCAGCGATTATCTGAAGGAAAAAATGTATGAGCTGGAGATCACGTCGGTCCTTTTCGCCGATGACATCAACGCCTCCGACCTCGAAACCTTCATCGACCGCTTCGTCAAGCGCGTGCCGACGACCAGCGGCGACTACTTCATCCAGAAATATCTCGAAAACCGCAAGGTGGGGTCGATCAAGATCAATGATCCGGCGGCGGATAAGCTGTTTCGGACAGGCCTGCATTATCGCAACGACGTCGGCGAGGATCATACGGTGCGGCGTATCGTGGCCAATTATTTTTCCGGCGATACCGGGCTGGCGGTCGATGTCCTGAGTTCCGATTTCGAGGATACGGCGGACCTGGCCGAGGCGACCGGAATAGATTATCATATGGAATTGATCCGGCATATCCTTCCGGAGAAATTCGCGCAGTCACTACCGTCGGAGCTTCTGGATATCGCCGATGATATCCTGACGGGCAGTCCCGGGCTGGACGAAAGCGGCGGGATAAAGATGGAGCGGCTGACCAAGGCCTGCGATTATCATTCCAAACGGGACGAGATTCTGGAGAAAATCCGGGAAAAATTTATCGAGCGGGGCGTCGACGAAAAATTATTCGCGCGTTCGCTTTCGCAGGTGGGATCGCTCAAGCTGGAAGCGGCTCATGCCGTCGATAAAATTTACAGTCTGATTTTTTCCAACGGTTTTGAAACCGGACTTTACGGCGAATTTCATGACGCCTTTATCCGTCTGGTGCGGACCCGCCAGATGGGCAAGGCGGCCGGAATGGCCGAGGTTATAATCGAGCAGTTGGCTTCCGATTCAGCCTTTTTCCGCCAGCACGCCATTTACCTGCTCGAGGATATCATCAAGTCGGTTCTGTCGGTCGGTGAATACGACTTTTTCGACGTTATCCTGCGGCATACGCAGTCGCTTTTTACTCAAGGGCGGGAGACGTTCGAGTTTTCACAGGTGGTGTCATTGCTGTTGAGAACTATGCTTTCTCTGCGGCGTTTTGAACCGGTGGCGGCATTTCTCGATATACTCAAGGCCGGGCGCAAGATCGAGTACGGCACCACGGTTTATGATTCGGTCACGATCAAACGAATTTTCGACGATCTCAACAACACTGAATTGATCAACCGCCTGGCATGCGAACTGGAGCAACCGGGCAATAATATGATTAAACCGGTTCGGGATATCCTGGCGGCCATTCAATCGGAAGGCGTGGCTTTGCGGCTGGCCGGAATCGTAACTCATTCAGAACGATCGATACGGCAGCATAGTCTGAAGGTTCTTTCCGAACTGGGCTGGCCGGCGGTCAAGGTTTTTTCGGATATCGTGCGGGACGAGTCCAATTTCTTCCGGGCCGACAACCGTCATGAACTGCCAGACAAGCAATGGTTTCTGGTGCGCAACGCCATTTTCGTACTGGGGAACCTGGGCAGCCCCCAGGCCTGCAATGCCATGCGCCTGAGGTTGGCCGATCCCGACGTCCGCGTTCGCCGAGAACTGGTCAGCGCGCTGGAGAAAATCGGCGGTGATGAGGCGGTCGATTTGCTGATGATCCTGTCGGAAGATGTCGATCAGGTCGTCCGCGAGGCCGCAATTATCGCGCTGGGTTTATTCCGGCGTTCCGACATGGTGCCGTTTTTCGCCGATCTGCTATTGCGGTACAAGGGGGAGGTTTCCAGGATTATCACGGCTATTGGCAATACCGGATCGGATGAGGGACGAGTTTTCCTCAGCGATCTGGTCAAGGACGATGAACGTCTTAAGTCGATCGCGTCGGGGAAAGCCCCGGTCAAGGAAATCCGGCAGATGATTATCAAGGCTATGGAAAAAATGGGCGACGATGAAGCGGCGAAAGAGGCCGAGGAATTGAAATCGAAAGAAAATGGTCCCTATGGCCAGTCCACTTTGAGTAAAACCGCCAAGATGTTTCTCAATAAGTTTCAGCCTAAGAAATAGCTGTCAATTCGGCATACGTGCTTGCGTGATGCGCCATAACGGCGCATCACTTCTGCCATTTAGACTGACAATTCTCTCGAATAATCTCCATTAATCATCTATCCTTTTGTATAGCAAGAACATATGCCTTTCGGCACGCTATGTGTTTATAGATAGGGCAGAAGATGTAAATGATTAAACAAAGGAGATGACAAAATGAGACTCGTTTCATACAACCAGTTATTTGACCTGCTTGGCGGCCCGAAGGGTTTCGACAGCACGATCAAGCGGCATTTTGACGATTATCCCCGGATGGGAAGCGCTTTTCCGGTTCGGATGGATTTGATCAAGGACGAGAGCGGCTTTAAGATCCTGGCGGAATTACCGGGCATGGAAAAAGACAAAATCAAGATTATGGTCGAAAACGGGATTTTGACTATCAGCGGCGAGCGAACCCGCAAGGACGACAACGGCGACGAATTTATTCGGGCCGAAAGATATTACGGCAATTTCACGCGATCGTTCACTCTGCCGGAAACCATCGAAAAATCCGGGATATCAGCCGACTATAAAAACGGCCTGCTGGAAGTGACCCTGCCCGTGAAACCGGAAGAGAAACCGAAACAGGTCGAGGTCAAGGTAAGTTAATTCTGGCTTTACCATATAGTCGAGTCGGGCTCCGGCTTGCACGGCCGGAGTCCGTCTTCATTGGAGGTGTTTGTCATGAGTAAGAAAATTATCGGTATAGATTTGGGAACGACCAATTCCTGCCTGGCGGTAATCGAGGGGCAGGAATCGAAAGTCATAAATAACGCCGAGGGCGGTCGCACGACGCCGTCGGTCGTGGCGGTTGATAAGAACGGTGAACGGATGGTGGGCGCGGTGGCCAAACGCCAGGCGGTCACGAATCCGGAAAATACTATCTTTTCGATCAAGCGGCTGATGGGGCGCACCTACGACGAGGTGACCTCGGAGCTCAAGAATTTCCCATATAAGGTCAACCGCGATTCCAACGGCGAGCCGAAGGTTATCATGCAAGGGAAAGAATATGCTCCGCCACAGATTTCGGCGATGATTTTGAGCTATCTGAAAAAAGCGGCCGAAGCTTATCTCGGCGAGGAAGTAAAAGAAGCCGTAATCACGGTGCCGGCTTATTTCAATGACCGTCAGCGTCAGGCAACCAAGGACGCCGGGCGTATTGCCGGTCTGGACGTCAAACGAATTATCAACGAGCCGACGGCAGCGGCGCTGGCCTACGGTCTGGATAAAAAGAAATCAGGCAAGGTCGCCATCTATGACCTTGGTGGCGGAACTTTCGATATTTCCATTCTGGAGCTCTCGGAGGGAGTCTTCGAGGTCCTGGCAACCAACGGCGACACCCATCTGGGCGGCGACGATTTCGATAAGAGAATAATCGACTGGCTGGTGGATGAATTCCGGAAAAGCGACGGTATCGACCTGTCGCGGGATCCGATGGCTTTGCAGCGCCTCAAGGAGGCGGCAGAGAAGGCCAAGATCGAGTTGTCCTCGACCATGTCCACCGCTGTCAATCTGCCATTTATTACGGCCGACTCCAACGGCCCGCGTCATCTGAATCTGACTCTCAGCCGGGCCAAATTCGAGCAGTTGACCGATGACCTGGTGGAGCGGACAATCGGTCCGGTGCGCAAGGCGATCGAAGACG
The DNA here is from genome assembly GCA_964523575.1 of uncultured Ignavibacteriales bacterium. GTDB lineage: Bacteria > Zixibacteria > MSB-5A5 > GN15 > JAAZOE01 > DAOUTW01. Next base: position 44,579 of record CAZGAV010000015.1, read on the forward strand.
CCAAGATGAATTTTTCGGATATCAACGAGGTAGTCCTGGTCGGCGGCATGACGCGTATGCCCAAGGTGGTCGAAACGATCAAGAAACTCTTCGGCCGGGAACCGAACAAGAGCGTCAACCCGGATGAAGTCGTGGCTCTCGGCGCGGCCCTTCAGGGCGGCGTTATGGCCGGTGACGTCAAGGAAATGCTCCTGCTGGACGTGACCCCGTTGTCGCTGGGGATAGAGACCCTGGGCGGGGTTGATACTGTCATTATCGAACGGAATACGACCATCCCGACCAAGCGGTCGCAGATTTTCTCGACGGCCGAGAATAGTCAGACGACGGTCGAGGTCCATGTGCTTCAAGGCGAACGGAAAATGGCCGTGGACAACAAAACCATCGGACGATTCCATCTGGACGGTATCCCGCCGGCTCCGCGCGGTATGCCGCAGATCGAAGTCACTTTCGATATCAACGCCGACGGTATCCTGCAGGTTTCGGCTCAGGACAAGGCGACCGGCAAGCAACAGTCGGTGCGAATCGAAGCCTCGTCGGGACTGACCGAGCAGGAAATCGACAAGATGGTCAATGACGCCAAGGCGCATGAGGCAGAAGATTCCGAGAAGAGCAAGAAGGTCGAAATTCGCAACCAGGCCGATCAGGCGGTCTTCATGGCCGAGAAGAACCTGAAGGACCTGGGCGACAAGATCGACGCCGGCACCAAGGCCAAGATCGAAGCGGCCATGGAACGGGTCAAGACGGCTCTTAAGGGCGACAACACCGATGAGATCAAATCGGCGGCCGACGACCTTAATACCGCCTGGCATGCGGCGGCGCAACAGGTGTATCAGCAACAGGCCCAGTCGGGCGGTGCGAATCAGGGGCCGACTCCGGGCGGCGGTGGACAAGCCGGTGCGGGTCAGGCGTCCGGTGCGGGCGACGACAGCGTCGAAGCCGATTACGAAGTTGTGGACGAGGAATGAGGTCCCGGTTAAGTACGCCCCGTCGCTATCGGCCATAGGCTGTATTTCGGAGAGATTGGGTCCAACGGGTTTCGGGTTGTCTTATGTATAAGATGTATGCCGAGGCCGTAATGATGATTGACTGCGACGGACAAGATGAATCCGTCGAGATTAAGGGGCCTGTCCGGGCCCCTTTTTCGGAGCAAGATTGATTGACTAAAAGCGGAGGCGGATATAGTTTGAAACGATGCCGAATGATCCGTTCAAAATTTTGGGAATCGGCCGCGAGGCCGACGCCAATGAGATAAAGCGCGCTTTCCGGCGACTGGCCAAGAAATATCACCCGGATATCACCGGGGGGGCCGACGAAAAGTTTCGCCGGATTCTGCTGGCTTATCAACAATTGAGCGGGTATGGTCAGGGAAGTGTCGCCGGCGGAGAGGATTTCGACTATTACATGAAAGTCGATATCGACCGGCGGCATAATCGGGTGCAGGATGTATTCGATGACTTGCGCGACGGTATCCTGACTTTTTTCGATATCGATGCGCCAGAATATCTGGACCTGTTTATCGAGTTGTCGCCGGCCGAAGCGGCGCGCGGCGGACGGCTGAAGCTGGATGTTCCTCTGGCGCGAAAGTGCCGGTCCTGTTATGGCCTGGGCAAGCCGTTTTTTATGACCTGCGTCAAATGCGGCGGCGATGGGGAAGAAGTGTACGATAAGACGACGGTAATCGAAATCCCGGCCGAAGTCGGGGATGACTGGCGGGTGCGGACGCGTCTCGATAATTTGTATTTGACCGTCGTTTTCAAAATAGCGCGACAAGGAAGTGATAAATAGATGGCGAGGGATTATTACAAAGTCCTCGGTGTGGACGAGAAGGCCGGTAAGGACGAGATAAAAAAGAAGTATCGTCAGCTGGCCAAGAAATATCATCCCGACCGCAACCAGGGAAGCAAAGAAGCCGAGGAGAAATTCAAGGAGATTTCCGAGGCCTACAACGTTCTCAGCGATGACAAAAAACGCCAGCAATACGACGCCATGCGCCGTTTCGGGGGCGGTCAGCAGGGCGGTGGTTTTCCCGGCGGGCAGAGATTTTATACCAACGATGATTTTTCACAGGCGTTCGGGAAGCAGTTCAATGTCAACGACCTGTCGGGATTCGGGGGGTTGGGCGATATTTTCAGCGCTATATTCGGCGACAATATCCGGGCGCGGCGAGGCGGCCCTTTTGGGGGCCGAAGGTCGGGGCCGAAAAAAGGCCGCGATATTCGGGCCGAGATAGAAATTTCATTACAACAGGCGGCCGACGGGGTCACCAAGAAGATTCGGCTGGCGGTTCCGGAAACCTGCCGCGAATGCAACGGGGCCGGGCATGTCCCGGGGGGGGAACAGCAAGTCTGTCCGCGCTGTCACGGCACCGGTCAGGTGACTCATGCCCAGGGCGGATTTTCCATTTCGCGGCCCTGTCCATCATGTCTGGGGCGGGGCGTGACGATGGGCAAGGATTGTCCCGTATGCCGGGGGCTGGGGACGGTCAAGCGGCGTAAAACGGTGGCTGTGAAAATACCGGCCGGGATCGCCGACGGCGGGACTATCAAATTGCGGGGACTGGGATATCCGGGCAAAAACGGTGGAGTTACCGGGGATTTGATTATAAGGGTGAAAATCATGAGCGATCAAAAATATAAACGCCAAGGCAACGATATTCAGACTTCGGTCGATATCACTTTTCCCCAGGCGGCTCTGGGCGCGAAAGTCCCGGTGCAGTCGTTATCGAAGAAGATCATGATAACGATTAAGCCGGGGACACAGCCGGAAACGGTCTTGCGGTTGAAGGGTCTGGGACTGGCGGTCGGCGACCAAAAGGGCGATTTGTATGTAATCGTCCATGTAACGGTGCCGACCGATTTGACCGATCGTCAGAAGGAATTGTTGCGCGAATTCGACGCCATCACTGCGGCCGCATAAATCGGCTTCCATCTACGCCGTAGGTGAATGGGTGGGCTGTTACAGGGGCGGCGAATATCCGATACCTGGCTAAAGCAAAACAGGCGGCCAGTCAAGCATCAGTCATAATTTCGATGAAATGGCCTTATTTATTGCCCGCGCGGAAATTTATCTAATAATAAAAAGGGGCGCCTGAAATTGAGGCGCCCCTTGGAGATGATACGACAAATCGATTAATCGGTTATTTGCTGAAACGCTTGCGCAGACGCGTGCCCATGCCGATCAGGCCGAGACCGAACAGAGCCATCGTGGCCGGTTCGGGGACGCCCGGGCTGGAAATGTCGGTAGCGTCGCCGCTCATGTTATCGACAAGGAAGAAATTCCCGTTGTCGTGGACCATGACGTAAGCGATGTTATCCATGGCGGAACTGACCGTCAGATAATCCAGCGAGGTGCCGCCGAAGTTCTGGGTGTTGGCCGCGCCAGTGGCGACATCGAGTAGATTATTGAACTCGTCATAAGCTTCGACATAAAAGGTATGCTCGGAGCTGTAGCCGGTGGTGAAGAACCCTCCGTCTTTGTTGACGAAATCGATCCGGCCGGCACCCTGCGAAGTGCCCAGCCACGCAAAGACGTCGCCGGACATGTTCCAGTTACCGGTTCCGTAGGACGACATGTTGTCGCTGGTGACGTTGTAGCCGTTGGTGGTGATATCGGCATAGCGCCAGTCATAACCATCGGTGGTCGTGAATTGAAGGCCGGGCACGCCCGAGGCAATCACGCCGCCGTCATTGCCAGCGCCCCATTCGAAATCGAGGAACCAGGCATTGCTGGTGCCGGTCAGCGCCAGAAACGCGACCATCACAAACAAAATCCGTGTCAGTTTCATTGAGTGTCTCCTCCTAAAATTCCCTATTGGGGTTGATGGATTTTTTACTCTCTGGCGGAAAATTTAGCAAGCCTCATGCCAAAAAAGTTAATATGTTGATAGTTAATGCCTTACGGCGATTCGAGGATTTTTGGGGAGAATGTGATGAGGCGCAAGTGTCAGAAATGCGGACAATTATAGTCCACCATTCTTTGATACTATCGCCTAATTTCTTGAAATATAGAGGCTTGAAAAATATTGGATGATGTACATAATTTGTCCATTAACTCGCACGGGATTTGTACGATTGGAAACAGGGGATAAGCGACCTGTTGAAAATTGATATAAAAAAAAGGGCGTCTTATAAAAGACGCCCTTAAATAACTTACCTCGCGTGCTGTCGTCGTGCGGTCGGCTTACTTGCTGAAGCGCTTGCGCAGGCGCGCGCCCATGCCGATTAGGCCAAGACCGAACAGAGCCATGGTGGCGGGTTCGGGAACGCCGGGGCTGAAGACGCCACTGGCATCGCCGGACATATTGTCGGCCACCCAGTAGTAACCGCCGTCGTGAAGGATAACGTAGGCGATATCGTTCGAAGCCGAAGAGACGGTCAGGTAATCCATGCCGTCATCATTGCCTTCCAGGTAGCGACGGTTGGCGGCGCCGGTGGCGACATCGAGAAGGTTGTCATACATGTCATAGGCTTCGACATAGAACTGGTTGCCGGCGGTGTAGCCGGTGGTGAAAAAGGAGCCGTCGCCGTTAGCGAAGTTGATACGGCCGATACCGTTGCTGGAAGCGTGGGCTCCAACATAGCCGTCGATCCAGTACTCGCCGCTATACCACTCCATACCCAGGTCATAGCTGGAGAAATTCCAGGCGCCGTTCATGGCATCGGCATAGAACATGTCGCTGGCAAATTCCAAACCGGGAATTCCCGATTGAATTTGCTCGTAGTCATGGCCCAGACCCCACTCGAAATCGAGGAACCATGCCTGGCTGGTGCCTGTCAGGGCGAACAGCGCGACCAGAACGATGATGATTTTTGAGAATTTCATTTGTGTAGCCTCCATATAGTTTGATTCTTAATTACCCTTTTGTGATGTTTAATCTACAGCAAGCTGTGTGCCTATAATGTTAAAGTCATATATGGCGGGAAGATAGGGGTGTCTTCGCGAGATGGCGGAGATGAATCAGTTGAAAAATTTGTCAGGCCAACCGACACTGTTTAGGCCGAGACCGGGGGCGTAGGCGATAAGTTAAGATAATACTTAAGATTACATGCAAATCTTAAAGTGTTCAAGGCTTATACAGAATTCTCTGGATTTTGATAGTGCGGGCCGATCAGATTGCCGCACCGCGCTGCGGAGAGTTGAAAATAAAGGCTTTTCCGGAGTATTAATGAAATATTTGGCGACCCTGTCGGGTGGGGCGGTCGGCAAAATAAAGCCGGATCTCGAAAAAAAGGGCGTCTTATCAAAGACGCCCTTAGATGATTTACCTCGTGCGCTGTCGTCGTGCGGCCGGCTTACTTGGTGAAGCGCTTGCGCAGACGGGCACCCATGCCGATGAGGCCGAGACCGAACAGGGCCATGGTGGCCGGTTCGGGAACGCCCGGGCTTATGACATCGGAAGCGTCGCCGTACATATTGTCCAGAGCGAAGTAGTTGCCGCCGTCGTGGACCAGGATGTAAGCGATATTTCCGGATGCGGAACCTACGGTCAGATAATCAAGAGCGTAAACGCCTTCCCACTGAGTATTGGCGGCGCCGGAAGCGACATCAAGAAGAGCGCCCGTGCCGTCATAAGCCTCGAGATAGAAGGTCGAAGCTGAGCTGTAACCGGTGGTGAAGAAGGAACCGTCCTGATTCAGGAAGTCGATGCGGCCGGCACCCTGTGAAGTGCCGAGCCAGGCAAAAACATTGCCGCTGACATTGTAGCGGCCGGTGCCGTAAACGTCGCCGTTGTCACTGGTGACGTTGTAGCCGTTGGTGGTGATATCACCATACTTCCAATCATAGCCGTCGGTGGTGGTGAATTGAAGTCCGGGAACGCCGGAAGCGATAATTTCACCATCGTGTCCCATGCCCCACTCGAAATCGAGGAACCAAGCCTGGCTGGTGCCGGTCAGGGCGAACAGCGCGACCAAGATGATAAGGATCTTTGAGAATTTCATTTGTGTAACCTCCATATAGTTTGATTCTTAATTACCCTATTTCGATGCCTTATCTACAGCAAGGTATGTGCCTATAAGGTTAAAATCATATATGGCAGGAAGATAGAGGTGTTTTCATGAAGCCGTGGAAATGACACAGTTGAAAAAATTGTCTGGCCAACCGACACCTGATTTGCGACGCCTCATGGGCTTAATGATAAGCTTAAATAATGCTTAGAATTACGGGGGAATCTTAAAGTGTTCAGGACTTAAACAGAAACCTTCGGGATGGAGATTCGTCGGTCTATTAAGGGATTGAGGATGGCCGCCGAGGCCCGAAAATACTGGTTTTTCGGGGATTGGGGCGAAAAATATTAGAAAAATATTACTATTTACGGGTCCGGCATATCGTTCAGGCTTTGAAAATCAATCGTTTTGGGCGTGGTGTAAAATACCGAAACCCCCTGGGGAAATGCGATAGACCCCAAAATGCTATTGTCTTTTGGGCGGTCTGAGCGGTATAATCGAGTACCGGAACGTATTGGAGGGACGATGCTAAGGCGCAGCATGGCCGTGCGATATACAGAAATTCTGCTTTTCTCGATTTTGGCTGTATCGACCGTTCGAGCGCTGGATTTTCGGGACAAGGCTGATTTGCTGGTCGAGAATCTTGTCGAGGAGAGGTTTGCGACCGTGGTCGAGTCCTTTACGCCCCAGCTGGCTGCCGATCATGACGCATCGGAATTGCAGGAAATCTGGCATAAGACAATCCAGCGTTATGGCCCATATCAGGATTATCAATTCGGCGAAGCGGTGGATAGGGATACGCTTATCAGTTACCTTTATACGCTTGAGTTCGGGTCGGCGGTGCTGGCTGTAGTGGCGGCCTATGACGAACAGGGGCGGGTTATAACCTTTATTCTTCATCCGCCTCAGGGCGAGGCGGTGCAAACCGAGCCGGGCTGGATCGTTCCCGCCTTTACCGAGGCCGGTCCCGATGTCGGGCAAACGGCGGCGGATAACGACGAGGCCTCTTTTTCCGAAGTAGATTTTTCCATGATGGGGGCGGTGCCTCTTCCGGCGACCATGACCGTGGCCAAAACCAATGAGGCCAACCCAGTGGTGTTGTTTGTCGAGGGATTCGACCGGTCGCAACAGGGCGGAGCAAGCGGGCCGTTGCCGTCACTTCGGGACTTGACCCGAGGATTGGCCCGGCAGGGCATCGCCTCGGTTTGTTTCGATTGCCGCGCCTTCGTTCAGGCTCCTGACAGCGTTGCCGCTTATAACCTCGATCAGTATTTACTCGATGACATTGCCGCCATGCTGGCCTATATCCGGATGGAGTCGGACATTCTCGATACCAACCGGATATTTCTCGCCGGTTATGGCCCGGGGGGGATGGCGGTTCCGGAGGCGGCCGAGCGCGACGGCGGTCTGGCCGGTATTATCCTGTTATCTACGCCGGCCCGGCCGATACCGGAACTGCTTCGGTCGATGATCGAAAACGGCGCGGGATTGTCGGTTGGAGGACAGGGGAAAAATAAGGTAGGCGGCAGGCTGAAGTTGGTGGATAAGCTGGAAAAACGGCGGCTGGCCGACAGCGCCATGATTCTTCTGGCGCCGGCCCGGGTCTGGTACGCCCTGATGGATTCCAGTTATGTGAAACAGGCGGGGCGTTTGAAGGCACCGACGATGGTAATGCAGACAGGGTGGAATTCCGGGGCGGCGAAAACGGATTTTGACATCTGGCAGAAGGCTCTCTCGGGACGCCCGCAGGTCGTTTTCAAAAGTTATGATTACACCGGCTATTTGCAGGGGCTGGGGAACGGTGGGGCGGCATCCGGCGATCTCGCGATCGATGCGGCTCCGGTCAGCCGGCAGATCATAGACGATTTGGCGGCCTGGATCAAGTCAAAATAACTCCTCTTTGACGGCCCATCATGGCCTTGATTTGTGGGGCACAAATTAGTATATATGGAATTCACGAAAACGCCGGCGGCCTGATTGCGGCCGGATTTGGGCGAGGATGATTACTTGAGGATGCTTCGATATGACATCTATTCTGGTGACGGGGGCGGCTGGACAAATCGGATCCGAACTGGTTATCGCTCTCAGGAAAATATATGGCGAAGAGCGGGTGGTGGCGACCGATATTCGCGTCCCGACCGACGCCGCTCTGCGCGAATCGGGGCCGTTTGAATCTCTGGATGTACTCAACGAGAATCAGATAACCCGGGTGATGCAGCAATACAAGGTCAACACTATATTTCATCTGGCGGCTATCTTGTCAGCGGTGGGTGAGACCCGGCCGAACGTTGCCTGGCGGGTAAACATGGGCGGCCTGTACACCATACTTGAGGCGGCGCGGCAGTATAAATGCGCCCTGTTTTTCCCCAGTTCGATCGGCGCCTTCGGTCCATCGACGCCGATGGACAACACGCCGCAGGAGACAATCATGCGGCCGGAGACGATGTACGGGGTGACCAAGCTTTCCGGGGAATTGCTGTGCGATTATTATTTCAAGCGCTTCAGCGTCGATACCCGCGGAGTTCGTTTTCCGGGATTGATATCATATGAAACCGAGCCGGGGGGCGGCACCACCGATTATGCGGTGGCCATGTTCTTCGACGCGCTCAAACACAAGAAATACACCTGTTATCTTCGCGGCGACAGTTCGCTGGACATGATGTACATGCCCGACGCTATCCGGGCCATGATCGAATTGATGGAGGCCGATCCGGCGCGTCTGAAACACCGGAACGCCTTCAATATTTCGGCCATGCATTTCACGCCGGAGATTCTGGCGGCGGAAATCCGAAAACATGTCCCGGAATTTACTATCGACTACGCCGTCGATCCGGTGCGGCAGGAGATTGCCGATTCCTGGCCCAATAACATGGATGATTCGGCGGCCCGGGACGAATGGGGTTGGGCGCATGAATATGATCTGCCCCGAACGACGACGATTATGCTGGAGGCCGTGGCTCGGAAACTGGGTTTGTGAGTTGCTGTTTGATGGTCCCGCGGCGTACAAGGAAATAAAGCCCCGATGATATTCGGAATTGGTATAGATGAAGTGGAAGTGGCTCGGATGGAAGAGAAACTGAGGGAAACCGCCGGGCTGAAGGAGAGGTTGTTTACGGATCACGAAATAGAATACTGCGAATCGAAGCGGTATCCGGCGCAACATTTCGCGGCGCGTTTTGCAGCCAAGGAAGCGATGTTCAAAGCTGTCGGCACCGGGTGGCGGGACGGATTCGCATTCAAGGATATAGAAATCATCAACGACGATCTTGGAAAACCAGCCTGCGTGTTGCACGGCAAGGTCAAACAATTCGCCGAGGACAACGGCCTGACCTCCGTGCAGGTGTCATTGACACACCTCAAGGATATTGCAGGAGCCATCGTGGTGCTGGAGAAATAAAAAAGGAAGCAACAGCATGTCTTACTTTGGAACTTACGAAGAACGGGTCAAAAATTTCGACTGGTCGATTTCCGCGAAGGAACTCGAATACAAAGACGGCGATCTCCTCAATATCGGATGGTATTGTTCGGATCGCATCTGCAAGATGGGCAAGGCCGACAAGCCGGCCCTTTTATGGGAGGGGCACGGTGGTCAGGAAAAGAAATACACCTACAATGATGTTCGGCTGGCCAGCAACACAATCGGAGCCTTTCTCAAAGGTCTGGGGATAAAGAACGAAGACCGGGTTTGTCTGTTCATGGACAAAATCCCCGAACTTTATTTCGGTTTTCTGGGCATACTCAAGATCGGCGCCATCGCCCAGCCGCTATTTTCGGCTTTCGGCGATGAATCATTGCTGGTCCGATTATCCAATGCCGAAACGACGGCCATCATGACGCAACGCAAGCATGTCGCGAAAGTGCGCAAGATCATCGACCGGATGCCATACCTCAAGCATATCATCGTGGTCGATTATGACGGGCGCAATCCGCTTCGCGAGCGCGAAATCGCTTTCTCGCTGGAGGAGACCGAACCGGTGGAAGAATTCGAGGTTTTTCCCACCAAAGCCGAATCGCCGTCGGTGCTTCATTACACCTCGGGAACGACAGGCCAGCCGAAAGGCGTCAAGCATGTGCATTATTCGCTTATCTCCCAGTACCTGACGACCAAATGGGTGCTGGATCTGCATGACGATGATATTTACTGGTGCACGGCCGATCCCGGCTGGGTCACGGGCACGTCGTACGGCATTATCGGCCCGTTCAGTCTCGGCGCCACCCAATGCGTCATGGACGCCGGATTTTCGGCCGAGGCCTGGTATCAGTTTATCGAAAAACACAAAGTGACGGTCTGGTACTCGGCTCCGACGGCCATCCGTTCGTTGATGAAAGCCGGCGAGGAGATAATCAAGAAATATGATTTGTCGAGCCTGCGCCATCTGGCGAGTGTCGGCGAACCGCTCAACGCCGAAGCGGTCATCTGGTCGGAACGGGTTTTCGGGAAGGCCTTCCTGGATTCCTACTGGCAGACCGAAACGGGATCGATCATGATTAGCAATTTCCCCGGCATGAAAATCAAGCCGGGTTCGATGGGACGGCCATTTCCGGGAATCACCGCGACGGTGCTCGATACCGAGACCTATGAACCGATCAAAGAGCCGGGTCAGATCGGCCTGATCGGATTTCAGCCGGGCTGGCCGGCGATGATGCGCGAGTACTGGAATAATGAGGCCACCTACAAGAGCAAATTCAAGAACGGCTGGTATATACCGGGCGACCGTTCCAGTATCGACAAAGAAGGTTATTTCTGGTTCACCGGCCGCGATGACGATGTCATCAACACCGGCGGTCATCTGGTCAGCCCCTTCGAGGTGGAATCGGCCCTGCTGGAGCATGAAGCTGTGGCCGAATCGGCGGTGGTGGCCAAACCGGATGAAGTCAATATGGAGGTCGTCAAGGCCTTCGTGACGCTCAAGCCGGGTTACGAGCCGAACGCCGACCTGGAATTGAAAATCATGAATTTCATCAGGAAGAAATTGTCGCCGCTGGCTATGCCGCAGGAGATCGAATACGTCGTGACTCTCCCCAAAACCCGGAGCGGTAAAATTATGCGGCGGCTATTGCATGCCAAGGAGTGGGGCGAGGAAATCGGCGACACCTCGACTTTGGAAAACGACGATTAAAAATAACCGAAGATAAAGGAGTTGGAGATGGACGAGCTCAAAAAAATCATTCTGCAATATGTGACGGAAGAATACCTGGAAGACGAAGACGACGAACTGACGGCCGATTCGCCGCTGATCTCCGGCGGCATCGTCGATTCGTTTTCCATGGTGTCGCTCAAGCGGTTCCTTGAGAACAAGTACAGCATCTCGATTCCCGACGAGCAGGCCACACCGGAGGCGTTCGATACCGTCAACAAAATTGCCGAACTGGTTAAGGGATATCTCAAGTAATGATCCGATTCCGGCCGGGAACGGTCGGGAAGCGATTGACGGTCTATACCCGGACGATGGCCGGGTTGAAGATATATTTGGGTGCGGATAATAAGAGGAGTTGAGCTATGGCTTATAGCGACGCTATCAGAAGCATATATCAGAAGCAGATCAAGGATATAGAAGACGCGGGGGTTTTCAAGCAGGAGCGGTTCATCCATTCGGCGCAGGCGGCCGATATTGAGGTTGAATTTCCCCAGGGCGCGGCCCTGAAGAAGGTCATCAACATGTGCGCCAACAATTACCTGGGCATGTCGAGTCATCCCGAGGTCATCAAGGCGGCCCATGAGGGATTAGATTCGCGCGGTTACGGGATGTCCTCGGTACGCTTTATCTGCGGAACGCAGGATATTCACCATGAATTGGAAGCCAAGGTAACTGAATTTCTTGGTACCGAAGATACCATCCTGTTTCCCTCGTGCATGGACGCCAACGCCGGCGTTTTCGAGGCGATCCTGAATAAGGACGACGTCATGATTTCCGACCGGCTGGTGCATGCCTCGATTATCGACGGGATTCGCCTGTGTAGCGCTATGCGTGATACGTTCAAGCATTCCAATATGGCTCACCTGGAAAGCAAACTCCAGTTGCATGCCGACAAACGGTTCAAAGTCGTCATCACCGACGGCGTGTTTTCCATGGACGGCGACACCGCCAGGCTGGATGAGATGGTCGCCCTGTGCGAAAAATATGATGCCATGCTGTTCGTCGATGATTCGCACGCCAGCGGGTTTATCGGCAAGACCGGCCGCGGCACGCATGAAAAGTGCGGAGTCATGGGCAAGATCGATATTATCACGACGACGTTCGGCAAAGCCCTCGGCGGAGCCTCCGGCGGCTGTGTCTCCGGACGCCGGGAATTGGTGGAGATGTGCCGCCAGAAAGCCCGCCCGTACCTGTTTTCGAATACTATCGCGCCGGTGGTGGTGTCGGGAGTATTGAGGGTCCTCGATATTCTTTCGGCCAGCACCGAACGCCGCGATAAACTGGAAAACAATACCGCCTATTGGCGCAAGGGTCTTTCGGAGGCCGGGTTCATCCTCAAGGAAGGCGATACGCCGATCGTTCCGGTGATGCTGTTCAACGCCAAGCTGTCGCAGGATATTTCGCGCGACCTTTACAGTGAAGGCATTTACGCCATCGGTTTCTTCTTCCCGGTGGTGCCGCAGGGTCAGGCGCGTATTCGCACTCAGATATCGGCCGGGCACGAGATTTCCCATCTCGACAAGGCACTTGAGGCCTTCACCAAGATCGGGAAGAAGTACGAGATTCTGGGCAAGACCAAGGAAGAAATTATCGCCCGATACGGGATGTAGGGAATCTTCACGGCGACAGGTTTTGATGCGAAATGGAATAATAAAACCTGCCGCAAAAAATAATAGTGCCTGCCACTGCGGGCGATTTCGATGGGAAGCCGCCGCGAAGTCGGTTCGAGGATAATACACCATGCCGTTTCGCACACTGGAGAAGATATTCAAGCCTCAGCGGATTGCCCTGATCGGCGTTACTATCAATCCCAATAGCGTCGGCGGGAAAGTCCTCGGTAATTTGATTGGCGGCGGGTTTCGCGGAGTTGTCTATCCGGTCAATCCCGACAACGAAGCAGTGCTGGGAATCCAATGTTATCCCGATATCAAGAATCTTCCCAAAACGCCCGATCTGGCAGTGATCTGTTCTCCGGCGGAGCAGGTGCCGGGGCAGGTGCGCGAATGCGGCGAGGCCGGGATTCGCGGTTTGGTGATCATGTCGGCGGGATTCAAGGAGACCGGCCCCGAGGGAAAAGCGCTGGAAGATCAAATCCGGGAAGAGGCGGCGCGATTCGACGGCATGCGTATCATCGGTCCCAATTGCCTGGGATTTATTGTCCCCGGATCGAAGTTGAATGTCAGTTTTGCGGCCGCGATGCCGAAAGCGGGGCATGTCGCTTTCGTCTCGCAGTCGGGCGCGTTGTGCACCTCGGTGCTCGACTGGGCGATGGAAGGCAAAATCGGATTTTCATATTTCGTATCAATCGGCAATACCATCGATGTCGATTTCGGCAGTCTGATTGATTATTTCGGGCAGGACGAAGCCACCAAGTCGATGGTTTTGTATATCGAGTCGATTGCGAATGCGCCGCGATTTATGACAGCAACGCGAGCCTTTGCGCGGTCGAAGCCGATTATCGCCTATAAGGCGGGACGGTTTCCGGAATCGGCGGCGGCGGCGGCTTCCCATACCGGGGCCATGGCTTCAGAAGACGCCGTATATGATGCCGCCTTTCAGCGGGCCGGGGTGGCTCGGGTTTTCGATATCGGCGATATTTTCGACTGCGTGGAATTGATCGGGCTCAACAAGATTCCCGAAGGTGACCGGCTGGGGATCGTGACCAATGCCGGGGGGCCGGGGGTGATGGCGACCGACGCCCTGATTGCGGCCAATGGCGTACTGGCGAAATTGTCCGACGAAACCATGAATAAACTCAATGACAGCCTGCCGTCGTCGTGGTCGCATCGCAACCCGGTCGATGTTCTTGGGGACGCCAATTCCAAGCGGCTGGCCAAGGCGACTAAAATAGTCCTCGACGATCCCGGCGTGGATGCCGTGCTGGTTATCCTGACGCCGCAGGCGATGACCAACCCCAACGCCGCCGCCCGAGAAATCGGCAAGCTGGCCGAAGAAACCCGCAAACCGATTTTGGCCGCGTGGCTCGGCGGGTTGACGATGCGCGAAGGGATACAATCATTGGTGGAAAAAGGGGTGGCCGCCTACCAGACGCCGGAGCAGGCGATTCGGTCTTTCATGATTCTCGTCGCTTATGCCCGGAATCTTAAGACCCTGTATGAAACGCCTAAGGATTTGCCGGTCCGGTTTGGCATGGATCGGGAAAAACTGCATGCTGAATTCATATCGAGCCAATTCAATAAGGACAGCGTGCTATCCGAGGATGTCTCCAAGATTCTGCTGGAAAAATATGGTATCCCTTCGACGGTTCCCCATCCGGCTTCCTCCGCCGATGAGGCGGTCAGGCTGGCGGAGGAGATCGGCTACCCGGTGGTGCTGAAGATTCATTCGCCCGATATTTCGCATAAGACCGATGTCGGCGGGGTCGCCCTTGGCCTTGAGGATGACGCCATGGTCCGGTCGGCATTCGAACGCATAATGACCAAGGCGACCGAGAATGTGCCCGGCGCGCGGCTCAATGGCGTTACCGTCCAACATATGATCGATGCCCGGGATGCGGTCGAATTGATCCTGGGAATAAAGAAAGATCCGTCGTTCGGGACAGTCATGATGGTCGGCATGGGCGGCATTGAGG
>CAZGAV010000016.1:0-46327 GCA_964523575.1 uncultured Ignavibacteriales bacterium
GGTTTCGGCCGGAATATCGGCTGTGCCGGTATGGCAGACGGTGACAGTGGCGTTGCATCCTTCCCATTTCTGCATCAGCATCGCGGCCAGAGGTTTTCCGACGATATTACCACGTCCCAGGATGACGACCTTTTTGCCTTTGGGATCAACGCCGGAAGCCTCGAGCAGTTTCAGGATCCCGAAAGGGGTGCAGGAGAGATAAAGCGGATAGCCAAGGAGCATGTAGCCGATATTGAGAGGGTGGAAGCCGTCAACGTCTTTGTGGGGATTGACATTCATGACCGCTTCCAGCTCGTCCAGATGTTTCGGCAGGGGCGATTGAATGAGGATGCCGTGGATATCCGAACGCCGGTTGAGATCGTCGATAATCCGGTTGAGATCATCGCTTTTCAAATCGGCCGGCCGTTCGACGACTTCGCTGAAGATGCCCAGTTTTTTACAGGCCCGGGCCTTACTGCGGACATAAATATGCGAGGCGGGGTCATCGCCCACCAGCACCGCCGCCAGACCGGGGGTGATACCGCGCTCTTTGAGGGCGGCGATATCGGCTTGTAAATCGTCTTTTATTTTCCGGGCAATGGCTTTTCCATCAATCAGCTTCGTCGGCATCGACGGTTTCCTCCTCCGGGTCTTTGAACGGCAGGGTTAAATCGGCGGGCATACAGAACCGTTCTATGGCGACGGCCTGCCCCTGATTTTCGGGATCGGCATCGATAATGACGCCGGAAATTCTAACATCGTCTTCGGCCACCGACAGGCGAATCGGGCGGCCGCTCAGAAATCGTTTCAGAGCCGGGCCTTTTTTCATGCCCAGGATGGAATCGAACGGACCGGTCATGCCGGCATCGGTGATATAAGCGGTGCCCCGGCCGGAAATCTGATCATCGGCCGTCTGAACATGGGTATGGGTGCCGACGACGGCGGTCACTCGTCCATCCAGGTAATACCACATCGCTTCCTTTTCGGAGGTCGCTTCGGCGTGCATATCCACGAGGATAACGTGGACATCCTCGGGAATACGGTTGATGATGCGGTCGGCGGTCCTGAAGGGGCAGTCGAGATTGGCCATAAAAGTCCGTCCCATGAGGGACACGACAGCGATCGGGACCGCGCCTTCGCGATGGATATAGAATCCCTCGCCTTTGGCTTCGGGGTAATTGGCCGGTCGGATCAATCGCGGTTCGGTTTCCATGTATTCGCCTATCCCCTGCCGATCCCAGAGGTGATTGCCCGAAGTCTGAACATCGACTCCATAGGCGAAGACCTTCTGGGCCATTTCCGGGGTAAGGCCGAAACCGCCGGCGGCGTTTTCGGTGTTGGCGACGACCAGGTCGGCCCGGTATTTGTATTTCAGACGTCGGACCATAGTCGACATGATCTGCCGACCCGGCTTGCCAACGACGTCGGCTATGAATATGATGCGGCAGGCGGCCATTATTTGGCGTACTCCACAGTGCGCATTTCACGGATTACGGTGACTTTGATCTGGCCCGGGTATTCCATCTCGCCCTCGATTTTCTGGGCGATATCCGAAGCCAGAATCGAAGAAGCCAGATCATCCATATGATCGCATTCGACAATCACGCGGACTTCGCGCCCGGCCTGAATGGCGTAGGCTTTGGCGACGCCCTTGAAACTGTCGGCCAGATCTTCGAGTTTTTCCAGCCGCTTGATATAGCTTTCCAGCGGTTCCCGCCGGGCGCCCGGCCGAGAACCGGAGATGGCGTCGGCAGCCTGAACCAGGACCGGATAGACCGATTCTTTGGGGACGTCGCCGTGATGCGATTCGACGGCGTTGATGACGATCGAATGTTCATTGTACTTATGCATCAGCTTGGCGCCGATCTGGGTATGAGTTCCCTCGGTGTCGCGGTCGACGGCCTTGCCGATATCATGCAGTAACCCGGCCCGTTTGGCCAAAATCGGATCCAGTTTCAGTTCCGAGGCCATAATGCCCGCCAGCATGGCCACTTCGCAGGAATGGTGCAGGACATTCTGGCCATAGCTGGTGCGATATTTCAATTTCCCCAGCAATTTGATGATTTCCAGATGCAGGCCGTGAATCCCGGTGTCGAAAGCGGCCTGTTCGCCGGCCTCGCGGATAATCACATCCATATCTTTTTCGGCTTTGGCCACGACTTCCTCGATCCGGGTCGGATGGATACGTCCGTCGACAACCAGTTTCTCGAGGGCCATGCGGGCGATTTCGCGGCGGATGGGATCGTATCCGGAGAGGATAACCGCTTCGGGGGTATCATCGACGATGACGTCGATGCCGGTGGCGGTTTCGAAGGAACGGATATTGCGCCCTTCGCGGCCGATGATGCGGCCTTTCATTTCGTCGTTGGGAAGGCTGACGACCGAGACCGTCGATTCCACAGTATGGTCGGCGGCGCAACGATGGATGGCCTGGATGATGATATCCTTGGCTTCCCTCTCGGCCTCCCGTTCGGCCTTGTCCTTGATCTCTTTGGCCAGGGCGGCGGCTTCCATTTTGGCCTTGCCGGTCATATTTTCGATCAGGATCTGTTTGGCCTCTTCGGACGACATCCCAGAGATTCTTTCCAGCTGGATATTCTGGTCGGTGATGAGGTGTTCCAGTTCCTGTTCGCGGATGGCGATACCTTTATCCCGTCCGGACAGGACCCGTTCGCGCTCATCGTTTTTCCTTTCGTGCACGCTCAGCGCCTCGCTTCGGCGCTGGAGTTCCTGTTCATGGTCGGCGCTTCTTTTTTCAACTTTGGCCAGTTCGGCCTTTTTCGATTGTATTTCCCGCTCAAAAGCGGCCTTGGCCTTGAACCATTCGTCCTTGGCTTCAAGGATGGCCTCTTTCTTCTTGATAGCGGCTTCTTTTTCGGCTTCGGCGATTATCTTTTTGGCGAATTCATCGGCATGGGCCAGCTTTCGTTCCCCGATGCGTCGGGACAAAAACCAAGCCGCGGCCGAGGAAATGATGACCGCCAAAAGGATAATCAGGATAACCAAGCTCGTAGTTTCCATGGTTGGTCACCTCGCCCGTCAGGGCTATCTATGTTAAAATCTATGTCAGGGTGAAGAGAGAGCAGTGCGGAGATATGAGAAGCCGAGGCAAATGTTCTAATCGATCGAGTCTAATAATTTATCATCCAGCATGGTTATGATTTCGCTGGCGCGTTTTTCGATTTCGCTTATATCCCGATTTTCCTTGCCCTTTTCCTTGAAAAATTCATCGGTGATATTGAGCGCGGCCAGGATCGCGATCCGTGAGGGTGATTTATTTGACATCTTATCGGCGATTTCGCGCATTTTGCGATCGACATATCCGGAAACTTGACGGATATATTCTTCATCGCCGTCGGACCGGACGGTGTATTCCTCACCATATATGTTAACACGCACACGATTCTTCTGCGAATCCATAATTACCGTCAGCCCTTCGATCGACTTCTATATCCGGAAATAACTCACTCTTCTTCAACAGCTTACAATATAGCTGCGACTTCAATACGTTGTCAAGGAGAAATTAGGTCAGCTTTTGTTCATAACTGCTGATCTTGTTCAATAACCCCTCGACTTTATCTTTAACTTTTTCTGAGACCTGGATCGATTGTTTCTCAAGCGTTTTCAGTGATATCTCTTTGTCCTTCAATTCGTTCTCAAGCTCAGCCACGCGGCCCTGAAGTTGCCGGTTTTTCACATCCAGTTGATTTTTGGCCTCAGTCAGCTTTTCGATGTGAGCGATCGCTTTGCTGATTCGCTCTTCCAGTTTGTTCAGCGCTTCCATATCCATCATTTTACTCCCTCAAGCGGGCGTTAAAGCTTTTTTCGAGATGGGCCACGATGCGTTTGAGTGTCTGATCGACGCCCTCATCCTCCAGGGTCTTATCGGGTGAACGAAAACTGAGGCCGAAGGCCAGCGATTTTTTACCGGGCGGTACCGGGTCCCCGATGAAGAGGTCAAAAACGGTGACATTTTCGACCAATTGGCCGCCGGAAGCCAGAATCGCCTCGCGTATCGCGCCGGCCGGAACCGACTGATCGACAATAACAGCCAGATCACGCGTCGAGGCCGGGAATTTGGGCAACGGTTCGAATTCCTTAAGGCCCTGATATAATTCTATCAGGCGGTCGATGGCCAGTTCGCAGGCGAAGCAATTCTGTTTGATATCGAAGGCCCGGGCCGCCTTGTGATCCACCAGACCTGTGTAGCCAACCGTTTTGTCCTCAATCAGGATTTCGAAGGATTGATGTCTATCGTATCCGGGGGCGGGGGCCGGTTTAGGCCGGGGTGAAGCCACGCCTAAGACATCGGTTATGGCTTCCAGAACACCTTTGGCTTCGAAAAGGTCGACCGGTCCCAGCTTGTTGTTCCAATACACCGCCTCGGTCCGCCCGCTGAGCAAGAAGCCGAGATAAGGAAGTTCGATATGACCTTGGGCCTCTTTGCGATAAACCCGGCCTATTTCGAAAATTTTGAGATCGATATTGCGATGCCGGATATTGTTTCCGGCCGAAACCAGAAGCGAATAGAGCATCCTGGTCCGCATGACGGCCAATTCATCCGAAAGCGGATTGAGGACTTTGATCGGGTCGAGGCCGGGGTCGATCTGTTCCGTGCGACCGGCATGGGCCATGCCGCTGCCGAGGGTTTCCTCGAAGCCGAACCCGGTCATGATGCGCCGCAGATCTTCCTTGATTGTGTCGCGTCTGTGAGTAGGCGTGTAGAGCGGACCGGCGTTTTGAACCGTGGTAGGAATTTTGTCGATACCATAGGTGCGGCCGATTTCCTCAATGAGGTCGATTTCACGGGTCAGATCGGGGCGGAAAGTCGGCGGCGATACCTTGAGCGGGTCGCCGCTTTCGACCTTCATCCCCAGGCATTTCAAAGTCTTTTCCATGAACGACAGGGGGATTTCGATACCCAGAACCTTTTTGACCCGATGGAGCCGCAGTTCGAGAGTAACGGGATCGATTTTTTTGGCATAATTGTCAACTACTCCGGCGGCGACCTCTCCCCCGGCCAGTTCGGCCATCAGGGCGGCGGCGCGGTCGGCGGCGACGACGACACCATTGGGATCGACACCGCGTTCGAAGCGGTAGGACGATTCCGAGGAAAGACCCAGTTTCCGGGCCGAGCGGCGGATGATGGTCGGATTGAAATAAGCCGATTCGAGCAGGATTGTCTTTGTATCGTTTTCGACTTCGGAATTCAGGCCGCCCATAACGCCGGCGGCGGCTACGCCTTCTTTACCGTTGGTGATGAGCAGGATGGTCTCATCCAGTTCGTGTTCCTGATTGTCCAGAGTGGTAAATTTTTCACCCGGACGGGCGCGCCGGACGACGACTTCTTTGGAACCGAAGCGGTCATAATCGAAGGCGTGAAGCGGCTGGCCCGTTTCCATCATGACGTAGTTGCTAATATCAACAATGTTATTGATGGGACGGACGCCGCAGTCGGTCAGGCGTTTGTGCAACCATTGCGGCGAGGGACCGATTGTTACATTTTCTATAATACGGGCGGCGTACCGAGGACAGGCGTCGGTATCGTCGATAGTGACCTTTATATAATCGGAAGCCTTGCGGCCGCTATCGGCCATCTTTGGCTGTTCGAGGCGCAATTCTTTTCCGTCCAGTGTGGCCAGTTCACGGGCGATGCCGATGGCCGAAAGGCAGTCGGGGCGATTGGGAGTGATTTCGAAAGTTATCACGGCTTCGTCGAGGCCGAGGTATTCGTAAACCGGTTCACCCAGAGGGGCGTCGTCTTCGAGAACCATAATTCCCGAATGATCATCGGACAATCCCAATTCGTCTTCGGCACAAATCATGCCGGCCGATTTGACGCCCCGCATCTTGATCTCTTTGACTTCGAACCGGCCTTTGAGATTGGCTCCGGGCAGGGCGACGACGACTTTCTGACCGACGGCGCAGTTGGGTGCGCCGCAAATGATGGTGTGCTTATCGCCGCCGGTATCGACTTCGGTGACCAGCAGTTTATCGGCGTCGGGGTGCTTTTCGAGGCGCGTAATTTTCCCGATGACGACATGGCGAAAATGATCGGGATTGACCTTTGCCGCCAGCCCGGCGGTGCCCGATAGGGTCAGGCGGTTTTCGACTTGATCAACCGGCCAGTCGACGCCGGAAATTTCCTTGAGCCAGCTATATGGAAGTTTCATAAGTTAACGGAACTGTTTTATGAATCTTATATCGTTTTCGTAAAGCAACCGCACATCGTTCACCCGATATTTCATCTGAGCCATGCGTTCGACGCCCATCCCGAAGGCGTAGCCGATGACTTCTTCGGGATCGTACCCCACGGCTTTGAGCACTTCGGGGTCGATCATGCCGCTGCCCAGTATTTCCAGCCAGCCTTCATATTTGCAGAGCTGGCACCCTTTGCCGCCGCACAGACCGCATTGCACATCCACTTCGGCCGAAGGCTCGGTGAAGGGGAAAAAGTTGGGACGATATCGGAGTTTCACACCTTCTTCGAAAAACTCATAACAGAAGGCCTCGAGGACCCCTTTGAGGTCGCCGAAGGTGACATCGGTATCGACATAGAAACCCTCGACCTGATGAAAAACGCAATAGGCGCGTGAAGTCACAGCCTCGTTGCGGAAGACCTTACCGGGCGCGATAATTTTGACCGGCGGCTTACGTTTTTTGAATTCGCGGATCTGGACGTTGGAAGTATGAGTCCTCAACAGGAGATCGCCTTCGACATAAAAGGTATCCTGCTCATCGCGGGCCGGATGATCCGGAGGGAAATTAAGGGCGCTGAAATTGTAATAGTCGCTTTCGATATCGGGACCGTCGGCGATTTCGAATCCCATCCTCAAAAAAATGTCGGTGATTTGATCCATGACGATGGTGACGAGGTGACGATGGCCATGATGGCAGGGCCGTCCGGGAAGAGTATAATCGAAGGAGGCGTCAACGGAGGTGGCCGAAGCCAGCTCTTCCCGGCGGTCGGCGATGAGCTGTTCCAGGTCCGACTTGAGGTGGTTGGCTTCGCCGCCGACGCGGCGTTTCTCATCTCCGGAGAGGTCTTTGAGTCCCCTGAGGATGGAAGTCAATTCCCCCTTCTTGCCCAGGTAGCGCACCCGCAGGCTTTCGAGGGTATCGGCCTTATCGGCGGCCGTTATCTCTTCCCTGGCGGTTTGACCGATTGTTTTTAATTGATCGGTAATATCCATGGCGAAATCAGGCTTTGGTCATGTCCACCAGACGCTCGAAAGTGCTCATATCGCGGGCGGCGATATCGGCCAGCGTTTTACGATCGAGGTTGATGCCCGATTTCTTGAGGCTGTCCATAAAGGTTGAATAGTTGATCCCGCACATTTTGGCCGCGGCTGAAATACGGGTGATCCAAAGCCGGCGGAAATCCCGCTTTTTGGCGCGACGGTCGCGGTAGGCGTATTTCAAGCCCTTATGCACGGTCTCGATGGCGGTGCGATAGAGGCGGCTCCGGCCGCCGTAATAGCCGCGGGCTTGCTTGAGTACTTTTTTATGCCGGCTCTTGGTGGCGACATTATTCATGGCACGTGGCATGATCAAACTCTCCTATAGTGCGCAAGTCTTTCGGTTCCGTTACCGGGACATCGGTCAATTGGGCAACAGGACATTCATCCGCTTCTCATTGACATCGGCGATAAGCGTCGCTTTCCGCAAATTCCGCTTGCGCTTGGTGGTCTTCTTGGTCAGGATATGGCTGTGCATCGATTTGAATCGTTTCAGCTTGCCGCTTCCGGTTTTCTTGATCCTTTTGGCGGCGGACCGGTTGGTTTTCATCTTCGGCATGATCTATCTCCAGTGTGATTTATTCCCGTTCGATCGTATCCTCGACGGAATCTTCGATTGCTTCGTCGGCGGCATCGTCGACGTCATCGTCCGTCAAATCTTCCATTATCTCATCCGTCTCCTCAGGCTCGCCATCGGCCGCCGAGGGTTCCGATTTGCGGCTTTTCTTTCCTGCCTGAGGCTGAGGTTTCTTGATGGCGCCGGCCTGGGGGGCCAAGAGCATATTCATGCTATGGCCTTCCATTTTCGGCCTGTTTTCGATAATCGCGATTTCTTTCAAATCTTCGGCGAGCCGGTCGAGGATTTCCCGTCCGAACTCCGTATGGGCCTTTTCCCGGCCCCGAAAGAGAACAAAGCATTTGACCTTGTTGCCCTGTTCAAGGAAGGTCTGCACATGTTTCTTCTTGAACTGGTAATCGTGTTCCTCGATCTTGGGCCGGAACCGCATTCCCTTGATACTGACAATATGCTGTCTTTTACGGGAACTGGACGCCTTCTTGGCCTGGTTGTATTTGTACTTGCCGTAGTCCAGAATGCGACAAACCGGCGGGCGGGCATTGGGCGAAACCTCGACCAAATCCAGTCCCGCTTCGCGGGCTCGTTCCATAGCCTCACGTGTCGGAATAATTCCGACCTGCTCACCGTCCGGGCCGATCAATCTGATGGGCGTAACCCGAATCTGGTTGTTGACCCGAATCTCGATTTTCTTTATACCCTTTCCTCCTTCTCGAGCCCCCGGCCGACCAGGGGCGTATTACTTCTGACCTTGATCTCCTCGATGAGGCCATCAACCAAATCTTCGGCGGCCATCGTCCCGAGATCACCGAGACCCCGGCGGCGCACCGATACTTTTCCCGCTTCAACTTCGCGGTCGCCGATAATCAGCATAATCGGCACTTTATGAAGTTCCGCCTCGCGGATTTTATGGCCAATTTTCTCCGACCGTTCATCCAGTTCCACGCGGATACCGGCGGCTCGGAGTTTTTTCTCAAGTTCGGCGGCATAACCGACCACTCTATCGGTGACCGGCAGAAGACGCACCTGAACCGGCGCCAGCCAGAGCGGGAAATCGCCGGCATAATGTTCGATCAAGGCTCCGAAAAACCGTTCGAGGGAACCGAGCAGGGCCCGGTGAATCATCAGCGGGCGTTTGCGTTCCCCGTCCTGATCAACATAAGTCAGATCAAAACGTTCCGGCAGAGTGAAATCAAACTGGATGGTGGAACATTGCCACGACCGTCCCAGCGCGTCCTTGATCTTGATATCTATTTTAGGTCCGTAGAAGGCGCCGCCGCCCTCATCGACCTGGTAGTCTAATTTATGAAATTCGAGCGCCCGGCGCAAGCCATTTTGCGCGTCCTCCCAGTCGGAGACGGCGCCGATGGAATTTTCGGGGCGGGTCGAGAGAAAAATATCGTATTCCTCGAAACCGAAAGCCCGCAGGACATGCAGACAGAAATCGATCAGGCGCACCAGTTCGTCGGGCATTTGTTCCGGACGGCAGAAGATATGGGCGTCGTCCTGAGTGAAACCGCGCACCCTCATCAGGCCGTGAAGCACACCGGCCCTTTCATAGCGATAAACCGTGCCCAGTTCGGCCCAGCGCAACGGCAGTTCCCGATAGGACCACCGCCGGGAGGCGTACATGGTGATATGGAAGGGGCAGTTCATTGGCTTGATCTGATATTTGGCTTTGTCCACATCGATGGGGCTGTACATGTCATCGGCATAATGACCGGTATGGCCGGAACGATGCCAGAGCTCGAGGTTGGCGATATGAGGGCTGAACACCAGCTCATAGCCGCCCTTGATATGTTCTTCGCGCCAGTAATTTTCAATCTCATTGCGGACAGCGGCGCCTTTGGGCATCCAGAGAACCAGCCCGGGACCGGTTTCATCGGAGATCAGGAACAGCTCGAGTTGTTTGCCCAGCTTGCGATGGTCGCGCTTTTCGGCCTCGGCCAGCTTTTCCAAATACTCGTCCAGCATTTTCTTCTTGGGATAGGTCACCCCGTAGATGCGCTGGAGCATCTTGTTTTCCTCCGAGCCGCGCCAATAGGCGCCGGAGGAAGAAATCAGCTTAAAAGCTTTGATCCGGCCGGTTGAGGGAAGATGGGGACCGCGGCAGACATCTTCAAAACGGGAATCCTTATAGACCGTGATGACCTCATTTTCCGGCATTTCTTCAAGCATTTCGACTTTATAAATTTCACCGTTGGCCCGGCATTTTTGGAGCAATTCGTCGCGGTCATGAACTTCCCGATGGAAGGCGGCGTTTTCGGCGACGATGGCCGCCATTTTCACTTCGATTTTTTCAAGGTCTTCGGGCGAAAACGGTTTTTCGACGTCGAAGTCGTAATAGAAACCCTCGTCGATCGGCGGGCCGATGGCCAGCTTGGCGTCAGGAAATACTTCCAACACCGCCTGAGCCATGATATGGGCCGATGAATGCCAGAAGATCTCTTTCCCTTCACGGTCTTCCCAAGTGAGAATTCGCACGTCGGCGTCATGATCGATTTCCCGTGAAAGGTCGATGGCTTTGCCATCCACTTTTACGGCAATCGCTTCCCGGGCCAGCTTTTCCGAGATGGATCCGGCTATGTCCAGACCGGTGACGCCGGCCGGGTATGACCTTTGACTGCCGTCAGGCAATTTTATATTTACTTCGGCCATCTTAAAAAATAAAACCCTTTTTCAGGAAGGGTTTCCCAAATCCAATGGTGGGCGATACTGGAATTGAACCAGTGACCTCTTGCATGTCAAGCAAGCACTCTAACCAACTGAGCTAATCGCCCACATGTCAACATGATATAGCCATAACTTTCAAGCCAATATATCTACGATAAAATATCGGTTCTGTCAAGTGAAATCTTAAGATAATGGGCGATAACCGTGGCGAGGGTGATTTTTATCGGAATTGGCAAATTTCCGGAATGCGATTCCGATCAAAAGGCTTTTCACTCTCGTTGGTGGTGGGGTAGCCGTCAACCGTCAACCGGAGCCTTTGGCCATTTCCATGAAGGTCTCGGCCTTCAGGTATTCCTCGCGGAGCGGCAGAACATTGGCGATGACATCTTGATCGGTAAGACCCAGAAATTCGAGGGCTTCCGCCTGCAGGGGTTCGATATGGAGTTGTTCCTCATCGGGGTTGGCATCGAAGGTCAGGGTAGCCAGATAATTGGCCAGATGGGCCAGATACGGGAGAGTGTTTTCAGAGGTCGGGGCCGACTGAGGGAAATGATGGAATTCGATCGCCTCGACGAGATTGGCGGGCAACTGCCATTGCGCCCCCAGCAGAGCGCCGATCTGAGTATGGTTGTAGCCCAGCACTTCGGATTCGGCAGCGATATCAAACAGTTGGGGATTAGCCTCTTTGGCGGCCTTGATTTTCTGGCGCTCTTCGGACATATAGACGGACACGACCATTTTCCCGATATCATGGAGGAGTCCGGCCGAAAAGCCAGCTTCGGAATCGAAGCTTTTTTTACATCGGAGATTTCTGGCCAACATACGGCCGGCGAAGGCTGTCGCCAGCGAATGGCGCCAGAAATGATCCTGGAATTCGGCGTCGATCTGGTCTTTGGAAAACATCTCGAAGACCGAGGCCGACAGGACCAGATTTTTGATGGCTTCGAGCCCGACGATGACGACCGCTTGCCGGACCGATTCGATGGTCCGGGTCAGGCCGTAATAGGCGGAATTGGTCATCTTGAGAACCTTGGCCGACATGGCGGCGTCTTCCTGGAGGATGGCGGCGATATCGAAAGCCGAGGCGTGC
Source organism: uncultured Ignavibacteriales bacterium (assembly GCA_964523575.1). Lineage (GTDB taxonomy): Bacteria > Zixibacteria > MSB-5A5 > GN15 > JAAZOE01 > DAOUTW01. The sequence continues at coordinate 11,555 of CAZGAV010000016.1, forward strand.
GGATTGTTCAAAACTTTTTGGATTTGGGTAAAGACGATCGGCGGCGTGGGCAGATTTTTTACCCCGCCGATGATGCGGTCGATTTTTTCCCTTATCCCAGAGTCAGCCTGAGTTGTCATATTCCGGTTTAGCTCCCCATCCCAAACAACGGCTACCCGACAAAATCATCGGTGATACGCCGGGCGATTTCCTCTTTGACGGAGGCCGAATCGTAATGACCCGATTCGATCCTTTGCCGGGCCTGTTCTATCTTATCAGCTCGATTTTCCATCTCCGGTGCTTCATCGGCGTCTTCAGAGCGTTCGGCGGCCGGCGTTTCGCCGGATTCTTCCGGCGGTTGAGACTTTTGTTTCGAAAGCGATCGCGCCGTCGAGGAGATTTCGACTTTATCGGTTTGATTGGCCGAGCGCGGTTCGCTTTGGTTGGGATCGGGCTTTCTTATTTCCCGATCATCAGGCCGATGCGGCCTGTCCCCGCTGTCTACAGGTCCTATCTTCATCTTTCACCTCTATTATTCCTATCGACGGTGAAATTCCCATTCTTTAAATAAATCTAATGTTTCTTGTCCACGAACTGCGGTGTATCATCCAGATCCTTAATATACTTAACAATCTTGTCCGAATGTTGGAGTTTTTTCAGCTCTTCCCGGATGCGTTCGTAACGGCTGGAGGCGTATTCCTCGTTTTTCTGGACCAGTTCCATATCCTTCTTGATGAGAGTGATAATGCTCTGAACAATTTTTTTCACTTCCGGAGCCGTTGCCGCCAAATTGAACAGCTTGGAATTGCTTTTGCGGAGCAGGGCGATTTTTTCCTCGGATTCCAGAATCCGCTTGTGGCAACGTTCGATTTCTGTGTAAATATCGAGCAGTTTCTCCTCTTTTTCGAACTTGAGCAGGTCTTTCTGCTTGTCGATCAGGATATAGAGCGACTGATAGAAGGAATACTCTTCCTTCAGAACCCGCACCAGCTCCTGTTCCAGGCTACTTATGGCGTTATACTCCATACGAATCAATTCCTATGCTGAAAAAGTTAGCCGTTTATTAATGGACTTCGAAGGCGGCATCGAGGTTTCGATACCGTCGGCGTTGTTCTTCTTATTAGTCTCGATTTCGGCGCTCTCATTTGAGGCCCGAACCGCCTCCTGCTCCTTCAATCCCTCCCAGGCTTCCTTAAGAGTTTTTAGAAGGCCGGTGACCTCGTCGATCAATTTGCAGGATTTGCTGGCGATGGCCAGATCGATTTGCTGGATCATGAAAGCATACAGTTGTCCCAGGCGGTCGGCGATAGCCTCGCCTTTTTTCATGTCGAGCGTCGTGTACAGGTGCACGATACATTTCCGGGCATTCTCGCAGGCCGTCCGGCCGTCGGTCAGGCGGTTTTCGGTGAAATCGACCTTAGCCTGATCCAGATAAGCGATAGTCCCCCGGTACACAGTCAAGATCAAATCCAGTTGCGACATTCCCATAGTATTAATTCTCTTGTAGGTTTTGAATCCTGCCTGCATATCAATTACCCCCGTTTATCTGAGACCAGTTAGCCGAAATATTATCCAATTGTGAAGTCAAATACGATTGTTCCGTTTGTAACTGTGACAAAACGACTTCGAGGTCGCTCCATTTCTTGGCCAGAGATTCGCGCCGCAAGGCCAAACGCTCGTCGAAGGCTTTGACCTGTTGGGCGTAATTATCGATCTGGCCCTGCAGAGCTTTGGTTTTGCGGGCGATGACACCATCATCCGATTTTGAAATGGTATCCACCATTTCCTTGAAGGCCGAGGCGAACCCGCGGGTAATCGTGATGGTTCCTTCATCGCCGGAGCCAAGCTGGGATGAAGTCAGCGTAATTTTCAATTTCAGACCGGCCGTGGTGGCGTTGTCCTCATCTCCCGTCAGGACCTGCCCTTTGCCGGTCGCCGCTTCGCCGTTGATGGTGCCCTCGACGTCGTCACCAAAATGGATACCGGAGCCGTCACCCAGTCCGAGCGCGTTGTAGGCCGGATTTGTGGCCGAAGCGATGGTTTCGACTTTGGAACTGGAACCGTAAGAGGACGAGGTCATTTTTAGATACCCCTCCCCGCCCAGATCGACCCATTCCACGGTCACCCCCAGTTTGCCGATTTTATCGTCGGCATTGATCCTGGTCTGCATTTCTTTGGCCAGATCGGCTCCTGAAGTATAAGTGCGGGCCGCGAGAGTAATATCATTGGAGACGATTCCGTCGATGCGGAGCCTGAGGTTGTTGTTGGAGTCCGTCAGAGTGACATTGGCATCGGCCGGGTCGGTGAATTTCAATCCCTGGAGGTATCCGTGAGTCGCCGCCTGAGTGATATCGACGGTGAATTCCGAGCCGCCTTTTACCTCGGTCGAAGTGCTCATGAAGGATATTCCGGTGCCTGACGAGGTTCCGCCGTCGGTGAACAGGCGCAGAACGCCCTGGAGATCATTCTCCAGAGCATCGTTCAATTTGGCCGAATTTTGAATCGAAAGTTTCCCGGAAGTTCCGGAACGGATGCCGATAGCGGCCAGAGAGTTCAAGGAGCCCGGTTCCAGGCCGGCCACCGGGCGGCTGATCATACCCGACAAACGGGCCTGAATCGTCATCACGGTGGTGTCGCCCAGCAGAATGCCGCCTTCTTTGGTATCGGGGTCATAGTCATTCTGCTTGTCGATGAAATCTTTGACGTCGTTGTAAGCCTGGATGAAAGAGTTTATTTTATCCGTGACTCCCTTGGTGTCCAGGCCGGTGTTGATAACCACCGGGCCCGAAGTATCGGTGGTGACGCTTTTGAGATCGACTGTCAGGTTGGGGATCAGGTTCTCGATCTTGTTGGTGGCCGAACTGATGACCAGATGCGAGGCGCCATCGATATTGGAACCGATAGAAACACGGGCATCGGAAGCCTGTTGCAAGACCGGAGCGAACGTGCTCACCTCGAAGACATCGCCGCCGACCAGAGCGCCGTCCCCGAAGGATAATTTCAGGCCGTCGGGACCGACCACTTCGGTATCGGACTGCGAGACCACGATTGAACCGCTGTTGACGCCATCAGTCCAATTGAGAGTGATATTGCCGGCGCCGATTGTCTGAGTTCCATTACCGGCGACTGTAAAAGTATAGGTTTTATTGGTCGAACCGGTAAAGGAAGAACTGGCGCCCAGCGATATCTGGGAAGTCGCTCCGCTGGAGAAGCTGACCTTTTCGGGGTCGTCGAAAACCGAAGTCGAATAATCCAGGTCCAGCCCTCCGGCCAGCGATGAGGAGATGGAAATCTTGTTGGCTCGGCCGGTTTCATTGCCGGTCAGGACCAGACGATACGGCTTCGAGCCCGAGCCGTCATTGATAATCGAAGCGGTAATGCCGATGTCGGCGTTATTGATAGCCTCTTTGATGCCGACCAGCGAGTTGTTTTCAGAGTCGATGGTCAGCGTCGTCGGGCTATCGTCGCCCAGAGCCAGCGTTATCGTTCCGGTACCCATGACCGCGCCCGAAGGATCAGCGAAACCATGTGAGGCAATTTGATGATTCCGGGCCAGAGACAGGATATTGAGCGAATAGGTTCCCGGACTGACATAACCGTCGGCCGTGGCCGTAAGGTATTGTTCGTCCGAAACCGCGACTGTCGATTGATTGAAGACCCGGGTGTCATTTAGTGAAGTGATGCTGGTTTGGAGGGCCAGTATTTTGGCGGCCAGAGCATTGAAGGTGGTCATTTCCCTGGTCTTCAATGTCTGCTGGTTTTCCATCAACACCGCCGGCTTGCGCTCAAACTCCATAATAGAATTAATGATGTCGGTGGTGTTTAGATTGGATGCCAAACCGTCAATCGATTGTAATCCGGACATTTTCAACTCCTATTTAATACGAGACATCCTGTGTCTGCCGCGTTTACGCCATGTGATCAAATATCAATCCCAAAATTTCCTGCATGCGCGACCGGAGTTTCAGCATTTCCTCCGGTGGAATCTGTCTCAAAGTCTCGCCGGTCTCGCGATCGACGACCCTGATAATCAGGCTACCGGTCTCATCATCTTCGGCAAATTCAATATCGAGATTTCTCCGACCGACGTACTTTTTCAGATCCTCCAGCGTTTTGTCATATTCAGCCATATTCCGGCCGGTATCCGAAATCTTCGCCTCGTCCAATCGAGCCTTATCGCGCGGCTCAACCGTCGATGGCTGGCCTTCATTCGGATTATATTTAGTTTCCTGGCCAGTCGTCTCCTTGGTATGCGATCCGGCAGTTGAAATAATTTCTTCCATCTGCATGATATTACCTCATATCAGGAGATTCGGGGAGACCGGAGTCTCCCCGAAAGATCCATCATACCTTATTGAAAGAGGGACAGGACAACCTTAGGAACCTGGTTGGCCTGAGCCAGCATGGCCGTACCGGCCTGCAACAGAATCTGCTGCTTGACGAAAGTCGACATTTCCGACGCCATATCGGTATCGCGAATCATCGATTCGGAAGCGGTCAGGTTCTGCTCCGCAATCCGCAGGTTACGCAGGTTGGACTCCAGAGAGTTTTTCTGGAAGCTACCGAGCGTGCCGCGGAGCGTGGAAACTTCATTAATGACCGAGTCGATGACCGACTGGGAATCCTGAGCTCCCTGAACCGTCGTGACATCGATTTCGGACAGATTCTGGAACATGTTGCCGGCCAGGTTGCGGCCCAGAGACGAAGCCGCCATGTTCCGGATACCGATCTTGGCCGTCTGACCGACATTCGGGCCGATCTGGAAGACCAATGAGGAATCGGTATTCTGGATCGTTTCCGTACCGCCGGTGGAGGTCAGATCGACATTGAGCTTGACCGACTCGCTGCGATCGGCGTTGTAGATGACGGTGTCTTTGCCGGCGGTCACGGAGGTTCCGGGACCGGCGTCAAGACGGACGTCAAACTTGGCCGCCGTCACATCGAGAAGCAAATTGCCGAGATTAATACCGTTGGAAGCGGTCGCCACCGTCAGGTCGATTGAACCCTGGCCGGTCACGCCATCAGCCTTGTTGTACAGGGTGACCGAACGGGTGGAATCGTAATTAACGGCCGTGATCGAGGTCGAGTAACCGTCGAAGCTGACGATCGCATTGGTTCCGGCCTTGGCGACCGTATCGGCCGTCATACCCAGCGCTTTTTCGAAGCGATAGGTTTCGGTACCCGAGGTATTCAGCTTGATGGTGTAATCGGAGCCCTCGTCGGCGGTATCGAATTTCATCTTGTCGGTACCGGAGAGAGCGGCCGTGATATCCTGCTGGGTGGTGGTGCCGATGGTGCCAAAGGACGTATTCAGCGACGTGTTCATGGCAGTGATCAGCGATGACAACGATGTGTAGGTGCCATCGGCCACGGTCACGTCGGCGGTGGTATTGGCATTCTGGGCGGTGTTGATAGTGAAATTCAACACGCCATTGGAAGCGCCGCGATTGCTACCGGTGGTGAAATCGCCAAAGAGATTGGCGGTGTCAACGCCGGTGAAGCTGGTCAGCTTCAGAGAATACTGGGTGCCTTCGTTGGTGGACTGGAAAACCAGTTCGCCGCCGGCGGCGGTGGTAGCTTCGACCTTACCGGCCAGAGCCGTGTTGTTGCCGAGGGCAGTGTTCCACTTGCTGACCTGAGTGGCGACGTTATCGCCGTCGGCGATATTGACCGAAATGGTCTGATCGCCGGTGACGGCTTCGCCGTTCTCCTGATAATTCAGGACCACATTGTAAGTACCGGCGGAACCGGCGGTGGCGGCAACCAGAGCCGCGCCGGAAGTATGCAGGGCGGCCGCGGACGTCGCGTTGACAATGAAGCCGTTACCGAACGCGTCATTGATATCGACGGAGCCGGAGAGTTTCTCCGCGCCGGCCGAAGCCTGCAGGACGTCGATATTGTGAATGCCTTCGGCCAGGTTGGTCGGGGTACCGCTGGTGCCGTCCAGGGAGACGCCCAGTGAGGTGGTGTTGAGGGCGGCGCTGGCGTCGGCGGTCTTGGTGGCCTGGATCGAATGCGTACCCGAAGTCAGACCGCTGTTGAGAATGGTGACGCCGGTCGAATTCGAGCTGGTTATGGTAGCAATATTATCCTTGGTGCCGTCGAGCAGTTTCTTGGTGCCGAACTGCGTGTTGGAGGCGATACGATCGATGGTTGAAATGGCGTTGGAAATTTCAGCCTGATCGGCAGCCAGCTGATCGGCATCGTTGAAGCCTTCGTTGGCGGCATGGATAGCCAGTTCCCGCATGGAAACGAGCAGGTTATTGATTTCATTCAGAGCGCCTTCGGCGGTCTGAATCATGTTGATCGAACCTTCCGAGTTTTCAATCGCGCGGCCTAAACCGGCAATCTGGGCCCGGAACTGTTCGGAAATCACCAAACCGGCCGGGTCATCACTGGCCCGGTTAATGCGGAAACCGGACGACAGCTTCTCCATCGAGCCGGAAAGCTCACGGGTAGTCAAAGTCAGGTTCCGGTGAGCGTTAATGGCAGCGATGTTGTTGTTAATGCGTAATGACATCTAAAATTCCTCCTTGAATCGATTGCGGGACTTCCTTGCCCGCAATTCATTCAACGATTTCTTGGCTGCCAATCCATGGCCAGACTCCTATATTAAAGCAGTATTTTTCGAAAAATCGGTCCTCCCCCTCCTTTCCCAATTTCAAGTTCAAAGGCCTTTTCAATGCACTATTTTTCTAATGCAATGAATCGGCATATTTCCCCTGAACTTAACATAATTAACATTCCGGTATAATTTTTTAACTCTCTGTAATAAAATCATTTACCCGACTGCAACCGGCGGCGCCAGGGAGGCCAGCCGTTTCCGGGCCAGATCGCAGTTGGGATCGGCTTTCAAAACCTGCCGATATCCCAGTCGAGCCGCTTCCCGATGTCCCAGATGATAATAAGCCTCCGCCAGATTAAGCAGGGCGGTTGTATCTTGCGGACGAAGCCTGAGGTATTGTTCGTAACTGGTGACAGCTTTTTCAAAACGTTGCAGTGAAGACAGCAAATCCCCCACAACCCGAAAAACATCAGCGTCGCCCGGGAAGTGTTCAGCATACCGGGTCAGCGCCTCGAGCGCGCTTTCCGACTGCCCCAGACGAAAGTAAGCCAGTCCCAGATTCCGATGCCCCGGCCAGTACTCCGGCGCCATCAGTATCAATCGTTCATATGCCAGTCGCGCATCTTCGTATTTCCCCAGACCATAGTAGCAATTACCGAGATTATTCAGGGCATCGATATTCTCCGGGCGCAATTCCAGCGTTCGGCTATAAAACGCCAGCGCCTCGTCCCGGGCTCCGGCGGCGTAGAGTCGATTGCCGGCGGTAAATAGTAATTCGGGATTATCGGCCGCGATTGGAAAGGACTTCTTTATGGTTTCAATGCCGTCTGCGATCTGCCCGAGATCGATCATGATTCGACCCAGATCGAAATAGTATCGGGCGTTGTCCGGCTCCAGTTCGATCGCCTTTTCCAGATGAGCGACGGCGCGGTCGGCCCGGCCTTGCGCCTCCAAGGCCCCGGCCAGCCCGTATAAAGCTGGAGTTGATTTATCGTTTCGCGCAATTTCGCGTTCAAAGATTTCTTCGGCCCGGCCGGGTTCGCCTTTCTTGACGAGCAGATCGGCCATGCGGCAATAGGTATCGAGATATTCGACGCCGCCACCGAGGACTTTGCGATAACATTGAAGAGCCAGATCGAGATCATTCTCCAATTCGGCGGCGATCGCCAGACCATACCAGGCGACATGGGGCGCGTCCGGGAAATGCAGGATGAGATCGATGGTCTCGAGATCGGGCTGGTAGGTTTCCAGCAATTCCAGATAGCGGCGGTAATACTCGCCAGCCGAGGCCGGTTTTCCGGCGGCCAGAAAATTGTGGGCCAGGGTCATGACGGCGTCAAGGTAATCGGGTTTTTCGGCCAGGGCGGCGCGACAATATGTTTCGGCCTCTTCATACCGCCCCAGGGCGCTCAATGCGGAGGCCGCCTGAATATGGGCCATCAGCCGATATCCCCGATAACCGGATGAATCGTCAGTCCGATTATCGATGACAGCGACGGCGTGATTGGCGATGCGGCGGCAGGTATCCTCATCAGAGAGGCCCTCGATGCCCCGCAATAGTTGGGCCATGTTGAAATGGGCAAAAGCATCGTCTGGGTTTTGGGCCAGTTGCTTTTCAAGCAGGATCATCGTCCGGCGGCGTTTGGCCTCCAATTGCTCCCGCGAGAGATCGTAGCCGTAATGGTTCAGCCGGACGTCGCCTCGCAAGACCGGGACATTGGGGGCCAGAACCAGTCGATTATGTACTATGCCCTGATAGCGCAGTCCCAGACGCCGCCTGAAAAACCGCACCGAGGGAAGAAAGGATGAGACCTTATGGGTATCCGCGGCTTGATTATAAACCGAGACAGCTACGATTTCATTTTCCGACGATTCGATCAACCGGCGCATCTTTACGATTTCGCTTCGAGGCACTTCCTCGTCGGCGTCGATGACGAATATCCAGTCACCGGAGGCGTGATCGAGGGATTCGTTGCGGGCGGCGGAGAAATCGCCGATCCAGGGAAAACGGAAGATTCGGCAGTTATATTCCTCGGCGATCGAAATTGTCCTGTCTGACGAACCGGTATCGACCAGAATGATTTCGTCGGCGAGGTCGCGAATCGACTTCAAACATCGGGGCAGAGAGATTTCTTCATCCTTGACGATAAGGCAGGCGGAGAGAGTTGTGCGGGTCGGATTGTTCCCGGTTGTTTTCGAATCGGGCCGTGACCGGTGACCCCGATGTGTTTCATTGTTCATACTCGGCTCCCATTTACTTCGTGAGGAAGAAAGGTTCGAAATGCCACGGTATGCTTCGTCTTCTCGAAAACTTGATGCCTGAAGCGAAGGGCGCTTCTTCCCCCCGGTACCGGCCGGCTGACAGGCGAATATCCCGGCCCGCCCTTTTCAGAATTTCAGCGTTTCCATGCATCAGACCGGGATGGGGATTTCCTCGGTCGCCTCTTCCCTCATCCGGGCGGCCACGGCCGGATCGATAAGCCGATGTTTGATGCTGTGGCGCGAATTGACCAGCACCAGTTGTTTGCCCAGATTGGTGGCGGTGTTGATAAGGATCGGGCCCTGGAGATTAGCCGTCATCCGGGTATAATCGGACGGGATAGTCACGATCGCGTAGGTGGCGATATGATTGACGTTTTTGACCCGGAGTTCCTCAATTTCCCGGGGATTGACCTCAATGACGTAATCCGGGAAGAACAGCACCGGGTTGACGATGACAAAGGCCAGATCGGGTTCGTCGATCGATTGGAGCCATTTGAACGGCGCGAAATCCTCGGTTTCGACGATGACATATCTCCGAACCTGTTCGAACCCGAGGACCGGCTTGGTCATCCGGATAATCAGGTTCTCGCTGATTTCAAGTTCGCCGAATCTTGACGTTACAATTTTCATGTGCTACCCCTATATCCTATTTTATCTGAGAAAGTCCACAAGTGATTGTTGCATCATTTTGGAGCTGGCGACCAAGGCCGCCTGATATAGATTTTCCTCGCGCGCCAGCCGGCTGATCAGCGACACGATATCGGCGTCTTCGACGTCGGAAAGAAGTTTGGTAACGTTGACCTGCGCGTTTTCGATCCGGTTCTGGGTGGTGTCGAGATGTTTCATTTTAGCTCCGACGTCGGCCCGAACGGACAGCAATTCGTTCATGGCCAGGTCCATATTGCCGTTGAGCTGTTCCACCAATTCGCGGTCGCCGTTGCGCAGGGCGTTGATCATAACCATCAGCGACCCGACCATGTCGGAGGAGCCGGCCAGCCCCAGCGCCCGGGCGGTATTGGAGGAATCATTGCTTTCGATCATGAGCGATTTGCCGGTCACGGTCGGTTCGATCTGTATGCCGGTGCGGGCGTCATTGATGGTGGCGGTGATTTCAAGGCCGCAGGTGTTGATGGCATTGAGCATATCGGCGACGGTGACGATATCGGAATCGCCCAGGTCGATTATGGCGAACTGGCTTCCCTGAGAAATTTTAAGTTCGCCGAGATTGAACCCGGTGACGTTGTTCAGGGTCGATATGGCAGTATCCAGGGTTATCTGAGGGCGGATATTTTGACCGAGATTGTCGCCGTGGATATTGCCCAGAATGCCCAGGTCGGCTCCGGTAGTCTGGGCTCCGATATCGCGGATGGTGAAATCGATCCGGGGCGAGATATCGGCACCGACCAGCGACGGATCCAGCCGGCCTATAATTCCAAGATCGGCGGCGGTCGTCTGGACATCGGAGCTTTCCTCGATCGACAGCCCCAGAGGCGGGACATTGCCGTCAGTCAGCATCAATCCGGTATGATCGGCGTTGAAGCCGGCCGTAAAACCGGAAACGCCGTTGATCATCATGGTGGTGTTGATCCTAATGAGGACGTCGCTAATAGTCTGGGCGTCAGAAATATCGACAGTGACGTTGATGCTGGAATCGGCATTTCTGATGATGAAAGTCCCGGGTTGCTGATCGATACCGGCCCCCGCGTTGAGATTTGCCAATGGCGTCGCCAACCCAATCGAATTGGTATTGGGTACGACCGGTTTCCACGCCAGAGCGGCGCCGGCTTCGGGAATTTGAAGCGTGAGATTGCTTCCCGGACCAAGTTGGGCATTAATCATACCGACGGCGTCGCCGACGGTAACAGCCCCGGTCAAATCAATGGCATAGGTAATGCCCAGGTTCTGATCAAAGATTTCGAAGGTTCCGGTCGAGAGATCGACCCCATTACCGAGGTTGAGGTCGGCCAGCAGGGTGTCGGCGGTCACGCCGGTCTGGAGGTCGGCATCGGCGCCAAGAGTATGCAACTGTTTGAGGAAGACGTCTTCGCCGATTAAATTGGAAGTGAGACGGGAGCCGGTGTCCATTTCCAGATCGATAACACCCCGGTCGCCGCGGTAGGTAACGCCGTTGGCCGAAGATTCCAGCGTCTGCACTCCGGTCATGTGGCCGGAATACATATATCGGCCGTCAACTTTGGAATTGGCAATTTGCAGGACCTGTTCCAAAAGCGATTGGACCTCATTGGCGGCCGCCTGCCGGATAACTTCGTCATTATTGGTATCGTTGGCCATGGTCACGGCGATTTCCTTGGCCGAACTGTATAGATCCTTCAGATCGGCCAGACCGCTTTCATAGGTCGATAACCAGCCGGTCCCCTGGCTGATGTTGGATAGATACTGACCCATCTCTTCCAGCCGGGTCCGGTAATTGAGATCATGCTGGGTCCCGATCGGATCGTCGGAAGGGGTATTAATCCGCCGGCCCGTGGATATCTGGGCCTGGACGCCCATGTAGCGGTCGATGTTCCGCGAAAGATTGAACAGCGACTGCCTGAAAATCATGTCGGTGGTCACCCGCATTGGTCACCCCATTCTAATCGTCATCATAGACAAAGTCGCTGTCGTACCCGGCGCCGAAGATGCGCGCCAGCAGCGACGGTTTTTCCCGATTGCCGCCTGATTTAGAGTTCTTCTCCTTCAATATCCGGCCGTAGCGAGTGGCCGGATCCTCGTAAGATTCCTTGTCCTCGTCCTTCTTGCCGAAAAACATCGTCACTCCTGCCTGTCGCGGGGATGATCCCCGGGATCATGATCCTTTTTGAATTTTATTTGAGGCGATTTCTTGCCTCTGCCCTCGCCTTTCTTGATCTTTTCTTTCAGGACCTGCATAACGTTGGCCAGGTCCTCCTTGATGGTCCGCGCCGCCTTTTGATTCTCATTCTGAATCTTGACATATATCTCCTCGCGGTGAACCACTACCTTTAGAGGAGCTTCAATCCCCAAACGCACCTGCCGGCCGTAGATACCGAGGACAGTGACCTTGATATCATCGCCGATGGTAATCGACTCCCCTAACTTCCTTGTCAATATCAGCACTTCACCCTCCGTGGTGAAAAAAGCGTGATTAAATTGTTATATCCCGACAATTCCCATGCCGTGAATGATAGTGTCGAGAGATTCATCCATATACGTGATCAATCTGGCCGCGGCCTCGTAAGCATGTTGTTGACGCACCATCTCGGCCATTTCCTCGTCCAGCGACACCCCCTGCACCGACTGGCGTGAATTTTCTATCTGGTTTAGCAACGATTCAAAATTGCCCTTGAAAGTCTGAGCCTCGTTGGACTGGATGCCAATGTCGCCAATCATGGAGTTATAGAAATCGGTGATCGAAGTCGTTCCGTAGGACATCGTCGTCATATCTCGAAGATCGGCAATGGCCAGGGCGTTGGCATTGTCCCCCGGTTCACCGCTGATTGAAACGGCGATCTGATTGGGATCATCGGCGATATTCTGTTCCACTCGAATATTGGCCGCGCTCACGAAGGAGCCGTTGAAGAAATTTCGACCGGTGATGCCGTCAAGCCCGGTGCCGTCGCGGTGCAATTGATTGACTTCGCGAACTATAGCGGAGGCCAACTGGTCCAGCTTGTTAATATATCCCGGAAGGATTTTGTCGCGCGTATCCAACAGACCTTTTAGTTCTCCCCCGGTAATTTTGACCGTCGTCTTGGTGTTTTTCCAGACAATATCATATTTGGTCTGCGACGCCGTGGTATCGACAACAGTATCCAGCTGGAAGGTATCGGCATTGTCCACGATGGCCAGGCCGCTGATATATACGGCCAGCGATCCATTGGCCTTTTCCCGGGTAGTAACGTCAACCAACTTCGACAGGTTGTCGACGAGGTAATCGCGCTGATCGCGCAGATCGTTGGCCGATTGTCCGCCCAGTTCCTCGCTAACAACCAGCCGATTGAGATTGGCGATCTGTTTGGAGATCAGGTTGATATCCTCGATTCGGGAGGCGACATCCATATTGGCCGAGGCCTGCATTTCATTCAATTGACGATTCAGCGAATGAAAGGAATTGGTCAGGGTGTCAGCCTGGCTGGCAACGGCCGAGCGGGCCGCCGAGGATTCGGGGTTGTTAGACAGATCCAGCCAGCTGGTCCAGAATTTGTTGAGCACATCGCCCAGACTTTCGTCATTGGGTTCGGCGAAGAAGGTTTCGATCTGGCCCAGAGTTTTTTCCCGGTATTCCCATTCCCCCAGCGATTTGCTTTCCCGGCGATATTGCGATGTGAGGAAAAGATCTCGAATTTGGTTGATTGAAGTGACTGTTACCCCATTGCCGAGATTATAATTGGCCGTTTCCAACGGTTGAGCCGAAGTTAGCATCGTCCGCTGGCGGGTATAGCCGGGCGTATTGACATTGGCCAGGTTATGGCCAATGGTGTTCATGGTTAATTGATGGGTCAACAGGGCCCGTTTGCCGATCTCAAGCCCCTGAAAAAGTCCTGACATCAGACTCTCCTGTCCACTCCCAGACGGTTAAAATCCCTGGACAAGCCTCCGTGCTTGCGATATGTCTCTTTCTGGGCCGGAATCCGGCCGATCATTTCTATCGTATTCTGGATTTGTTCCAGCGACTGCTCGATCAACAGCCCGTTGCGCATCCGCGTTTCCTCGATCCGGCCGTAAAGGCCGAGAATGGTTTCGCGGAAGGCGTGCAATTGGTTCGATCGGGCGGAATCAGCCATATCGCAGATTTGCCTTACGTCCAGATCGGTTTCCGAATTTCGGCATTGCCGAATTTGTTCGACCGTCTCGAGCCGCTCCTTCTCCAGCTTCTGCGATTGCGCCACCACTTGTTGCAGGTTGACGGTGAGCGCCTTTAGTTCATCGCTGTCATTGGTGATCAGGGCCTGCTGTTGTTGTTCCAGCAATTCGAGGAACTTCTCGAACAGCGCCGCTTCATCGCCGATGACAGTGATGAGCCGATCCAATAGTTTTTCCATGGCTGTATCCACTGTATTATTTTCGGCTGTCTTCATAATTCTCTTTAGGCCAAAGCCTTATTCCGTTATGGTTTTTTGGCGCTATGGAGTTGCGCCAATATATTTTCGATATATTGCCGTGTTTCACGATAAGGTGGAACACCGTTGTATTTTGAAACAGTTGCCGGCCCGGCGTTATAGGCGGCCAGGGCCAGCTTGACACTCCCGTCGTAACGGTCGAGCAACTGACGGAGGTACCGGGTCCCTCCCATGATATTCTGATGGGGATCGAGACTGTCGGTCACGCCCATATCGGCGGCGGTGCTGTCCACCAATTGCATCAAACCTCTGGCTCCCTTTGATGATAGAGCGTCGGGATGACCGCCGGACTCGGCCTTGATCACCGAATAAATCAAACGGGGATCGACATCGAACTGGCGCGAGGCCTTGTCGATGGTTTCTCCAAATTCCTGCAGGATCGGATCAGTGACGATTTTCGGTTTGTTTTCGGGAATATCCCCCACCGGAGTCGCCGTTTTTTCGGGCGATTCTTTATCGTTATTCAGCTTTTGCAGTTCAAAATCAGATCGGTTGAAAGGCGAAATTTGCAATCGTTCGGTATTTTCAATCGAGGTCGGGATCGTTGGCGTTTGATTGCCGTCCCCAGTTACGCCGGCTTCCACAGTCTCAAGATGCGGTTCCAAAGATTTATAGAGTAAATCGGCCAGGCTGTTGGGGCTGTTACCGGCCACCGACTTGGCCAGTTCTTCATCGAACATGGACGTATAAATATCTTCGCCCAGACCGCCGTTCATCAATTCCGACTTAGGAATGGTTTTGCGCATGGCCTGAAGCATCTGCAGGACGAAAAACGACTCGAATTCCTTGGTCGCCTTTCTCAGCCGCAGTTTTTTGGCTTCGAGAGACTCACTGTCCCCCCGGTCGATTTTCTTATCCGGAGGTTTCAGCGACATCAGGCTGGTCTGTGCGGACGAAATTTTCATTTACATCAAAACCAGTTCCGCCCTCAAGGCTCCGGTTTCCTTCAACGCCTGGAAAATGGCGATGATATCGCGTGGCGTGGCGCCGATGCTGTTGAGCGCCGTGGCAATCTGGGAAATAGTCACGATCTCGGGCAGGCGCACTACCCGGGCGATTTCTTCGTCCACTGTCACGCGCGACTGCGACGTGACCACCGTTTCGCCGCCAGAAAAGGCGTTAGGCTGGGAGATAACCGGCGAGGTCTGGACATTGATGGTAATATTGCCATGCGCCAGGGCCACCGGGGCGATGGAAACATGTTGTCCGGCGACGATGGTGCCGGTCTTTTCATTGATGACTACCTTGGCGACTTCGTCGGGAGACACCCGGAGCCCGCCTATGGTCGAAATAAATTCGAGGCGGTCATTGGGGTGAGCCAGCGAATCCGGGACCCTGATTCGAACCGTGGCCTCATCGACAGCATAAGCCGTCAGGCCGTATTCGCGATTGATACTTCCGACAATTCGTGAAGCCGTGGTATAATCGGGATTGAGCAGGGTCAGAAAAAGATCCTGGGCGTCGCCCGATTCGGGCGGCGAATTCTGGACCAGGGCGCCGCCCGGCACCCGGCCGACCAGCGTATAGTTGTTGACGATTTTGTTGCCGTCTTCGAGCTGGACATTGAAGCCGCCAATAGAGACCGCCCCCTGGGCGACGGCATAGACAGTGCCATCGAGCGATGACAGGGGCGTCATCAGGAGGGTTCCCCCTTGAAGGGAACTGGCGTCGCCGACGGAAGATACAGTGACGTCGAGACGGGAGCCCGGTTCGTTGGCCGAGGCGATTTTGGCGGTGACCATGACCGCCGCCACGTTTTTGACTTTGACTTCCTTGGAATTGACCGTCAGGCCCATCCGCTCCATCATATTGACCAGCGCCTGGGTGGTAAACTGCGTTCCCTTCCCGTCGCCGGTGCCGTCGAGGCCTATGACCAAACCGTAACCGATGAGGTCGATCTCGGCATCATTGCGATAATGGGTGATATCCTTGATGCGGACGGTACCGGAGGCCAGAGCCGCACTTCCCATGGCGATGATAATTATCAACGCCAGAATTTTTTTGAGAACATCCATGTTCACCTCTAAAAGAGCCAGTTCAGGAACCGCATCACCGGTCCGGGACGACTGGCATTGGTTATCGATCCCTTGCCGCGGTACGAAATCTCGGCGTCGGCGATCAGGTAGGAATCGATGCTGTTGTCGCTTTTGATGTCGCGCTGGCGGACGACTCCGGTCAGGGACAGGGTTTCCTTGTCGGTCGAAATCCCCACGGTGCGGTTGCCTTCGATGACAAGATCGCCGTTATCCTTGACGGCCACGACCGTCACTGACATATTGGCTCGCAGGTTGCGGTTGCGCAGGTTTTCGCCTTTGCCGTCGAACGAATTTTTGTTTTCTATTTTGGCCCCGAAGAGGGGGATAAAATCCAGAAAACCGGTGCCCGGCCCGCCCGAGGTCGAGGACGCGCCCGATTTTTCCGCCTTGGTTTCGGCCTTATTGGTCGCCTGCGTGTTTTCATAGATATTGACCGTCAGGATATCGCCGACCTTGTGGGCCTTGATATCCGAAAACAGCGAACTGCCCTGTCCGAAATCACCGCCGCGCACTTTGAGCGTAAAGGGCAGAAGGATCAAAATCAGGGTCACGATTATTATGCGCTTGATACTCATCCCATCCTCCAATGAATCAGATGGATATTTCCACCATTCCGGGTCCGGTCACTTTGCCGACCAGGATCTTCCGTGAATCCACATTTTTTATTTTGATAGTCTCGCCGACAAGGCCGGTTTGAAGGGCGATACCACGCGCCCGGATTTCAAAGGCGGCGCCTTTGCCGACGATAGTGACATTACTTCCGTTTTCCACATCCGGGATCGCTTCCACCCGCCGCATGGCGACATATCGGCCTGCGGTCAGATTTTGTTTGGCCCGGCAACCGGTCATTTGTGATTCGTCGGTGAGTAGCTTCTCCGTGATAGATGTTATATCGAATCGTTCGAGGGTGAACATGTCGGCGCTCAGTATTTCATGGCGCTTGATATTCTGCACCGGTACCGGCAGATCGGCAAAGATTCTGACATCCACCGAAACGGCGCCCCTGTCAACGATAGCGCCATCGCGCGATAGTTCCACCTTCATCGGGAAGCGCCCCTTCGGCGCCGTATGAGTAACCGGATAGGCCTCGATCTCGAAGCCGTCGAGACTGTCATGGCTCAGAGACGAACGGATGATGTTTATCTGAGTCAATTCGGGGTCGAGTTGATAATCGGTGATGATTTTATCGGTCAGGTACTGTTCCAGCGTGACCGCCGGAAGCGCCTGAACGAGCAGACTCAGAAGACCGATCAGAGTCAGAATTCGTAACATCATTACCTCTTCAAATTGTTGATCGTTTGCGACATGTCATCCGAGGTCTGAATGACCTTCGAGTTTACCTCATAGGCCCGCTGGGCCATGATCATGTTGACCATTTCATCGACCACGGACACGTTGGAGGCTTCCAGGTATCCCTGGTCAAGGGTGCCGAGACCTTCACTGCCGGGGGTGCCGGTAATCGGCGAACCGGAGGCAGGCGTTTCGCGGTACAGGTTATGGCCGATGGCCGAGAGGCCGGCGGGATTAATGAAACGGGCCAGTTCCATCTGCCCGATCTCCTGCGGGATATCGTTGCCGACCACGAGGACGAAAACCTGGCCGTCGATTCCGATCGACAAATCGGTAGCGTCTTCGGGGACGGTTATTTCCGGGGTCATCATAAAGCCGTCGGCAGTTACCAACTGGCCGTCGGCGGAAATTTTGAAGGCTCCGTCGCGGCTGTAGGTGGTGGTGCCATCCGGCATTTGAATCTGGAAAAAGCCGTTACCGGCGATGGCGATATCGGTCGGATTCTGGGTGATGTTCATCGATCCCGGCGAAAACTCACGGGTAGTGGCGACCGACCGGGTGCCGTATCCGACGTCGAGGTTGACCGGTGTCGTGGCCCCGATGGCCGTGGCCGTTCCGGCTTTGCGGAAATTCTGATAGAGAATATCCTGAAATTCGATTCGGGCTTTTTTGAAACCGGTGGTATTGACGTTGGCCAGGTTGTTGGCGATGTTGTCAATACTGGTTTGCTGGGCCACCATGCCGGTGGCGGCGGTGTTCATCGCTTTAATCATAACGCGATCCTTTATTTATTTACAGCCGTGTTTTGCCGACCTGATTGAAGAGGACATTGAGCGATTCGTCCTGTGACTGAATCGATTTCTGTCCCGATTCGAATTGACGGAGGGCGATAATCATCCCCACCATCTCCTTGATAACATTGATATTGGCCTTCTCGACGAAACCCTGGCGGACGGAATAATCGGCAGCCGGTTCCGGTTGAACCGATTCATCGACGGTAAAGCCGGAATTGCCGACTTTGACGAGAGCCGTCTTGTCGGGGAAATCGACGACCTGCAGGCGTCCGACGGAACCGCCATCGACCTGCACTTCCCCGGTTTCGTTGATATCGACCAGCCCGGTCCCGATTTCAATCGGTCCCCCGTCGCCGACAACCCGCATGCCTTCGCTGTTGACCAGATAACCCTCGGTATCGGCGGCGAAATTGCCGTTACGGGTGTACTGGCGCTCAGACCCGTCGGGGCTTTCGAGAACAAAGAAGCCGTCGCCGTCGATGGCCACGTCATAGGTATTATTGGTTTGCTCGAAGGCGCCCTGAGTGTAATCGGTATAGACCTGATCGATCATGGGCGTCTGCCAGTCCGATTGTTTGGGCAGGAAAGCTCTTTCTGCGGCGCTCAATTCCTTGAGAAAAACGGAATCTTTCTTGAATCCGGGTGTGGCCGCGTTGGCGATGTTGTTCGCCCTGATCTCCTGCTGTTTGACGCGGGGGATCATTCCTGAGGCCGATCTGTAAATACCCTTAAGCATAGATATTCCTCCGACTTTTCCATTGGCAAGGGGTGTGCCGGAATCCGGCGGGGGCCGAATGATGGCCATAACATATTGTTTTACATTATCTTATGGCATGATATGAAACTTTGGATCGGCTATCAAAAATCAGGACTTGGGAACAATTATCCGCGAAAACGATGAATATTTTTCCGTTTGAGGGGTCCTCCCGGCCCGGTGGAAACCAAACCTGATTGTCCGGTACGGGGACGAATTCCAGGAGGGTTGATACGGAATCGCCGGCTCTCAAATATCGGCAAACAATTGCAGAGCAAATTTAATCGGCGGGGAAAAAAAGGGGTTGTATGAAACCGGAGGGGCTGTTATATTAACCCTGTAAATAATATATCTCTTTATTGGTTTACGACTTACCGGCCCCGCCAGGCTGTTGAGATAGATTTACGAGCACACTCCGGGATTTTTGCATCGATTTTGCTTTAAGGTTCCTGGAATTTAACCTCGGCATGAATGAACTATGAGAATTTGGCCCCGCCTCACAATTTTGGCCTTGATCATTTTTTGCGCCGCCGCCCACGGCCAGACGATAATGGAGCAGCGATCCACCGATACGGTCTGGGTCGATTCCATCGCCACTCATTCCGGGCAGAAGGCGGTGCTGGAAGTTTTCCTCGCCAACGCTGACACTATCAACGCTTTCGATGTCCCGCTGACTTATAAATATCCCGACCTGTTAATAGATTCGGTTTCGTTTGTGGGAAGCCGGGTGGAAAATCGGTTTCTGACGGTCGTCGAAATCGACACGGCCGCGGCTATCTGCCATTTCGGAGGCTTTTATTTTGATATCACCAATGAGGAGGTCGGCCCCGGGAGCGGTTTACTGGCCCGGATATTTATGACCATTCCGGACGATTATCCCGCTCGGCTTATTCCATTCGATACCACCCGTCTGGTAACGGGCCTGACTCTGGTTACCCGGGATGATGTGTCGTATGTCCCTGTTTTTCAAAAAGGGTATGTCGATAATGCCTATGCCCCGCACTTCGATGACTCGGTCTGGGTCGATGATGTGACGGTGGTACCGGGCGAGGAATTTGTTCTGGCGCTCTCGTCGTATAATGAACTCCCGATATATAATATAAAGATTCCCCTGCGCTATTATTCGGACAATATCGTTTTCGATTCGATGTCCGTGGCCGGCACCCGGGCCGAGAACGCCGTCGTTGTGGAAGTTTTGCCCGATAACCAAGCCAGCCAGGTGTTGATATCGATGCGTTTCGATGACGGTCAACTTCTCCCCGAAGGTTCAGGGGCACTGGCTAACCTGTATTTCACCTGTTTGCTGTCGGGTACGTCGACTCAGGTGGACATGGATACGACCGATTTCGGCGGTTTCGAATATTATTTTCAATTGGGAAATCTATTCAGCTATGTAAAGATTTACCCGGAATTTCAAGCGGGGCAAATCACGATCGATTTTTCGACCGACGTCAATAACGAGACGACCGACAATTTGCCGACAACTTTCGAGTTGGCCCAAAATTACCCCAACCCGTTCAACCCGACCACGGTCATCGACTTCGCCTTGCCCAGGCAAAGTGAGGTCGTCATGGAAGTCTTTAATATCCTCGGCCAGCGGGTCAGGCAATTGGTTAATGAGACTCTCCCCGCCGGCAACCATACGGTGATTTTCGACGGCCGCGATGACGACGGCGGCGAACTGGCCTCGGGAATTTATCTGTATCGAATAAGGACCGACGGATATTCGCAGAGCCGGAAAATGATGTTGATGAAATAAAGCAGGCAGGGATATGATGCAAAAAAGCCCCGGACAAAGTCCGGGGCTTTTTATTAGGAGGTGAGAAGGATTATTGCTTGCGTAAGAATGTCTGTTGACCCATTTCATCGTTTTCCTTCTGCAGGGTCAAGTTGTATTCGTGAGTGAAGCGCTCCAAGTGGCGTTCCCGGAGTTTTTCATAGATTTTTTTCTGGCGGGTGGCTTCAACCAGCGCCTGCCGCCTCTTTTCCGCTTCGAACCCGATCTGTCGGAGCATCTCTCGTCCGGTCACCTCCATCTGACGTAATTTTAGAAAATATCGCGAATAAAGCGTCAACTGCGTCGGCCGGATGGAACCGGTCAGGATATCCAATTCATTTTGTTGAGCGGCGGAACGATCGGTCAGAATTCCGGTGATTTTATCGCTTTGCTCCTGCTCCATTTTTCTCACGGCGGCCAGTTCCCGTTGTTTCTGTTTCTCCTGATGACCCCGATATGACAATATTTTTTCGAACCGGAACTTAAACCGCGGCATGGCTCACCTCGGCTTGGGGTTCGGTTTCCGCCCCGATTAATTCCGGCAATTTCCGGATGGCTTCTTCGGGGTCCACCAATTCCCGGATATCCTGCTTCAGATAGCTATTGATATCGTCAATACAGGCGATGGCCCGGTCGATTTTGTCCGATGAACCTTTGACATAAGCGCCGATATTGATGAGATCTTCGGCTTCACGGTAGATTGACATCAATTCCTTGACATCGCCGGCGGCGCGTCGATGTTCCGGGGTGATAACGCTCAGCATCAAACGGCTGACCGATTCCAGGACGTCGATGGCCGGATAATGATTTCGTGAGGCCAAAGTACGGGACAGGACCACATGACCGTCGATAACCGACCGCACCGCGTCCGAGATCGGTTCGTTAAAATCATCGCCCTCGACCAAAACCGTGTACAAGCCGGTTATCGACCCGGTCATTCCGGGACCCGATCTTTCGAGGATGCGCGGCAGGATGGCAAAGACCGACGGCGGATAACCTTTGGTGGCCGGCGGTTCGCCGACAGCCAGCCCGATTTCGCGCTGGGCCATGGCGACGCGGGTCAGGGAATCGACCAGGAGCAGAACATCCTTGCCCTGATCGCGATAATATTCGGCGATGGTCGTGGCGGTCTGAATGCCTTTCAATCGTATCAAGGCCGGTTCGTCGGAGGTAACAGCGACGACGACCGATCTTTTCAGTCCGTCTTCACCCAGATCGTTGGCGATGAATTCTCTTACCTCACGGCTACGTTCGCCGACCAGACCGATCACGGTCACATCGGCATGGGTACCCCGGGCGATCATGCCCATCAGCACCGATTTGCCGACGCCCGAACCGGAAAAAATTCCGACCCGCTGACCTTTCCCGCAGGTGCACAGGCTATCGATGGCTTTGATGCCGGTGTAAAGCGGTTCGACGATGCGCCGCCGTTTCATGCTCGGCGGCGGATCGGCATGCAAAGGACGATAACTGGTGGTGATAAGCGGCCCCTTGCCGTCAAGCGGCTGTCCCAGACCGTTGACGACCCGTCCCATGAGATGGTCGCCCACCGGCACCCGGAGTTTTTCTCCAGTGGTGGTTACGATGGAGCCGGGATTGATCCCCTGGATACCGCTCAGCGGCATGAGATAAATAATATTTTCCTTGAAACCCACCACCTCGGCCAGAATCGGCTCTTCGGCATCTTTGTTTTCGATCCGGCACAAAGATCCGATCGAGACCGCCGGTCCTTTCGATTCCACGACCAGACCGGCGACCCGGCTGACGGTGCCGGATTGCTTTATCAACCGGATATCGTCGATTTTTCCGGCATAGTAGTCATAGGGGATTTTCACTCGGCCGCGTCCTCCCCTTCAAGCAGGGATTGTTTGATGATATCGTACATCGAATCGAGGCGGGCATCGATGTCCCCGGTCGGCGTTTCGATAAAGCATCCGCCGAATTTGACCCGGGGGTCGGGTTCGATGATGAACTCCTTGATGGCCGTATTATTGCCGCGGAAACGGTCGATATATTGTTCCAGTTGAGCCTGATGGTTGGGGTTGACTTTGACCTTGATACTGGATTTGTCGAGTAATTGATCGACGGCGCCTTCGATTATGGAGCGGGTGATATCGGGATTGAGCTCTGCGGCCGAAAAGGTCAGCCTTTCGGAAATTTTCAGAACCAGTTCGAGTATTTTTTCTTTGGCTTCAGACAACAGTTGATGGCGCTGTTGGGTGATATCGGTGAGAAGACCCGAAAGCGAGGCGACGACTTTGCGCGCCTCTTCCCGCCCTTCGTCGAGTCCGGCCTGATGTCCGATTTGCCGTCCGCGGTCGAACCCGGCTTTTTCGGCGGTGTCTTTTTCGGTTTGGAAATTCTGTTCGATTTTCAGAAGATCATGGAGCGGAATCTGTTTTTTCCCTTCCGGGGTGGTGACAATCATCAATTCCGGATAGGAGGACGCCAGAAGCTGTTCGGCTTCCTGTTCCGCCGCCTGATCGACGGCGTACTCGCCGATCAGAATCCGCCGATCGGACATCCGAAGAGAGCGCACGTTAGACAATGATATCTTCCTTTCCGCCGCGACCCGCGATGACGATCTGGCCTTCTTCTTCCAGTCGCCGGATACTCTCGACGATCCGTTGCTGAGCCGCTTCCACGTCGGAGAGCCGCATCGGTCCCATGAACTCCATCTCTTCCTTGATCAGCACCGCCACACGTTCGGAAACGTTGGCGAAAATTTTGTTTTTGACTTCCTCGGAGGCGGCCTTGAGCGAAATCGCGAGGTCTTTGGTTTCGACCTCCTTGAGCAGACGCTGGACGCTACGATCATCAAGCAGAATCAGATCGTCGAAGACGAACATCATGTTTTTGATTTCGGCGGCCAGATCGGCGTTTTCGGCCTCGATGGCCTGCAGGATATTCTTCTCGGCGGCCGACTCGATGAGGTTGAGGATTTCGGCGATAGTTTTGGCGCCGCCGGAGACCGAAAGATCGCGGCCGGCGGTGTTCTGAAAATGCGACTCCAGAGTCGATTCGATTTCCTTAAGGACGTCGGGAGAAATTTTTTCCATCCCGGCCACGCGCAAGGCCACTTCGGATTGCAGTTCGGGCGGGAGTTCGGACAAGACGGCGGCGGCCTGATGGGGCGTCAACTGAGTCAGGATGAGGGAAATCGTCTGGGGGTGTTCGTTCTGGATGAAGTTGACCAGCTGGCGGGGATCGATATTTTTGAGCAAGTTGAAGCCGGAAGTGCGCAGGGATGATTCCAGCCGGTTAAGGATATCGAGAGCCCGGCGACTACCGACCGCCTTTTCCAGAATTTCCTTGGCGAAGTCGATGCCACCTTTGGATATATATTGCCGGGCCATGAAGATTTCATGGCATTCGGAGATAATTCTCTCTTCCACTTCCGGAGGTACTTCGCGCAGATTGGCAATTTCCACCGTCAGTTTTTCCAGGTCTTCTTCGCTCAGCGTTTTCAGGACCAGGGCCGCGACCTCGGTGCCGAACGCCACCAGGGCTATGGCCGCCTTCTGGGTGGAGCTGAGATCGTCATATTTGATTTCCATAATTCTTCTAATCCACCATTATGGTTTTGATTACTTTGGCGATTTCTTCCGGTTCTTCCTTGGCGACGCGTTGCATCTGATCCACCAGCTTGGGCTGTCGCTGTTCCTGCAGAGACGCCGCCTCTTCCATATCCGACTCCTCAGCGACAGCGACCGACGGAGCGGCCGTTCTTGGGGCCGGCTGATGGCGGTAGGCATGGGTGACCGGCCGCGGCGCCGGCGGCAGAATCCGGGATATGCCGGCGAAGAATTTTTTTAACTGCTTGCGGATATAAAACAGCACCAGCAGAGCCAGCAGGACCAGGCCGACCTTCTTGACGATATTGTAATAAAACTCGCGGTTGTATTGCTGATCGAGCGAATCCTGCTGATCGTTGAGGTAAGTCTTGTCGAAAGAGATGTTCACAATCTCTATTTGATCGTTGCGGTCGGCGGAAAAACCGACGGCGTTTCTGACTATCCCTGTCAGACGGTCGATCTCCTCCTGCGGACGCGGTTCATAGACGGTTTCCGAGGCGCCGCCGGATTTTTCGATCGTCCGGTAGGTCCCATCGAGGAGCACGGCAACTGAGAGCCTTTGGATCGTCCCCACCGCGTTTTGAACCTGTTCCACCGTCTTGGAGACTTCATAATTGGTAACCGTTACTTCCGAACGGTCATCCTGCTTGTCTTCATTATTTTCGCCCGACTTTTTGGCGGCCGAATTGACGCCCTCGGTTCGTTGTTCGGAAACAACCGCCGTCAGGTTGGGGTCATAATTTTCGGAGGTCCGTGAATATTGTTGGAAATTGAGCTCGGCTGTCACGCGAACAATCGCCTTGCCGGGGCCAAGAACGCCGTCGAGCATACTTTGGGCTTTGTTTTCGAGGTCCTTCTCGACCTGGCGCGTCATCTCAATCTGTGTTCCGGTCAGGGCCGCCAGTTGGTCATTGCCATTATTGGACGACAGCATATTGCCGTCGTAATCGAGGATAGTGATATTGCCCGGCGTCAGGCCTTCGACGGACGAGGCCAATAGATGGGTGATACCGTTGATCTGCGGTTTGGACAGACCGGCGACATGGCGCAGTTTGAGAACGACCGAAGCGGTGGCTTCCTTTTGCTGTTCGGCAAAGAGCCGCTCCTCGGGGATGACAATATGCACCCGGGCCGCCTGAACCTCGTTGAGGGAGGTAATCGTCCGGGCCAGTTCGCCCTCCAAAGCCCGGCGATAATTGACCTTTTGCAGAAAATCGGTCATGCCCAGATTGGACTGGTCGAAAATCGAATATCCGACGCTTCCGGAGTGGGGCAGGCCCTGCGAGGCCAGAGCCAGGCGCGCTTCATAGAGATCCGATTCGGGGACCTCGATGGTCGTCCCCCCGCCTGAAAGGTGATACGATATTTTCTTTTCCGTGAGATAGCGGGTGACTTCGGACGCCTCGGCCGGTTCCAGATTGGAATAGAGGGGCTGGTAAGTCACCTTCCCGACCCATCCGGCGACCGTGACCGCGCCGACGATGACACCGATGACGATGGCCACCAACATGACCACCTGACTGACCGACATACGGCGGACGATTTCCGCCAGATGTGTAACTACTTGTTTGAGATATTCCATGTCAAATCCTATTTGAAACGAATATCGAAATCATTAGATCGGCATCCGGATGATTTCCTGATAGGCTTCCACCAGCCGTTTACGAATTTCCAGAAGCAGATCGAACGACAGGCCGGCTTTCTCGGCCGCGATCATGACCTGATGCAATTCGGCCGCTTCGCCGTTGACGAATTTATCCTGAGCTTCGCCAGCCTCTTGTTGCATGTTGTTGACCGATTCGACGGCGTTCTTGAGAAGATCTCCGAAGCCGCCTTCATCCCCGGAGGGAGCTTTGGCCGCCGGCGCCTTGGGAAATGACGGCGTTATGCTCGGCGGTGTTATTTTTATTCCATTCATCCCTTCACATCCAGTTTCATACCGGTTAAGGCCCCGGCCCTGACGCGGGCGTTGGTGCCATATATTTGCGAAGATTCCTGCGAATCGCCGAAACGGGCGAAATGCCTGACCAGGAGAGCTTTTTCCTCCGATGATAAAACTCCGTCAAGCATCGACGGCGAAGAGGGTATTTTAAGGCTTTCCGCTTCGGCGCCGTTGACCCCGGGCAGAATTATTTTT
This sequence comes from uncultured Ignavibacteriales bacterium, assembly GCA_964523575.1. Classification (GTDB taxonomy): domain Bacteria; phylum Zixibacteria; class MSB-5A5; order GN15; family JAAZOE01; genus DAOUTW01. Next base: position 37,823 of record CAZGAV010000016.1, read on the forward strand.
TCCAGGGATGCCGAGCGTTTGGCGTCCGCCTGTTCGGCGGCCGGCTCGTTTTTCTTAAGATTCTGACTGCTGGCCTGTCGATACGCCTCAACAGGAACGGTATTAATCCTCACTGTCCTTCTCCTCCTCTAACGTTCCGGCTTCTATATATCGAGCGCGTTTTTGAGCATCTCTTTGGATGCGGAAACAGCCATAGCATTCGCCTCATAAGCGCGGTTGGCCGAAATCATATCGACCATCTCGTTGATAATTTCGATATCCGGCATTTTGACATACCCATCGGCGTCGGCGTCGGGATGTGACGGGTCATAGACCAGCTTGAAAGAGTCGGGGCCGTCCTCGACTTCCTTGCCCTCGGCCACCGCGACCAGTTCCTGTCGGCGAATTCCGGTCGGGAAACCCGAAATATGCTGTTTGCGCGTCCGGGTCAGGGTCGCCTGACTGTTCTTGAGGACGGTCTGGAACGGCAATTTTTCATCGGCCGCCTGCACTTCCAGCCGCCGTCGGCGATAAGGCCCGCCTTCTTCGGTCGAAGTCGTTTCAGCGTTGGCGATATTCTCGGCCACGACATTCATCTTTCGGCGCTGAACCGACATGCCGGTACCGGAAATTTTGATGGTTGAAAATACGCCTTCCATAACTCTGCCTATCTGCCTTTAATGGCCTTGCTTAGAAATTCCATTTTCTTCTGCAACATCTTGGCCCCGATTGTATAGCGCATTTGATTGACCGCCAGGTTGGTGACTTCCTGGTCGATATCGACGCCGTTGAGATCCTCATCCGATTCGGCCTCGTGTTCGATGATTTTTACTTCCTGATTAGGGCCGGAATTAGAAATATGCCGGGAATTAGTGGCCTTCATGGGTAATTCGGAGCCGCCGCCGACTGCTTTTTGAATTTCATCCTCGAAATTAATATCTCTGGCAGCATAATTCGGCGTTGTGGCGTTGGCGATATTGCCCGAAATCAGCTTGTGCCGATAGGCGGTCAAGTCCAGCATCTTGCCGAACTTGTTAATCCCGGTTTTATCCCAAAGGGTTGTTTTAATCACATCAGCCATATAGTTCTCCGCCCGTCTTTAAGCAAGGCCGATGCCAAAGACGTGATCGTGACGCTATGGCGTTATGTGATAATGAGTTGGGGCCGAAGGAGGATTATCAGCGGGCTTCGGGAGCAGTCGTATCTGGAAAATTATTCCGCAGGGCGAAGGAATCTATTTCCCTCGACATCTTTTCGAAGACACCCATTTCCTGTTTGGCGAAGCGATTGATATTGGAAGATGGTTCGGCGGCCGATAGTTCCATAGTCAGGACGACGATATCGACGCGGCGATTGAGAGCCCGGTTTTCGACGCTGTTATTGGGCACGTAGGGCCGGAAGGAAGAAAAGCCTACCGCCGATATCTGATCGGCCGGATAGCCATAATTATCTATAAAGTGCCGCACCACCGTCGTCGCCCGAGCCGTTGACAATTCCCAGTTGGAGGCGAAATCGGAATTATTGATCGGCCGGTCATCCGTATGCCCCTCGACCCGCACATGGTTGGGCATTTTAATGATGTCGGCCGCCACGAGGTTGAGGATTTCAAGGGCGCGGGGTTTGAGTTGGGCTTTCCCCTCGTCAAACATGGCCGATTCCATAATATGGATGATTAACCCTCGTTCGTTGATTTCGGTTACGATATCCCCTTTGCGGCCCAGTTTCTCGATATCATCGTGGACTTCGGTCTGGAGCATTTGCAGATCGCCTACCTTTAATAAACCATGACCGGTATTGATGGTTTCCAGGTCGGGGATTTGGCGCACCGAAGGGCCGCCGTGGAGGATCCCCTGCAAGGCCTGAGTCACCCGGCCGAAGCGTTTGGCATCGATCCGGGACATGGAATACATGACGATAAAAAAGGCCAGCAGGAGGGTAATCAGGTCGGCATAGGTCAACAACCACCGTTCGGGGTTGTCCTGAGGGATATCCTTTTTGGATCTGCGAAACAGCAATTATTTATCCTGTCGAACTTTCGGCTCGATAAACGACATCAACCGAGTCCGGATAATCCGCGGGTTGTCGCCCGATTGGATGGCGGTGACGCCTTCGATAATAAGGTCGAGGTTGGCCGCTTCTTCTTCATGGCGCATGCGCAGTTTGTCGCCGATCGGCAGATAACACAGGTTGGCCATGCCGATGCCCCAGAGGGTGGCGATGAAAGCGCCGGCGATAGCCGTGGCCATCCGGGAGGCGTCGTCGGTGCTGGACAAGGTATGGATCAGCCCCAGAACGGTTCCGATAATGCCCAAAGTCGGCGAAAAACCGCCGAGGGCCTTAAACAGGCCGATCCCGGTACGGTGTCGTTCGGCAATATAGCTGACCTCGGTTTCGAGTATCTGCCTTAAAACGGTCGCCTCGGTGCCATCGATAACCAATTGGACGGCCTTGTTGAAAAAGGGATCCCTGATATCCTTGAGGTGGGATTCCAGACCCAGAACGCCTTCGCGGCGGGCCTTTTCGGCCAAGATGCTTATCTGACTGATGGTTCGGAGGTGATCGGGCGACTTGCCGAAGAAGGCGATCCTCAGCAAAGTCGGAATATTCCTGATGGTGCGGAAGGAGGTGCTGATGGTCGCCGCCCCGAGGGTGCCGCCGATGACGATGATCATAGGCGGAGCCTGCGTAATCGCGCCCATATTTCCGCCCTCAAGTACGAAGGCGAAAGCAATCGCCCCGACTCCCAGAATCAGTCCGCCGATAGTTGCTAAATCCATATCGTTCTTTTACTCTCGTAAAGAGGCCAGATCGCTCTTCAGCCGATCATTCAGGGTATCGGCAGGATTGATGATTTTTACAGTAAATTTCTAAAAATGCTGGAGGCCGGCAAATATTTCCCGGGCGGCGCCGGTCCGGCTCTGATCAGGCTTTCAAATTCCCCCCGGCACCGCAGGGCGGAGGACTGACCGATAAAGAAACCCCGGGGGTTCGGAACCGCCCGGGGTTTTGATCTTCTATGGCAGGTATTTTATTTGGACAGGATAGTACAGACTTCGCATTCGTAACGCCAGGTATCACTGCCGTTGGTGGCCGTGACGGTGGCGGTACCGGCATTGAAAGTCACGCCGATTTCCCAGTTGACATCGCCACTGCCGCCAGTCAAACCATTGGACCATTCGTAACTGTCATTTAGCGTCATGGTCAGGACGCCGGAAGCGGGACAACCGCTCAACCATTGGCTGTTGACCTTGGCGACATTAACGTCGGACAGGGTAACATTAAAGGTAAACAAGTTGGCCAGGGTGGTGTCCTGAGCGAAGTAATTGGTTTCCACCGAATTAGTCGTGGTGCCGTTGGCGACGGCGACATTCTGGTTGAGGTTGGCCAGTTCAAAATCGCTCCGGCCGGTGTAATCGGTATGGGAGACTTCCTGATCCAGAGCGGTGAAATTCCAGTTGTCGATGAAGTGGATATAATCCACGCTGGCTCCGGGGAATTGAACCGGGACACCGTCCACCTGGAAGCGGACTGAATCCTTGGTTTCCGCGAAGTAAACGTCGCCGGTGAAGGTGGCGTAAACATAATGCCAGCCGTTTTCATAGATGGCGATGAGAACGTCGGGATCGGAATCGGGATCGGGCTGGAAAGCCGGCGGGGTCAACTGGTTTTGCACCGTGGAGGTGTCGCCGGGCGACACGTAGAGGTTGTCAAAGCCGGCCAGAATATCATTGACTACGGTGGTGATGGCGTCATCGATCTGAACTTTGACCGGGACGAACTCGGGATCGTCAAGCGATCCGTACGTTACGGTCGGGGTGACGGTTTTCTTGTCATCGGAACAGCCGAGGATGACGAGGATGGAGATGATGATCACCCCTGTGAGGACGGTAAGTTTGCCGAGTCGCATATTGAACAACTCCTTTCGTTCGGCCAACGACCGCCCCCGTGCGATTTTTAGCGGGTCATCGCGAAGAGCATGATCGCCTTTTGTATATGCAATCTGTTTTCCGCTTCGTCAAAGACGACTGAATGGGGCCCGTCCATAACCTCGTCGGTTATCTCACGGCCTCGTTCGGCGGGCAGACAATGCATAACCAGGCATTCCGGCGATGCCAGCTTCAAGAGCGTTTCGTTAACCTGATATCGTTTAAGTAGTCTTGCCTTCTCTTCAGCCTTATCTTTCTGGCCCATAGAGGCCCATACGTCGGTATAGATTACATCGGCCTCGGCGACGGCTTCTTTAGGGTCATCGGTTAACTTAATTTCCGAGACGCCGGCGGCCTGCGCCCGCTTGAGAATTTCGGCGTCCGGGCCGGTTTCGGCGGCGGTACCGATATAGAAACGCATCGGGATCAGCGAGGCCAGGTTCAGCCAGGAGTTGGTGATGTTGTTGCCGTCGCCAAGATAGGCGATCTTGAAATCGTCCCGGCGGCCCCGTTTTTCCAGCAGGGTAAAATAATCGCCCATGATCTGGCAGGGATGGGTCAGGTCGGTCAGACCGTTAACGACCGGCACGTCAGCATGATGCGCAAGCTGTTCGACATCGGCATGTGAGAAAGTCCGGATCATGATGGTGGCCAGGTAGCGGGAGAGTACCTTGGCGGCGTCATGGATCGATTCCCGGACGCCCAGAGAAATTTCCTTTTCGGTGATATACAGAGACTGGCCGCCGAGTTGATGAATGCCGACTTCGAACGAAATTCGAGTCCGGAGCGAAGGCTTGTGAAAAATACAGCCAACTGACCGACCCTCAAAGGGCTTGGGGGCGATGGCGCCGGATTTCATTTTGGCGCAAAGGTCGAAAACCTCCCAGACCTCGCCGGCGGTCAGGTCGGTTATTTGCACGAAAGAACGCATATTTCACCTCTTTTCCAGAGTTGGGTCCAAAATTGCCTTCAATTAATACCGGGGCTTATTAAAGTCAAGAGAAAGTTGTTCGAGCCGGAATGCGCTTGCCCCCAGGCAACTTCGGGGTTATATTTTCGTATCCAATATAAACGGAGGTTCAATTATCAGACATTCCCATGCCAGACAGGTTTTCGGATTGGTCCTGATCATTGTCGGCGCCCTGCTGATACTGGACAATTTCGACATCGATATATTCGATTATTTTTGGCCGGCCCTGATTATCGCCGCCGGAGTTTACCTACTTTATCGGGGCGCGCGGAAACCGGGGACGCCTTCGGCCCTCAACGATGCCAGTTTCCTGGGCGATTCCGTTCATGCCGACTTCAGAGGCGAGGTCGATGGCGCCAATTTCAGCCATTTCATCGGCGATACGGAATTGAACCTGACCGGGGCGCAATTGAAACCGGGTATCAATAATCTGACAGTTTCTCATTTTATCGGCGATATCGATATTCTCGTTCCCGAAGGTATGGCGGTCGAGGCCCGTTGTTCGGGCGCCTTCGGCGACGTTTATCTCCTGGACCGCAAAGAGGGCGGTATTTTCATTTCGGCTTCCAAAAAAACGGCCGATTACGACGCCGCCGATCGGAAACTGCGGATAGAATGCAGTGTTTTCATCGGCGATATCAGGATCAGGACGGTCTCAAAATCCTCGCCGCCGGCCAACCCAGCCTGAAATATTAATTGACAATTGAGAATGATTCCGGTATAATCTGTCATAGATCGAAAAACAGGCATTCGATTTCAGATATTTACATTGAAGGCATCCGGGTGCGGTAGTCGACGGTCGATTACCGGGCCAGGTTTTACACATTCTAACTCCAAGGAGGGAGTCATGAAGAAGTATCTCGTCCTGTCCGTAGCGTTAATCACCCTGTTCGGGGCCTCATTTGCCTTTGGGTATTGCAACGGCGTTTGCGGCGATATCAACGGCGACGGATCGCTGGATATCGCGGATCTCACCGCCTTCGTCCATTGCTATTACGAAAACATCTATGATCCGGTCTGCCTGACCTACAACTGGGCCTGCGGCGACGTCAATAACGACGGCGGCACGACCACGGTAGATCTCCAGATCCTGGTTGATTACATGTTCAACGGCGGCTCCATCGACTGCGGGAATTAATAATCGATCATCAGCCGATTATATAATTCGGGCCCGTTTTTGACGAACGGGCCCTTTTTGATTTTCGGCTTGTTTGTCAGTCGAAGCCGATTGGACGCCGACAGGCGGCCTTATTCAATATTACAATTGGCCGGACAGGCGAACAGGCAGCCATTGGCCCATCCCTGACCCCCACCGGGTTTGATACATCTGCAGACGAAGCCGAACAGAGCGCCATAACCGACATGGCCGCAGACATTGGTATAAGTACAACAGATATACTGCGGCTCCGCCGGTTCTTCGGCGGCGCCGACAGCCAGCGTCAGGGCGAAAATAAAGGTGAAAAGAAACAGCAATATCAGCGTCACAGCATGGGAACGCTTCATGGTTCACTCCTTTCCCTTGATTTGAATTTTGATGCCGATTCACCGGAGGCAGAGTCCGATTGACAGGAAGATACGCCGGAGACTGAGCGCGGGCAACCAAAAAATCGTCTTCTCACATCTTTGAGAATCCCGGAGGGGGTGGCGACGACGGCCTTGAAGGCGGCCCATTTTGAAATCGATCTACTGGCGAAGCCAAATTTCTATTTGACACCGGCCCATCTATTCCATATTATAATTGTGGAATTAGATTTGGCATCAAATTCCCATTATCGTGCGGGAGGGACGAAGAAACGGCAATCGATCAGCGGTTGCCCGATTTCAACTATTTCCATAATCTTATCCAAGGAGGAAGTCATGAAGAAGCTCATGTTCCTGATCGCAGGGATGGCGCTGGTTTTTGTCGCCACCACCGGCACCGCCTCGGCCGACTGCGGCCTGTGCGGCGATCTGACCGGTGACGGAGCGGTCAACATTCTCGACGTGGCCGCGTTCGTCGACTGGTACTACCATTATCCCAACGGCGCCACTCCGGCTTGCCCCGATGCGGCCGATGTCAACTGCGACGGCGCGGTTCGGATAAACTGCTATGACCCGGGCTACGAATGCGACGATCTGCAGTATCTGATCAATTACCTCTTTAAGGGCGGCCCGGCTCCCTGCGACCCCGATGGTGACGGCATTCCCGATTGTGTCCGGCCGTAACCGCGTCATTGATCGAGTTTAAAAAAGTGAAGCCCACTTAAGAACGTTAAGTGGGCTTCCTTATGTCCGGTATCGCCGATGGGGAATTTACTTATTTTCCGCCGCCGGCTCTTTGCGTTTGCAAGTCGAGATGCCGAGCATGGCGTACGGCGGACACCATCCGAGCAGAACCGTCAGCAACGGGATTATCCCCAGAAGTCCCCACAGCGATTTCGGTCCCCAGAAGATCAAGGAGAGAACAAACAGACCGATGATAGTTCTGATGACCCGGTCAACGACGCCAATATTTTTCTTCATTTGACTTGTCTCCTCTCATTCTAAGATATATACGTCGATACTTCGCGGATTAATGAACGATTATTACGTTAGCCAATTGCCGGATTTTCCCGTAATTTCCAGTTGACAATCACTTCTTTATTGAATTATAATTCAATGGGAGCTGCACCGGCATCGATTATCAACGAACTTATTTGAATTTAGTGATGGCGCCTGGAATGCCGCCATTACAACCACTATTTTTGTTTAATTAAACGTCCAAGGAGGAAATCATGGGGAAATGGCTGTTTTTGCTAATCGGCGCGGCGCTGATATTTGCCGCCGCCAATGTGACGTTTGCGGCCAATTGTGATCTGTGCGGCGATACCAACGGCGACGGCGTCATTAATATCGCCGACGTCATTAGCTTGATTGACTATTATTACTGGCCGCCGATAATTCCCCCCTGTCTCAACGCTGCTGATGTTAACTGTGACGGCGCCATCAGGTTTAATTGCTATTATCCGGAGTACGAATGCGACGACATGCAATACCTGATGGATTACATTTTTCGTGGCGGCCCGGCTCCCTGCGATCCCGACGACGACGGCCTCCCCAATTGCGATCCATACTGACGGACCGGGGCGTCCGGTCCTGAGACCGGACAATTATTGGTTGACATGATTCAACCGTAAGGCTTATAAGATTGGTATCAACGGCATCAAGGCATCGCATTCGAAAATATATCATAATGGGATTTTATTAACGGTGGTCGCCCATCGATCGCCGAAGGTGAATCCATTTATTAACTTCTAACTTCAAGGAGGAAGGTATGAAGAAATTACTGGTTATCCTGGCCGGGGCCGCGATGATATTTATCGTCGCCCATGCGTCGGCATCAGCCGCCTGCGATCTTTGCGGGGACATCAACGGCGATGGCCGGGTCAACATCTCCGACGTCGTCTCCCTGGTCGATTGGTATTACAACTGGCCGCCGATCGAACCGGCCTGTCCCAATGCCGCCGATGTCAACTGCGACGGCGCTATCAGGCTTAATTGCTATTATGAAGAATTTGAATGCGACGACCTGCAATACCTGATGAATTACATTTTCTATCAGGGCCCGGCCCCCTGCGATCCCAATGGCGACGGTATCCCCGATTGCGATCC